>JAKBCE010000089.1 GCA_021808195.1 Pseudomonadota bacterium
TCCGGTCCCGAACGGACACTGCGACATCGAACTGGCCCCGAGCGAGGGGCTGCTGGTGCTCTTCCCGGCGTGGATGGAGCACTACGTCGAGCCGCACGAGGGCCACGAGCCGCGCATCTGCATCGCCTTTAACGCCAACGCTCCCAAGAGCCCCTGAGCGTCTCCTCGAGGATCCGCCCGCGCGATGATGCGCGGCTTCGGCCCATTCGAGGGCCCCACTTAACCTGAATACGCCGTCAGGATCGTTTCAGAATCGCTTCAGATTCGCAGCGTAGCCTGCGTCCCCCTAACTTCTCAGATTCCGCATAAGAAACGGGGGGAATTAAGATGGGAAGAACACGCCGCCGGTTTGCCGGCACAGAAGCGCTGTTGATCTCGAGTCTCTGCCTGGCCGGTGTCGGCGGTGCCCGGGCCGCCGCGCAAGTCGGGCCGACGAGGCCCGCAGCACTGAAGGCCGGTCCGAGCGGCACGATCAAGGAGGTCATCGTCACCGGCTCGTTGATTCCGACCAATCCGAATGCCATCGCGGTGCCGGTCACGACGTTGGATGCGCGCCAGCTCGCACAGACGGGAGTCGAGAACAGTACGCTCGACATGTTGCGCAAGGCTATTCCCGCCTTCGCGGGCCGAAGCAATGCCGGGGCCAGCAATGCGCAGAACCACAATCAGTTCACCGCCGGCGGCTCGCAGATCCAGCTGCGCAATCTGCCGACGCTGGTACTGGTCGACGGGCAGCGCTTGGCGATCGACGCCGTCGCCGGACTCAATGGCAGCAAGGATTTCGTCGACGTCAGCCAGATCCCCGCCGCCGCGCTGGAGCGGGTGGATGTCCTGGCCGATGGCGCTTCTTCCCTCTATGGGTCGGACGCGATCGGGGGTGTGGTGAATTTCGTGCTCAAGCACAATTATCACGGGGTATCCGCCGGCGCCCATTACGGCACGGCTGATGGCGGCTATCGGGAACGCTCGGCGTACCTGACCGTGGGTGGCGATGCGGGTCCGCTCAACATCACCGCCACGGCGAGCTACTCGAAGACGACTCCGCTGTGGCAGAACACCCGGCCGTTCGCCACGCCGCAGTATGGGGTGACGCCGGGAACGGCTCTGCCCGGTGTGGTCGCGGGTGGCGGTTACGTTCTGGCGTCAGGGCTGCTCAGTCCGCCGGTGCCGACCGGGACGAATGCCACTGCGCCGAGTTACGCCGCGTTGGCCTCGAATGGCATTTATGACATGAGCAGCGCCACTGCGCTGTCAAACGCCTTCAATTATGCCAATTACGCGATGCTGGTGCAGCAGGAGGAGCATGAGTCCTTCGTTGCGACGGTGAACTCGAAGCCGTTTCTGCGCGGACATATGAAGTTCTTCGGCGATGTGATGGTGTCGCGCAACAGAGTTCAGTCGACGGCCTGGCAGGCCCAGGGTCAGCCGTTTTCGGCCGCTTCGCTCACGGTGCCGGCAGGAGCGCCCTACAATCCGCTGACGACGGCCGCGGTCGGTGTGACGTTTGCCGATCCGGCACGGCCGAAAGGCGTTTTCGACACGACGGATGCGCTGCGGATCACTGCCGGTCTCAAGGGCCGGCTGTGGGGCAGCTGGACCTGGCAGACCAGTCTCGATTACAGCCAGAGCAAGCTCTCCGAGCAGGACACGAATCTGCTCTACAAGCCGAATCTCGCCCTCGCGGTGGCGGGCGGGTACGATGCCAACGGCAATCCGCTCGCCGGTGGTGCGTTCAGCACCGTGTATAGCGGATTCTCGACGGCCAACCCGCTGGTGCTGCAGCCGGCGTTGAACCCGTTCGCCGTCGGCGGATTCTCCTCGGCGCAACTCGCCAATGTGTTCGGCACGGAAATGTTGCACGCCGACAGCAGGCTCTACGCCTGGGACGCACACGTGGTCGGGGCGCTTTTCAGTCTGCCGGCCGGCAGAATCCGCCTGGCGGCGGGCGTGAGCTGGCGCCGCGAGCAGATCCGCGGCGGGGGGGACCCGAATGCGCGGGTTACCGATCCGGTGACCGGTAGTGTCAACGGCAACGACCAGAACTGGATCGGCGGCTTGTTCACCGATCCGTTCAGCCACGGCCGCGACGACAGTGCCGTGTATGCCGAGACCCGCATCCCGTTGACGTCCTCGCGCATGCACCTCGTGGGGCTGCACGCCTTCGACCTGACGGCTGCGGCTCGGTTCGAGCACTACAGCGACGCGGGCAGTGATATCACGCCAAAATTCGGCTTCCGCTGGGAACCGTTCGACCGTCAATTCATCGTGCAGGCGACGTACTCGAAGTCCTTCGTCGCCCCGCCACTCTACCAGGCGTATGGTCCGTACGATCTACGGACCGCACCAGGGGCCATCGTGGCATCGGTGCTCGGACCCAACTACGCCAATTTCGCCAGTACCAGCTTCAACGCCGAAGACGGTGCGAACCCCGGTCTGAAGCCGGCCACCTCCGTGGCCCGTTCCATTGGATTTGTGCTGCGACCCAAAGTGCTCCCGGGGTTCGCGCTCAATGCGAACTTCTCCTCGATCAATTTGTACGGGTTTGCCGGCGGCATTGGCTTCAACAACATCCTGAACTCGGTGAACAAGTACGGCGCGGCCTCTCCGTTCTTCGGCAATCTCGGCGTCGGACAGTTCACCAATCTTGGTGGAACAGATCCCTTTGCGGCGCCCGGTGCTCTGCAAGCATTCCTGACCAATCCGACGACAGGTCTTGGGAACGCGGCACAAGTCTCCGCGCTGTATCTGGTGGATCGATTCACGAATCTCGCGGTGCTGCGCGAGCGGTCCTGGACGATCGGCGCCTTGTATCTGTTGCCTTGGACGCACTACGGTCAGTTCAGCCTGGCGACGAACGGTGCGGTATTCCAATCATTCAACTTCGAAGATGGCGTGGGCGATCCGGCGATTCAGTACGCCGGTAATGCCAGCGACGGAGGGGTATTCGCAGGTACCCTACCGAAGTTCCGCTTCTACTCGACGCTGGATTGGCGCCACGGACACTTCGATGTGACGCTGGCCAATACCTATGTTTCCTCGGTTGAGGACCGCGGGCTCAATGGCACCACCACCCCGGCGATCCCGATTGCCCACTACAGTGCATGGGATGTGCGTGGAGCCTACCGCTGGCGCTCCGGCGCCGATGCTCGGATGACGGCGGCCGTGGGGGTGGATGACCTCAATGGTGCGATGCCGCCGTCGGCCCCGCGCGCGTTCGCCAATCAGCACACCAACGCGGATATCGCCACCTATTCACCGCTCGGACGGCTGGTGTATGCGGACTGGTCGGTCTCCTTCTGAGGCGCCGCATGCGGACGGAGCCGAGAGCGTCCCGCAGGCGACCTGGGAGTCCGGCGCGGCACCGCGGATCGCCGGCCGGCTCGGGCACGGATCTTCGGTATAGGGAACGGCGTTCCCAGCCGTCCCTCTCTGCAGCAGCGTTGCGTCCGATCGGGGCGCAGCGGCCCGAGGGCGTGCCCGGCACGCCGTCGAACCACCGCTGCGGTTCGGTGGCCGCTGGGTGATCGACGGTCGGCGGGCGTGTGTCAGTGCAGTGGGGGGGCCATGCGCGAGTCGTTTCCGGGGCGCCGACGGGCGGCGCCGCAGGCGATGGTGGAGCCCGTGGCGGGGAGTCCCGCGGTGCGCGGGCCGCGCGCACCTGCGGCACCGGTGCGCAGCCGGGGCGGTACCGATGAAATCGACCACGGCGTGCGGTTCGATTCCGCCCGCAGCAGGACCAGGGCCATGAAGATTCTCATCGTTGAAGACCAAGCCCGCCTCGCTCGGTTGTTGCGCCAGGGGCTCGCCGAGCGCGCCTATACCGTCACCTGCGTGGACAGCTGCGCCGCGGCTCGCGATGCGCTGTGCGAGAGCGGCTACGACCTCATCATCCTCGACCTCGGGCTGCCCGATGGAGATGGTCTTGAGCTGCTGCGCGAGTGGCGCCGCAGCGGCTTCAAGGAGCCGGTGCTGATCCTGAGCGCGCGCGATTCGGTCCAGGACCGGGTGCGCGGCTTGGATCTGGGCGCCGACGATTACCTCCCCAAGCCGTTCAGTTTCGAGGAACTGCTGGCGCGGGTGCGCTCGCAGCTGCGCCGTCAGTCCGAGGTACGCGAGACCGTGCTCGATTATCGCGGCATCCGTCTCGATCTGCTCAGCCAGACCGTGCTGCTGCACGACGAGCCGCTCGAACTGACCCGCCGCGAGTTCGCGCTGCTCGAGATCTTCATGCAAAACCCCGGCCGCATTCTTGCGCGCACACTGATCTCGGAGAAGATCTGGGCCTCCAATTATGAGGTGGACACCAATCTGCTCGATGTCTACATGAGCCGTCTGCGCGCAAAACTCGAGCGCAGCGCCGGCGAGCCGTACTTCAAGACGGTGCGCGGCGTCGGCTATCAGCTGCTGTAGATGCTGCGTTCGATCAGCCTGCGCTTGGCAGCCTGGTATGCGCTGGCGGCAACCGTCACACTGGCCGGACTGTTCGTGGTCGGCTATCAGCTGCTCGAGAGCTATCTGATCCGAGGGCTCGATCAGCTGGATGCGGCCGAGTATGCGCAAATCCGCGCGCACCTCGGCCCGCACTATCAAACACTCACCCCCGTGCAGATCAATCAGCGTATCCGTGCCACCACCCAATACGGGCAGGTTCTCTTCTACATCGACGTGCACGTTCCGGGTCACGGCGTCGTGTTCTACTCCGGAAATCTCAGCGGACGAGCCCTCCCGGATGTTCCGCACCGGCGGCGTTACAATGGTGCGCTGCCTCGAATTGGGCCGTTGCGTATTGCGGAATTTGCGTTGCCGCCCTTCGATGTGGCGGTTGGCACGTCCGCAGCGCAGGTCTATCGCGACATGGATGGATACGTCGAGGTGTGCGCGAGCTTACTCGGCGCCATGCTCGGGGTCAGTACGCTCATCGGCTTCGCGTTGAGCCGCATGGCGCTGAGGCCGGTGCGCCTGATCCGCGAGACCGCCCGGCGCATCGGCTCCGATAATCTCGGCGAACGGATTCCGGTCGCCGCGGTGCGCGATGAGATCTCGGAACTCGCGCGGCTGCTGAACCAGATGTTCGACCGGCTCGAGGATGCGTTCAACCAAATCCGCCGCTTCGCCGCCGAAGCCTCGCACGAGCTGAAGACTCCTCTGTCGCTGATTCGCCTGCAGGCCGAGAAGCTCCTGGTCACCGGTCGCCTCGACGCCGATCAGGAGGAGGCGGTGCAGATGCAACTGGAGGAACTGGCGCGCCTCAGCCGCATCATTGAGGAGATGCTGTTCCTCTCGCGCGCCGAGGCGCGGGCGATTACGCTGCACCTGGAGCAGCAGGAGCCGGCGGCGTTCCTCGGCCAATTCGCACAGGACGCGCGGGTGCTCGCCGAGCACCATGATTTGCGCTTCGAGCTCGAGTGCCGCGGGGAGGGCGCGGTACGCTTCGAGCCGCACCGCATCCGCCAGGTGCTGCTGAATCTGTTGGTCAACGCCGTGCGCGCCGCGCCGCGCGGCAGCGTCGTTGCTGTGCGCTCGCTCATCACGCCGGGAGTGTGGCGTGTGAGCATGGAGAATCAAGGTCCGCACATCGCTGCGCGGGATCGCGAGCGCATCTTCGAGCGGTTCGTGCGGCTCGCAGATCACGGCGGCGATGATCGCGGCAGTGGACTCGGTCTGGCCATCTGCCGCTCCATCCTCGATTTGCATCACGGGCGCATCTGGGCCGAAACGGCCGGCGCGTCGGGTGGACTTCAAGTGACGTTCGAGATTCCCATGCGAGAGGAAGGCCGTACCGCCTCCGGCTGACCCGCCCACTGCGACCGATCGGCGCGTGAATTTTCATTCAGGTCCCTGACAGGATGGCGTCAGGTGGTGGCGCTAAGGTTAGGCGCCAGCGCAGTTCCGTGCGGGCAAGGACCGCCGGAGCAGCGTCCCATTCATCAGTGAGGAGCGAGGCAGGTCTCATGAAGAAACTCGGTTGGGTACTCGTGATGGCGTCCACGGTGCCGCTCGCGGCGGCCTCGGCTGGTGCGGCCGCCCCAGTGAGGGGCGCGGGCAGCTATGGTCAAGAACTCGTCAATCGCGTCGTGCATCAGCATCACAACGTCGCGGCACTGACGATCTATCTCACGCCGCCGGGCGCCCACGCCGTGCAGGCGGTGGCCGCGAGCGATGGGAAGACCGGGCAGTCCGCCCCGCCGGCGGCGGCCGAGGCGCTCGCGCGCTGGCGGGAGTATCTCGTCTACCGACCGGGCCAGTTGATGGCGGCGCTGCCACTGGCGGACATGTCGGGCAAGAAGGCCGGCGTGATCACCCTGACCCTCACCGGTCGAAATCGGCACGCGCTTGTGCGCGAGGCCGGCGCCATCGGCGCCTATCTCGCACGCAATACGTCCTACGCGGCGAACCTGCTGCAGAGGGCGCTGTGGGATCCGCGGCTGCCGCTGAACTCCTACGCGCAGTACCTCGTAGATGAGACGCTGGCGCGCCATCCAGACGTGCTGATTCTGGCCATCCACGCGGCGACGCCGCTAAATGCCGATCCGGAGATTCTCGGCTCGAACATTGGCCGCATCGGCAAGCCGGCCGACAGCGATGACATGCGTGTGGTGCGCGATGGGAAGACCAATCTGGAGATCAACAAGACCCTCGATCGCTACGAGGTCGAGTTGCCCTTGAAGGACGTGAGCGGCGCCCGCATCGGCGCGCTCGGCGTGGTCTTTGTGCTTCCGCCGCATGCGGACCTGAAGGCCAAGCATCGCGAGGCCATCCTCATCCGCGACGCGCTGGCTCGGCGGATCCCCTCGGCCGCCGCACTCGTGCGCCCGATGCGCTGAGCGTCTGTCCAGAGCTTCGGCACACTGATACGGAGTCGATCATCCCATGACATCACGTTACCTGGCGCCGCTGGCGTGCCTGGGACTGCTGGGACTGCTGGGACTGCTGGCGGGAGGCGGTACGGCGAGCGGCGCACCGATGGGCCGCCCGCTGGTGCTGCTCGGACGCACCAGCTTCCCCGGATACGACGGCGACGTCGATCACCTGTACGCGGACATCGCGGTCAACAAGCTGTTCGTCGCGGCCGAGGACCATGGCAGGGTGGAGGTGTTCAACCTGACCACCGGGGCCCATCTGGCCAGCCTCAAGGGGTTCAATACCCCGCATGCCTTCTTCCGCGTACCGGGCACCCATCGGTTGATCGTCACCGATGGGGGCAAGCGCGGATCGCGCATCATCGATGACCGCACCTATCGGGTGCTCGGATATCTGCGGCTGCAGCCCGGCGCGGACACTGGCTACTACGATCCGTCCACGCGTCGTTTTTACATCGTCACCGGCGGCTCCGATGTGCACTTGCAACACTGCTGGCTGAATGAGATCGATCCGTGGACCGGTCAGCCGCTGCGCCGGCTCGAGTTCGATTCGGCGCACGTTGAGGCGCTGCGTGCTGAGCAGCGCGGCGAGCGGATCTTCATCAACGTCGCTGACCGCAACGAGGTCGATGTCATCAGCAAACGGACCTTCAGAGTCATCGCCCGGTGGCCCATCGTCGGCGCACGCACTAATCTGACGATGTCGCTCGATGAGGCACACCATCGGCTGTTCATCGTGACCCGCAACCCGAGCCGACTGATCGTGATGAGCACGCGCAATGGCCGAATCGTGGCCCAGCGAGCGGTTCCGCCGATCGTTGACGGTTCGGCATTCGATGTGCGGCGGCAGCGGCTCTACATCCCGGGCGCCGTCGGGGCGATCGGGGTGTATCAGGAG
The DNA here is from genome assembly GCA_021808195.1 of Pseudomonadota bacterium. The sequence continues at coordinate 7,759 of JAKBCE010000089.1, forward strand.
CTCGACCCGAACCATTATCGCGAAATCGCGCAGGTGCCCTCCGCCAAGGGCGCTAAGAGCGAGGTGTTCGTGCCGCAGCGGAGTGAACTGTTCGTCGGCGTGTCGCCGCAGTACAGCGAGCCGCATCTGGCGGGCGTGCTGCGCTACCGAGTGCAGTAGCGCCGCACGCAGGCGGCCGGAGTGCGCGCAGAGCAAGTGGGAGCGAAACGCGTCCAGCTCCGCCAGCGGCACGCGGATGCCGCGCGGGGCGACCTCGCGGCCGCGCTGGAACCGGATCCGGCGGTCGGGCCGGATCCGGCGATCGAGGGGATGGTCACGATAGGTCCGCAACGTTGGGCGCGCAGATGCGCCAGTGCGGCCAGCAAGATGCGGTGCGGTCTGTGGAAGTTGACCGCGAACAGGTGTCAATGGCCGCCTCGCTCGCGTCCTCGATCGAACGGAGCAGCCCGTACCCGACGCAGTTCACGATCCCATCATTTCGAATCGGGCAGCCGCGAGTGTGCATGCTGGAACTCGATCATCCAGCCCGGATATTCCGCCGGTAGCGCACTGATCGCATCGAGTGCGGCGAGTTGCTCGGACGTCAGGTCGAGCGCGGTAGCGGCCAGGTTGTCGTCGAGCTGCTCGAGCGTCTTGGCGCCGATGATCACTGAGGTCACGAAGGGCTTGGTGAGGACATAGGCGAGCGCCACGCGTGCCACCGACACCCCGTGCGCCGCGGCGATCGGCTGCATGGCGTCGACGCAGTCGAACAGCCGTGCGCGGTTCACCGGTGGAAAGTCGAACGAGGCGCGCCGCGCATCCTGCGGACCCTGTCCGTCGCGTGTGAATTTGCCCGAGAGCAGGCCGCCGGCGAGCGGGCTCCAGACCATCAGACCGAGTCGCTCGGCGGTCAGCAGCGGCGCGATTTCTCGCTCGATGTCCCGCCCGGCAATGGAGTAGTACGCCTGCAGGGTCACCGGACGGACCCACCCGTGTCGGTCGGCGATGCCGAGAGCCTTCATCAACGCCCAGGCCGACCAGTTCGAGACGCCGACGTACCGCACGTGGCCCTGACGAACGAGATCTTCCAACGCCCGCAGCGTTTCCTCCAGCGGCGTCACTTGATCGAGCGCGTGGATCTGATACAGATCGATGTAATCGGTGCCGAGGCGCCGCAAGCTCGCCTTGATCCCGTCCATGATGTGCCCGCGTGAGGCCCCGCGGTCGTTCGGGCCGGCACCGGTCGGACCGAATACCTTGGTGGCGAGCACCAGGTCGGTGCGTACCCGGCCGCTGTCGCGTATCGCTTTGCCGGTAATCTCCTCGGCGAGGCCCTCGGAGTACACATCCGCGGTATCGATGAAGTTCACGCCGGCATCGAGCGCCCGGGCGACGATGCGGCTGGCGAGCGCCTGATCGAGTGCGCCGATCGCGGTCCAGTAGCCACGGCCGCCGAAGGTCATGGTGCCGAGGCAGATCTCGGAGACCAGCAGGCCGGTATTGCCGAGGGTTCGATAACGCATGGGCGATCTCCACAGCCGGGGGGATGCCTATCGTACCGGAGCCCGATGACCGTGCCGCGCATCGAGGGATCCGGGGCGAAGTGGATTTCGGACCGTGGCGCTCGAGCGGCGGCCGGGGGCCGCGGCATTCTGCGCACCGCGATGTGCCATGTCGCGCTCGAACTCGATCCGGTACTGCCGGAACCGGTGCGGGCGACGACCTCGCCTGCCGTGAGGGATTTGTCACAGGCGAGCCGCGTGCCAGGGGCTACCCAATCGACGCGGCGCGCCACCGCCCAAAGGGGTGCACCGGCGACCGCTGAGAGGCGCGGTGTTGCTCAGGTGCGATGGCGCTCGGGAACGGCGTCGAAGGCGACGGTGAGTCGCGACTGCGGACTCTCGAACGGCACCGTGCCGTGCCAGAAATACGACGGGAACAGCACCAGCATGCCGGGCTCGGGACGGACCGTGTGCTCTGGGGTGAGGGTTGGGG
>JAKBCE010000090.1 GCA_021808195.1 Pseudomonadota bacterium
CGGCTGTCAACGGACGCAGGCGGATACCCGCAGATGGAATCTGCTTGTATTTCAGGACATTAGGGGGCGTCACGGACGCTATCGGAGGGTGTCGGATGCTTGGATGGTGCCCGGGGCCGGACTCGAAAGAGCGTGTAACACATTGATTTAGCGGACTGCGGGTACAGCTTAATCCCGGCCCGTACCCGTAGTGATACCCGCAGGGTGCAGCGCAGGGCAGGTTACGGTCCCGATTTGAGATGTTTGTAACGGCGCGTGCTCGGATTCTAACATCCGCAGCGCCCGGGCCGCCGCGTCGAGCGCAGCCTCCGGCCAGCCCTGCCGCAGGTCGAATGCCGCCCGCTCGAGCAGATCGAGCGCCTCGCCGGCGCTCACGGACACGGCGCCACCTGCAAGCCGAGCAGCTCGAGCACAGCAGCCTCAGAAAGCCGTAGAGCCGCCGCGATATCGCGAGGGGTCAGGCCACGGGCGGCGAGTTCCACGGCCGCGGCGGCGAGCACAGCGCGATCCACAGGCCGGTGACGGTCGGGAGCGAAGTCCTCAGATCCCACGGCTGCAGGACCGCTCACGCATCAGCGAGCGGGCGGGGGCGCGGCGTGCGATCCGGCCGCCCCTGGCGCACCGGCGGCGGACCGCTTCGGCTGGTGAGCAGCTCGCGGATCATCGGCACCGTCAGGTGCAGCAGCGCGGCGATGCGGCGCTCGGGAACACCACGGCGCCACAGTTCGCGGGAGGCGCGGATCGCCTGCGGGCGCAGCAGGTTCGACGGCACCCTCGGGGCGCCGAAAACGGCCACGAGCGCCTCGGTCTCGGCACCTTCAGCCATCCTGAAGATACCCGATCAGCGTCGCCAGCGCGCACGCGGTCACGTCGCGCGTGAGGTCCACCGGGGTGTTCACCGCCCGGGGCGGGTACGGGTCCATCACAGCGCGGACGTGCCGCTCGAGCAGCAGCTCGAGCACCTTCCGCATGACTTTCGGGTCTGCGATATCCCCGGCCGGTCGGCCAGTGCGGTGCTCACGGCAATGTTTCACCAGCTCGACGGCAGTCTGCGGGCCGGCAGGACTCTGTGCCTTCAGGACGGCTGACATGTCAGGCTCCTATCCACGCTTCAATGGTCGGCTGCGGCGGTGGGCGGCGCTCCTCGGCGAGCAGATACGGCAGGCGGTTGACTTCGGCGAGCAGCGCCTGGATCACATCGGGTTCTACGGCCGGCAGTTCGCGCGCCGGAACGTCAAGCAGCGAACCGTTTCGCCATGTCGCATCGAGCGGCAGGAGGGTGCCCGCACCGATGACTACTGCGCCACCGAGCGCAGTGGCCGAGGGCCGCCCGATACCGACGCGGAGCGGCCAGCATTCGCAGCCGTCGCTGCCGACGCGGCAGGGTCCCGCAGTCAAGCCGGCCTTGCGCAGCAACTCGCGCGTGCGCTCGAGGCATTCGGCGTCGACAATCTGTGTCGGGTTGACTTGCAGCACGCAAAGATTCTGCCGCCCGCCGCTCAGCAGAACGGCCACCGGGTGCTCGGAGACTTCGCAGTCAGTCCACTCGCGAAATTTGCCGGTCACGCTCTCATCAAAGAGCCCATACGGCGCGGCGGCACTGACCGGGCTGTATCCGAGTTCCCGCAGCCGGCGCGCGGCCGAGCCGAAGGTCGGCGTTATCTTGCTCATGCGTTACCCCCGCCACCGAAAAGCTTGTCGAGTTCATCGAGCAGGCTGCCGCGAATCGTGCGGCCGCTGCTACCTTCGGCCGTGCGCGTGTCTGCGAGCCTACGGTCACCGCGACGGATGCGAGCGTCAAAGCCCAGCTTTGAATCGGCGGTGCGGTCGCGCAATGTCATGGTGGAGCGCGCCGGCACCTGGCCGAGGATGTCAGAATCGAGACTGCGGCGCCCGTCTCGCAACTCATACTCGCTGACACGCTCGCGGTCGGTCTCGGGGTCGAAGTCTTTGCGGTGATCCGGGTCGGCGTCGCGGCCACGGCGGCCGGACTGCCCGAGTTCCTTGTTGGTTCCGTCCTTGCCGCGTCGGCGAGCGTCACGTGCTCGAGCGTAGGCGCGCAGGCCGTCAGAAACCGCACGGCCGAGAGCTTCCTCGAAGGCGCGGTCTTCCTCGGCGTCACCGAAAATACTATCCGCGTCGGTCTGGTCGTCGAGGTCGTCGCGGTCCTGGCCACCGTAGCCGCTGCCGCGAGCGCTGTCGTAGGCCAACGTTTCACGCACTGGCGGAAAATACTTGGCGTGGCCGCCCACGATCAGCGTCTTGCCGCCGTCGCGATGGTTATAAAGACCGTCTTTCTTTGGCATGTTGCAACCTCGCATTAAAGCGGCGGGCCGGCGAGGTAACGCCACCCCGCCGGCCGCCGGGGTGCCGCGCGAGCATATGCGTTGCGGCGCGCGGCATACTGAGGCTACTTCGAGGGCCGTTAGCGGCGCCGTTACAAACATTGGCGGTTGGCCTGCAAGTCGGCCGCCCTGGTGTATGCTCGCGCCATGGCAGGCAAAGGCAATCCGAAAACTGGCGGCCGCAAACCCGGTTCGATGAACCTTCGCGGCGGTGTGAACAAGAGGCGCCTGCGAATCCGGCGCGACGCAACGGCTGCGATCATCGAGGCCATGCCTCGGCTGCGCGGTTGGCTGGCGTCGGATGCGGCGTGGTCAGCGGAAAACGCACCCGCAAGCGCCAAGCAACTCGACGCGCTGTGTAAATGGGTTTTGCCGCACTTCGGCGCGATCAATCCGAACCTCGAGGCGGCACCCGAGTCGCTGTCCGCAACCGATATCGCAACTGCTGCCGCAGCACAGCCGATTGTCGATGAACGCGAAGCGACGCAGGCATATCGGATGCTGATCAGCGCTCCCATCGGCTCGCCCGAGGCGCTCATCGGGGCCGAGCGAATGCGGAGGATGGCGATCCCGCAGCCGCTCCCGGCAGCCGTGCCGGATCAGGCACCCGCGCCGCAGCCGCTCGAGGCGCCGTCAGGTCCGCACGTGAGCGTCATCCCGCCGCGCGAGGCCGAGGCAATCCGCCATGCCGGTATCCCGCTCGAAGACGGTGCGCGGCTGATTCCGAAGTCTGCGCCGGTGCCATCGAAGCGAGAGCCGGGAGCGCTGCCGGAACTGCCGCCGGTGCCTGTCGACGTGCGGCCCGAGCAGCCCGAGCCGCGGCGCTCCCGGGCGGATGAGTTCAACGGCAACGGCTGTATCCAGCGCGCTCCGCCGGATGATCCAGCCTCACGGCCAGCCAATGCGGGTGCCCTCGGGCTTCCGCACTGGGTGCGATAACGCTGCCGTCGCACCGCCGCCACCTGAACGAGAGCCAGCGCTCTATGGTGGCCGCCAGGATCGCGACATTGCCAGCATGCCGGCCCGCAGGAAGTGCGCAATTTTGCGCACTTACCCAACCCGAGGCCGCCCAAGACCTCAGCGTGAGCCGGCGTACCGTCCAGGCCGCCCGCAAGGTGCTCGACCGCGGCGCGCCGGTACCCGTGGCCGCGGTGGAGCGCTAACGGATTATTCGCCGCAGGAACCGCGCGGCCCATACCCGCAGTTTGGTACTGCCCGCGAGGCGAGCGCCGCTCTGAAGCCACTACAGGCGGTTGGAATGGCAACCGGCCCGGCGGAATAGACCAGCGTTGCGCGTGCGATAGATTTGCGAACGGCGCGAGGCCGCGAGGGGATAGAAGGTAATTCTGCGGGTACGCCTGCGGGTACACGCGCCGTTTTATTCTCCGTGAACCTGCGCAATAAGCCGTTACCGTCCATAGTTCGAGTCCGGGTAGCGGCAGCCACGCGCGCCGAGCATGGAGCGCGAGGTGTCGGTGGGTGTGTTTTCTGCCCTGACCCCCCGCTTCCGGGTTGCGATGGTGGGGATGGTTGCGATGTTTCTCCTTACGCGTAGAGAAAACGAAACTTCATTTCTATAGGAGCCACGGCAAAACATGCCAACCATGCCAACCATCGCAACCTAAACCGCCTTCAGCTCCCATTGGGTAACCCCGTGAGGTGTCCCGGCGCGTACCAGCTTCCGGCCTGCGGCCACGCGGTCCCGGTGCTCGCGGAGCCAGTACCCGATCTTGATCGGGCTGCTCGCGTCGCCGCAGCCGGCGGCCTCGATTGCCGCGCGCAGGTCCTCGCCGAGGATGTGCTGCTCACACACGGCGGCGAGGTCGCGGGCCGCAAACGAGTCTTTGCCGCCGAATCTTGGATGGCGACTCAGCAGCGCGAACGCCTCGCGGAGCGGCGCGAGTTCGTCCTCCGTCTCGAGCTCCTGGGTCGCGACGGCATCGCCGTATCCGAGCCACGCCACGGGGTCGCGCGCGAAGCGTGACCAACGCTCGAAACTTTCGAGCGGCCTGAGCTTTGTCGGCGAGCCGGCGAGCACGTGAGCGCGGATGATCGTGAGCGCGTCCACAAGCAGGCTGGGGCGATGCTCGCGGATGTACGCTTTGAGGTCGGGGATGCGAAAGTCCCGACCGCGCGCGGTCTCTGCCTGCACATCGAGGCGCACGACGATGCAGCGTCTCGCGAGGTCGCTGGCCGGCGTGATGTTATTGCCGGTCAAAATCACCGTACAGCGGTTGGTCAGCGCCGGCGATTCGCTCACGCCGAGCTTGCGGTCAGAGTACACGGGCGCTGTCGCGAATCCGCAAAGGATGGGCGAGCGAACCTTCGAGCCGTTCGGTACATTGTCGAGCATGATTGTCGAGTCGGCTGCGAGCAGCGCCGACATGAGCACCTTGCGCATTTCCTCGCTGTCATCGCTGTAGGGGCGCTCGGCGGGCTCGACGCCATCAGCGATCCGGCTTGCCATGCCGGCCAGCAGCGTTTTGCCGCACGCCACGAGCGGCGCCGAGTACACGAGCACCGGGCGCGTGTCGATGGCATGGCGCGCAACCGACGCGAGAACGTGCGCCAGAAACCCAGCGCGGGCGTCATCGCTGGCGAACGGGAATTGCGCGAACGGCGCGAGCAGCCGCTCCGCGGCAGCGTTGGCGTCGTTACGGGTCGGCGCGGCCGGCTGCGGCGAATACGCAGCGTTGGGGGCATAAAACACACGTGCGGCCGGATCGTATCCAGGGGTATCGCACACGGTCCCGTCAGCGCGCAGGAACGGCGCCGTGGCAATGCCTTCCAGCGGCCGGAAATGCTTCCAGTCGCCGGCCTCGGCAATGTTCCGCACCAGGTCGGTCGGGCAGTCGGTCGGCTCCCATTGCTTGCGCACGCGCGAATATTTCTGATACCCGGCGCGGGTGTTCAGCGTTCGCCGCAGCCACTCCGTGTTGACGGGCACAATGACTCGCTGGTCTGGATTGCGCGCGAGGGCCTTGGCGAGTTCCTTGGTGAGTTCCGGCGCGAGTCCGAGGCGCGCGAGACGTTGGCCGCGAACATACACGGAATCCGCCAGCAGCCGCTCCGATGCGTCGGCATAGACGTGGAGCTGCCCGGCGGTGAGCTGGATCACCTCTCGGGTCGCATCCGAGCCGGAAACGCATTCGCTGGTGTCGCCCGAGGCGGTTACGTCCGGCACAATTTTCGCTTTACCAGCAGCGATTGCCTCGAGTTCTGCATCCTCGAGCGGCGGATCACAGATGACTGCGTTGAATGTCTTAAGCATGTCGAGAATCTGCGCCGGTTCCATGCCCTGTTTGCGCAACCGGAAGGCCTCCCGGCTCAGTCGGTCATTTCGGCTGCCTTTTCTTATCCTGGCGGTGCCATCAGCCGCGGGCGTATCACGATTTTCCGGCGGCTCAGGCCGCACGAGCTGCTCGAGCAGCCACGTCGGCGGTTCGGTTATGTCCTCGATATCGCCGACTGCCTCATATCCGTACGCTGGCCACCAGATCACATAGCCGCCTTCACCGCGAACATCGACCCCGTTCGCTATCGCACTTGCGCTATTGCGAATCTCAGCGACCGGATCACGGTATAAAAGATGAAAGCCGTTGCGCCGGGTGCGATGGACCCGCGCCGCCGCCAGTTTGTCGGCGTTCTCTGTGTACCAACCAAGGCCCTCTGGGTCGATGTCAATGACATCAATGCACGAGGCGCGGCCAGTCGGTACGCCAATCAGTGCATCCGGATACTCGGCCCACCATGAATCTATGGCCGCGATGTTAGTAGTCGAGTCTTTAAATCCGTTTTTGGTATAAGGCCGCTTGTCGGGTCGGCAGGGGAAAACGGGAATCCCGTGTTCCTCCGCAAGCGCGAGGGCGGCGCTCAGCGTGGAGAGAGCGTGCTCGGTGGTACTCATGCGGCACCCTCCGCCTCGGCTTCGACCCTCGCTCGCCGCATTAGATGTGCGGCCCTAGTGTTGATCTCCTCCCAGCACCAGCGAACGAGCATCAGCGTGTCCTCGAGGTCCGCCTCGGTGTGGGCCGCCGCAAACCGCGCGTCGGTCGCTGATAGGTCGGCGGCATCCAAGTCGAGATAGTCCAGAAGGCAAGCGCCCGTGATTTCGTCATCGTCTTGGAGCTGTTCCGCGACGTATCCGGCAAGCCCGATGAATCGGCCATCCTGCACCGAAGGCTGCTGGTAGAACCACACTCGGCCGGTCCACGTTCTATCCCATTCGCCCGGATTCTCGACTCGGAACACTTCTGCTTTCGTCGCGAGATAACCCAGATGCCACGCCACTACCGCATGCGCGGCCTCATGGATCGCCACCTTGCGCAATTCACGCTCGCTGATCTGCTGTGGTGTCACTTTGACTCTCACGCTCGGCCCTCCGCTGGCGCAGCGGCAAGCGCCGCCCCGGCGAGCTGCTCGCGCAGACCCTCGTTGAATGCTTCGCGGGTTCTCTCGTTACTTTCGATTGCATCGCCGCACTCGGTGCACACGATGTAGAGCAGGTACCCGGCAGCGCCGAGCGCGATGCCGCGACGATAACGCTCGCCCCCCTGAAATTCATATCCGCACCGTGCGCAGCAGTCCAAGCCGATCTCGGCGGGCTCGAGGCGGGCGGTCATCGCTGCGCCCCTTCGAGTTCGGCTCGCACGGCGTCGAGCAGCTCGGGATGGCGACGCAAAAACATCTCAACCGAGCGCGGCGCGCGGCAACACAACAGAGCCGTTATTGAGGCATGCGCCGGCGAGCCAACCAACAGGCGCGGCGCGATGATTTTTAGCGCGCGCTCGATTCGCCCAGGTGGCAAGTCGAGGATGCGCGGCTCAATGGCGCCAGCGGCCAGCAGCGCTGTTGCCATCGCCTCCCGCACCCGGACGGATCGGGCGGCACGGCGGCACGCGATGCTGATTTTCGCGGCGCGCTCGCGCCGTGTTATAATGCCCGCGTCGATATCCTCGGCAATTCCCCATCCGCGGTCCGGGGCTGCCACCCCGGCCGCGGGTCTCACGGCGGTCAAGCAGCCGCCGATCCGGGCCGCGGCCCGATTCCGCGCGGGAGTGCCGCGATCCAAGCGAGAACCTCGGACTCGCGCCAACGCGAGCACCGAGCCGATACGCGCAAGGGAGCGGGAAATTCGCCGCGCGCCACGCGAAGATACAGTGCGGATGAGCGCAGCCCGCTCAGCCGTTCGACTTCGGCGAGCGGCAGCAAGCGGTCGGGAGAAAGTGGTTGCATTTCCGTAAACCTCGTTGTGGAGGGTCACGGACATTGTTCAGCGCCTACGCGCCGCCAAGTGGTCTGCAGTTGGTTTACTTCGCGGGGCGGCGCCGACAAATCATGCGGAGCTGATTCGGCGTGAGTTCCAAGCCGAACTTGTGATTGATGTCCATGGCGAGCCGCGTCCAGGGCGGCCGAGGCGGCATCTCGCTCGAGCCGAGCAGCTCCGTCACCTTCGCGAAGATCATCTCGGCCTCGGCTTCGGCGCCGGTCGATGCGCTCCGCTGCTCGCGGTCTGCTTGAGCCCCGCGCTCGAATCGCTGCGCGGCGGCGAGCCGCTCGGGAGAGTCTGCATCGCCACTACCGAGCATCTTGTCGAACAGCTCGGGCAGGACGTCGGCAGACCATTGCGCGCGCTCCATAGACACCACGCGCTCGCGTATCCATCTCTCGACGCGCTCGGCATAAGCTTCCGCGCTCTCTTTTGGCCGGCGCGGTTCCGGCGCTTCATCCTTCCGCCGCCAACGGCGGCCGTCCCACCATTCGCCGCGCTGATGGGCGAGCAGGGCGCGGTCGGCCTGCCGCTTGAGGTCCCCGAGGCGCCTTCGCGTCACGCTGGCTTTCTCAGCGGTACCACATTCCCGCCGGCCTTGAGCGCGTCGAGGTAGTCCGCCCACGCTTGCATCATCTTGCGGCGCTCGGCGAGGCGCTGCGCCCGGTTATACGCCGCCCGCACCTTGTTCCGCTCCGCATGGGCGAGCTGCAGCTCGATGAGGTCCGGGTGCCAGCCTTGCTCATTAAGAAGCGTCGAGGCGGTGCTGCGGAAGCCGTGGCCAGTTTGCTCGTCGCCCGCGTATCCGAGCCGGCGCAGCGCGGCGTTGACAGTGTTGTCCGACATCGGCCGATCCGGGGCCCGCAGCGACGGGAACAGGTACGTGCCGCTGCCGGTGAGCGGCTGCAGTTCTCGCAGAACTGCCACAGCCTGCCGGGACAGCGGGACAACGTGCGCCTCTTTCATCTTCATGCGCGCCGCGGGAATGCGCCACAGCGGCTCGGCGCCGTCCAGGTGGAATTCTCGCCACTCGGCTGCCCGCAGTTCACCTGGGCGCACGAAGGTGAGCGGCGCGAGCCGCAAGGCGGCATGCGTCGCAGGCTGTCCGACGTAACCGTCGATCGCGCGCAGTAGCTCCCCAATCCTCACCGGCTCCACGATGGCCGCCCGGTGCTGAACGTCGGGCGCCTTGAGCACGCCGCGCAGTGCCGAGGTCGGGTCGTGCTTGGCTCGACCAGTGGCAACCGCATATCGGAATATCTGACCGATGCGTTGCTTGGCGCGGCTGGCCGTCTCGTGCAGCCCTTTAGCCTCGATTTTCCGAAGGGCCGCAAGCACGTCCGGTGCCTCGATCTCCCCGATGGGCCGCTCTCCAAGGTCCGGCCGCACAAGTCCGAGTATCCACTCGGCCTTGGCGCGTGTGATCGCGGCGAGGGTCTGCTTGCTCAACCATTCCTCGGCGAGTGCCGCGAATGTATTGACCCGCTGTTCACGCTTGGCATGCGCCTCGGTGCCCGGGTCTTTCCCGTCCGCGATCAGGCGCCGCAGGTCGGTCGCGCGTTCACGGGCGCTCGCCAGCGACACGGTCGGGTAGTCTCCGAGCGCCAGCATGTTCTCGGGCCGCCCGGCGCGGCGACCTTGCCCCTCGGCGCGGGCGCGAGCGCCTGGCTTGCGATACCGGAACCGCCACAGCCGGCTACCGCCCGGTGCGACAAGCAGGAACAGGCCGGCGCCGTCCGCCAGTTTGTAGGGCCGTGGCCGAGGTTTGGCACCGCGGATGCGTGCGTCCGTCAATCGCTCAATGTGCTTGCTCACTGCGGGTACACTCCGGGAGTGGATGTGTGTGTACCCGCAATCGTACCCGCAGGGAGGGCGGAAGTCTACGGAAGCATACGGAGGATAATGGAGCCTAATTCAGCTCAAGATACTGATTTTTCGAGATATCTTGCAGGACGGTGGAGAACGGCGGAACCCCCTATAATGCCCGGGGCCGGACTCGAACCGGCACGGAGTTACCCCCGAGGGATTTTCGTACCCACTACGGTTTACACCGCTGCGCTCGCCCGGCGAGTTCGCCGGTCAAGACGCATTTGGGGTCTGGACTTTAC
>JAKBCE010000091.1 GCA_021808195.1 Pseudomonadota bacterium
ATCCGGGACCGCCTCGGCCAGTTCGGGCGCTGGCAGGACGCGCTCTGGCCCGGCGAGTCCGGGTTGTGGCACGCGAAACTCTCTGCGGCGCTGAACCTGAAGTTGCTCGACCCGCGCACGGCGGTCCACGCGGCCGAGACCGCTTGGCGCGACGGCGCGGTCCCCCTGCCGAGCGCGGAAGGCTTCATCCGTCAGATCCTCGGGTGGCGCGAATATGTGCGCGGCATCTACTGGACGCAGATGCCTCAGTACGCCGAGCGCAACGCGTTCGCGGCCAAGGCGGATCTTCCAGGGTTTTACTGGACCGGCGAGGCGCCCATGCCGTGCCTCGCCGATGCACTGCGCCAGACGCTGCACAGCGGCTACGCGCATCACATCCAGCGACTGATGGTGATCGGCCTGTACGCACTGCTGCTCGGGGTGCGTCCGCGCGAAATTCATCACTGGTTTCTCGCCGTCTATGTCGATGCGGTCGAATGGGTGGAGCTGCCCAATGTGCTCGGCATGAGCCAGTTCGCCGACGGCGGGCTGATGGCGAGCAAGCCGTACATCGCGAGCGGTCAGTACATCAAACGCATGAGCGCCGGCGCGTATTGCCGCCATTGCCGCTTCGACCCGGGGGAGCGTACCGGGCCGCGCGCCTGTCCGTATACCTTGCTCTACTGGGACTTCCTGTTGCGCCACGCTCCAGTACTCGAAGCCAATCCGCGCACGGCGCTGCAGGCGCACAACATTGCGCGTCTGAGCGAGGCCGAGCGGACCGCCATCCGGCGTCAGGCCGGGCAGTGGCGCGACGCTTCTGCGTAACTCGCAGCGCGAACCGGTCAGGGTGGCCGTAGCGGCTCTCAGGCGGTCCCAGACCCGATCCGCATACCCCCGCGCTGGCGCCCGTCTGCGGCAACCCCGTATTACCGCGCGCTGCGCCCGCTGCCAGCATTCCCGGAGCACGGGGCGCATTGTGCAAAGCGTCCGCGAGGTTCGGCGTGCATCGGCAAGGAATATTCCGCGCGGCCGCACAGCGCAGCGCGCGCTGGCAGGAACTGCTGCGTCCGTGTGCTGCGGCGCTGGTGGGTTTAACCAGCCTCGCCGGTTGCCAGTTCGCGCCGCCGCTGCGCGTGCCCACTGTGCCGACGGCTGCGCACTACACCGCAGCACCCGCACCGCGCGACATCGGATCTCCTGCAAACCCTGAGGTTCCTGCGCAGCGCATCCGCTACGGGGCGCCTCTGGAGCGCCTCTGGTGGCATTCATACCACTCAACGCAGCTCGATGAGCTGATCAATCGGGCACTGACCCACAGCCCCACGGTTGCTGCCGCCGAAGCGCAACTGCGCGCCGCACGCGCCAACGTCGCCATCTCGGCCGCAGTCCTGTACCCACAGGTCGGACTGAACCTGGGCGCTTCGCGAACCAGGACCTCCGGGGCCAATTTCGGCGGCCGCGTGCCGGGCTCGACATTCTCGCTGTACACCGGCCAGGTCGCCGTCAGCTATTTCCCCGACTTCTTCGGAGTGAACCGCCTGCTGTACCGCGGCAGCACGGCGCAACTGAATGCCCAGCGCGCGGCGCTGCAAGCCGCGCGGCTGACGCTCGCCGGGAACGTTCTCGACGCCGCAGTCGGTATCGCCGCCGCCAGTGCTGAGATCTCGGCCACATCCCGTCTGATCGCCGCCCAGCGTGAACTGCTCCAACTCGTGCAGGCGCAATACCGCGGTGGCGCCACGACATACGGCGCGGTCGTGGCGCAACGCGCCCAGATCGAAGCCAGCGAAGCGGAGCTGTCGCCGCTTCAACAGCAGCGCTCGGTCTACCGGCACCTGCTCGCGGTCCTGCTCGGTACGGCGCCGAGCCTGTTGAGGGAACGCTCATTCACGCTGCAGGCGTTCTCTTTGCCGCAGCACGTGCCGCTCGCACTGCCCTCGACTCTGCTGCGCAACCGGCCCGACATCCGCATCGCCGAAGAACAGATGCGCTACGCCCTCGCGGGCGTGGGTATCGCCAAAGCCCAGTTCTATCCTCTGGTCACACTCAGCGCCTCGGCCGGCTCGAGCGCGCTGACGGCCGGCAAACTCTTCAACGCATCGAGCACGGTCTGGAGCCTCGGCGGCGCGCTCGCGCAGCCGCTCTTCGAGAGCGGCAAACTCAGGGCGCAGGAACGCGGCGCCTACGCGACCTACGCGGCGGCTCGAGCCGTATACCGCAGCACGGTGCTTGCCGCCTTCCAGCAGGTCGCCGACGCGCTGCGCGCACTGCAGCACGATGCCGCCGCCGCGCAGGCGCAAGCGCGACTTCTCGACACGCTGCGCGAGCAATTGCGACTGGCGGAGGCCGGCTGGCGCGCCGGCGCCACGGATTTTTCCGCCGTGCTCATCGCCGAGGCGGATTACCGCACCGCGCTGCCGGCCCGCGCACGCATCACGGCTGCGCGCCTGCAGGACACCGCCGCGCTGTTCGTCGCGCTCGGCGGGGATCCGTGGCCTCAGCACACCGAAGCGGCGCCGGCGGTAGCGGCAGCCCCATGAACGGATTGATGCGCCTCGCGCTGAAGCTGTTGCTCGGTGATCGGGGCAAATTCGTCACTCTGGTCATCGGCATCACTTTTGCGGTGTTCCTCATGATGCTCATGACCTCGATGTTCTTCGGCATCATCCAGCACTCGGCGGCGAACATCATCAATATCGGTGCACAGATGTGGGTGATGGACCCGGACGTCAAAACCCCGCAGAACAGCATCCCGATGCCCGATTACGTGCTGGATGTGGTGCGCAGCATTCCCGGCGTCGACTATGCCGTACCGCTCTACGTGGGCGCAGGGCTCGTGCGCCTCACTGACGGCACCTACCAAGCGGCGACCGTGATCGGACTCGACGATGCGACGCTCTTCGGCCGGCCGGCACTGATCGATGGCAACGCGCTCGACATCTATCGGAACAATGCGTTCTTTGTCGTGCGGGATGCGAGCTTCCAGAAGCTCGGCAGTCCAAAGATGGGCACCACGTTCGAGATCAATGACCATCGCGGGATCGTCACCGGCATCGCGCGCGTCTCGATCGGCAGCCTGTTTGGGCTACCCACGCTCTACACGACCTACAGCCGCGCCACTCAGGACCTGCCCTCCACCCGCTACGTCATGTCCTTCATCCTGTTGCGCCCGAAATCCGCCGCGGACGTCGTGCAGATCCAGCGCGCGGTCGCGAAACTCGGCTACCTGGCGCTGACCGACCGTGAGTTCACGGCCCGTAACGATCACTTCTACGAGTTCGAGACGGCGATGGGTACGAACATCCTGATCATGACGCTGATCAGCTTCATCGTCGGGCTGTCGATCGCCGGGGAAACGTTCTACATGTTCGTGCTGGACAACCTGGAGCGCTTCGGGGCGCTGAAGGCGATCGGCGCGCGCAGCAGCGAGCTGATCGCGATCATCATCTACCAGTCTCTTGTGGTCAGTTTTCTCGGCTTCGGCTTCGGCGTCCTCCTCGCCTCGGCGCTGGTTGCCTTCGGCAAGCTGCGCATCCCGAATTATGCGGCCGTCATCACCTACCAGAACATCTTCATGGCGCTCGCAATGGTGCTGGTGATCTCCGGTGTCTCCGCCTACATCGGCATCCGGCGCATTCTGCGCATCGACCCGTTCGTGGTCTTTCGGAGCTGATCATGCTGCTCGAAGTTGCCGGCGTGACCAAATGGTTCGGCGAGGGTCCGACCCGCACCCCTGCGCTGCGCGACATCAGCTTCCGGGTGGAGCACAACGAAATGCTCTACATCGTCGGGCCGTCCGGCTCGGGCAAGACGACACTGCTCAGCGTGATCTCGGGCATCCTGCGTCCGAACAGCGGCACGGTGCGCTTCGAGGGGAAGGATATCTGGGCACTGAGTGCCGATGCGCTCGCGGACTTCCGCTTGAACACCCTGGGGTTCGTGTTCCAGGACTATCACTTGTTCCCGCGCCTGACGACGCTCGAGAACGTCGCCGTGCCCCTGATTCTGCGCCGGATCCCCTGGGAACGGTGCCTGCAGAGGGCGGCCGAGGTGCTGAAGATCGTGGAACTCCCCGACAAGGGCGCCCTCACGCCGCAGCGGCTGAGTGGCGGCGAACAGCAGCGCGTCGCGATCGCCCGTGCCATCGTCGCGGAGCCCGATCTGCTGATCCTCGATGAGCCCACGGCTTCGCTCGACGGCGACACCGGCAAGCGGATCGTCTCGTTCGTACGCAATGAAGTACTCAACGAGCGCCGCGCAGTCATCGTCGTCACGCATGATGATCGGATCTACCCGTACGCCTCACGCATCATGCAGATGGAAGACGGACGCATCACGCAACTCCCGGAGTCCGGCCAATGAGGCAAAAACTGCTGTTCGGTATCGCTCTGCTCGGCATTCTGGCCGGACTGGTGAGCGCTTACGTGTACCACCAGGAGCTGCCCACTCAAGCGCCGCTGCAAGTCACTCGGGACCCGTATGCGTCCGGCATCTATGCCGAGGGAATTATCCAGAGCGAGCAACGGACGGGGGACGACGTAAACGTTTATCCGCAAGTCGCCGGTAGCGTCGTGCACGTCTACGCACACCCGGGAAGCGTCGTCGCACGGGGCGCGCCACTCGAGGCAATCGATGACTCGGTGCAGCGACGCATCGTAGCCGCGGATACCGCCAGGATTGCGGCAGCGCGCGCCACGGGCGCCTACCAAGCCGACCAGTTGAAAATCCTCTCGCAGCAAGCGGCGATCGATCCCCGCGCGGTCAGTCACCTCGCACTGCTCAGCGCACAGGACAATCTGCGCATCGCGCAGCAGAACCTGCGAGTGGCAATCCAGACTCGGGCGGCCGATGCGGCACTGCTGCGCCAATACGTGCTGCGTGCGCCGGTGCCGGGCACGGTGTTGCGCTCGCCGGCGGCCGTGGGCAGCTATGTGTCGCCGCAGGGCGTCTATGATACATACACGCAGGGCCAGGACCCGGTAGTGGTCATTCGGCCTAAGAGCTCTGGTCTTCAGGTCAAAGCGTACCTCGATGAGATTCTGGTTCCGCGCTTGCCTGCCTCCCACCTGATCGAGGCGCAAATGTTCATCCGCGGGGGCAGTCCCACAGGCATCCCCCTGCAATTCGTGCGCATCGATCCGTACGTCACTCCGAAGATCCAACTCTCGAATCAGCGGCTGGAAAAGGTCGACGTGCGGGTGCTGCCGATCATCTTCCGCTTCACCCCGCCGCCGGATGCGCCGCTCTATCCCGGCGAACTGGTTGACGTCTACATCGGCGGGCGGTCTTGAACAGCCGCCCGCCCGTTCTGATCAGATGATGCGACGGGCGGCGAGGTCGTCGAGTACCGCCGGATCGAGTCCCAAAACGTCCTGCAGCACGGTCCGGGTGTGTGCACCGAGCGGCGCCGGCGCCGTCTGGTAACGCACCGCGGTGCGGGAGAAGCGCAGCGGATTGGCCACCTGCGGCACGGTCCCAGCGGTTTGATGCGGCAGATCGAACCGCATATCGCGCGCCTGCACCTGCGGATCGGCGAAGACGGCATCGAGCGCATTGATTGGTCCGCACGGTACCTGGGCGCGCTCGAATCTCTCGACCCATTCTGCCGTCGGCCGATGTGCGAGCACGCCGCGCAGCAGGGCGCCGAGCGCCGTGCGGTTCGCAACGCGCGCGGCGTTCGAGGCGAAGCGGGCATCTTCGCTCCACTGCGGCTCACCGAGCTCTGTGCTCAGGCGCGCAAATTGAGCATCATTTCCGACCGCGATGATCAGGTAGCCGTCAGCTGTGGGAAATTCCTCGTAGGGCGCAATATTCGGATGGGCGTTGCCCATACGGGCGGGCACGCGACCGCCGACGAGGTAATTCATCGCCTGGTTGGCGAGGCACGCGACTTGCACATCGAGCAAGGCGAGGTCGATGTATTGCCCTTCCCCGGTGCGCTCCCGGTGGGCCAGCGCCGCCAGAATGCCGACCGCAGCGTACAGGCCGGTCAGAATGTCGGAAATCGCGACGCCACTCTTGAGAGGCCGGGCCCCGGGTTCTCCGTCCCGCGCCCCTGTGAGACTCATCAGTCCACTCATCGCCTGCACCAGGAAATCGTAGCCGGGCCGCGCAGCATACGGACCGGTCTGGCCGAATCCGGTAATGGAGCAGTAAATGAGCCGGGGATTCTCGCGGCGCAAATTGTCGTAATCGAGACCCCGCGCGGCGAGGCCTCCGACCTTGAAATTCTCGATCACGACGTCGACGCGTCCCGCCAGCGCCCGTACGATCTGCTGCCCTTCCTCCGTCGTGAAATCCACGGTCAGGGACTTCTTGTTGCGATTGGCGCAGAGAAAGTACGCGGCATCGCCCGCCGTGCCTTGCGCATCGGGCACGAACGGCGGACCCCATGACCGTGTCTCATCACCGCTCCCCGGCCGTTCGATCTTGTACACCTCGGCGCCGAGATCCCCGAGAATCTGCGTCGCCCAGGGGCCGGCGAGCACCCGCGACAGATCGAGCACCTTTATGTGGGAAAGCGCACCGGGGATTTCGGATTTTTCAGTCAAATTCGTCTGCGCATTCGGAGCGGTAGAGAATGATAGCTCAGTTCGGCCGCTGCGCTCAGCATCCCGACGCACCGAGCATGCGCCCGAGGCGCGAAGTACACGTCAGACTCGCTTATCTGCAATCAACTCGCTGAACAACTCGGGCAAGAGGACGCGGAGCGCCACCTGCACCCGGAGCCGAAGAAGCGCACCGTTGGCGACACATTCAGCGCGTCGAGATTCGCGAATGACTCGGCGAGACCATCGATCCGCCTGAGCAATTGGGCCGCAGGCACATCGCACCAGCACACCGGGTCGTGCATGCTTGTTGACGACTCGCCTCAAGTACATTCACCATGAAACCACGTCTCATCGGTGTAAAACTTCACGGCATACCATTGGCTTTCAAGACGGGTAATTTGAAGCACGCTGCACGGCAATCCCGCGGCGCGCACCGGCGCGCTCATTGCGAGTTTCGTCACCAGAGAGTTCGTCGGATCGAAGACCAAATAGGTCAGGGTCTCTTGGCCGCCGAATCCAGAACCGTCCCAAAGGGCATGCCGGAGCTCTCCGTTTCCTGGAGTCGGCTTCGCCAACACCCTGGCCTCATACGAGCGCGACAGCAGGAGCCATCGCAGGTGATTTCGGGATACCCCCACGTGCGTCAATAGAAATACCGAGCCCAGCAGATAAACCGCCAACACAGACAGGGTGACCCACCGGCGCCGACCCGTGCTCGCAACTGCAAAAATGATCATAAGCACGCCCGTGATGAGCGTCATCACGGCGCAGAGCAGCGTCGCCAAATCGAATTCCGCGTACACCAGTGCGAGCCCCATAAACGCCACGCTTGCGGCGAGAACGCCCGCCAACTGCTCATAATGAGTTGCCTCGGAATCTGTTGACTTCATGACTGCTCCTGGAGATTGTCATGTACCGCTCGATCGTCCCGCCTACACCGAGGCTTCCCCGGGCCTGATTTTCATGATAACAGCACGAGAAATGCCGACGCCATCAGGAACGACAATCAAGCAGTCCCCGGATGCCGCTCATCGCGAACGAGCACGCTACTTCAACCGTTCTTCGAGCAACCACTGCGGATTTTATCCGCGCCAGCGCTGAGGGTCTTCAAGGGACGACACTTTTTTCAACCAGACGATCTGCACTTGACCGAACGTATTTCATCGAGATTGTTTACGTGTTCACGAGTGAATCCTGTTCACCTGCGTGGCAGATCAGCTATCGCGCCCTACGTGGCTACTGCGCTGGAGTAATGATGTCAATTCGGGACACATGGCCGGGATATGGAGCCCCACGTCCCCGATGAAACCGTGACGCTCTGCAGCAGACTCAGGAACGCGCACCCGCAATTCACGGCATGCTGAAGTAGCAGCACCCTTACCTGGATTCCAGCTTGCTCATCAAATAGCCCTGCTTGGGATCCGGTCGAAGTGCGGCACTCCCACGGGCATAAGGAGCGGATTCAGCACTAGAATTTCGGAGGCTGAGAATATTCAGAATTCGCCGGGGAGTTTGGAGAAAGTCCCCGGAGCTGGATTGTTCGGCCGCGCAGGGATTAAACCTACGAACAGGAGAAAAAGTCGTAGTGGGTGTTCTCCGCGGCTCATGCATACACGATCCGCCGCATCGCAAGTAGTTGATTTTTTGAAAAATGGCGAAGGCGTGGTGAGCGCAGGAAGGGGCGTCGACCAGTTTCGACTAGTACCTCACTGAATTTGCACTGAGCCGTCAGCGCTAGGTGCTCGCGCTGAGCAGGCTCCGCACCCGCGCAAATAGCTGCTCAGCGCCGTAATCGTCCTCGTAGGCCTGCTCCGCAATCTGCTGCTCCGCGTCAAGCAGTTCCCTCAGAAGCTTTCGGGCCAGTGCTGCGTCGCTGGGCAGCACGACTCGTTCAATGGCTTCGACGGTGTAGCCTGCGCGAGCGACGATCTCGACGCTGCGTCGGTGGCGGACGTCGTACTCGCGCTCGCCCACGCGGAGTGCGCTGATCTCGCACCGAACGATGCTCGCAACCTGATCGGGCTCCTCCGCAGCGATGAAGGCTTCGATATACGACCGGACTCCGGGAGGCGCGCTGCAAAGCATGGACACTATGAAGGCGGCAAGCTCCTCCGGGCTGCGGCGATGCAGGGCAGCCAAGGCTCCCGCGAGTTCTTCTTCGGTGTCCACGGCGGCCTATACCGCGGTGCTCGACAAAATGACCCCCGGGTGTGTTTGGCAAGATCAGTCCGCCTGGGTGAGAGGATTTGGCGACTACTTCTTCGTGCGATAAGAGGGCCGGCCTACGGGCCGCGCCGCAGCTTCTCGTGCAAGTGCCGTTTTCGCAGTGTTGGTCAATGTCTTGACTGTGTCTACCAAACGAGCGAGCGCGGACCGATACACGAGGCTCTCTTCGCAACGATCTACGGCCATCACCATCACGATCAGCGCATTGTCTTCGACGCGGTAGACCAACCGGACGCCTTGCTTATTGAGCTTGATTTTGTAACAGCCAATCAGATCGCCGTGCAAGAAGCCGCCCGGCACGTGTGGGTCTTCGAGCCGCGTCGCAAGCAGCTTTTTCAGCGGCTTCTTGATCGAGCCATCAAGAGCGTTCCACTCCTTCAGAGCCTCGGGGTGAAACAGCAGGCGGTATTTGTGCTTGGGCCGCTGTTCAGAGCTCGTCAATATCGACCTCGATCGGCTCGGCACCATCGTTCATCCGGGTGCGCACCAGATTGAGCAACTCCCGATCGCCAAGTGCCTCGAGCATGGCTTCCATGAGCGCCG
>JAKBCE010000092.1 GCA_021808195.1 Pseudomonadota bacterium
CGATCAACTCGGCCCTCGATGTCATGCTGGGGCGCGACCAACGCGTCGTGGTGTTCGGTGAGGACGTCGGGTACTTCGGCGGCGTGTTCCGCTGCACCGACGGCCTGCAGCGCAAGTACGGGGAGCATCGCGTGCTCGACACCCCGATTGCCGAGGGCGGCATCGTCGCTGCGGCGATCGGCATGGGCGTGAACGGCCTGCGCCCCGTCGCCGAGATCCAGTTCGCCGACTACATCTACCCGGCATTCGACCAGATCGTGAGCGAGCTGGCCCGACTGCGCTACCGCACCGCCGGTGATTATTGCGCACCGGTGACCATCCGTACGCCCTGCGGGGGCGGCATTCGCGGCGGCCAGACCCACTCGCAGAGCCCGGAGGGCGTGTTCACGCACGTCTGCGGGATCAAAGTGGTGATGCCCTCGAATCCCTACGATGCCAAGGGGCTGCTGATCAGCTCCATCGAGGACGAAGATCCGGTGGTGTTCTTCGAACCGAAGCGCATCTACAACGGACCGTTTGATGGTGATCCGCACAAGCCGGCGGTGCCCTGGAGCACGCATCCGAAGGGCGAGGTGCCCGAAGGGCACTACGCGATTCCGATCGGTAAGGCCGAAGTGGTGCGGCCCGGCAAGGACGTCACCGTGCTGACCTACGGCACCATGGTGCACGTGGCGGAGGCGGCGGTGCGTCTCGCCGAGGTCGATGCCGAGATCATCGACGTGCGCACCATGGTGCCGCTCGACGTCGATACCTTGTGCACCTCGGTGAGCAAGACCGGGCGTTGCGTGATCGTGCACGAGGCGACCCGGTTCAGCGGTTTTGGCGCGGAGCTGTCCGCTACCGTGCAGGAAGAGTGCTTCTGGCAGCTCGAGGCGCCCATTGCCCGGGTGACTGGGTGGGACACCCCCTATCCGCATGCCTTCGAATGGGATTACTTCCCCGGTCCGGCGCGTATTGCCGCAGCGATCCGCGGCGTGATGGAGGCGCGATGAGCCGTTACGTCTTCAAACTCCCGGATCTCGGCGAGGGCACCGTGTCTGCCGAAATCGTCGCTTGGCACGTCAAGCCCGGCGATACGGTCGAGGAAGAGCAAGTGCTGGTCGAGGTCATGACCGAGAAGGCGGCGGTGGAAGTGCCCTCCCCGGTCGGTGGCAAGGTGATTTCGACCACCGGTGAGCCGGGCGAGATGGTCGCCGTCGGCGGCGAACTCATCGTGTTCGAAACGGGCGGCGAGCAGCCGTCCGCTTCCGCGCCGGCTCCTGCCGCAGCGCCGGCTCCTGCCGCAGCGCCAGCGGCGGCCGCGACGCCGGTCCCGCAGCCACCGGCGACGGCGCGCGGGCGGGTGATGACCTCGCCGGCCAACCGGCGCCGCGCACACGAGGCCGGCATCGATCTGCAGCGGGTTCAGGGCAGCGGCCCGCAGGGCCGCATCCTGCGCGAGGATCTGGAGGCGCACCTGCGCGGCGTACCGCAGGCCGCGGCCGCCGCGCGCGCGGGCGTACCGCCGCAGCCTGCGTCGGCGCCCACTGAGGAAATCAAAGTCATCGGGCTGCGTCGCCTGATTGCCCAGCGCATGAGCGAGGCGAAGCGCAACATTCCACACTTCGCGTATGTCGAGGAGGTCGATGTCACGGAGCTCGAGGGATTGCGCCGGCACCTGAACGGCCGCCTCCCCTCCGGCGAGCCCGCGCTCACCTATCTGCCGTTTCTCGTGGTCGCACTGGTGCGCGTACTGCAGGACTTCCCGCAGTGCAACGCGCACTACGATGCCGAGCGGGGCGTGATCATCCGCCACCGCGCAGTGCACGTGGGCGTGGCGACCCAGACTCCTGACGGTCTGAAAGTGCCCGTGGTGCGCAACGCCGAGCAGCGCTCGTTGTGGGACATCGCTGCGCAGATGCGGCGCGTGACCGAAGCGGCGCGCACCAACAAGGCGACGCGCGATGAGCTGAGCGGGTCGACCATCACGCTCACCAGTCTCGGCAAGCTCGGTGGCATCGTCAGTACGCCGATCATCAATGCCCCGGAGGTTGCGATCATCGGTGTCAACCGTGCGGTCGATCGGCCCATGGTCGTCGACGGCGCGGTTGCGGTGCGCCGGATGATGAATCTCTCCTCGTCGTTCGATCACCGCTTCGTCGACGGCTACGATGCGGCTGCGATGATCCAGGCGATGAAAGAGCTCATCGAGCACCCGGCCATGATCTTCATGCACCCGCGGGATTGATCAGCGCGGCGCGCCGAGGATCTCGGCGCGCACGTCGTCAATTTCCCGCGCGCGCGACGGTCGGAGCTTCGCACCCGCGCAGCGATCGGGGCGCGGGCAGCGCGAGCTGCGCGGGCAGATGAGGTGCGCCGGCCGCTCGAGCGCCGTATCGATCCAGGCGATGTTGAGCACGTTGGCGACGGCCTGCAGCGCCGCTTTTGCGCCGCGCGGAGGCTGGGCCTCGCCGCCGCCGCGCGTACAGGCGGCCTGGATGGCCGCAGTGATCTCCTGGCTCGAGACTCCATTGGCATCCAGCGCCGGCGCCAGATCGACCCCGACCGACAATACGTGCGGGTTGCCCGCCATGTCGCGTACCCGTCGCGAGTGGCAACAGTAGAGCAGCGAGCGCTCTCCGTCACGCAGCACCGAGATCTGCGAACCGCTGTCGCGTTCGCTGTCGAGCATGCGGAACACCGCCCAGTTCGGGCACGGATCGCTCACCTGCGCCAGGTTGCCCCAGGGCAGCGGGATGCCGTTGCCGCGATACACCGCGCGCAGGTAACCCGGCGGATAGGCATCGAAGAAATGCCAGTACGGATACGGCGACACCTTGGTCATGCGGCGCATGATCACTGCGGGGGTCAGCTCGAGCCACGCACTGCTCTCGACTCGGTAGCGCTCACGCGCCAGGAAGCGCCGGAACGGCACGCGCGGTGCCAGCAGCGCGCCGGCGAAGAAGCTGCACTCGAAGTCGCGCCAGGCGTGCAGGACGTCCTCAGCATTCATGCCGGCGGCCGAGGCGCCCTCCGGGCTGCCGCCCATCTCCCCGCCAGTGGCATGCGCGGACTTCAAGCCGTCCCCGCCGTGCAGCACTTTGTGCGCAATGTGCGCCGCCAGATCAAATTTCAACCGCGCCGGATCCGACAGCAGCGCGCGATTGGCGTAGATGAACCGCGGGGATTCGAAGAACGAGCGCACCACGCTGCGCACCTCGCGGTCCTTGTCACGCGCCAGCAGCGCCTTGCGCTCGAACCAGCGGATCTCCAGGCCGTGTCGGCGCGTCAGGCGCATCAGGTCCTCGACGCCGAGCGGAAACTTGCGCTCGCCCACGTCCTCCGCTGCGCGTTCGAGGTCCGGGAAGTCGTTGCGAGAGAACTCCTGGTGGGTACGGATCAGCAGGTGCGCAAACTGCCGCCCGCTCGTACCGGTCTGCTGCAGCAGCTCCGGGATCGCCGCTTGCAACACCTCCTTGGAGAACAGGAACGCCGGCTCCAGCGGCACCTTCGCCGCGCCGCCGGCCGGGGCCGAGAGCGTCACGAGTTCCGCGCTGCTGCTCTCATCGAGAAACCAGCTCGGCTCGCGCTGGAATACCAGCGCGAGCAGCTCGAGCAGCTCCGCGGACGGGACGCGCTTGCCGCTCTCGATCATGCTGAGGTAGGACACCGACGGCGCCCGCTCGGCGTCGCGCTGAATACAGCGCGAGGAGAGCTCCTCGAGCGTCAGGCCGTTGCGTTTGCGCAGTTCGCGCAGTTTTGCACCGAGAAAATGGCCTTTGCGCAGCAACGGGGACATGGCGGCACCTGGGCGGATACGCGCGGGCACGTTGCCCGCGTCTGTGAAATTAACAATGTGAAGTTTCTATAGTCAAATTCTTCACTTCCTGGGGGCTATGCTCGCTCCCATGAACACCGCAGCTCAACCCCGATCGATCCGGTCCCCGGCAGCGCAGGGCGAAACGCCCGCACTGCGGGTCGCTCCCACCGGCATTGCGCGCGCCCCGGAGGTGCTCACGCCCGGCGCGCTCGAGCTGCTGGCGCGACTGCACCGGCGTTTCAATCCGCGACGGCTCGAGCTGCTCGGCGCGCGCGCCGAGCGTCAGCGCGAGTTCGACAGCGGGGTGCTGCCGGATTTCCTGCCGCAGACCGAGACGGTGCGCCGCGCGGACTGGCGCATTGCGGCGGTGCCGCACGATCTGCTCGACCGGCGCGTGGAGATCACCGGTCCGGTCGAGCGCAAAATGATCATCAACGCGCTGAACGCGCCGGTGTGCGCGTTCATGGCGGACTTCGAGGACTCCTGCAGCCCCACCTGGCACAACCTGATCCAGGGGCAGATCAACCTGGCCGATGCCATCGACGGCACCATCAGCTACGTCGATCCGGTGAGCGGCAAGGACTACCGCCTCGCTGAACGGCGCGCGACGCTGATCGTGCGGCCGCGCGGCTGGCATCTGCCGGAGAAGCACGTGTGCATCGACGGCGAGGCGGTGTCCGGTGCACTGTTCGATTTCGCGCTCTACCTGGCGCGCAACCACGAGGGCCTGGCGCGCGCCGGCACCGGCCCGTACTTCTATCTGCCGAAGCTCGAGAGCCATCTCGAGGCGCGCTTGTGGGCCGAGGTGTTCGCGACCGCCGAGTCGGCGCTCGGGCTTGAGCACGGCACGATCAAGGTCACCGTCCTGATCGAGACGCTCCCGGCGGCCTTCGAGATGGACGAGATTCTCTTCGAGCTGCGCGATTACATCGTGGGTCTGAACTGTGGCCGTTGGGACTACATCTTCAGCTTCATCAAGAAGCTGCGCGGACGCAGCGAGTGTGTTCTGCCCGATCGCGCCCAGGTGACGATGGAGCGGCACTTTCTGAAGTCCTACGTGGATCTGCTCATCCGCACTTGCCACCGTCGCGGTGCGCATGCCATGGGCGGCATGGCGGCACAGATTCCGGTGCGCGATGCGCAGGCGAACGCGCTCGCCATGGAGCGGGTCCGCGCCGACAAACTGCGCGAGGCGAATGCCGGACACGACGGCACCTGGATCGCGCATCCGGGGCTGGCGCCGGTGGCACGCGCGGCATTCGATGCGGTGATGCACGGCCCGAACCAGCTGGGTGTCGCGCGCGAGGACGTGAACGTGCGCCGCGAGGATCTGCTGCGGGTGCCCGCCGGGAACATCACCGAGGAGGGAGTTCGAACCAACATCCGGGTGGGCGTGCAGTACCTGGAGGCCTGGCTGCGCGGCAACGGCTGCGTGCCGCTCTACAACCTCATGGAGGATGCGGCCACCGCGGAGATCTGCCGAGCGCAGCTGTGGCAGTGGCTGCGTCACGGTGCCTGCACCAGCGACGGTGTCCCCCTGACGCTGCCGCGGATGGATCGGCTGTTCGCCGAGGAGCTCGAGCGCATCCACGCCGAGGTCGGCCCGGTGCGCCTGCTCGAGGGCGTGTTTCCGAGTGCCGCGCGCCTGCTGCAGCAAATGATTGAGCAAGATACCTTCGATGAATTTCTCACCCTGCCGGCCTATGAACTGATCGACTGACGCCCTGGAGGACCGAGTATGAGACCCGATGACCTGTTGCCGAGCGCACAAGAGCTGCGCCGGTCGTGGCAAGACTCTCCCCGCTGGCGCGGTATCGAGCGCGCCTATCAGCCCGAGGACGTGGTGCGCTTGCGCGGTACGATCGCCATCGAACACTCGCTGGCGCGCCAGACCGCCGAGAAGCTCTGGCGGATGCTCAACGAGCGGCCGTTCGTCAATGCACTCGGGGCACTCACCGGCAATCAGGCCATGCAGCAGGTCAAGGCCGGGCTCGATGCGATCTATCTGTCGGGCTGGCAGGTGGCCGCCGATGCGAATCTCGCCGGGCAGATGTACCCCGATCAGTCGCTCTATCCGTCCGATTCGGTGCCGGCGGTGGTGCGGCGCATCAACTCGGCACTGCGGCGCGCCGACCAGATCGACCATGCAGAAGGCCATGACGGCATCGACTGGCTGAAGCCGATCGTCGCCGATGCCGAGGCCGGCTTCGGTGGCGTGTTGAACGCGTTCGAGCTGATGAAGCAGCTGATCGAGGCGGGCGCGGCCGGTGCGCACTTCGAGGACCAGCTGTCCTCGGCGAAGAAGTGCGGCCACATGGGTGGCAAGGTGCTCGTCCCGACCCAGGAAGCGATCAACAAGCTGCTCGCGGCCCGGCTCGCTGCCGATGTGTGCAACGTGCCGACCGTGCTCGTCGCGCGGACCGATGCGGAAGGGGCCAAGCTCCTCACCGCGGACGTCGATGAGCGCGACCGGCCGTTCATCGATACGGCGCGCGGCCGCACCGCCGAGGGGTTCTTCCATGTCCGTGCCGGCCTCGAGCAGGCGATCGCCCGAGCGCTGGCGTATGCCCCCTATGCGGACCTGGTGTGGTGCGAGACGGCCAAGCCCGATCTCGAGGAGGCCCGCCGCTTCGCCGAAGCGGTGCACCGGCGCTTCCCCGACAAGCTGCTCGCGTACAACTGCTCCCCGTCGTTCAACTGGAAGCGCAAGCTCGATGACGGGACCATCGCTCGCTTTCAGCGCGAGCTCGGCGCCATGGGCTACCGGTTCCAGTTCATCACGCTGGCGGGGTTCCATGCCCTGAACTTCTCGATGTTCGAGCTGGCGCGCGGCTATCGGGATCGGCAGATGGCCGCCTACGTCGAGCTGCAGGAGGCGGAGTTTGCCGCCGAGCGGCATGGATATAGCGCAACGCGCCATCAGCGCGAAGTCGGCGCCGGCTATTTCGATGAGCTGACGCAGGCCATCACGGGCGGGACGTCCTCGCTCGAGGCGCTTGCCGGCAGCACGGAGGCGCAGCAGTTCGCCACCGGCTGAGCGGCGTGTCGATATACTCGCCGGATGAGTCTTCAGCGACTGTTTCCGACGGTGATCTACGCCCGGCGAGTGCCAGCCGCGGCCCGGCTCGGGCCGCGGCTGCTGCGCGAATGCCGGCAGCTGCAGCTGGATGATGCGGGCGGACGGCGCTGGTCGGCGAAGAATTATCCGGGCGGCTATACCTCGTATGGCTCGGCGTTCCGAATGCACCAGCTGTCGCCGACGTTCGCAGCGCTGGAGCGGGCGATCGATCCGCACGTGGCGGCGTTCGCCCGCGCGCTCGAGCTCGATCTGACTGGCCGGGCGCTCAGCATGACCGACTGCTGGGTGAATATCATGCCGCGCGGTACCGCGCACGGGCTGCACTTGCACCCGCTCGCGACGATCAGTGGCACGTTCTATCTGAAGACCCCGCGCGGCTGCGCGGCTTTGAAACTGGAGGACCCGCGCCTCGAGCGGATGATGGCCGCGCCGCCGCGGCGCCGCGGTGCGAGCCGCGCCAACCGGCCTTGGGTCGAGATCCCGGCGGCCGCCGGCAGCGTCGTGCTGTTCGAGAGCTGGTTGCGCCACGAGGTCCCGGCCAACCCAGCCGGTGAGCGCATCAGCATCAGCTTCAATTATGGGTGGTTCTGAAGCCTGCGCCGCAGCCACGCTGCGCACGCGATCGACAGCCCGCTAGAGTCTTCCGGTGTCCCGTTCAGTGCGGCGGTGGCGCAGAGTCGCCGGCGCGCAGCGCGCGCCGGCGTTCAACCGGGGCTTTGCCTCAGTGATCGTGGTGGCCGTGCGGTCCGTGCACGTGACCGTGGGACAGTTCTTCCTCGGTGGCGGCCCGCACGTCTTCGATTCGCACCTCGAAGTGCAGGCTCTTGCCCGCCAGCGGGTGGTTGCCGTCGAGGGTCACCATGTCGCCGAGGATCTTGGTCACCGTGACGGCTTGGGTCCCTTCGGGGCTCTGCGCATGCAGGCGCATTCCGATCTTCACATCCTTGATCCCACGCAGCGCCCGGCGCGGGACGTTCTGCACTAGACCCTGGTCATACTCACCGTAGCCTTGCGCAGGCGGCACCGTGACGGAGAGCTCGTCGCCTGAATTCTTGCCCGTCAGTTCCTGCTCCAGGCCCGGGATGAGGTTGCCGTGACCGTGCAGGTAGGCGAGCGGCTCGCCGGCTTCCGAGCGGTCGATGACCGTGCCGGTGTCGTCTTTGAGGGTGTAGTGAATGCTGACGACGGAATCTGTGCCAATGGCCATCGAAGGGGCTCCGGGAGTGCAGAAGAGGGGAAACGGCGCAGGGGACCTGCGCGAATGGCCTGAATTCTAGCGCGCGGAGCGGGGCGGCGTCACGCCGGGGGGTGAGGGGCTCTACCGAAAGGAATACGCGCACCGCCCTCGCGCTGTACAGAGCACGCACCCCCGCGATGGACATGTCACAGGGCCTTTGGATCTCTAGACTTGCGCGCGCTGGTTAATCCAAAGGAAGAAACACATGGTCATTGCTGCTTCTCAGATCCTCCTCACCTTCGCGCTGCTGATCGGCTACTCGATCGACACCATCGCCTCGAAGAGCGAGTAATACGGTTCGACCCCGCGCGTAGGCGCGGGCCGACATTCATTTCGGAACGACGCTTTTGACGATGGACGCATCGAGCGTCTCATAGTCGGCGTACGAAATCGTCTCGTAAAGTTCCTGGCGGGTCTGCATCCGGCCGATGAGGCTCTTCGGCCCGCCCTCGCGGGCGATCGTGGCGTACAGCTCCTCGTGGGCCCTCGCCGCGATCCGCAGCGCGCTCACCGGCCAGATCACCATCCGATAGCCCATGGCGCGGAACTCTTCGGCCGTGAAGTACGGCGTGCGGCCGAACTCCGTCATGTTCGCGAGCAGCGGCGCATCGATACGCGCGGCGAACTCGCGGAACATCTCCGCGCTGGTCAGGGCTTCCGGAAAGATCGCATCGGCGCCGGCCTCGAGATAGCGCCGGGCCCGGGCGACCGCACCGTCGAGTCCCTCGCTGGCTGCCGCGTCGGTGCGTGCGATGATGTACAGGTGACGCCGGGCGCGCGCCGCCGCGGCGATCTTGGCGGCCATCTCCTCGGGCGCGACCAGTCGTTTGTCGTTGAGGTGGCCGCACTTCTTCGGCAACACCTGGTCCTCGATGTGCACGGCGGCCGCACCGGCGTCCTCGAACGCGCGCACCATGTGCATGACATTCAGCGCTTCGCCATAACCGGTGTCCCCGTCGACCAGGACCGGCAGCGCGCTGGCGCGGCTCACCTGGCGGATGAACCCGCACACGTCCTCCACGGTGATGATGCCGAGGTCAGGCAAACCCATCGAGGCGCTCATCGCGGCACCCGAGAGGTACAGTGCCTCGA
>JAKBCE010000001.1 GCA_021808195.1 Pseudomonadota bacterium
TTAAGAGCCAGGCGCAGGGCGGCGAGACAACGTGTGTTGCCGTTGAGGTATCAGACGATGGCCTGTGCCGAGGGGCCAGCGCCGGTGATTCAGGAGCCCGGATGATCTCCCGCAGCACTCCGGTGCGGGACTTGACGGCACACCAGGAGCGCTCGCGGCTGGGCTCCGGCCGAGCCCACCCCGCGATGTTCAGGGCGCAGCTGACAGGCAAGCTGCTTCTGGCCACTGACGGGCTGCTCAGGTATACGAGTGCCGCAGACATTCGTGCCTGCGCGGCCAACGGCGTCGAAGCGCTTATCGACAGCGTGCGCCTAAGGAGCGGTGAGTTGCAAGATGATGTAGCGGTAATTCTCCTGGAGTGTTGCCCTGTGAAGACTCCGAGCGTCGGCGCGTCATCGCGGTAACTCCAAAAGAGATTTCATTGCCTCACGTAACGTACGGGGTGATTCCATGCCTAGGCAGAGCATGACCGCAAAGCCACGGGTGCCTAATAAATTCGTGGCAGTAACGCTAACTTTGATGATTGCCTTTGGTACGTGGGCATCCCTCGCATGGGCTCTGAGGATATGGCTTCAGCACCTATCTTATGGAGCCGCAATCGTGGCCGTCGCGGCAGGCGCGCTTACGATCTGGACTGTTTCATTCCTCGCCGAAGAGCTGCGTTGGCGACTCGTCGGAAAGTCGATCGAGATCGATGGTGCACTTTGGCTGTTCAGGGAGAATCACTTTCCGACACAGAGAAAATCTCCCGGTTACGGCGGTTATGCGCCGGACCAAGTCATCGACATCTATCTTCGTGACATTCAGGACGATGGAAGAGCGAGCCCAGAAACCAGAATGGCGGCAGCACGGCTCGGTGAAAACATTTTCATGCATGAAGCACGCGGCATGTCATTCGGCAGGCGCCGGCGAGCCGCTTTGAATGCGGCACTTAATATCCACGCGCCTCGCGAGAATGCGCCGCAGTAACGCGGCCAGACGAACCGTCTGTCAGGCAAGTCCCAAGTCATGCGACAACGCCAGTTGCGGAAAAATTTCCGACAAACTGGTAAAGAATTGGGAATCGATCGGTTCGTGCAATCCGCTCATTTGGCTCGCCGCGGGAAACGCTATCGTCCATCACGCAGCAGCCAGCGGCGCCCGGGCCCGATGTCGGCCACCTGATAGGCGTCGCCAGCCAATCCGAATCACGCATTTCCCTGCCCGCCCCAATACTTGTAAATCAGTCAACTTTATCCTAAGCTTCCATTTGCGATATCGGATTTTTTAACACTAACAGCACATTCGCAAAACTTTCCGAAAGGATTCTTACCCATGACCGTCCGCAGCCGCTCGTTGCGAAATCTGCATTCCGCCACCGTCGTGGGCGTGCTCGGGCTCATGACACTTGCCCTCACCCCGCGGGCTCATGCTGGACCCATCAATACCATTGGAACCGGCACCACCAGTATCAGCTATAGCGGCAGTATCGTGGATTACACTGTGCTCAACACGGGAGCCTATAGCATTACCGCGTTCGGCGCGCAGGGCGGGAGTATCGGTGCCTACGCCGGCGGCCTTAATGCCAAGGTCAGCGCTGACTTCATGCTCACCGCCGGAAGCGTTCTAGACATTCTGGTGGGTGGTCAAGGCGCGGCCGGGGTCGTCAACGAATTCGGTGGCGGTGGCGGCGGTGGCAGTTTCGTCGCCGAAGCGAACGGCACGGCGACACCGACGCTGTTGGCCGCAGCCGGCGGCGGCGGCGGTGCGTTCGATGCGAGTTTTGCCGCTGGCAGCGGCGGTACTGCGAACTACTTACCCAACGGTACGAGCCCTGGTGGCGGGTCCGCGGGTAACGTGGGCGGGACCAATGGCAGTGGTGGCAGTGCGGATGAAGTGCTGGCAGGCGGCGGCGGCGGCGGCGGCTTTTCGGGCACTGGTCAAAACGATCCCAATGGCAGCGGGGCCTTGGGTGGCTTGAGCTTCACAGCTTATCTTGCGGGTCAAACCAGCAGCTATGGCGGCGGATTTGGGGGCGGCGGGGAAGGTGCGGGCCTGTTTGGGACCACCGGCGGCGGCGGGGGCGGTTACAGCGGCGGCGGCGCGGGTGGGAATGGTTATATTTCCGACGCCGGGGCAGGCGGAGGCGGAGGCGGTTCATTTCTGGCCAGCGATGCCACCAACCCCGTGGTGGCGGCCGGAATGCCCGCTTTATATCCAGGCTCCGATGGGAATGGTTTTGTAACGTTCACGTTTCTGTCATCGCCTGCGACCTCCGTACCTGAACCGGGTCCTCTCCTGTTGCTCGGCACCGGCCTAATTGGCCTGGGGGCCGTGATGCGAAAAAAGCGCGGACGTGCCTAATCAGCCGCAATGACGATGGCTTTTCGTGGTCTTGTCCGTGCCGGTCATTTGTCTCGTTCGGGCGGGTTTGGCGGGGTTTAGAGTAGGCCAGGACGCAAAGGAAATTCCCCCCGCCAGGACCGCGGCGGGCATCCTTGCAACGCTTTTACCGCGCGCCGGGAGCAGAACCGCTTCTTAAAGGCTGATGGAAAGCCCGGTCCGCGAGGCGGCCGCACCGGTCAAAATGGCGTCGGTAGAATTTCTCGAGCAGCAGGCCGAACGGCTCGACGCCAACCCCGTCAGCCGTTCTTCAGCGAAGCTCTAGGACAGCGCCCAATCCGACGGCAGCCACACCCGCCGCGCTCGGCGAAGCCGCGGGATGTACTCGATCGCTACGCTTGCGGCCGAGGGTTTTGCTCAGCGCCGCGCACGTCTTACGCACATCGACTAGGTCTTCAGAGTCACCCCGGACCAATACCTTTTGCGCAGACGCTTGCACCCCACGCGGCTGCACGAGCCCAGCAGAGCCATCGCCACGGTGACGCTCGAGGGTGGCTTTGAGGATTTCTCGACCTTCAACCGCCGGTTCCGGCGCGCGTCCGGCCTGACAGCGAGCACCTTTCGTGCGCAATGAGCCGCCACACAGTGATGCCGGGCCGCAACCACCGGTACTCTCGGGCCGAGGCTGTGAGGGCGGATGGTCGTGCGTTTGCTCTCCTGCAGAGGACA
Organism: Pseudomonadota bacterium; assembly: GCA_021808195.1. Next base: position 3,052 of record JAKBCE010000001.1, read on the forward strand.
GGTCGATCGATCGCCAGACCCCTGGCCTCGCCGCGATGTGCGACTACATGGTCGCAATTTTGTCCTGGATTGGGATGAAGAGCGCTCGTGGGGTGATGTTCAGACGGCGAAGCAGGAACTGAAGCGGTGCAGGAGAGATAGACTCGGGCGGCCGTGACCTGAGGGCAACGACGGCGCGCCGAGCCGACTGCGCCCGTGCGACGCGGCATACCACTCGACTCCCGTGGCACCTGTTTGCGAAGCCCAGCGCAGCGCTCAAGCTCCAGGCAACGCCGACACGCTACAGCGCGGCGCCACAGCGTGATATGCTGCACTGCTCTGCCTTCTCCACGCGCGTCTCGCGCACCCCTCAATCCAATGAGCTTCGCGGGCCTCCAGACCGCGCCCACGGAGACTATGAAAGTTCCCAAAGACCTGCAGCCGTTGCTCGATGACGGTGTCATCGATGAAGTGGTCCGTTCGCTGAAAAGCGGCAAGGAAGCGACTGTGTATCTCGTGCGCTGCGGGACGCAGCTGCGCTGCGCGAAGGTGTATCGGGACATGTCTCAGCGCAGCTTCCAGCGGCGTGCGCAGTACCAGGAAGGCCGCAAAGTCCGCGGCAGCCGAGAAACACGCGCCATGAGCCGCGGCACGCGTTTCGGCCGTCGGGAGCAAGAGCACGAGTGGAAGAACGCCGAAGTCGACGCCTTGTATCGACTGGTCGCTGGCGGCGTGCGAGTCCCACAGCCCTTTGGCTACTTCAACGACGTGCTAATCATGGAACTCGTCACGGACGCCGCGGGAGATCCAGCGCCGCGGCTCGCAGAAGTGCACCTCCCGGCCGATGTGGCACAGACGTATCACGCCTTCCTGATGCAGCAGATCGTGCGCATGCTGAGCCTGGGCCTCATCCACGGCGATCTTTCGGAATTCAACATTCTGCTCGCCCCGGAAGGACCGGTCATCATCGACCTGCCGCAGGTCGTCAACGCCTCGGGGAACAATGCGGCGTTTGCCATGCTCGAGCGCGACGTCAACAACATCAGATCCACACTCGGCCAGTTCGCCCCGGAGTTGCTGCAAACCGAGTTTGCCCGGGAAATGTGGGCACTGTACGAAACGGGCGAGCTGCACGCCGACACTCGCCTCACGGGCTTGGTCGTTGCGGAGGAGCTTGCCCCCGATCCGGACAGCGTAATCCAGGTGATCGAGGACGCACGTGACGAAGCAATCCGCCGGCGCATCAACCGGGAAGAACGAGTCAATTAATCCCATGAACGACGAACAGAAACTGCCCAGCTTCAGCGAGCTCGGCCTGAGCGCGCCGATCCTCGCGGCGCTGGCTGCGGTCGGCTACGAAACGCCCTCCCCGATCCAGGCGCAGACCATCCCGCTGCTGCTCTCGGGCTCGGACCTGCTCGGACAGGCGCAGACCGGTACCGGCAAGACCGCCGCCTTCGCACTGCCGATCCTCGCCCAGATCGATCTGTCGCAGGCCGCCCCGCAGGCGCTCGTGCTCGTGCCGACTCGCGAGCTCGCCATTCAGGTCGCAGAGGCCTTCCAGCGCTACGCGGCGCATCTGCAGGGCTTCCACGTACTGCCGCTCTACGGCGGCCAGAGCTACGTGCCGCAGCTGAAGGGCCTCAAGCGCGGCGCGCACGTGGTCGTGGGCACCCCCGGGCGGGTCATGGACCATATTACCCAGGGCACGTTGAAGCTCGACACGCTCCGGTTCGTCGTCCTCGATGAGGGCGACGAAATGCTGCAAATGGGTTTCGTCGACGCGATCGAGTGGATCCTGCAGCAGGCCCCGGCACAGCGGCAGACTGCGCTGTTCTCGGCCACGCTGCCGCCGGCGATCCGCCGCATCGCACACACCCACATGCGCGATCCGGCTCAGATCACGATCCAGAATCGTGCCAGCACCGCACCGAAGATTCGCCAGCGTTACTGGCTGGTGAGCGGCCTGCACAAGCTCGATGCGCTCACCCGGGTTCTCGAGGCGGAGAGCTTCGATGCCATGATCGTGTTCGTGCGTACCAAGCTCGAAACGACTGAGCTCGCCGAGCGACTCGAGGCACGCGGCTTCAACGTCGCAGCGCTGCACGGGGACATCCCTCAGCAGCAGCGTGAACGCACGATTGCCCGACTGAAGGCAGGCCAAGTCGACATCGTCGTGGCAACGGATGTCGCGGCTCGGGGACTTGACGTCGAGCGCATTTCCCACGTCGTGAACTACGACATTCCGTACGATTCGCAGACGTACATTCACCGGATCGGCCGCACCGGCCGGGCGGGGCGCAATGGCGAGGCGATCCTGTTCGTCGCGCCGCGCGAGCGGAACATGTTGCGCATCATCGAGCGTGCGACGAAGCAGTCCATCGAGCAGATGCCGCTGCCGACGGTCTCGGAAGTCAACGAGCGGCGCATCCTCAAGTTCAAAGAGACTCTCGTGAACGCACTGCGCGGCAGCGAGGACAAGATCTTCCAGCCGATCATCGAGGAGATTGAGCGCGAGCAGAACGTCCCGGCTGCCGAAATTGCCGCAGCATTGGCCAGCCTGCTGCAGGGCTCCACGCCATTCCTGCTTTCGGCCAAGGCGCAAGAGCCGCACCCGACACATTCCCCGCACTCCTCAGCCGCCGAAGCGGGGCGCGACCGCGGCGGTGCTGCACGGGATCGAGAACCGACAGCACAGGCGCGAACCCACCACGGCACCAAGAAGGGCCTGCGGTTCGAGACCTTCCGCATCGAAGTTGGGCATAACCACGGCGTCCAGCCCGGGAACATCGTCGGTGCCATCGCGAACGAGGCGGGCCTCGACGGGCGCAACATCGGGCACATCGATATCCGCGACGATCACAGCTTTGTCGATCTTCCGGCGGGCATGCCGGAGGAGACGTTCAACGATCTGCAAGCCGTGCGAGTGCGCGGCGCCGAGCTGCGCATCAGTCGGGTCGCCTCGAAGTCCGGGGACTCTGAGCGACAGGCCCGACCGCACGGTGCCCGGCATGCACCCAAGCGTAAAGGAAAGCCCCCGCGACAAGCTCACCCGACAAAACATCGGGGCAAACCCGCGAGCCGATAGCGAAACTCGCGCCCTCAGCACTGCGCGGACGGACTCCGCGCGCCCTCCCATGGCCGAGCGATCTTTGACCCAGCGCCGGCCACGATATCGTTAAGCGAGCGACACGGCGCACCGTGCCGCTCGCCGCAGAAGCTGAGTCCCTGAGCGGGCACATTCACCGAGTCGGGCATTGCGGGCGCGCCGCCCGAACCTGGCGGTCTGCCGGGCCGCCAGGTTCGGGCGGCGCGGCAGACCGCCTACCGTCCTGCGACCGATTACCTGAATTTCCGTTCAGGTGGATGACAGGAATCCGTCAGGTTTCCCGGTTAGTCTTCTTGTCACCGACGCGGGCGGGCGCACACACCAACGCCCTTGTGCCGGCATCAAACCGAAAACCCATTCCGAGGGCTTTGACTGATGAAGAAGATGATCGCAACGTTCGCGAGCGCGGCCATGGTCGCGCTAGCGGGGGGGACGGCTCTCGCCGCTTACATGCCGCCCATCGGCACGCCCGTCGTTGGCGCGCAGAGCTACGGACAGGACCTGGTCAACCGGGTGGTTGCCGCACACCACAACGTTTCCGAGCTGACGCTGTACATCACCTTGCCGGGCACCACGGCACCTCAGTCGATCGCCTCCACCAACGGCAGAACCGGCCTGCCTGCGCCCGCCCCTGCTGTGCGCGCATTAAGGCTCCGTCGAGGACAATTCCGCTATCACTCCGCAGAGCTCGATGCCGCTCTGCCCATGTTCGATGTATCAGGACATATCGCCGGGGTGATGACGGTCCGCCTCCGTGGTCACAGCCGCAAGGGGCTCGAGCTCGAAGCCATCGCGATTCGCCACTATCTGAAGCGCAACACGTCATTTGCGACCAATCTCGTGCAGAAGGCACTGTGGGACCCGAATCTACCGCTCAACTCCTATGCACAGAAGCTGGTCGATGCGGCGCTGGCGCGGCACCCGAACGTGCTGATCATGGCCATTCATGCCGCCACTCCCAAGAACTCCACTCCGGAAATTCTCGGCTCGAACATCGGACGGATCGGCAAGAAGGACGACAGCGACGATGCACGGGTGGTGAATCAGGGCAAGACCAATCTGGAGAACAACACCGATCTGCAGCGCTTCGAAGTGGAATTGCCGCTCAACGATGCCGCCGGCAAGCGTATCGGCGCCCTTGGCGTCGTATTTCCGCTGACCAAGGGGACGGATGAAAAGGCGCTGCACGAGGAAGCAATCCGCATCCGTAATGAGCTCGCCCGCCAGATCCCCTCGGCCGCCGCATTGGTCGATGTCGCACGATGAGCCCCGGGAGCATGACACCATGAGATTGAGACATTTCGGTCAGATCGCGATACTTGGGTGCCTCGGGCTCATGTCCACCGTGGCACTCGGCGCCAGCGCCAGCACGAGCAAGCCCCTCGTACTCCTCGGCCGTACGAACTTTCCCGGATATGACGGTGATGTCGATCATCTGTTCGCCGATCTGCAGGAGAACAAACTGTTTGTTGCCGCTGAAGATCACGGCACAGTCGAGGTCTTTGACCTCAGAAGCGGTCGGCTGCTGAAGACTCTGCGGACTTTCAAGACGCCACACGCGTTCTTTCTCGTTCCTGGAACACACCGCATCATCGTGACCGACGATGCCGGGCCGCGCATCATCGATGACAGAACCTATAAGGTACTCGGCTACCTGCGGCTGCACCCGAGCGCGGGCGCGGACAGCGAGTACTACGACCCTTCGACTCGTCACCTGTTCATCGTGTCAGGGGGTTCCGATGTGCATATGCGGCACTGCTGGCTGAGCGAGATCAACCCCTGGACGGGTCAGGTGCTGCGCCAGCACGAATTCGATTCCGCGCACGTCGAGGCGCTGCGAGCCGAACAGCGCGGGGGACGAATGTTCATCAACGTCGCCGACCGTAACGAAGTCGATGTGCTGAGCAAGAAGACGCTGAACGTCATTGCGCGTTGGCCCATACGCGGGGCGAAAACCAATCTCGCGATGTCACTCGATGACGCGCACCATCGACTCTTTGTCGTGACCCGCAATCCGACGCGGCTGTTCGTTCTCGACACGCGCAACGGCAGGACAGTCGCCACCGTAAACGTGCCGGCCATCAATGACGGAACGGACTTCGATGTTGCGCGCCAGCGTCTGTACGTCCCCGGGGCGGTTGGCGAGGTCGGCGTGGTCCAGGAGCTCAACCCGAATCATTACCGCGAGATCGCCCGTATCGCGAGTACCGCGGGCGCCAAGTCCTCGACGTATGTGCCGCAACTGAGCGAGCTGATTCTCGGCATCTCGCCGCAGTACAGCAAGCCTGAGGTCGCCGGGATCATGCGCTTCAGGGCGCACTGACCCCGACAGCCGATGCCGGGACGGCGGCCGCGCTCCCCGGAGCCGGCCGTCCCGGAACTGGAGGGTCCGTCGACCACGGCGAGACCGGGTTGGGTCCCGCCGGCAACGAATGCTCGCCGGTCGGGATTTCGAACGTTACCCTCAGTCCGCCGCCTGCGCCTGCCGGTTCGCACCAGATCCGTCCATGGTGCAGTTCAATGATGCTGCGGCAGATGGCAAGCCCGAGCCCACTGCCCTGCTCGTCGAGGCCGCGCGGGCCCAGCCGCACGAAGCGCTCGAAGATTCGCTCCCGATCCGCGGCCGCGATGCCCGGCCCCTGATCCTCGACACTCACGCGCCAGCGGCCACTGGAGATGGTCGAGCACACACGGACTCGCCCACAGGGGGGCGAGGCGTTCAACGCATTGACCAGCAGATTGAGCAGCACCTGGCGAATGCGCTGCGGCTCAAACAGCGCGGGTCCTTCCCCATCGCAGTGCAGCTCGAAAGCTTGGCCGCGATGCTCGGCCAGAACGCGCGCATCCTGCGCAAAGACACTGAGGAAGATGCCAGGGCGCTCCGCGCTCAAGCGCAGCGTAATGACCCGGGCCTCGGCGCGCGAGAGGAACAGCAGCTCCTCGATGATCCGGCTGAGGCGACTCAACTCCTCGAGCTGCATCTGCACGGCCTCTTCGTCCTCGCCCGACAATCCCCCCTTCATCAGGAGCTTCTCTGCCTGTAACCGAATCAGCGACAGCGGGGTCTTCAGCTCGTGCGAGGCCTCCGCAGTGAAGCGGCGGATCGCATTGAACGCGTGCTCGAGTCGGTCGAACATCTGGTTCAGAAGCCGGCCGAGCTCGGAAATCTCGTCCCGCACCCCGGCGACCGGAATGCGCTCACGCAGGTTATCTGAACCAATCCGCAGGGCGGTTTCCCGAATGAGACGCACGGGACGCAACGCCATGCGACTCAGTGCGAAACCGATCAGCGTGCTCACCGCAAGCATTGCGGCCAGCAGACCGAGACAGACCTCGACATAGCCATCCATGTCCTGATACACCTGCTGCGAGGAAGTGCCGATGGTCACCGCAAAGGGCGGGAGCGCGAACTCTTCGATGCGCAGCCGGCCGATGCCCGGCATCGTGGCCGCGTACCGATGCCGGCCGGCCCGCTCGGGCAGCGACCGGCCCGCGAGGTTTTCGGAGTAAAAGATCGTGCCCTGGCGCGGTGCATGGACATCGATGTAGAACAGCACCGAGGCGTAGCGGGTCGTGGCGCGGATCCTGCTGTTGATGTCCTGCGCGGTGAGTTGCCGGTAATGCGGACCCAGGCGGGCACGGATCTGGCGGTACTCGGCCGCGATGAGCTGATCGAGACCGTGCACGAGATAGCTCTCGAGCAATTGGTAGCCGACCACAAACAGCACCGCCAGGGTGATCGTCGCCGCGAAGGCGTACCAGACTGCCAGTCGCAGGCTGATCGAACGCAGCATCAGAGCAGCTGGTAGCCGACGCCGCGCACGGTCTTGAAGAAGGCTCTGGGCTGGCTCCGATCGAGCTTCGCGCGCAGTCGGCTCATGTAGACATCGAGCAGGTTGGTATCCAAATCGTAGTGGGAGGACCAGATTTTCTCCGCGATCAGGGTCCGGGCCAAAATCCGTCCCGGGTTCTGCATGAAAATCTCGAGCAGTGCGAACTCCCGCCGCGTGAGTTCGACCGGTTGACCGTCGAGGTGTGCGCTCTGACTGAGCAGATCGAGCCGGATGCCGCGATATTCGATGACCGTTTGCTTCACCTCGGAGCGGCGACGCAGCTGCGAGCGTACCCGAGCAAGCAGTTCCTCGAGACTGAACGGCTTGGACAGATAATCATCAGCACCCAGATCGAGCCCCCTCACTCGGTCCTGCACCGAGTCCCGCGCGCTCAGAATCAACACCGGCTCGATGAATCGGCTCCGCCGCCATTCGCAAAGCAGATCCAACCCGTCCCCGTCGGGCAATCCCAGATCGAGAATGATCAGATCGTAGGCGGCATCGCAGAGCGCGTCGCGGGCCGCCTGGCAGCCGCCTGCGCAGACCACGGTATAGGCACGCTCCGCCAGCCCCTGCTTCAGCAGCTGCGCCAGACGCGGCTGGTCTTCCACGATCAGGATTTTCACGGTCTGCGGTCCCGAGGTGTGGGCCTCACTGAGCAAAGACACGAAGCACTCGCCCGAAGCGCATCAGCTCATCGCTGCGCCGCGGTGCCTGCGCACCCGGAGACCTTCCTGCCTGAAAGGGAGACACCCGAGAGGTCCTGATACCTCATCGGGACGGCGCCAGCAGGACGACATCGGGTGCCGGATGCAGCGCCTGCAACCGATAGGCTCTGGCCACTGCCGCGGCAAAACTGAGCGTGGCGCCGGCCTGCACCACCCCACTCACTCGGATCGCAGCGACCGCCGGATCCTTGATCAGCAGGCGTTGCCGGCTGTAGCGATTGAGCTCCGCGGCCGCCTCACCAAGCGAGGTATTGTCGAGCACCACCTCACCATGCTCCCAGGCGGTGATCTGTGCGATCTGCGGCCAATCGATCCGCGCCGAACGGTGCCCCTCGAACGTCACCCGCTCTCCCGGTGCGAGGCTGAATGTCTGCGCGCCAGCGGCTGCCATCGCGGTGCCCACCGAGGTGCTGTACTGCACACCCGGCGCGGATGGCGTGGCGCCAAGCCAGGCTGGCGCCGCTGATACGGTCACCTTGCCCTCGACCAAAGTGACCGCCAGCACATCACCGTCGCGCCGGACATCGAATTGCGTACCGAGATCGCGAATCAGGTGACCCGCCGCACTCACCGTAAACGGCCAATCTGCCCGGTGTACCACCTGGAAGTACGCCTGACCCTTCACCAGCAGGACCTGACGGGTCCGTCTGCCATAGCGAATCAGCAATCTGGTGTTTGCATCCAAGCGGATGTGAGTCCCATCGGCGAGCGTGATGCTGCGAAACTGATCGATGCCGGTCGCCACCTCATCGGTGCGCGCATGGTGCAGCACACCGCCTGGAATGAGCACGATCAACAGCGTGGCGAGCGCCGCGCGCACCAGGTGCAGTCGCGCCCGGACAGGGCGCGGGGCTACGCTGCGCGCACGGCTCAGCCGCGCGGTCGTTTCCCAGATCTCGGTCAGCAGTTCGAACGCGACCGCATGCTCAGGGTCGGCCTCGAGCCAGCGGCGCAGACCGTCCTCCACGTCGCGCGTGCGATTAGGACTGTGAAGTCGCGCGATCCACGCGGCCGCCTCGGCCCGCGCCGTCGCCGAAGTGCGGCCCTTGCCGGCATGGCTTGCTCTCATTCGCGCTCGCTCAGCTCCGCCAGAATGACCAGCGCCTTCGCCACATGCTTCTCGACGGCGCTCACGCTGATCCCCAGGCGCCCGGCAATCTCCCCGTAGCTCATCCCGTCGAGTCTCTGCATGAACAGCACCTCACGGGTACGCGGATTTGCCGCATCAAGCGCCGCTCTCATTCTCATTAGACACTGCTGTCCTGCCAGAACCTCATCGGGGGTCGGGGCACAATCGATCAACTGGGTCAGATCCTCAACCGGCCCGTCGCGGTAGAGCTCCCGGTGTGCATCTCGCCGCGCGTTAGCCGCAAGCCGCAGCGCGGTACGCATCAGGAAGCCTTCCGGACGATGCACCTCACCGCCCTTCTCGCAGTACTCCTGCATCCTGAGGAACGCCTCCTGGATCAGATCCTCCGTCTCGGCCTGCGAATTGCCGCGGCGCATCAGTACACGCCGCAGCAGCTGAAAGCAGGACTTGATGCGCTCGGCAGCGCCAAGGTCGCCGCCTCGCTCCGCCGCGGCCGCCGGCTCGGGCCGTGCACGCCCCTCGCCAACCCTGCCCGCGCGGCCCGTGGCCCGCATCGCCTCAAGAAATGCCGAGCGCGTCATCGGACAGCGCCGCCGGCGGCCTAGCCGCGCCGCTCGGGCGCTGGCCGACCCTGGCGAAGCGGCCCGCCCGCCATCCTGCCGCCCGCCACCGCTACAGGGTTTGGATCAAATGACATCGTGGCATCCCCCCAGAAGCCAACTGCAAAGCGAGCGTACCACGCCGAGCGAGAGGCGCCCGGGTGCCCCGGACGAACGGCACCGGCTTCAGGCAGCCCCGGCATAGTGCGGGGGACCCGCAGCAAGACTTCCGCCTTCACCGACCGTCATCGCAACAACGTTGCGGAACGTGAACTCGAGCCGAACGTGCAGCGGCACGTCAGATTCGTCATGCCGCTGCACGCGAGCTGAGTCCTCAACGCAAGCCAGACCCAGCAACTCCGTCATCCTCCGCACCCAGTCCCAGCCGCACCCCGTCGCCGCTCAGAACGAGACCGTGAGGTCACCGTACACGAGACGCTCGATCGGCGAATACGTTCCAATGTCCGTCGTCAGGAACGCATTTGAGAACGCGCTCGGAAAGTACGGTGGGGTGGCGTTATTCAGATCGTCTACGCCGATCGCCAGTACCAACTTGCGTCCGCTGCGCGCCGCGCCGAACGGCCAGGTGTAAGCACCCCGCACATCAAACGAGCTGTAATGCGGAACTGCGACGAAATGCGGCCCGGTACCGCCCGGTCCCGCGTCAGTAACCGAGGAGATGTAGGTGTTCGCCAGGCTGATATCGAACCGCCGATACGACCAGTCGAGCGTCGTGTACAGCCGGTACTTCGGCAGCGTTCCGGCGAAGACGCCGAGATTGCTCGCATTGCCGGCGTACTGAATGGAAGGATCGCCGAGGCCATCGGCAAACTTATACGAATCGAACACCATGGCATTCGAGGACAGCGTCCAGGTGCCGTATCGGCTCCAGGGCAGGATGTAGAGTGCGCCCAGGGTCCAGGAGCGCTCCCTCAGGACCGCGAGGTTCGTGAAGCGGTCCTCGACGTAGATATTTTGAATATTGGCGGGATTTGCTGCGAGGTAAGCCTGCAGCGCCCCCGGCGTGGCGAACGGGTCTGTGCCCCCGAAGTTGACGAAATTACCTTCGCCGAGGTTGCCAAAGAATGGTGACGCCGATCCCAGTCGGTTGACGGAATTAAAGATGTTGTTGAAGCCGATGCCACCGGCAAAGCCGTACAGGTTGATCGAGGAAAAATCCGCGGTCACCGACAGGCCGTTCACGTACTTCGGCCGGAATACGAAGCCGATGGAGCGCGCGACCGCCACGGCCGGCTTCAGCCCTGGATTGTTTCCGTCCTCGCCGTTGAAGGTGAGACTGCCGTGCTGCAAAGCGGAGATGCCGAACACGTTGCCCGGGATGACTCCGGTGACCTGGCGAGTATCGTACGGCCCGTATGCCTGAAACATCGGCGGTGCGACGAACGATTTGGTATAGGTCCCATTGATCGCGAACTGATTGCTGAAAGGTGCCCAGCGGAAGCCGAATTTCGGCGTTGTCGAGCTGCCCGAATCACTGTAATGCTCGAATCGCCCGGCCGCGGTGAGTTCGAGCTGATCCAAGCCCGGAATGTCCATGCGGCTCGAGAAGATCGGGATGCGGGTCTCGGCGTACACCGCACTGTCGGTGCGTCCATGACTGAACGGGTCGGTGTAAACCCCGCCGATCCAGTTCTGAGCGTTACCGGTAGTCAGACCGGTGGTCGGGTCGGTGTTGCGGCCATTCGGGTCCGCCTGACCAGATATTTCCTCGCGGCGCCAGTTGACGCCGACCGCGAGACTGAGCGGGCCCGCGGGGAGCTTCAGCACGTTGCCCACGGCGTGCGCGTCCCACGAATACAATTTGCTGTCCCCATGCAGCATTTCGGTACCGTAGATGGCGGCGAGCGTTGCGGCCTGATTACCCGTCACTGCAAACGGATCTAGCGCCGGGGCCAGCGTCATGGGATTGTTTTCCGACAGACCCCCGTACACCATGCTGTACGCACCACCCGGCGTCGCCACGCCGCTGGCGTTGTAGCCGCCGTTGACCGCCAGCGCCAAATTGGGCTTGTAGATGAGATTGGTATCTCTTTCGGTCAGTTTGCTCTCGCTGTAATCCACGGAAGTCTGCCAAGTCCACGAATGGGTGATGTGCCCCTTCAGGCCCAGCGAGAATTGATATCCGTCCGTGGTGTCATACACCCCCTTGGGCCGATTGAGGTCGGCGAACGTCGCGCTGGTCGCGGTGGTGAGCGGATCGTATGGCGAGCCGGCCGGCACGCTCACCACCGCATTAGAGAACGGCTGACCGGCGGTCTGCCATGCAGTCGATTGAACCTTGTTCTGCGAGATGAGAATCTCACCAAACGCCTCCGTGCTGCCGCCGAACAGTGGCTTCGAGGTGATATCGGCCACGAAATTCCGGTGCTCCTCTTGCTGCAGCAGCATCACGTATCGGGAGTAATCGAATTGATTAGACAGCTGCGAGGCGCTGGTGGCGTCGTAAACGCCCGGTAGCTGCGAGTAACTGCTCGCCGTAGCGGCCGCGCCGGTGGGCACCGGTGGGTAGCGCAATCCTGGGGCGAGCACGAAACTGCCGCCGGCCACGACGCCCGGCAGCGCGGTCCCGGGCGTCACCCCGTACTTCGGACTGCTGAATGCCCGGGTGTCGGCCCACAGGGGCGAGGTCTTCGCGTAACTCAACGTGGCGGTGATGTTGACCGGTCCGACATCCCCGCCCATCGTAATGAATGCCGAGCGGTCGCGGTAACCGCCGTCGGCGGCACCGTAATGGGTACCAATGGTGACGCCGTGGTAGTTGTGCTTGAGGATGAAATTTACGACACCGCCGACGGCATCGGAACCGTAGAGCGAGGAGGCGCCGTCGGTGAGCACGTCGACTCGCTCCAGTGCGGCGGCTGGAATTTGACTGACATCGACGAAGTCCTTACTGCCCGTCAGACCCGCGACCGCATCGATCGCCAGACGCTGACCGTTCACGAGCACCAGAGTCGGAAGGTTGCGCAATTCAATCTGCGAGCCGCCGGCGGTGAACTGATTATGGTTCTGGGCATTGCTGGTGCCAGCGTTGCTTCGTCCGGCGAAGGCGGGCACTGTCTTCTCGAGCGTCGCAAGCATGTTGCTGGACTCGCCGGTGGCGGTCAATGCAGCGGCCTCGAGTGTGGTGACCGGGACCGCCACGGCATTGGGGTCGGTCGGAATCAGTGTGCCGGTGACGAGCACCTGCTGCAGCGAGGTCTGCCTCGGACCCTGGGCATCGGCGCTCGGCTGCATTGCCGGCGCCGCCGCTGAGGAAGTCGGCGGATCCATACTCGGGCTGCCGCGCGCCGCGGAGACCACAATGGTACTGTCGTTGACGAACTCGTACACGAATCCGGTGCCCGCCAAGAGCCGAGACAGCGCCTGCGCGGTGGTCAGGTCCGCTTTGAGCGCCGGAGCCGTCCGTCCACGCACGAGCCCGGGATTGAACACGATATTGATCTTCGCCTGGCTGCCGATGGCGCGCAGTGCATCGCCCAGGGGTTGCGCTGGAAGCGCGAAGTGAAATGCAGCAGAGGTGTCGGCGAGCGCAACCCCACCCACGGACAAGCAGGCGATCAGCATCAGCAGCGTGCCGGTTTTGCGGCGCATGGTATCCCCCCTCGTTTGGCGCTCCGTCGCGACCCCCGCCGCAAAGAATTCCCTGGCTATGGGTATAGACACGGGAGATGGGGCAAAACCTCAGCCGTGTTCCTCGGGGGGCGTGGCGCCACCGCCGCTCGGCCGAGCAGCGCTGCTGTGCCGTCGGTGCGCGGCAAGAATCGTGCCCATAGTCCCGACGATGACCTCGAGGCCCGCCGATCGGAATATTGTGTCAGTCGCGGCCCAATTCCATAATCGTCGCGGACCCAACGGGATCGAGCCGCGGAAGCGCTGCGTGCGCCTTGCGGCCTGCGGGGAGCATCAGCATGGTGATTCGCCTTCCGTGCCGCACGAGCGGTCGATGTCTACACACGCAGGACGCAGCGCTGCTGACCGGCCTCACGCCCGAGCCCGGAGGCACTCGAGTCAGCGCAACGACAATTTCGACCACCGCTGTCGTTCAGCACCCGTGGGCGGACCTGCGAGCACCGGGGAACCAATGAGCAACACGATCAGCCGACGCGACCTGCTGAATGGGGTCGCGCTGCTCGTTGCGGGCGGTCTCGCACCGCTGGACTCACTCGCACCGCTTGCCCGGGCGCGGGATGCCTCGGCAGGCGAGTATCCGCCGCTGCTCGATGGACTGCGCGGTGACGAACCGGGCTGCTTCGAGATCGCGCACCGGGTCGCCCGCGAAGGACGCTCGTTCGAGCTCGGCGGATTGCCCATTGATGAGCACTACGACCTCGCCGTCGTCGGGGGCGGAGCGAGCGGTCTTGCCGCCGCGTGGTTCTATCGTGAGCAGCACGGCCCCTCCTCGCGCATTCTGATCCTGGAGAATCACGACGATTTCGGCGGCCACGCGAAGCGCAATGAGTTCTTCGTCGACGGCCATCACCTGATCGGCTACGGCGGCAGCGAATCGTTGCAGTCGCCCCATCACCTGTTCAGTCCCGCCGTGGACGGGCTGCTCGGCAAACTCGGTGTGAGCCTCAGCGAGGCGCAGTGGGAACATTACTTTGACCGCAGGCTGTACGGCTCGCTGGGACTGACCAACGCGACGTTTTTTGATCGCGAAACCTTCGGGGTGGACCGGCTGGTCGTCGGCACTCCCACGGTCACCGGCGCCGACTCCTGGGCGAGCGAGCTGCGACCGGCGCGCCCCATCGAAGCGGTCGCAGCCGAGTTTCCGATGTCCGCATCCGCCCGGGCCCGACTCATCGCGCTCTACCGCCACCCGCGCGATCACCTGGCCGGCAAAACGAAGGCCGAGAAGATCGCCTACCTGCGCCGGGTGAGCTACCGCGACTATCTGATCCGCGACGCCGGGCTCGGTGCCGAAGCGGTGAAATTCTTCGACGGCTCCACCAAGGACTTCTGGGGTATGGGTCCGGACATCGTGCCTGCCTACGGCGCCCTGACCAGCCTGTATCCGGGCTTCGCCGGTCTGGGCCTCGGTGATTTGATCGATCCGGCCTACAGCGAGCCGTACATCTATCACTTTCCCGACGGCAATGCGTCCATCGCTCGGCTTCTGGTTCGCAGTCTGATTCCTGCTGTCGCCGCGGGGCACACTATGGAGGATGTGGTGCTCGCGAAATTCGACTACGCGCGACTCGACGATCCGGCCAGTCCGGTGCGACTGCGTCTGAACGCCACGGTCGTCAAAACCGTGAATCTGATTGATGGGGTCGACGTGGGCTACGTGCGCGCCGGTCAATTGCGGCGGATTCGCGCACGGCACTGCGTGCTCGCCTGCTGGAACCGGATGATTCCGCACATCATGCCGCAGTTGCCCGCAGTGCAGCGCCAGGAGCTCGAGCTGTCCGTCAAGCAGCCGCTGGTCTACGTCAATGTGGCGCTGCGCAACTGGCTCCCGTTCGCGCGACTCGGCGTGGAGCGGATCAACAGTCCATATGCCTATTTCAGCGACGTCAAACTCGATTATCCGGTCGCGATGGGCGGCTATCGCAATTCACGCACGCCGGCGGAGCCCATCCTCATCCACATGATCCACGTGCCGCTCACGCCGAATCAGGGTCTGTCCGACGTCGAGCAGTACAAGGTCGGACGCTACAAACTGCTCAAAACGACATTCGCCGAATACGAAACCGAGATCGTCGGGCAGCTCACCCGGATGCTCGGGGCTGGCGGATTCGATGCGGCGCGAGACATCGCCGCCATCACGGTCAATCGCTGGCCCCACGGATATGCATACACGTTCGATTCGCTGTTCGACCGGCGCACGGATCCGATGCCCTACGTGATCGCACGGCGGCGCTTCGGCAACGTGACCATCGCGAACAGCGATGCGGGCTGGAATGCGTACCTGCACGAGGCCATCGATGAAGCCTGGCGTGCCGTCAACGAGCTGCGCACGGCATGACTCGAACGCACCATGGGGCAGGCTGATCGAGCCGCATTGCGCTCGGGCCCCGGCGTTCAGATCCCCCTCGAGGGCTGCGCCGCATCGGCTGCGACGCGCAGCCCCTGTGCGCGCAGCCACTTGACTGCTCGCGCGACCGATGGTGCCGGCCGTGACAGCTGCTGCGAGGCACACTCGATGTCCCCGCCGAATTTGTGCAGGATGTCGATCAGCTCGGGCAAATCGATCGATTCGAGTTGCCAGATCCCGCGCGGAAATCGCGGCGACACCAGCACGCGCCGTGGCTCGATGCGCACGCCGTTGAGCACCGGCCGCCACTCCAGATGCGGCGCTTGGAATTCACCGGCATGCGGCGAACCGGCGGAAGAATATGGTGCGGCGGCACCGCTCCAGAAGGCGCTCGGCGTGCTCTGCGCCTGGCGCTGGTAATGCAGAGCGGCCGTCGCATTCCTTCGCTCCCAGAGCTCGCACGTCCGTTCACGCAGGAATTGCCGAATCGGCTGCCATTGCCCGCTGAGCAGGTACGTGTGTGCCGCAGCGGTCGCGATGTGCGCGGCCCGTAACGCCTCGTAAACCCCCTGACCGGACAACGGATCGAGTGTGGCCGCCGCATCGCCAACCCGCTGCGCGCCGGGCCCTTGCGGCTCGGCCGACAGAGTCGCGGTCGCCGCACGCGCCACGGGCGCACCAAGCGCCAGCGCCCCGGACAGGATCGCCGCCATCTGCGGCGCCGCCGCGAGGAAGTGCGCCAGATGCTGCCTCAGTCCGAGGCGCAGCGAGGGCGCCTGCCGCGAGGAAGTCACCTGCAGCCAGCCCAGACCACCATCGATGGCCAACCAACACCAGCCATGGTCAGTCGCCTCGAGGCGTGTAAGCCGCTGGCCGACATCCTGGAGCTGGAATCTTTGGCAGACGGCGATCAGCTCAGGCCCGCGGCGCACCGGCCGCTGCGCGCGCCGCCCCCGGGCATCGACCAGGGTCCGACAGAGCACCGTCCCACCCTCGGTGCGCACCTGCCAGTGCGTCTCCTGGCACTCGTAACCGAGCACCCGCTCGCCACGAATCGGCACGGAATGGGCCGCGGCGTCGGCAAGCAGCGCCGCATCGAGTTCGGCGCGGTCCACAATATATTCCGCACCGCCTGAAACCGCCTCGCCCGCCCAAGCGCCGGTACGCTCGGCCGGGCCGCGCACGGCTTGCGCGGCGCTCTCGAGACCGTTCTGGCGCAGCAGCGTCAGCGTCCGCTCGCTCATCCCTTCCACGGCTCGAGTGCGGCTTCGGCCAATCAGCATGACCTCGTGCCCGAGTCGCCGCAATGCGCAGCCCGTCGCGATGGCCGCCGGTCCGGCGCCCAGAATCGCGATGTCCGCGCTTGATTGCATCCCCCTCTCCCGACATGGCGCACCGGTCAGCACGCCGATCCCATCGCCTTGACTTGACGGTCGCGCGATACCCCCGGGGCCCGCACGCCGCATCACTCACCCGTTCAGGCTCGGACTGACCTCCCGGTAATAGCACATGAAGCCGCAGGCGCACCGGTCCGGCTTGCCGCGCAGCGCGCGCGCGAACTCTTGCACTTGCCGTTCATCGCCAGTGGCGGCGCGATCGAGCACCGCGCGGGCCATCTCGACGCTTTTCAGCCGCCGCTCGAGACGGCTATCGCGACCGGCGATCTTCACTGCGGCCACACCGGCGCGGCCGAGCTGCGAAATCGCACACAGTCCACACGGGCCGTGCGGCAATCCCTCGGTCGTGACGCTGAAGCCGCATGCGAAGACGTGCCACAGCCATCTGTCCCACGCCTCTTCGTTGGCGCGCAGCGCCTCGCAATCCGTCTC
Source organism: Pseudomonadota bacterium (assembly GCA_021808195.1). The sequence continues at coordinate 20,217 of JAKBCE010000001.1, forward strand.
CGCCAAGGCCTGCCCATCGCGACGATGGTATTGCGATTGGAAGCGCTCGAGGCAGATCGGACCGCCGAGCGCGCCCGGCAGATGCAAAGTGTGGCACGAGCCTTCCTCGAAGACACAACCGTCATTGAGCAGAAACACTTCGACCTGCGTTCCGGGTATCGCCCGGCACATCCCTCGGATCTCACGCAGCGTCACATGGCGCGGCAGGATCACGCGCACCGCACCGAGTTCTGCCGCGAGCTGCGCCATCTCGCTGTTGTGGCACGAGGCGACCGAACTCAAATGCAGACGCAGCGGCAGGCGCTGTGCAGCGAGTGCTGCGAGCACTCCGAGCTCGCCCACGATCAGTGCATCGGCCCCGAGCGCAGCGACCCGCTCGATCACCTTCAGCAGCTCATCCCATCGGTCGGCCGGATAGCTCTGGGCGTTGAACGCGACCGAGACGGTCTTGCCGAGCGCGTGAACCGATTCGACCGTGCGCGCCAAGTCCTCAACACTCGGCAGATTGCCGCCCATCCTGCGATTGAGGGTCGAGCGTCCAAAGCGCTGTGCCCAGGCTGGCGGCACCAGGCCACAATAAAACTCATCGGCACCGGCCCGCGACAGCGGTGCAACCTCCTCGGGCGCTGCGATCGGCACTACGAGCCGCACGGCAACCCCTCTCCCGGCAACACCAGTCGGTCCGCTGCACCGGCGGCGAGCACAGCGGCCAATGCCCGTGCCATCGGCACGCTGTGCCGATAGAAGATCGTGTTGCCGCGTTGCAATAGCCGCAGGCTCTCTGAGCCGGCTCGGCGCGCGATCGACAGCTCACTCCAGTAACTCAGGCACTCGCGTGCGCAGGTGTGGCCGGTGGCAAATTGGCGTGCTGCAGAGCAGCGCAGATTTCCGATGCGGCAGATGCGGCCCGTAGTCGCGAACCCCAGGGGCGCATGCACCGAGAGTTGTCCGGAAAAGCCCCGCAGGTCACCGGCTTGGACGAACGGCGGCACATCGACCTCCACCCGCTCAATGCCGAAGCGCTCGAGCAGAGTCTGCAGGCCGGGCGTCGCAAACCCATGACCACCGAGGTGCAGGTAGGCCGCCGAGGGTGCGCGCGGCTCCTTCAGCATCCGGCACAAGAGCCGGCCCGCCGTGGCCCGCAATGCAGGGAAGCCCCGCGTGAGGCGCCGCAAGACTCCCCAGTCATTCACGGTGACCTCCGTGTCCGGCGGCAACCTGCCGAGCAGCCGCTCGGCCCGCTCGATTCCGGCGTCGGTCAGCATCGGAAGGACCAGCCCGAAGGCGAGCCCGGCGGCGCTCGCCGCGCCGAGGGCCCTCTCCAATGCCGCAATCGAGGGGAGCAGTCGCTGGCAAAACTCGTTGCCGAACTGGATGCGCAGCGGCGGCCGTGCCGCCAGCAGCGCGGCCCATTCTGGGGCTGAGGCGGCGAGTCCCGCCGTCCCGTCGGGTGCGCCCGCGCCGACCAAGGCCGCAAAACGAACCAGCGGTTCCACCTCGCTGAAGGACACCGCGCAATGCACCGCCGCGGCGCCTGTGGGCACGGGTGCTGGGGTGCCAGGCCTTTGGCCCCTCGGCCCGCCTTGCTCGAACCTGTGCTCGTCCATCATCCGCGCGCCGCCGGGTAATGTCGTTCGGGCCCCTGAAACACCGCTTGCTGCATCAGGTTCTGGTACACGTGCCAGGGCGAGAGTCCATTGGCAACGTGAGTCACGATGTAGCGGGATAGATGTGCCGCCCCGACGCTCGCGCCACGGGAGACCTTCCCCGCCGGACCCTCATGGACGGGGCAGGCGCCGAAGTCTGCGTTCGCGCTGTTGAGAAAGGAGATCTGCTCACCGCCACAGCGTGCGTCACCTGTCGCACGGAATACCCCCGGATAGGACGCCGGGTAGGTCGTCAGACCTCGCGCCGGCGCTGCCGCTACCAGGAGCGCGCCGCTTGTCCTGCTCGCTGCGACCGCGGCGGCCAGCACCGCGCGGTCTTGCGGCAGTCCCAGGCTCACGTGCACCAGCTCGGCGCCGTGCGTCATCGCCCAATCGACCGCTGCGGCAAGCGTCGCGGCCGTGCAGCGGCCGCGCTCGTTCAACACCTGCGCGATCAGCAGCTCAAGCGGCCTGGCTGCACTGGCAATGATACCGGCAACGAGCGAGCCGTGACCGAGGGGATCCTCCACGGGGGCACATTGGCGGACCTGTTTGCCCTCGTCCACGAAGCGTGCCATCCGCCTGACCCGGGGCATCAGCGCCGGACCCACCCCACTGTCAAGAACCGCAATCCTCCAGGGGTGCTCATGCATACACACGCGCCCGCGGCCACTCGATGATCCGGCCCTCACGCAACTCCACGACCCGGTCCGCTCGCGGTACGGCCTGCGGACTATGCGTGATCACGATGCGTGTCTGGGGCGCGAAGATCCGGTCGATCAGCTCGTGCATGCTGCGCACCGCAGCCGCATCCAGGTTGCTGGTCGCCTCATCCAGCACGAGCGCAAAGGGCGTCCCGAGTAACGCGCGGGTGACCGCGACACGCTGGCGCTGACCGGTGGATAGACCCGCGCCGCGCGCTCCGAGCACGGTGGCGTAACCGCTCGGCAGCGCCGCGGCGAACTGATCCACGCCGGTGAGCTTCGCGGCGGAGACGACCTGTTCGGCTGGTACCTCGAAGTTGCCATAGCGGAGGTTCTCAAGGAGAGTGCCCCGAAAGAGCACCGGATCGGTCTCAAGTACCGGGATGCGCCGTCGGACAGAGTGCAGGTCGTATTCCTCGAGTCCATGCCCATCGAGCACGACGCGCCCGGTCATGGGCTCGGCGAAGCCGCGCAACAGATCGATCAACGTGGATTTGCCGGCGCCCGATTCGCCGTACAACACGACCTTGGTGCCGGCAGCGATCTCGAGGCTCAGTTCCTCGAGCACGCTGTGCGCACTCTCTGAATAGCGGAAACTCAGTTGCTGCACGCCAATCGCGCCGGGGTGTGCCGGCAGAGCGCGCCCACTGCGCCCGCGCGTTCGCATCGGCTCGGCATCGCGCAGTTCCTGCACTCGCTTCAGACTGACTGCGGCGCGCTGATAGGCGGTATATAGGCCCATCAGCGAGGTCGCCGAGCCCGTACCCCGGGCAAGGTATGCCGTGAAGGCAACCAGCGTACCGATCGTGAGCGAACCGTGAATCACCCCCCATCCGCCCACGATGAACACGACGGCGGTCGTCATATGGGACAGCATGCTCGTGAATGCACCGACTCCGTAGCCGATGAGCTGCTGGCGGATCACCCGCTGCAAAAGGCCCTGATTCAGCCGACTCAGCCGCTCGCGCTCGAACTGCTCGCTACCACAGCTCTGCACCGCCTTGGCGGACCCGAGGGTCTCGACCAGAAAGTCCGTGATGGCCGCCCGCGATTCGCGCACCTGGAGCGTGCTGTCGGCGACCGGGCGGCGCGCGCGGTGCCTGACGAGCAACTGCAGCGGCAGGGAGCCGAGCGCCACCAGCGTCAGCAACGGACTCATCGCGACCATGATCGCGGCCGAAAACAACAGCAGCAGCACCCCGTTGACAACCGCCAGCACCGAGTCGGTGCTGAAGCGCTGGATCTCGGCGACATCGCCATCGAGCCGCGTGACCAGGTCCCCGACCGGACGGAGTCGAAAGAACCGCGGCGGCAGAGTCAGCAGGTGTGCGTAGACATCCTCGCGAATCGCGAACAGGATCTTGCCCGAAAGCCGCACATACCAGAGCCGGTTCAGCGCCCCGAGCGCAAAGCCGCAGGCCGCAATCGCCACGATGGCCGCGCACAACGCGACCAGTATCTTGAAGTGCCGGCCGATGAGTCCGTCGTCGATGATGAGCTTCGACAGGTAAGGCTGTGCGGCGGCGAGTGCCGAGGTGAGCGCGGCGAGCGCCATGACTGCGAGGATGGCGCCCCACTGACGCCGCACGTACGGTCGCAGCCAGCGGAAGCTCATGAGGCCTGCCCGCCGCCTAGGGACGTTCGATGATTCGCGGTGTCACGAGCGCCTGATCGCCACACCCGGGCAGTTTGATGTCGCCGCGCTGACGCAGTGTGCGGGCGTCATAGACGGCGATGTCGCACATGTTCCCGCCCAAATAGATCTGCTTGCCGTCCGAGGAGATGTTCACCATGTAGAACGAATGTGGCACCGGGACTTGTTTGTCGATGTTCCAGCGTCGGGCATTGATCTTGAACAGCGCATCGAATACCCCGAATGCCCAGTGATGATTGGGGCTGAGGATGGTGGCGAAAATGGGCGGTGCCGTGCGTGAGATGTCGTGAAACGCGAGCTTTCCGGTATGCAGATTGAGTGTCATCAGCGAGGTCGCCGGCACACCGCCTGCCGGCAGTCCCGCTCCAGTCACGGTCGAATAGACCGGCGCGACATAAATGCCCGTCGGTTCGCTCGCCGGAGAGTTGATGCTCAGATCCGCGCTGGAGTGATCTTTGCGCCCCCAATGCTCAATGCCGCGCTCGCCGAGCAGTCGTCCGGTTTGCAGGTCGAATTGGTAGGCCTTTGGCCACAGCGCATAGAAGCTCCGACCGTTCTTGCTCGCCAAAACCGCTTGAATGCGTCTCGGTGCGGGAAACGTGCGCACCGGCATGGCGAACGCGCCGGCGGCAGTGCTGTAGATCGCAAATCGCGGCGGCTTGACGGTGTAGGCATCGATGCCGAGGTGGGTCCGATACTCGTAAACGATGAGCGTCTTGCCGTCGGGCGTGACATCGAAGGCCATGCATTGCACGCGCAGCCCAGGGGAGCTCAAATTGGCCCGAAACACCTGCTGACCCGTGCGCAGATCGATGCCCGCGATGCTGCGCGCTCTGTTCACCAGCACGTACGCGATCCGGCCGTCGGGTGAGGTCACGATGGTACTGACGGAGTCATGCGCGTCGGGAATCGTGAAATCCGATACCACCTTCATCTTGCGCGGATCGACGACGAACAGTTGACCGGGCTTCGCGGCGGTCACAATGAAATCATGGCCCGCAGGGTGCGTCCCGAAGGTCCCGCAGCCCGCGAGCAGGCCGGCAAGCATGGCCGGCACGAGGAGTTTCGCGCTCATATCAGTCCTCAGCAGCCCGCTGGCGTCTCATTTCTTGGGAAACACGGCATTGGTATTGGGCATGACCGGATCGAGCTCACGCCAGTCGTGCTGCGCGGAGGGCTTGCCTTCCTGCCAGGAAGGATAAGTGTTCATCGCATCAGGCACCTGCGCCGGCCACCAGCACGGATCGGAGCACCCGTACAAGTCGGCCTCCATGGGGTGACACAGCGAGGCGAGCCCTCCGAAGGGATCAACCTCCCAGCCCGGATCGAACGTCGTGGCGCAACCGGCCACCGTCTCCATTGCGGTGACTTCCTCGACGTGCCCCGCCTCGGCCGCCTCGAGCAGCAGCTCGGCCTTCTGATTCATGGATTTGAGTCCGCTCATGCGGCCCTCCTCGGCTCAATGTGCGTACGGAAAAAACTCGGGTTGCGGACGTTGATTTCGGCGTACACGCGGATGCCGAAATCAACCCAGCGCCGCAGCAGGTTGCAGTAATGATAGGTGCGATGGTGCGGATCACCGTAGCGCACCCAGGATTCGTGATAACACCCGCCCGCACACAGATTGCGGATGTGGCAGCTCGCGCAGTGCGTGCCGCTGCGATCAGCCGCGCGCTCGAGAAACGCCCCGAGCCGCTCCGTGGCAATGCCGTGCTCGGTGTCTCCGAAGGTCGGCAGCTCCGAGCCGGTGAAGCGGTGGCACAGATTCAGTCCGCCCTGATGATCGACGGCGAGCAAGCCGACTCCGGCGCCGCACGGCAGAGCCTTGCGCCGCCCCTCGTGAAGGTCGGTCATCAGCTGATGCATGTTGGAGAATCCGGTGTTTCTGCCCACCAGTGCCGCAGCGAGATACTGGTTGCCGAGGCGCTCGAAGCCCGCATACACCTCGGACAGTTCCTCGGCCGACAGCGTCGGCCCGGCTTGCTCGGCACCGGTGACCGGCGCATAGCCGACCTCGTGAAATCCGAGCTGCCCGCGCAGGTGCTCGTGAATGGCCTCGACCTCGGTCGTGCCCGCAGTGAGGGTCACCCGCGCACCCACAGGCTTGGCGCGGTAGCGGGCGAGCAGCATGCGCACTTTGCGCGCCACCACCTCGTATGTGCCGTGTCCGCCCACCGTGCGCCGATTACGGTCGTGTACGACCCGAGGGCCATCCATGCTGATCGACAGCCCAAACCGGTGCGCATCAAAGTAGCCGATCAGCTCCTCAGTGAGCAGGGTGGCATTGGTGGTCAGGGCGAACTCCACCGTCTTGCCGAGCTCGTGTGCCCGCTCCTCGGCGTAAGCCACCACCTGGCGGATCAGCGGCATATTGGTGAGCGGCTCCCCGCCGAAGAACACGATATTCACTTTCGGGCGCTGCTCCGCCTGGCGCAACAGCAGGTCGACGCTGCGCGCAGCGACCTCCATGCTCATGCGCTTGCCCTGAGCCGGGACCGCAAGATCCTCCTTGTAGCAATATCGGCAGGCGAGATTGCACCCGGTATTGACATTGAGCACGATGGTGCTGAGCGGATACGACTCGACGTGAATGCCCGCTGGATTGATCGGTCGGCTCTCGCCCTCGGAACGAAGGATCTGTAGCCGCAGAAATCGATCGACACACTCGGCGATCGCAGCGGACTCGAAGTGGCCCGAGAGTCGCGCCCGAACGCCCTCGGCATCGAGAGCGGCATCCGTCCGAACGAGCTGCAGCACGGCGGCGCCAAGCGCATCGAGCTCGAACAATGCCGTGCTCGGAACGTGCAGCAACATCGTGCGGCCGGCGAGCGGGACCAGGTGTGCGTTGGCGGAATCGAAGATCACGGCGGCGACTCCGTTAGTAGATCGGAGGATTGATCCAACGCTGCACGGTGACGACCAGCCGCGCCTTGCCCACCACATCGCCATCGCCCGACTTGTCGGTGGCGACCACGAACAGATCGCCGGTGTTGTTATCGGAGAATTCGCGCCGGGGATCCGGCCCGCCTCCGGCCGGCACGAACAGTCCGTCCTGCCGCACGGTGCCGGCGAAGCGCACGTCACCGCGCTTGGCGGCCGCGGCATCAAACGGCGCAACACTCCAGGTAACCGGCATCGCCCCGAGCCGCACCGCGGTGAGTTTCCCCCGAGCGCCGATGACATCGGTGTAGCCGATCGCCTGAAATTGCGCATCGACGGGGGCGAGTGTCCCGCCACCGAGGCGGGCTATTGCGAAGGCCGGCTCGACTTGCAAGCGATCGACGCGGCGGTAAATGGCCAGTAGGTCGCTGCCCGACACCCTGCCGATGCGCACCGTGCGGTAACCCGGAGCCGCCTGCGCAGTGACGCTTACGGTCAGTATCAAGCCGTACGGCTTGTGCGCAATCACGGTCGAGCGGGTCCCGGGCCCGAGATCGACCGTGCCGGCGAGCGCTCGGCCGACCACGATGACTCGCTGGCGGGTACCGGCCTTCAGCGCGCTCGGGATCACCGCCATGATCTTGGCGCGTCCCACCGCCCGCGCCGCGGACCAGTTACCGCCGATCTCCGCGTGCTTGGCCAGAAACCATCGGCCCCTGATGCGTGTGCCGTTGGCGGAGGCAAAATACACCTCGTGCACTGGCTTGCCGCCCAAAGTCCCCGTGCCGCGCCATTGAAAGCCGGTATAGACGATGGCGTCCGATTTGCCCTCCCAGCGGGCGCCATCGGCATAGCGCAACTGATAGCGCGCGCCGTAGCGATCCGCCGCCGTCCGTTGTAGGAACGCCATGCCGTAATAGGCTCCGCGGCCAGGCATCTCGCCATGGACGATCCACTGGCCGGCAAGACTGCCATGGCGGCGGTGCTGCCAGGCCTGCCACGCTGCAGTGTGCAGCGGAAACAGCCGCCCCAGCTTGGCGGGCAGTTGCGTGCTGGCGATCTGCCACCAGGGGAGGTCGCGACTGCCATCCTGATATTCCAGGTAGGGCCATTCCCCGACGTGAAAATTGATCAACTTCAGCCATTCCGCGGGCGTGCGCCGCTGCAGCACGATGCGCGCAACGCTATGGCATCGACCGCACATTACGTTGAGGTTGTCCGGCAATTTAAGGTCCGGCACGTTGGGGCGGCGCTCGAGCGCGTAGCGGCCGGCCCGCACCTCCGCGGGCGCCAGCCCCTGAACGTCGCTCAGGTACTGAATGATGGCCCCCTCGGCCCGCGGCGTCAGTTGCACGCCGTGCAGCTGACGCATCCGGAAGATCGTCATGGCCCAGCCTTCGGGGGTCTTGCGCTCCTCACTGATGCGGTCGAAATGGCCCGGGGAGACCTCGCGGTGACATTCGGCGCAGTGGGCACGGATCTCTGCCAGTCCCGTCGGGGCCTGAGCGGCCCGCGCCCGGTGCGCCAAGCCGAGCGCCATGCAGGCCAGGGCGCCAATCGCCGTGGCGCGCGCCATTGCCGAAGAGATTTTCCAAGCCATGCGCCTGCTCCCATGAACCATGCTCGCGCCCGGATTCGCACACGGACGACACGAGGTCGCATGCGGCTTCACGCCCGATCCTCGGCCACGCCCCGGGGGGTCCGTGGCGCCGCCCGCCGACGCAGTGCGTACGCCGCCACGGCGAGCACCAGCGCAGCGAGGCTGGCGTAGAGCTGACTTGCCAGGTCCGCACTCAGCGCCATCGCCACCAGCACCGCGATCAACCCGCCGATCGTGGCGTAACTCAGCCAGGGGAACCCCCACATCCGGATCGATGGCTCCGGGCGCTGCTCGCGCTGATGCTTCAGCCGCAGGCGAATCTGCGAAGCCGCCGTCAAAAGATAAATGAAGACGATCAGTGCGCCGCCGGCGTTCACCAGAAAGGCGAACACGCCCTTCGGCGCCACCGCGTTGGCCACGATGCCCAGCACCCCGACCCCCGCCCCCACAGCAACCGAGCGCGCCGGAACGCGTCGTGCGTTGAGCTTCACCAGCCACTTCGGCGCATCCCCCTGCTCAGCCAGCACGAACAGCACCCGCGAGCACACGTAAAACGCCGAATTCAGACACGAAAGCACCGCCGTCAGGATCACCACGCTCATCGAGCGGGCAATCCAGGGGTGACCGCTCGCCAGCAAAGCCAGCGTGAACGGGGAGTACCCCGGAACCACACGTCGCCAGGACACCACCGACACGATGCACAGGATCGAGAGCACATAAAAGACCAGAATCCGCACCATCACCGAGCGGGTCATGGTGGCAATCGCCCGCGCCGGCTCGGCCGACTCCGCCGCCGCCACCGTGGTGATCTCCGCCCCCGTCATCGCAAAAAACACCGTCGCCAGTCCCGCCAGCACCGCCAGCATCCCGTGCGGGGCAAAGCCCCCCGCGCCGCCAAGATTCCCACTCACCAGCCCCGGCGGGGCGAAACCGAACACAAACCCCGCCGCGAGCGCAATGAACACGATGATCGCCGCCACCTTGATCGAGGCGAACCAGAACTCGAACTCCCCATAGGAGCGCGCCGACATCAGGTTCACCCCGGTCATCGCCCCCATCAGCCCCAGCCCGAGCGCCCAGCTCGGCCAGCCAAGCCACCCGTGCAGCAGCACCGCCCCGGCAATCGCCTCCACCGGGATCACCACCACCCAGAAGTACCAGTACAGCCAGCCGCACACAAAGCCCGCACCATGACCGAGCGCCGCCCGCGTGAACTCGCTGAATGAGCGCACGCTCGGCAGCGCAACCGCCATCTCCCCGAGCATCTGCATCAGCAGCACGATGATGATCCCGGAACCGAGATAACTCAGCACCGCCGCCGGCCCGGCATCCGCAATCGCCACGCTGCTGCCCACGAACAGCCCCGCCCCAATGATCCCCCCGATGGTGATCATCGCGACGTGCCGGTGCTTCAGCGTGCGGCTCAGGGCCGCCGCCGCGCCCTGTTCATCTGCACTCATCGCGCGCTCCGGACATGCTGCGCCTCAGGCCGATCCGCGCCACACCTCAGTAACGATAGATCGCGGTGAGACCAAACGTCCTCGGTCGCATCGTCCACTGGCGCTGCAGGCGGGTGGACTGCTCGCAAGCTTGAGTCGGTGTGGCGCACAGTTGCGGGTCAATTGAAAACGTGTAGCTGGTGACCGGGTGCGTGTCGGTGAGATTGTCGACGAATGCCTCGACCCGCCACTCGCCAAAGCGCATGCCGGCACGCATCTGCAGCGTGTTCATCGAAGGCAGCGTGTAGTTCGCCGCATCGTATTGCAGTGAAATGGGATCCTGCTGCGGCGTCAGCCAGCTCGAGCGCCCCTGGTACTCGTCATCGACGCGAACGAACGAGCCGCGGTCGAACAAGCGGAAGTCGTATTGCAGCCCGAGTGAGAACGTGACCGGCGGGGTCGGCTCGCCCGAGCCATTGCCGCTGTCACCGACCGTAATCGCATCCCCATTGCCGACGATCGGATTGATTTCCGCCGCCGAGAGCCGCGAGGCGCTGGAGAAGCGCGCGTCGGTGTAACCAAAACTGAAATTGCCCGTCAGATGATCGGTGAGCAGGAACTGCGCCTGCAGGTCGGCACCCTTGACCACCGCGGTGCCGAGATTGTCGATGAAGGAGATCTGGCAGACCGGCGGCACCACCAGCTGCTGGATATTGTTCCACTGGATGTAGTAGAGGCTGGTGGAGAGTCGCAGCCGGCCGGCGAATTCATTCTTGGCGCCGATTTCGTAGCTGTTGACCGAATCCGATTTGTAGGTCGGCGGCGCCCCGTTGATCCCGAAAGTCTGAAAGTCGGAGGCACAGGCGGCATAGGGGACTGGATTGTTCGCGCCGCCCGGCCGGAAGCCTTTGGCGTAGGTGAAGTAATAGAGATTGTGCGGGTCGTGCTGATACGACAGGCTCACCTTGGGGGTAAAGGCGTTCTGGGCTTCCGCGCCTGTGCCGGTTTGCGGCGGCAGATACAGCTGCGGACCGCCGGTGAGCGTGCTGAAGCTGAAGCGCATGTGCGACTCGCGCGCCCCGACCGTCAGACTCCATTGCCGGTTGAACGCGTAGGTGGCCTGTCCATACCAGGCGTACTGCGTGTCCTTGGCGAAGGTCTGCAGGAAATACGAATCATTCGGAAAACGCGGATCGTACAGAATCGGCTGATAAGGCGTCACGCAGGCACCGGTGACGGCGCTGAAATTGCAGAACACCTGCGAGTACGGAACGCCGAGGTATGCCTGGGTCAACTCGTTGAGCAGCGGATCGTGAATCTGTTCCAGATAGCTCTGCCGGGCACTGCTGAAGAACAGTCCGGTGGTCCAGGTGAGCGCCGATTTCGGATCGTTCGATTCGAGCCGCACCTCCTCGACGAGGTTCTGCTGATGGTTGTCCACGGTCGCCGGTGATCGGTAGTTGGTCGCACCGGCCGGCAGATGCAATCCGCTCGCATCGAGCAGCAGCGGCAACCCCGAGGAGACCGAGGCGAACACGGACGGCGATTGATAAAAGCCGAGGTTGTAGATCGTGCCCTCGTAACCGCTGGTCTCCGTGCGGTGAAAGTACGAGCTGTCGATAATCAGTTTGACCGGACCGAGATCCCCACTCACGCGCAGCGAGGGCAGGTAGAACTTATCGGGCACCCTCAGCTGGTCGGGATTTGCGCTGACGTAGCGGTCCTGACTGGGATTGGAGTAAATGGGCCAGTAGTCATTGGTGTTGTTGGCGACTCGGCTCTGGTAGTAGAAGCTCGGCCGCACATGCCACTGGTCATTGATCTTCCAGATCGCCGCCACGCGGAACATTTCCCAGTTGACGTGGTTGGCGTTGTGCTGAACCGAGGCGAGCGTCACCGGGTTAATCAGATCGATGTACCCGCCCTCGTGCCGATAGTACAGATCGACCCGCACGCCGAACTTGCCGTTGACGATCGGCGTACCGGCCGCCACACCCGCCTCGTAGCTTGGCGAGCCGCCCTGCGTATAAGCAACGGTTTCCTTGCTGTAGACGCTGGTTCTGGTCAGACTCGGCGGCGTCGTGATGTAACGCACCGTGCCGCCCTCGGAACCGGCGCCGAACAGCGTACCCTGTGGGCCGCGCAGCACTTCGATGCGCTGCAGATCGAAAGCCACCGGCAGCGCCTCATCGGCATTGAAAGCCAGACCGCGCATCTGGATCGGGGTATCGTCGATATAAATGCCGGTCGTGCCGGCTCCGCCGCTCGATGCGATGCCGCGGATGGCGATGCTGTGGGTGCCGGAGGTATCGATGTTGATGCCCGGCACGAAATGCGCGAGGTTTTCGATATCGTTGATGCCGCGCATGTCCATCTGCGACTGCGAGAGTGCCGAGATGCTCATTGGCACCTTGCTGATCTCCTCTGCCCGACGCGTCGCAGTGACGATGATTTCTTTCAACTGCGGCAAACCACCTGCCGCGCTCGCCGCCGGCGCGACGAGCGTCAAGGTGAGCGCAGCGAGGAGGATCGTCCGGCCGCCGGGCGGCGATCGGTGCGACCTCGAGATGTCGTGTCGAAGATGGAGCATGGCCCAAACCCCCTGATCTTCTGAGAACCCATCCGCTCAAGCGCGCTTGCGTGCCCCGACCCCCGCCTGGACACGTGCTACGATGTTCGCCGAATATCGATTAACAATACTTTTAAATCGGCGCACTCACTGTAGCGCAGGCGATGGCGAATCGTCAAACTTGTCTATCGGTTACCGATATCGCGCTATACTTCGACTCAATGGTTACAAAAGTCAGAAATTCCCCCGAAACCAGCTCCCGGACCCCGACGCGCAAAGGCGCTCGCCGCGCGGCCGATGCGCCCGCGCACGACCCGCTGTTCAACGATTCGGCGCAAAAGGCGCTCGCGGTCCTCGAGGCCTTCGGCCGGGGACGCAGGATTCTCAAACTCGCCGAGACCGCCGAACTGGCCGGCATCAGCAAGGCCTCCGCGCAGCGCTGCATCCACACCCTCGAGGTGCTTGGTTACCTGCGACGCGACCGGCGCGGCACCGGTTGGGGGCTTACGCCGCGCGCGCTCGGCATCGCGCATGCCTACCTCTCGGGCTACCGCCTCATCGAACAGGCGACGCGCCATCTGGTGGATCTGAACCACGCCACCGGCGAGTCCGTCAGCCTGTCCGAGCCCGACGGGACCGAAATGGTGTTCGTGGCCCGATTCCCGAGTCACAAGCGCTTTCTGATCAACATGCCGGTCGGCACGCGCCTGCCCATGTATTGCACCGCTTCAGGGCGGGCCTACTTGTCTGTCGTACCGCAGAGCGAAGCACGGGAACTGTTGCGCCAGTCGACTCTGCGCGCGCTGACCACCCACACCATCACCGACCTGAATCGCATCATCGCGCTCATCGATGCGGCCGCCCACGACGGGTATGCCTGCTCGGACCAGGAGTGTTACCGGGGCGATCTCACGGTCGCCGCCCCGGTTATCGGCGAAGGTGGACATCCGGTCGGTGCAATCAACATCTCCGCCCCCACGAGTCGCTGGACCATCGAGGAAATGCGCGCGAAGATCGCACCGCTCGTGGTGGAAACCGCACGCGCGGTCTCAAGTGGCGCGGTCCCACAGGCTCACGGTTAATTTGCCTCGAATCAGGAGCACTGACATTCTGAATCGACTTGGCGTAATAGCGCGCGCACTGATGCTGCAGATCGGGCTCCTTGCCGCAGCGGCCGCATGCAGCCCGGCGCTGGCCGCGACCTCAGACCACAGTGCCGTGTTCGATGCCAACTGTTCCATGTGCCACCAGCTGCACGCCGCCGGAGTGCCGGGACAGTTTCCACGCCTCGCCGGCCGTGCCGGCGAGATTGCCGCCACCGAGGCTGGCCGACGCTACCTCGAGCATGTGGTGCTTTACGGCATGATGGGCACGATTACCGTCGATGGCAGCCAGATCGTCGGCGGGGTGATGCCCTCGTTCGCCGCCTTGTCTGACAAGGATCTCGCCGCCGCGCTCAATTACGTGATCAGCCTCAATGCCGCAGGCAAGCTGCACTGGAAAGGCTCCGTCATCACTCCCTCAGAGCTTGCGCACGTGCGAGCAGGCAAGCCGTGGTCGGCGATGCAGGTGCATCAACTGCGCGCCAAGGTGCTCGGCGCGAAGCGTCCGTAACGGCGCCGCCGCCTGCGCCGAGCCTCTCGCAGTCAGTGTGCCGCAGGCGCGGCTGGCGAGCGGTGCTGAGCCCGATAGGCCTGCCAGGACCGCTCGATGAGGTAGTCCCGGATCGCTACCGCGTCGCGGGCAGTGAGCTTCGTGTCGACGAACGGGAAGCCCGCGCCGCACCCGAAGCAAGGCATGCCGTACTTTCTCCTTGTGCCGGCAAGCACGATCGCGAAGAAGCGCGCGCGCACATCCGGGGGCATGTAACGTAGATCCGGTATGGCGCCGTGCAGCGTCCAGGCACCATCGCCATCGGCGTCCGGACCGTGGCAGTCCCAACAGACGAACCGGCGATAAAGACGCCGACCCGCACGAATCTCGCTGCGGCTAAAGGACTCGGCAGGGGGGCGCGGTACCACAGGGATCGCGACATGGGTAACCGGGAAGCGCTCTGCTCCGTTCAAGCGAAATGCAAGCAGCCGCGCAGGTCCGCGCTGGGAGAGGGGTGTTCCCATATTGCTGCCCCTGTCAAACAGCCGCGAGGCCGACCCATAACCGACGGGCTCGAGCACGTACTGCACGCCGTGCACTTCATAGGTGATCGGCACCGCGTCGTTCGCCGAACCGGTGTTGATGGACCACAGTTTGTGGCCAGTGTCGGCAGCATACGCATCGAACCAACCGGTGCCCTGGCCGGCGAAGACCAGATTTCCGGCTGTCGCCAGCACCCCGCTGTTCACGGGCAGAGGCTCATCCACCGTCCATTGGGCCGCTTGCCGGACCGGATTCCACGCGTAGAGCTCGCCCCGCCGTGCGGTCTGCCCGGGCGCACGGTGCACGCGGGCGTCCGCAGCGGGGATGTAGACCAGCCCGGTGATGGGGCTGTAGCTCATCGGCCACCAGTTGTGGAACGCCGCCGCTCGCATGCCTCCGCCCCAGGCGGCGGGCACGGGCACCATCCGCGGATCGAGCGGCTTGGCCGAAATGAGTCGGCCGGTGTGGGCGTCAAGAACGTAGAACGTACCGTTCTTCGGGACGGTCATCGCAACGTAGCGCTCGCGACCACCGATCTGCAGATGCGCCATGACGATCTGCATATTTTCGGTATGCGGGCTCGTCTGGTAGTACCAGTTCAAACTGCCGGTAGCCGCATTCACGGCAATGACGCAGCCGGAGAACAACTTCCGGCCACCGACCTGCAGATTCATGCGATCGCCATACAGCATGTCCGGGTCCGCAGCAGTCGTGCTGAAGATGACCTGATTCGTTCGGGCGTCATAGGTGATCGCCGTCCAGACGGAGGCGCCCCCTGTCGTCCACCAGCGCTTGCCGGTCCAGGTTCTGGCCGCCATGGCCAAAGCCGGCTCCTTCGGATCGATGCCGCTCGGCGTATCGGGTACGGTCCAGAAGCGCCAAAGGTGCCGGCCCGTGGCCGCGTCCACCGCCAACAGCGAGCCGCGCACGCCGGTGTCCCCGCCGTTGTAGCCAATATAGACTCGGCCACCGCCGACACGCGGTGAGCCGGTAATGCCGGTTTCCCTCGGATCGCAGACCTGCGTCTGCCACTGCTGTGCCCCGGTTGCGGCATTGAGGGCAATCAGCCGGCAATCGCCGGTGCCCACATAGACCCTGCCCTTCCATACGGCGACACCGCGATTCGTCCTGGCCGCCCAGGAGTTTCGATAATGATCGAGACGCACTCGGGGCTGAAACGTCCACACGACCTTGCCGGTCACGGCGTTCACGGCATAGACGCGGTCGAATGGGGCGGAAAGATAGATGAGCCCGTCGACTTCGATGGGTTCTGCAGCCAGCCCCATCACGCTCGGGACGTTCAGATACCAGGCGAGCCCCAGCCGCTGCACGTTGCGGGCGTTGATCTGCCGCAGTGGACTGAAGTGCTGCTCGTCGTAGCGTCCGTTGACCAGCCAGTCACGGCCACTGGCAGCTTGCGCCTCAACGCGCCGGTCCGAGACGTTGCCGGCCGGATGGATGGGACGCGCGGCCGCACCGACGGCCATCGCAACCACGGAAGCGCTCAAGGCATAGCCAATCACGCCCGCCGCTATGCGGGTGGGTGTTCCGCTCTTCACAACGCCCTCTCCACACCGAGAATCATTCACCACCCCTCGGCAGTGCCACCTGTCGAGTCTGCGTTCAGCGCTCGGGCGACCTCGCCTTCAACCTCGCGCTTGCCGGGCGCGCTGCAGCCGGAGGTGGGACGCCTGGCGCATCAGCATGATCGCCCTCGCGGGATTCCGCACACGCTCGACGGCCGACCGTACACCAGTCAGTGTGTATCAGGACTCGGACAAACTCTCCCCCAGGGGAAGACGGCGAATGCGCTTGCCAGTAGCGGCAAAGACCGCGTTGGCAAATGCGGGCGCTATCGGTGGCATGCCGGGCTCACCGACTCCGCCGAGGGGCACGTCAAAGCTCGCTTGCTGTACGTGCACGTGGATCTCCCGCGGCGCCTCCGGCAGTCGCAGCAGCTGATAATCGTTAAAGTTGGACTGTTGCACCCGGCCATCCTTGAACGTGATGGCGCCGTGCTTGGCGACCGTGAGCCCCATGATGCACGCGCCTTCGAGCTGCGCGCGGACCCGATCGGGGTTGACCTGCGGACCACAGTCAAAGGCAATGTCCACCCGCGGAACTGCGATCCGGCCGGCAGAATCGACCTCGACCTCGACCACCGCGGCGGCATAACTCATGAAGCTGTAGGTGGCTGCCAATCCCAAGCCACGCCCCCTTGGCAGCTTGCGGCCCCAACCGGCCTCGCGCGTCGCTCGCTCGATCACCGCGCGCCACCGCCCGGTATCGAGCGGATAGCGTCGCGGCGACTCACCGTAATTCCACTGGTCCGACAGCGTGCGCGGATCGATGCGCCGGGCAGGCCCAAGCAGCGCCAATTGATAGTCGCGCGGATCACGCCTGGCCGCGTGCGCCAACTCGTCGATGAAGCTCTGGATCGCGAATCCATGTGCAATGTTGTAGACGGAGCGGAACCAGCCGATGCGCGTATAGGCCGGTACTTTCGGAATCTCCAGGCGGATGTTCGGAATACGATAGGGGATGTTGATCATTCCCATGCCGTATTCGCTCGAATCCTCGCCCTCGGCGCCCGCCTCGAAGGTCGCATCCTCGGTGGGTGAGGCGGAACGGTGCAGCCACGCCAGCGGCAACCCGTCGGGTCCGAGCACTGCCTCGAGCCGCTCCATCGCCACGGCCTGGTAGTAGTCGTGGCGGATATCATCCTCGCGGGTCCACATGACCTTGACGGGCGTGCCGCCCATCGCCTTGCTCAGCACCGCCGCTTCGCCCGCAAAATCGCCGAGCGATTTGCGTCCAAAGGCGCCGCCGAGCAGCGTCACGTTCACCGTGACATCCGACTCCTTCATACCGAGCAGTCCGGTAATCAGATCGCGCGTGCCCTGCGGGTCTTGCACCGGCGCCCAGACTTCGCAGCGGCCCGCGACGATGCGGGCGGTGGCCGCCGGCGGTTCCATCGAGGCGTGAGCCAGAAACGGCAAGTAGTACTCGGCTTCGATCCGCCGGGGCGCTGCCCGCAACGCAGATGCCGCATCCCCGTCGTTTCGCACGACTTTGGCCGGCTGGCGCACGGCCTGTTCCAACTCTCCCTGGAACTGCCGCGAATCAAAGCTTACGTTCGCGCCGTCGTGCCAACGGATCTTCAGCGCTTCACGTCCCTTGATGGCCGCCCAGGTATTGCGCGCCAGCACCGCCACGCCGCCGAGCGGATAGGCCTGGGCCGGCAGCGGGTGCGAGGCAATCTCCACCACGCGCACAACCCCCGGCACGGCAAGGGCCGCCCGCGCGTCGTAGTCGAGGAGCCGGCCACCGAGCACCGCAGGCCGTGCGACTACGGCATAGAGCATCCCCTCAAGGCGTGTATCGATGCCGTAGTGGGCCCGTCCGGCGACGATGTCCGCGCCATCGATGGCTCGCGTGCTGAGCTTGCCGATGTAGCGAAACTGCTCCGGGCTCTTCAACCGCACACGCTGCGGATCGGGTACCGGCTCGCGGGCTGCCGCCGCGGCGAGTTCGCCGTAGGTGAGCCGCCGACCGCTCGCGCTGTGCCAGAGCTGTTGCGCCTCGGCATGCACCTCGCTCACCGGCACACCCCAGTGCGCCGCGGCAGCACTCTCGAGCATCATGCGTGCCGCCGCTCCGACCCGGCGCATAGGCCCGAAAAAATGGCGCATGCTGCGCGAGCCGTCCGTATCCTGATTGCCGTAGCGCGCCTGATCCCCGGGCGCCTGGGTCACGCGCAGCCGCGGCCACTCGGCCTCGAGCTCATCGGCGACCACGAGCGCCATACTGGTTCGAATCCCCTGCCCCATCTCGGGGCGCGCCACCGTTACAGTCACGGTATCATCTGGATGAATCGCAACGAAGACCAGGGGGTTCTCCACGGCCCCTCCCGGCTCAGCGTCCACGCCGTACTTGCGCGCTGCCGTCCCAGCCAAGGCAATCTCCCCCGACTCGTGCAGGCACAGCACCAGCGCCCCGGCCACCACGCCTTTCAGGACCGACCGGCGAGTCACCGCCCGCGCACCCTCCCCCACCGCGTGCCGTGCGCTCATGGAGTCTGCCTCAGCTGCTGCGCCGCCTGATGGATCGCCGCGCGGATGCGCGGGTAGGTCCCACAGCGGCACAGATTACCGGCCATTGCCGCGTCGATCTGCGTGTCGCTCGGCTGGGGTGTCGAGCGCAGCAGCGCCACGGCGCTCATGATCTGCCCGGCCTGACAGTACCCGCACTGCGCAACCCCGAGCGCCAGCCATGCCGACTGCACGGCACGACCGATCCGCTCCTCGCCAGCGGCCTCGATGGTGGTGATGCTCTTGCCCTGTACCGCCGACAGCGGAGTCAGACAGGCACGCACCGGCTCGTGCGCAACATGCACCGTACAGACCCCGCACAATCCCATGCCGCAGCCAAACTTGGCCCCGGTCAATCCCAACTCGTCGCGCAGCACCCACAGCAATGGCGTATCTGGCTCGGCGTCCACCTCAACGGAACGTCCGTTAATGTGCAATGTGAGCGGCATGAACTCTCCGATCGCTATTGGGGCGGGAATCGGATTTTACCCCTGGACCGTAACCCGTGCTGCCATAGACGCTGAGCGCAGCGGGTGCCGCGCAGCGCGCCTGCAGGCGCGCCACCACCTGATTGCGGTAGCGCGTCAGCCCCGTCTGCGTCAGCGGTTCACGGCGCAGCCGCCTCACCTCCGCAATCGTATAGGGACGCGAGTTCGGCCCCTGCGACGCCGGTCCGCCCAGATCGAACACCACCCAGTTCATGACCCGCGTCAGCATCCGATCCGACAGGCTGCTCAGAGCCACATCGGGCAGGCGAACGAGGAATTGCCGCCCTTGGTGCGTGCAGAGAAAGCTGCCGGTCAAATGCCGCAGAGTCGGCACGGACCGCGGCGCCGAGACGCCCTCGACTCCGTGACAGCCCCCGCAGGAGGTCAGATACGCAACCTGCACCGGCGAGAGATGACTCACCCTCCGTCCGGCAGAAGGTTCCGCGGCCGGTTTGGCGGCATAAGAGCGTCGGACGGTCGCCACGGACGGCGCCACCGCCCCAAGCCATGGAGCACCGTGGGCCGCGGCGAGGTCGACGCAGCCACCGAGACACCACAGCGCAACCGCGAGCACACGTCCCAGCCGCAGGCCGCCGCATGCTGCACGCGCCGCGCGCAGATTCATTCCGCCAATCCCACCAACACGGCCATCGAGCAGTGATACTCGAAGCTGTTCGTGCCGAAACACCAGATGATGTGATTGTTCGCCTGCGGCCGATAGATCGGCATCGCATGGTCGGTGTTGAGGCAACTGCATTTATTGCACTCATTAGCCCCACAACAATCCCGGTAGGCGATCAGGTAAGCGCGCTGATCGTCGGGATTGACGCAACTGCCGATCCACGAAGTCGGCGAGGGCTGAGAGCCCGGCGGACACGAATGCACGCTGCCGCCGCAACACGAGCAAAGATTGCCGTCGATGCCGCAGTAGCGCCAGTAATTGCATGCCGTATCGTCGTGCGTCTGGGCCGCGCGGCTGAAGTCCGTACCCTGAGCGGGTTCCGCCGCGCGCGCGCGCTGCACCGGCAGCAGCGGGAACAGCGGCGCGGCCACCAGCAGGGCTCCGAACCGTGACAACACACTGCGTCTGGAAACCCGGCCCGCCAGGCGCCGAGTCAGCCGTTCGCTCCACTTGTCCAGATCAGATCGTTGCATGTCACTCACCTCGCACTCTGACCAGGCCCGGCGCCACGATCTGCGTGGCCCGCCCCACCGCGCCCGACTCGGCATTCATCACCCACAGCCACTGGTGCGACAGCGCGAACAGCAGCGGATGCGCATCCTGCGTCACGGCGACCAGATAAGCTGATTCCGGCACCGCCCAGCGATCGAGCAGTCGATGCGTACGCGCATCGAGCACCCAGATCTGACTGCCGGGCTTCTCGAAACTCCACGCCGGCCCCTCGTGCATCAGCACGAACAGTCGATGGCGGGAGGGCTCGTACGCAAAAGGCACCTGTCCCCCGGGTCGCCAGGTAATCTGGCCGACGTGCGAGGTTGCCGGGGACATTCCCGCCGCCTCTTCGATCGACCACGGCTTGCCGAACCGGGGGGTGTCGGCCAGATGCACCGGGTGCACCCAGCCGTCATAGGTAATGAACAACGCCAGCCCGCTGTGCTCGTCCGCGACGCTCTCGTCCATGACCGGATCGTGCATGACATCGAAAAAGCGCTTGGTACGACGCACGGTGTAGTGACCTTGCGGGTCGACATCCGCCACCGCTAACGAACCATCAGCGCACAGCGAGGCAAAGCCACGCTTGCCGAAGGGGAACACCAGACCACAGCCCGGGATCTCGACCGACGTCAGCACCTTGCGCGCGTGCAGATCGATCACGCTGACGGCAGGTGCCGGCTGAAAGCTGTACACGTATCCGTAATACCCATCGGGACTCAGCGCGAATGTGTGCGTCTTCGGATCGGAGATCAACCGGCCGGGCAATGCGATCTCACCCTCGTTCGCCAGTGTCGGCCCACCATAGATCGACAGCACGTCTTCGCGCTTACCCCGATTGCCCAGCGTCCAGTAAGTCTCCGAGATGTACAGCGTGCGATCATCCGGCGCCCAGGCGAAATTCGCGTATTGCGACGAATACACCGTCGCAACATCCTGCATCGTATCGCCGTTGATGATACGCACGCCCCCGCCCTCGAGACCGTCGATCGCGCTGTAGCTGAGGTCATGGGCGGCAAGGCCGTTGAACGGAGTCACGCCAGCCATCTCACTCTGCAGCACCGGTGGGGATTTGGCCGGCGGCGGCTGCGTCGCACCCCACGCCGGCATACCCGATCCCGCGCCGACCAGCAGCAGCAGTGCAGCGCCGGTTGCAATGCCCGCTCGGTATGCGATTCGCTTCATGTCACGCCCCCTGAGTATTGTGGGACACAAATGGATAGGCGAGTTTTTCGAGCGCCTGCTCGACCGCCCAATGCGCGGTCAGGAAAGCCGCGTCGGTGTGCGGACTCATGGCGGCATCTGCGTTAGCGATCGAGATGCGTCCGAAGGGCTGGCGGGCCGTGACGCAGGAGCGCTTGTCGGTCTCGGTGAACACCCAGTCGAGCGGATCCTCGAGGCTGCTGTAAGTGTAAGAGTAGCCGTGACACCAGCGGTTGACCATGATGCCGAGGATATCCTTGCGTGGATCGAAGCCACCAGGCCCGAGCGCCCGCACGAGCTGATCACGAATATTGCGCTCGAACGTCTCGAACGACGTGTTCATCAGTTCGGCCCGTCCCATGGTGTATTGCGCCTTGCGCGGATGGCCGGGGAACGTCGGATAGCGCGTCATGGACAGAGCGATCGGATCGCGCGGATGCGCAGAGTGGCGCAGCGCACCGAGATCGACCGACTCGGGCAGCCAGAATCGGTCGTGATACATGGTCGGCGACACCACCGTGCTGATGCCGAGTTTCTCGAACGCCTTCCAGTTGCGCAGGAAGACGGTCGTGTACACGATCGGCGCTTTGATGTTGTACGCCAGGGCATCCTTTTGCGTCCGGGACAGCTCCGGAACCAGATACGGGATCATCATGTTCCAGTTGGCCATGATGCAGTAGCGCGCCCGGACATCGTAAAGCTTTCCGCTCGCACTCGCCGAAGGGCTGTATGACACGATGACTTCCCTGGCGGTGGCCGGATCGCCGTCGTGACGGACATTGAGTACCGTATGGTTGAGGCGGATTCGGGTCGAATTTCCGGGACGATCGAACAGGGAATAATCGACCCGCGCGGTGCCAACGTCCTCCTGCGTCGAACCCGGCACCGCTGCTGGAATCAGCTTGCGGACCAGCAGCCGCACCAGTGTTGCGTTGCCGTCCGGGAAATGTACATCACCATGGCCCGGACGTTGGCGTCCATGCATGCCACCGGGCAGGTCTGCCAGCAAGCCGTGCGGCAGCGGATCGAGCTTCAAGCCATAGAAGCCGGGCATGCTGCCCATGCCCCAGGCGAACAGCGCCGGCAGCACGTCGGCGCCGGTGCCGAACACGCTCCGTCCCAGGTTGCGATAAAACCAGTAGGCCTGCGGGTCGATCTTGACCACCTTCAGCAGATAGTCCTCGAAGCTCATGCGCGCCAGATGCTCGAGCTTCTGTGCCTGCGTGAGCCCTGCCAGATAGTCCGGTTGGGCAGGGTCCTGCAGGCGCTTCAGATCCTGCTTCGCCTGCTCGGACAGCGGCATTGCGCGCAAAAATTCGTCGGTGAAGCGCGGTTGCGGATCGCCGAGGACGTTGCCCGGCAGGTCTGGCGAGCCACGCGGCTGCACGACCAGTCGATCATCGCCCCAGTACTCGCGGTCGAAGAAGTAACTGCGACGCAGCCCCATGGAGTCGTAAAGACGCTCATTGGTCACATTGTCACGAACGTAGCGCGAGAGATCGACTCCGATGTCATCCAGCACCTGGCGCGCCCACTGGTTGTAGCGCTCAGGAGACTCGATGTCATAGGTGCCACCATTCACGACCAGGGTGTGGTCGCGGTAGTGAAATTCGTTACGGCGCGCATGGCCGCCGACGTCATCGTTGTTGTCGATCACCAGCACCCGTGCGCCAGAGCCAACGTTCTTGTGGAAGAAATGCGCTGCGGCAAGCCCGCTGAGTCCGCCACCGACCACCACGAGGTCATAATGCTCACCGGTGTGCTCGGCGCTGCCGAGATCAACCTGACGCGTGTCGCGCAAGTGGTGTGCCGCGGTGTACGAACCCGGAGCGAGACCCCGCAGGCCGGTTCGCATCGGCGGATAAGGATACGTTTCATCCGGAGTCGCAACGCTCTGCAGCGCGGCGCGGTCCGGATCGCCTGCCCCAAGGGCAACCTCCGGCAGCGCCAGCGTTCCGGCCACCATGGCGACGCCGTTGAGAAAATCCCGACGCGAGATATCTCGGTCCATGCCAAGTCCATGATCGGAGTCCGAGGTCACCGACCGAGAAGGCTGTTCAGGATCTTTCTTCACGCGATCTCCCCTGCCGAGTTCTGATCTTCACACTCGCCGGCACAACCTGCTGCGCCGCTGCCCCGTGCTCAACCGTTCTCCTTCACCCCCTGCCCTCAGCACGCGCCGCCGCAGCCTCGCGTTGCGCGGAGCGCAGCATGGCGAGCGCAGCATAGGTCACCACCGCCGCGACCAGCCAGCGCAGCGCATGCAGCGGCAGAGTTTTCACGATAAACGCCGCGATCAATACACCGATGACGCCGGCCGTGGCGAAACCGACCGACGGCCCCCAGGCAAAGCGGCCACTGCGCAGGAAGCGCACACCGGCGGCGGGCAACATCATTCCGCCCGAGCCCATCATGATCGGAAAAGCGGCGCGCAGATTGAAACCGAGCAGCGCCAAGACGACCATGGTCGGCGCATACCATCCGATGCCGATCGTCGAGAGCGCGCCCAGCACGAAATTGGTCGCCACCGCGGCCACGAATTTCCAACCGGTGAGCGACAGAGCAGCCCCGCCGACCGGAAAGCTGCCCAGGTTGCCCATCACGAAGAAGATCGCAGCGACCAACAGGGCCGCCCCCATGAGCACCTGGATCGAGCGGCGCTGCATGCGGCTCACGACTCCGGCTCCGAGCCAGGCGCCGGCGGTGGCGCTCGCCACCATGGTGAGCAGGAGCATCGGATCGACCGTGATGAGAGTGACAAAAATGATCGTTTCAGCGATGCCGACCGAGACACTGCCGACGGTCAGGGTTCCGGGGATGAGCTCATCGCTCGGCCGCCCGCGGAACTTGTACAGCGCCGTGGTCGTGGCGTATGAGCCGATCCCGAGCGCATCGCCGAAGTTGGTCAGAAATCCGATGCCGAGATCCGACCAGCTCGGCCGCTCGCGCAGCTCACGGCGGCGCCACAGCATGAACCATTGCGCGAAGAATACGGCGCTCAGGATTGCGATCAGCGCGAACAGGATGATGTCGGGGAGTTTCATCCGCCGGCTCCGGGAGCGCCGCGTCCCAGAGCGCGATCGAGTGCGTCACGGGTCTGCAGGTAGCGTATGGCGGCGCGTGCCCCCATGCGACTGAGACTGTGCAAGCGGATCGGGCGAATCGGGGTGAATGGAAAGTCGAGATTCCCGGCCGGCTCACCGAGCGCCCGGCGCGCCAACAGCCGTCCCAGGGTGGTCGCCATGGCAACACCGCGGCCGTTGTAACCAAGGCCGGCGAGCAACCCCGGCTCCGGCTCGTGCAAGTGCGGAATGCCATCGCGCGTCATGGCCACGAACCCGCCCCACCGGCATTCGATCGGGACCGCGGCGAGTTCAGGATAGAGCTCGCGCAGTGCCCGCTCGTGGGTCGGGGTATTCGTCGGGGCTGGGATGTCCTCGTACGAGCCACGCGTACCGAGTACGAACCGTCCCGCCGCATCGAGTCTGAAGTAGCGCAGAATGCGCTGCGTATCCGAGACCGAATGGCCGCGCGGAAGAATGCGGGCGCGCAAATCGGGCGGCAGCGGCGCGGTCGCCACCTGTATGGACGGCACGGCGACCACGGTGCGCCTGAGTTGATCGAACCCGCGGTCGGTGTACGCGTCAGTGGCCACGATGACCGTTTGCGCCGCAACGGCGCCGCGCGCGGTGTCGATGCGCCACACCCCGCCATGGCGGGTGAGCCGCATGGCTGGGCTGCGCGCAAACAGGTGCACGCCATGTCCCTGACACGCCCGCGTCAATCCGCGCAGGTATGCAAGCGGCTGCACCGTACCACCACGTCGGTCTATCCAGCCTCCGCAGTAGCGCGCCGTGCCGGTGAGATCCGCCGCATCGCGGGCCGACAGCACGGCCACATCAGCGCCGCGGCTGCGCCATTGCGCGGCGCGCCGCTCCAATCCCGGCAACTGCCGCTCACTGACTGCAAGCTGCAGCCAGCCGGTACGCACCGCGTCGCAGTCGATCCCATACTGCTTGATCAGATCGAAGACCAGATCCGGCGCCGAGCCGGCGCAGGCGGCAAGCCGTGCACCGGTCTGCTCGCCGTAAAGCTGTTCGAGCGCCTCCGGGTCATGCTTCAAGCCGGCGATCACCTGGCCACCATTGAGGCCCGAGCCACCCTCGCCGATTTCGCCGGCTTCGAGCACCACCACATCCCGGCCTGCGCTGGCCGCGTGCAGCGCCGCGGACAGGCCGGTGTAGCCGGCGCCAATGATTACGATCTCGGCGCGTGCCTCGGTCGCAAGTTGCGGCAGCGGTGCCAACGGCGCGCACGTTTTCACCCAGAGCGAGCCGGTCGTCGATGCCACGCTGACTTGCCCCCTGCTCATATTGATTATTGATTATCGATATCAATAAATCGAACGATGAGCGAGCATAGGCCAGCCTCCGAGCGGCGTCAATGCACACCGGGCGCCACTCGGATGTCAGCGGGTTAAAACGCCGAAGCGCTCAGAGGCGGGAGGTGCCGCGAAGCGAGGGCGCGAGCATTGACTCCGCTGCGCTCGAAGCGCAGCGGAGCGTCGGCGGCAGAGCCAGCGCTCAGCCGGTCGATGAGACACGCTGCCTGGCGAGATACTCCTGGACGGATCGCAGCCCGAGTTCATGCGCCGAGATCAGGCTTTCCAGGTGCTCACGGCTATTGACCAGACCCTGCGCGGCAATGACACCGAGTTCGTTGACGAGTACCGCGTAAGGCAGCTTGGCAACCTGGAAGGCGCGGCCAGCCTCGGGTGCATTGACGAAGCGCCCGAGCGCCACGTCGTGCCGAGCAGCCATCTGGCGCTGCTGCTCGAGATCACCGTCGCCGACCAGGAGCAGATCGAGGTGCTCGCTTTGAGCGAATGCCTTGACGGTCGGCAGGAGCGACTTGCAGATCGGACAGGTCGGGGAGACGAAAAACAGCAACCGTAACGCCCCACCGGGCTGCGGTCCCCCGATCTCCAGCGGATCACCGGCGAGGGTGCGCACTGTCAATCTCGGAGCCGCCTCGCCCGTCTGCGGTCCGCGTCCGAGCGCGAGTGCCCCGACCGGAGCGATGCGCTCATGCAACACACCCACCTGCCGGGCCAGTGCCAACACCGCAATTGCCAGCGCAATCACCGCAATCCACAACATCACCTGAGAGACGAGCAGCATCACGCAAACCTCTTGCGCAGCTCCAACGAGGACTGGCGCAGCGATAGAATCTGGTCGAACGCCCGGTACAGCCCGTAGGCAGCGAGCCCCGCACCCATACCATCAACCCACTGCAGCGCAGCGACGGTGGTCGAGGGGATCGCGAACAGGGGGACAAGCGCGACTGCCAGCACCAGATTGCGCACCAGCAGTCCCGGACTTAACTGCTGACGTAGTCCGGATTGAAAGCAGCCACAGTCGATCTCGCGCCGGCCGCGCGCGAGGTTGATACCCATCGCCAGCGCAAAGCCACCGAGCAGCACGACCGCGAGCGCCGCGCCGGCCTGCACATACAGCCCGACAGCCAAGGACAGCGTCACCAGCGATTCCAGTGCGATCACCCCCCATGCCGCAGTCTCGGCGAGCCACTCCGGAACCAACTGATAATTGGCCACCACTCCCGGCAACTCGTGGCGGTGAGCGAGCTTGCCCGCCACCGCCGTCAGAAATACCAGTGCACCCAGCACGCGGCAGGCCAGCGCGACGGAAGGATCGATCATCACCTGAACTCTCCCCGCGCACTGCCGCGCAGCGCGTACTGCAGCGTGGATGTCATTTTGCCGGCCGGCCCGTTGACTGCAACGAAACGCGGCGTCGCACCATAGTATCGGCGGCGATTGGCAACAGCAATCCCACGCCCTCGAGCGGCAAAGATTTGTTGCGAATATCGATAACCTGAAGATCACGTGCTCGCGACAATGGACTGGCTCCGAATGGTTGCTGAACCGATCGCCCACCCTGAGCGCCACCGTGTCGAGCACAGAGGCCGACGTGCCGCCGGGACAGCGCTGCCGGTGAGCCGTTCGCAACTGTTCGGCCGCGGTCGGATTGGGAGGCGTATCGACGCAGCCAGACCGGTCACTGCCTGAGTGTGCTCGATTCGTCTGCCCATGCCCTGCGCGCCGCCTGCGGGACACTGCGCGCCAGGTACGAGAATGTGCCCATTGCGCCCCACGACTCCCTGCGCCACGGCCGCACACCTGTGGCCAGCATTCGCCTGACTGCAGTACGAACGCATTGCTCAGAAGCGTTCCGCCCGCTTAGCATCCGTGCATGGAATCGTGCCTGGGCGCTCTTCTTCCTCTGCTGTCGCGCGAGCGTGCGGCCGCTCGCGCCGTAGCCCTCGCGGTGCTGACGCAAACGGCAGGCTCGACCTATCAGCGTCCCGGGGCGCTGCTGCTGATCGCCGCCGATGGCGAGTACGCTGGATTGATCTCGGGGGGCTGCCTCGAGGGCGATCTTGCTGAACAGGCTCGCGCCGTGATTCGCTGCGGAGAGGCGCGTCAGATCACCTATGACCTGCGCGACCCGAACGACCTGATCTGGGGACTGGGGTCGGGCTGCGAGGGAGCCATGCACATTCTGTTGCTGCGCGTGGGCCCGGAGGAGCGCTGGCAGCCCCTGGCACATCTGGCGCAGGCACTTGCCGCCCATTCGCCGACGGCAATCGGCCTCGTGACCGAATCCCACGATCAGCATATCGCGGTCGGCACGGTCGTACGCCCCGGCGAGGCGGACACAAACTGGCTCACGGCCGAGGGGCACGCGGCGCTCGAGGCGGCGAGCCGCGCGCGCGCGCCCGGCTGGTTCGATCTGCGCGCGCGCTGCCGCGTCTTTCTCCTGCCGCTTGCCCTGCCGCCGCGGCTGCTTGTGCTCGGCGCCGGTCCCGACGTCCTGCCACTGGCACGCCTGGCGGGCGAGTTACGCTGGAAAGTCACCCTCGCCGATCATCGCGCCGCGTTGGCAGTGCCGGCGCGATTTCCGACGGCAGAGCAGGTGATCGAGACGCGACCCGAATCGCTGCATGCGGCCCTCGACGTGGCGGGTTTTGATGCCGCCGTCATCATGACGCACCAGCTCGAGATGGATCGGGCGTACCTGCGCGTGCTGGCGGCGAGCGCCTTACCCTACATCGGGCTGCTCGGGCCACCGACGCGCGCGGCGCGATTGCTCGATGAGCTCGGTGTCGAGGCGAACGCTCTGCACGGCCGGCTGCGCGCACCAGTTGGTTTGCACCTGGGCGGCCGCTCACCGGAAGCGATCGCGGTATCGATCGTGGCGGAAATCCTCGCCTTTCTCAACGGACGGCTGCCGATTGCCGCACCGCTCTCGCAGCTTGCTCCCGCGGCGTGCTGAGCATGCCCGCAGAGGAGTTGCACGCTCTCGTACTCGCCGCCGGCGCCGCGCGGCGCTTCGGTGCCGTCAAACAGCTCGCCGAGATCGGTGGCGAGCCGTTGCTGCTGCGGGTCGTGAGGCGCGCCGGCGCCGCGGCGGATCGAACCTGGGTCATCCTCGGTGCGCACGCCGGCGAGCTCGAGGCGCTGCTCGCCGGCTCGCCGGCATACGCGCGCGTCAATCCGCTGTGGCAGGAAGGCATCGCGAGCTCGATCCGCACCGGTCTTGAGCTGCTGCCGCACACCTGCGCCGCGGTCATGTTGGTTCTCGCCGATCAACCCCTGATCCGCACTCGGGATTACACTCGGCTGGCGCAGGCGTGGCGTGCAGCACCGAGCGCGATTGTCGCAGCCCGCTACGGAACCGGCGCCGGCGCACCGGCAATATTCCCACGCCGATGCTTCCATCAGCTGCAGCAGCTGACTGGCGACGTGGGCGCCAAGAAGGTTCTGCAGCAGCACGCCGCCGAGGTCCGCACGGTGTCGATGCCGAGGGCTGGCTTTGATATCGACACCCCGGCGGATCTCGCTGCCATGGCTGAATCCACCATCGAGTGAGGCCGTGCAAGCGCTGCCGCCACCGCCGCAGCTCGCCGTCCGAGGCCACAAGAGCACCGTCCAGGGGAACGGCGCCATGGGCCGCCAGTGCAGCGGGTTTGCGGGACGTGACGGCTGACCGCGCCCAGCGGATCTCCTATACTTTTGTCCATTGCGCGCCAGCCGTCGTTCGACGGCGCCACTGAAGCGGAGGCGCTCATGAGATTGTCCATTCTGGTCAATGGCATCCAGCGCACGGTAGAGGCCGACGCGGACACCCCGCTGCTGTGGGTTCTGCGCGACGAGCTGCACCTGTCCGGCACCAAGTATGGCTGCGGCATTGCGGCGTGCGGAGCGTGCACGGTGCATCTGAACGGTGAGCCGGTACGCGCGTGCGTCACGCCGATCTCAGCAGTAGGCTCGGCTGCAATCGTGACCATCGAAGGCATTGGCGCGAGCGAGTGGGGGCGCAAGGTCAAGAGCGCCTGGCTCGAGCTCGACGTGATGCAGTGCGGCTATTGTCAGGCTGGGCAAGTCATGTCGGCTACCGCGTTGCTGGCGAAGAACCCACGGCCAACCGACCAAGATATCGATGCCGCGATGAACGGCAACATCTGCCGATGCTGCACGTACACTCGTATCCGTGCTGCCATCAAGCAGGCCGCCGGCCTGCCGACTGCAGACACGCGCGAGGTGCAATCATGACTCGCGAGAAATCCGCGGAGGATCCGGTGGTGTCGGCATCCGGCGGCCTGCGCATCTCGCGGCGCGCCTTTTTAGCGACCGGCCTTGCGGTCGGGGGCGGGTTATTGCTGACGCTGCGCTTCAGCGAGACGGCCTCGGCGCAGGACGCCCTGATCGCCGCATACGTCAAAATCGCCCCCGACGGCATCGTCACCCTCACCGCAAAGAACCCCGAGATCGGCCAGGGAATGAAAACGACCCTGCCGATGCTGATCGCCGATGAGCTTGATGTCGACTGGCAGAACGTGCGCGTCGAGCAAGCCATGCTCGATCCGATCTACGGCCCGCAATTTGCCGGCGGCAGCCTCGGCACGCCCCTCAATTGGATTCCGATGCAGCAAGTCGGCGCAGCCGCGCGCCAGATGCTCATCAGCGCCGCGGCACGCACGTGGGGCGTCCCGCCGGCGCAGTGCATGACGCGCCAGGGGGTGGTGCGGCACCCGCAGAGCGGACGGACACTGACTTACGGTGCGCTGGCCGAGAAGGCCGCCGCACTGCATGCACCGGACCTTGCATCCGTTACGCTCAAGAGTCCCAACGAGTACACCATCATCGGGAAGTTCACCGGCGGAGTCGACAGCGCGCGTGTGCTCGATGGCGAGCCGCTGTTCGGCATCGACGTGTCGCTGCCGCAGATGAGCTACGCGGTCTATGAGAAATCACCCGTATTCGGCGGGCGTGTGGTACGGGCGAATCTCGAGGAGATCAAGGCAATGCCCGGGGTGCGCGACGCGTTCATCCTGCGCGGCGCTGGCGCCGACGCGGCGGTGAAGATGGGCTTGGTCGATGGCGTCGCGATCATCGCCGACAAGTGGTGGGATACTCAGAAGGCGCTCCAGAAGCTGCGCGTCGAGTGGTCACCGAGCGCGGCCCGCGCGCAGAGCACCGCCGCATTCGAGCAGCAGGCGACTCAGCTTGCACGCGAGGCGCCGCACGCGCTCATCCGCCGCGACGGCAACCTCGACGCGGCGCTGCGCGGCGCGCACCGGCGCGTGAGCGCCTCCTATGCGTATCCGTTCCTCGCCCACGCGACGCTCGAGCCGCAGAATTGCACGGCGCGAATCAATCGCGACGGTAGCGTCGAGATCTGGGCCCCGACGCAAAACCCCGGCCCCGGCGCGCAATTGGTGGCACGCACGCTCGGCATCGACGCGGCAAAAATCCGCGTACACATGACCCGGGTCGGCGGTGGCTTCGGCCGGCGATTGAATAACGATTACATGGCCGAAGCGGCGATGATCGCCCGCTGGCTCGGACGCCCGGTGAAGCTACTGTGGAACAGGCCCCAGGACATCCAGCACGATGCCTATCGGCCCGGTGGGTTTCACCATTTCACGGCCGGCCTCGATGCGGCCGGCAACCCGGTTGCATTTCGCGATCACTTCATCACCTTCGGCCGAAGCGGGCATGTCGCCGCCGCGGCCGATCTGCCGGCGGATCACTTCCCTGCGGGCTTCGTGCCAAACCTCGAGTATGCGCAATCGCTCATTCAGCTCGACGCACCCACCGGCCCGATGCGCAACCCCGGTGGCAACGCCCTCGCCTTTGCGTTCGAGTCATTCCTCGACGAGCTGGCGCACGCCGGCGGCCGTGATCCGCTCGAACTGCGACTCGAGCTCTACGGTCCACCACGGGTCTTTCCGCCCCCGCCGCCCCGCTTCGGGGTAAAAGTTCCGCCCTTCGATACCGGACGGGTGCGCGGCGTACTCGAGCTCGTGGCGCAAAAATCCGGCTGGGCGCAACGCCAGGCACTGCCGAGCGGAACCGGGATGGGATTGGCTTTCTACTACAGCCACTTCGGCTACGTCGCTGAAGTCGTCAAAGCAAGCGTCGACCGCGATGGCGTTCCAAAAGTGCACAAAATCTGGGCCGCCGTCGACATCGGTCGCCAGATCATCAATCCCGCCGGCGCTTACAATCAGGCGCAGGGCGCAATTCTCGATGGGCTCGGACAGGCTCTGCACCTATTCATCACGCTCGAGAACGGCCGGGTGGTCCAAAACAACTTCGATGCGTACCGATTGTTGCGCATGCACGAGGCACCGCCACTCGAGGTGCATTTCTTGCGCAGCAACAACGATCCGACCGGTCTCGGCGAACCGGCGCTGCCGCCGGTGCTGCCGGCGCTGTGCAACGCGCTGTTCATGGCCACCGGCAAGCGCATTCGCACGCTCCCGATCGATCCGCAGGCTCTGCGTCCCAGCGCGGCCTGAAGCCGGCACAGCAAGCGCTCAGCCGCGAGTCGCCCGTAGCAGCGGGCGCAGTTGCCCGAGCGGGCGAGCGTTGAGCACGTCTTGCTTGCATGCCCAGCCGCGGCGTGCCTGTCGGACCGCACCGTCGAGGTTCGCGAACTGTCCGCTGGCATGCGCATCGCTGTCGAGCGCAAGCGGCACGCCGCGCTCGACAGCGGCCTTGACGTACACGTCGTCGAGATCGAGCCGTAACGGCTGGCCGTTCACCTCCAGGTAACAGGGTCGCGCGTGCGCTGCGGCGAGCACACGCTCGAAATCCAGTGCGTACGGTTCACGCTCGCCGAGCAGGCGGCCGGTCGGATGCGCCAGGATCGTCACGTGCGGGCGCTCCAGCGCGCGCAATACGCGCTGGGTCTGCTTCGCCTGCGACAGTTCGAAGTGACTGTGGATCGCGATCACGATGACATCGAGCGGCGCCAGCGCCGCATCAGCCAGGGCAAGACTGCCGTCCTCGAGAATATCCACCTCAGCGCCCTTGAGCACTGTAAAGCCGCGCAGTCGCTCGTTGAACGCATCGATTGCCTCGCATTGGCGAGCGAGGCGCTGCGCGTCCAGGCCGTGCACGATGCCCAGATACTTGCTGTGATCTGTGATGGCGACATAGCTGAGTCCGGCCGCACGCGCGGCGGCCACCATGTCTTCGAGGCAGTCGCGCCCGTCGGTGGCACGGGTGTGAACGTGCAAATCGCCCTGCAGGTCCGCCCGTTCAATCAACCGTGGCAGCCCATTGTGTTCTGCCGCCTCGAATTCGCCCCGGTCCTCGCGCAATTCCGGGGCGATCCACGCCAGACCGAGCGTCGAGTAAATCTCCGGCTCACTGCGCCCGACCAATCGCCGCGCCCCCTGAAACAGTCCATACTCACTCAATTTCAGGCCGCGTGCGTGTGCGCGCTGACGCAGGCGGATGCCGTGCTCCTTGCTCCCCGTGAAATACTGCAGCGCCGCGCCAAAGCTCTCGGCCCGCACGACCCGCAGGTCGAACCGCAGACCGTTACGCAGCACGCCAGAGGCTTTGGTCCGACCCGAAGCGCTGAGCGCGCCGAGTTCCGCATAACCGCGCAGCGCCTCGATCGCAGCGACGCCTGCAGGCGCGGACACCAGCAAGTCGAGATCACCGATGGTGTCGCGCCCGCGGCGGTAACTACCGACAATCTCGACGCGTTCGACGCCGGGCACCGCCTGAAGAAAGCGCCGAAACGGCTCGGCGTACTGCGCTGCTTCGGCAATCGGCATCCGGCGCGCCGTTGCCTGCGGCGCATGCCTGACAGACTGCTCGAGCTGCGCGCGTAGCGACGGCCCGAATCCGCGCAACTTGGCCAGACGGCCTGTGCCCAGCGCGCGGCGCAGATCCGCGCGACTATTGATCTTCAGTGCTGTCCGTAGGGCGCGCACCCGCGCCGGCCCCAAGCCGGGCAGCGCGAGCAACTCGCGCAATCCGGCCGGCACCTCGCGACGCAGCCTCTGCAGTGCGGCAAGCTGACCGGTGTGAAGGAACTCCGCAATCTTTCCGGCCAAGTCTGTGCCGATGCCGGGTAAGCCCTCGTAGACCGACGGATCATCAGCCTCGGCGAGTTGATGCGGCAGGCCGCGCACGGTCTGGGCTGCGCGCCGATAGGCGCGGATCCGGAAGGCATTCGCCCCCTGGATCGACAGCAGATCGGCAATCTCCTCGAAAGCCGCAGCGATGTCCGCATTGTGAATGCTCATCGATCCGCACTGCCCGAATTTGCCCAGCCGGCACGCCGCAAGAGTACCTCGCAACCTGCGTGCGCCCATCCGGGGCTGTAGCAATCCAATACGCACAGCTGCGGATGTCGCAGTGTGCCGCGCGCGTCATACTGGCACGAGTGGATCCGGCGTCAGGGCGACCGGCGAGTCCGCCACGCCATGGCCGGAGCGAGAGCGATGTCGCTGAATTCCTTACCAGCCGCTGCCGTTGGACTCAGTGAGAGCCAAGCGTTGGCGAACGCCATCGCGCAGCATGCCGGCCTGGCACTGCTGCCGATCGAGGAGCGAACCTTCGAGGGCGGGGAGTTCAAGCTGCGGCCGTTGGAATCGGTGCGCGGGCGGGAGCTGTTCGTGATCCAGTCCCTGGCGGCCACCGAGGATGCGCCAACACCCCTGCGCCTCGTGCGTCTGCTGTTCCTTCTGCAGGGACTGCGCGATGCGGGTGCACGCACTCGCACCGTGCTGTTGCCGTACTTTGCGTTCGCACGCAAGGATCGGCGCACACAGATCCGCGATCCCGTGAGCGCGCGCTACGTTGCGGAACTGCTCGAGAGCGTGGGAACCGGCTGTCTAATCAGTCTCGATGTACACAATTCGGCGGCATTCGATAACGCGTTCAGAATCCCCACCATCCATCTGAGCGCGTTGCCGATGCTGGTCGAGCATTTTCTGCTGCGTCTGCCCGGTACCGATGCATTCACCGTGGTTTCCCCCGATGTCGGCGGAATCAAACGCGCACAGATCTTCCGTGAACTGCTGGCGGCGCGCTCCGGCCGGAACATCGGCCTCGCGTTCGTCGAGAAGCGCCGCGCCCGGGGGATGGTCTCCGGCGGTGTGCTCGCGGGCGATATCGCCGGTCAGCCCGCGATCGTCCTGGACGATCTGTGTGCGACGGGCGGAACGCTGGTGCGTGCTGCCGCTTCGTGTCGCGAGCACGGCGCCACGGCAGTTCATGTGGCCGTAACGCACGCTCCGCTCGGCGCAGGGCTGGTGAGCCTCACCGAGGCGCAGTGGATCACGAGCATCACCCTAACCGATAGCGTCGGTGCCGCGCTCGCGATACCGCCCGCCGATTCCGCAGCGCAGCGAATTACGACGCTGCCCATCGGTGCGCTGTTCGGTCAGACGGTACGCCGGATGCTCAGCGGCGAACCGGTCGCACCGCTGCTCGAGCGCTGGTCGGACTGACCGGCAGCGCGCGGATGCTCGGCCACAGCGGCGCGCGCAGCCAACCACTCCGCCCGCCGAATCTCGCGTAAAGCGTCATCGAGGTACGAATGGGCGCGCGCACGCCACAGCCGCACGCGGGTCGCGAATGCAGGATCGCGCAGGTGCCAGGCTGCAATCAGCGCCCGGACCACGGCCCGCCGACTCATGTAAAAGGCCATCACAGCCGGCGCAACGGTATCGTCCATCGCCAGAATACAGTGCTCCAAGAGAGCCGCGGCGAGGCGTGCCGCACCGAGTCGCCGGCACTCTAGCGCCAGAAAAGCGATTTCCTCGGCCGGATCGAGTCTGCGCAGACGCGGATCGAACTCGAGACAATCGATGACGCACGCCGCGTGCGATGCAGTGCCCAGAAAGACGTGCTCCGGACGCAGATCGCCGTGTCCGTCGCGCAGTAAGCGCCCGCGCCCGCGCAGCAGGTGCGAGCGGCGTTCGAGCCAGGCGAGCTGTCGCGCCACCACCGTCTGCACCCGAGCGGACGCAAGGGCAAGATCGGCGGCACCCAATTCGCACCCGCTCGCCCGGACCTGCCGGCACAGGTGCGCGAAGTAGCCGCGCTCGCTCATTGGCAGCGGCTGTGCAGTGCGAAAGAATGCCGCGAGGCGGATCGCGATCCGCTTGAGATCGCGCACCTGAACAGAGCGCGCCCGGATCGCCTGATCGAGCATGCGTGCTGCGCCGAGTCGGCGCATCTGTACCAACCAGTCGACCACCTCGAATGCGCCGGCGCGCAAAGTCAGCTCACCGGCTCGCGTGCGCCCAAGTGGCACCACCCGACGATACACCTGAGGCGCAAGACGCCTGTTGAGTTCAAGCTCCGCCCGACACGCCCGCTCGCGCAACGCCACGGTCCGGTAGTCCATGGATGCTCTGTGGAGTGGCTTTTTCAGTTTGTACACCCGCTCCCCGGCCAGAAAGATCCACGCGAAGTGCGTCTCGATGCAAGCCACCACCCGCGGTCGGTGCGGGTAATGGCGTGGATCGGCGAGCCAGGCCGTCTTCGCCGCAAGAGCGCAATGTTCTACGGGGGTTCGCGGCGCGTTGGGTTTCATGACATGCAGCCCCGGGGCCGCCGCGCGGACTGCCGGTCCGGCTGACCCACAACTGGTGCACAGTGTCCGGTCGCCGGCTCGCGGTGCGCGATCCGCATTTGCCGTAGTCGATTACGGTCGGTGCAGCGGATGCGTGCGAACCGCACGGACCGATAAGCACAACTGCGGATTCACGCTACCGGCCACACGCGTACCGTTTCTTCCTGAGACAGGCGTCGCGGCACCCAGCAGGCCCATTGCGGATGCCACGCACCGTCCGTCGAGAAAGAGGTCATGATGGGTGCGACGGCGAGCTATATCCGGTTTTTCGAGCAGATTTCGGCCTCGGACCTGGCCCTGGTCGGCGGCAAGACCGCGTCGCTCGGGGAGATGTATCAGACCCTTCGCCCCCTGGGTGTGCTGATCCCGAACGGCTTCGCGATCACCACCGACGCCTACCGCGACATGCTGCAGCAGGCGCAGGCCTGGCAGCCGCTGCGCGAGCTGCTCGCCGATCTGCAGGTCGAGGATGCCCAGGACCTCGCCCGCCGCGGACAACGGGCCCGCGAAATCATCTACGCAGCAGGCCTGCCGCAGGATCTGCAGAGGCAGATCCTCGCCGCGTATCGTCGCTTGGGTAAGGAATCTGGGCAACCGCTCAGCGTCGCGGTGCGTAGCTCCGCCACCGCGGAGGACCTGCCCACGATGAGCTTCGCCGGTCAGCAGGACTCGTTCCTGAATATCCAGGGCGAAGCGCGGCTGCTCGATGCCTGCCGACGCTGTTTTGCGAGTCTGTTCACCGATCGGGCCATCCATTACCGCATCGACAACGGCTTTGACCATTTCAAGATCGCCCTGTCGATCGCCGTCCAGCAGATGGTGCGCGCCGATCTTGCCGCGAGCGGCGTGATGTTCACGCTGGATACCGAAAGCGGCTTCCGCGACGTGGTGCTGATTACCGGCAGTTACGGGCTCGGCGAGAATATCGTGCAGGGCGCCGTCGAACCCGACGAGTTCGTGGTGTTCAAGCCGACTTTCCTCACCGGTCGGCGAGCGGTCTTGCGCCATGCGCTCGGTAGCAAACAGATCCGCATGATCTATGCCGACGAGACGGCGCACGATCCGACCCTCAACGTCGCCACGACTGCCGAGGAGCGAGAACGCTACTGCCTCGATGACGATGAAGTGCTGGTGCTGGCCGATTATGCGATCAAGATCGAGCAGCACTACAGCAGGCAGGCGAGGCGGGCGATGCCGATGGACATCGAGTGGGCCAAGGACGGCATCGATGGACACCTATACGTCGTACAGGCTCGGCCTGAGACCAGCGCTTCGCGCCGTCGCGAAACGGTACTCGAGGAATACCGGCTCGGCGCGACACCCGAGCCGATCGTAACGGGACACGCGGTGGGCGCTCGCATCGGCAGCGGAGCTGTCCGGTTGATCAAGAGCGCCGCGCAGATCAGCGCCTTCCGCCCTGGAGATGTCTTGGTTACGGACAGTACGACGCCCGATTGGGAGCCGATCATGCATCGTGCCGCGGCGATCGTCACGAATCGCGGCGGGCGCACCTGTCATGCTGCAATCGTCGCTCGCGAGTTCGGGATCCCAGCGGTCGTCGGTACGGAAACCGCGACCGAGCGGCTGGCAAACGACCAGCTCGTGACGGTCTCCTGCGCCGAAGGGGAGCTGGGCCGGGTCTACGCCGGGAAGGTGCCCTTTGAGGTACACCGAACCGATCTCGCGACGCTCGCGCGACCGCGCACGAAGATGATGCTCATCCTGGCCAATCCCGATACTGCCTTTCAGCTGAGCTTTTTGCCCAACGACGGAGTGGCACTCGCACGGATGGAATTCATCATCACCGAACACATCAAAGCGCACCCGATGGCGCTGCTGCATCCGGAACGGGTGGCGGATGAGAGCGAGCGAGGCGGCATCGAGGCGCTGATCCGCGGGTATGCCGATGCACGCGATTTCTTCGTGCGGCGCCTCAGCGAGGGGCTTGGCACGATTGCCGCGGCGTTCTATCCGAAGCCGGTGATCGTGCGCATGTCCGATTTCAAGAGCAACGAATACGCCGGGCTGCTCGGTGGCCGCTGGTTCGAGCCGAAGGAGGAGAACCCCATGCTCGGCCTGCGCGGTGCCGCCCGCTACACGCACCCGGCGTACGCGGAGGGATTCGCGCTCGAGTGCGCGGCGGTTCAGCGGGCTCGGGACATCATGGGGCTGGTGAACATCAAGCCGATGATTCCGTTCTGCCGGCGCCTGGAGGAAGGCGCGGCGGTCCTCGCCCGCATGCGCGATCTAGGCCTGGAACGCGGCAAGAACGGCCTGGAGGTCTACGTCATGTGCGAGATCCCGAACAACGTACTGCTGATCGATGAGTTCAGCCGACTGTTCGACGGGTTCTCGATCGGCTCGAACGATCTGACGCAACTCACCCTCGGCGTCGATCGTGACTCGGCCGCCGTAGCGTTCGACTTCGATGAGCGCGACCCGGGGGTGCGCAAGCTGCTGAAGCTCGCGGTCGAAGGCTGCCGGCGCAATGGACGGCACTCCGGGATCTGCGGCCAGGCGCCCTCGGATTACCCGGAGATCGCCGCCGAGCTGGTTCGTCTCGGCATTGACTCGATCGGGCTGAATCCCGATGCGCTCATCGCAACGACTTTGCGCATCCTCGACCTCGAGCGCGAACTGGCGAGCACGACCAAACAGTCGGCCGCCTAACCGGACTTACCCTACTCATGACTTACCCAAGCCGCACGGTGCCATCATGAACGTCGGAAGCATTTGCAAACATCAGGTCGTCACCATCACCCCCGGCACGGATCTGGTTGCCGCCGCGGAACGGATGCGCGAACAGCACGTCGGGTTCCTGGTGGTGGTGGAACCGGAGCCGAACGCCACCTATGGACGTCCCGTCGGTGTCCTGACGGATCGCGACATCGTCGTTTCGGTCGTCGCGCGCGGCGCCGATCCGAAGCAGCTCACCGCGGCAGACCTGATGAAGCAGTACCCGGCGGTCGCCGATGAATCCGATGCGCTCGAACAGGCGCTGCGCACGATGCGCCGCATGGGCGTGCGGCGTCTGCCGGTGGTCGGTGTTGCCGGCATGTTGACCGGCGTCCTCGCGCTCGACGACGTGCTCGATGTGCTCGCCGGAGAGATGGGGGATTTGTCCGGCACCGTTCGCAACGAGCAGCGCATCGAGAATCAACTGCGATGAGCACACAGTCCGGTCACGATGCCCGCTGTCAT
This sequence comes from Pseudomonadota bacterium, assembly GCA_021808195.1. Next base: position 59,974 of record JAKBCE010000001.1, read on the forward strand.
CGAGTAGGGCGAGGGGCTGCTGACCTCGGTGGTCGGGCATGAGCAGAAGGGTGGCAATCCTCACCAGTGGCGGCGATGCGCCGGGAATGAACGCTGCGATTCGGGCGGCGGTGCGCACGGGCTTCGCGTGTGAGCTCGATATGTTCGGTGTGCGTCACGGCTACACGGGACTGATCGCCGGGGACTTCATCGGTCTTGGCATCCGGGAGGTCGGCGGCATCATCGATCGCGGCGGAACGATGCTCGGCACGAGTCGCTGCCCGCCGTTCCTCACCGAAGAGGGACAGCTGGCGGCCGTCCGCCAACTCGCCGAGCATCGCATCACGGGACTGATCGTCGTGGGCGGAAATGGCTCGCAGCGCGGCTCGCTTGCGTTGTCGCAGCGCGGCGTGGCGGTAGTCGGAATCGCCTCGACGATCGACAACGACCTCGCCGGCTCCGAGGTCACCCTCGGTGCCACCACGGCGCTCGATGTGGCGCTCGAGGCCATCACCCGGCTGCGTGTCACCGCCTCGGCGCACGGCCGAGTCTTTCTCGTCGAAGTGATGGGACGTGCGTGCGGCTATTTAGCCCTGATGGCGGGCATTGCCGGCGGCGCCGAGGCAATTGTCATTCCCGAGGCCGAGCAGTCCCCGGAAGAGGTCGCCACGGCGATCCAGGAAGCCTATGAGCGCGGCAAGAGTCACGCGATCGTCGTCGTCGCCGAGGGCGCGCGCCACAACGCCGATGCACTGGCCCGTCACTTCAACGAGCATGCCGAGCGGCTGAACTTCGAGCTGCGGGTGACGAAGCTCGGCCACGTGCAGCGCGGCGGCAGCCCGGGTGCCTTCGATCGGCTGAGCGCGACGATCCTCGGAGCAACCGCGGTCGAGCGTCTGTGCGCCGGGGAGCACGGCATCCTGCTCGGGCTGGCCGGCGCCCGGGTCACAACGAGCACACTGGCCGAGGCGGTGCAGGCCAAGAAGCCCATCGAGGCGCAGTGGCTGCATTTGGCGCACGTGCTCTCGCGATGAGGCACGCCGCGGAACGCCGGCCGAATGGGCGCAAAGTGGATCGAGTATTGAGGAATGCAGATCATGAAATTGCAAGAGCTGTGCACACCCGACGTTGTTTTCTGCTCGGCCGATATCAGCGCGCTGCACGCAGCCCGACTCATGCGCGAGCGGCACGTCGGCGATCTGATCATCGTCGATGAGGGCGAGGATGAGCGGGCGCCGCTTGGCATCGTCACCGACCGGGACATCGTTGTCGAGGTGCTCGCGAAGGAACTGGATGCTGCCAAAGTACGCGTCCGCGACATCATGCGCGCACCGCTGGTGATTGCGCGCACCTCGGAGGAAGCCGAGCAAGCGATTGAGCGGATGAAAGCCCATGGCGTGCGCCGCGTTCCGGTGCTGAACGAGTCCGGCAAGCTGGTCGGCATCCTGACGCTCGATGATCTCATCAGGCGCCTCGCCGCCGAAGCGGCGGTGCTCGCTGAAGTGATTGCTCGGGAACAGGATCGCGAGCATCGCCTGCGGCGTTGAGCCGAGTCCGGGCCCGGCGCGAACGGCGCTGCGCGGTGCACTGCACGGCGGCGCGAAGCGCTGGTAAAATTCGGGCGCCTACCCTGGCGCAATGCAGTCCCCGCAAATACCCCCGGTCACAATGAGCACGCCTGCCCTTTTCTCGCCCCTGCGTATCCGCAGCCTCGATCTGATCAACCGGATCGTCATTGCGCCGATGTGCCAATACTCGGCGAACGACGGCTGCATGAGCGACTGGCATCTGATTCACCTTGGCCAATTGGCGCTCTCGGGCGCCGCCCTGGTCACGATCGAGGCGACTGCCGTCACGCCAGAGGGCCGCATCACTTACGGTGACGTGGGCTTGTGGGACGAGCAGACCGAGGCTGCCATGGCGCGCACGCTCGAGCACATTCGCCACTGGTCGCACACGCCCGTTGCGGTGCAGTTGGCCCATGCCGGTCGTAAAGCCTCGACCGAAGCGCCCTGGAAGGGAGGCCATCAGCTGCTGCCGAGTGACCCGAACGGCTGGCAAACCGTCGCGCCGTCCAAGATTGCCTTCACCGATGGCGAGCATCCCCCGGCAGCACTCGATCGGGCCGGCTTACGCGCGGTGCGCGAGGCATTCGCCGCGGCAGCAGCGCGCGCCAGCCGGATCGGTCTCGATGCGGTGCAGATTCACGCCGCGCACGGTTATCTGCTGCACCAATTTCTCTCACCGCTCGCGAACCAGCGCGAGGACGAATACGGTGGCACGCTCGAGAACCGGCTGCGGTTCCCGCTGGAGGTCTTCGACGCGGTGCGTGCGGCGGTTCCGCCGGACAAGCCGGTCTCTGTGCGGGTATCGGCGACCGATTGGCTCGAGGGCGGCTGGGACCTCGAACAGACTGTGACATTCGCCGCGAAACTGCAGGAGCATGGCTGCGATGCCATTCACGTCTCGAGCGGCGGCCTGCATCCCGCACAACGCATCCCGGTCGGACCCGGCTACCAGGTGCCGCTGGCACGCGCCGTCAAGGCTGCCGTGCGTATCCCGGTCGTCGCCGTCGGACTGATCAGCGGATTCGAACAAGCCGAGGCCATCGTCGCGACGGGAGATGCGGACTTAGTCGCCCTCGCCCGCACGATACTCTACGACCCGCGCTGGCCGTGGCATGCGGCGGCGGCGCTCGGTGCGCAGGTGCGCGCGCCGAACCAGTACCTGCGCTGCGAGCCGCAGCGGCTGCGCGGATTGTTCAAGGCGGATTGATCCGGCCGGTGAGCCCGACCGATCCTTCGGCAACGTACCGGAGCTACGGGGCAACGGTCGGATCGTACCAACCTTCAGGCGGAGCAACCCGGGCGGCTTCCTGCGGCCCCCAACTGCCAGGCTCATAAGGATGGACCGGGGTGTTCGCCTTGAGCGCCGGGTCGACGATGCGCCAGGCCTCCTCCACATAATCCTCACGAGCGAACAGCGTCCGGTCTCCAGACATCGCATCGGTGAGCACCCGCTCGTAGGCGTCCATTTCGTTGGCACCGGCATGGCGGCTCGCCAACAGCTCGTTGGTCTGACCGATGCCGAGCTCGGCATCGTCCATGACATTGAGGCCGATGGCCATCTCGTTGTCAGGGCTGATGCGGAAACGGAAGTAATCATGTTGCGGCGTGCAGCCGGGGTAGACCGCCGGCGGCCGGCGCAGATGGGCAACCACCTCCGTACAGGTCACCGGCAGTGATTTGCCGGCACGGATGTAGAAGGGCACCCCCTGCCAGCGCCAGTTGTCGATCGCCAGCCGCATGGCCGCGTACGTCTCGGTCTTCGAGCCCGGCGCAACCCCTTTCTCGTCGAGATATCCGCGGAACTGGCCGCGTACCAGATCGGCAGGCGTGAGTTCGGGAATCGCCTTGAGAACCTTCACCTTCTCGTCGCGGATCGACTCGCTGTCGGTACGTGCCGGCGGCTCCATGGCGAGATTGGCCAGCACCTGAAACAGGTGATTCTGCACCACGTCGCGGACCGTGCCGACCGGGTCGTAAAATGCACCCCGGCCCTGGATGCCGAAGTTCTCCGCCATCGTGATCTGCACGCTCTTGATGTAGTCTCGATTCCAGAACGCCTCGAGCAGCGCATTGGTGAAACGAAAGAACACCATGTTGTGCACCGGCCGCTTTCCGAGGTAGTGGTCGATGCGAAAGATGTGCTCCTCGTCGAAGACGCTGAGCAGGATCTGATTGAGCGCGCGAGCCGACTGCAGATCCCGACCGAACGGCTTCTCCACCACGACGCGAGCGCCCGTCTCGGTGCACCCGGCTTGTGCCAACTGCTCGACCACCTTGCCGAACAGCGCGGGTGGAATCGCCAGATAATGCGCCGGACGCCGAGCCGCCCCTAACAGCTTGCGCAACGTGCGGAATGTCGCCGCGTCCGCATAGTCGCCGTCCACATATGACAGCAGTGAGGTCAGCTGCGCAAAAGCCTCGGGATCGACGCCGCCGCCATGCTTCTCCAGGCTGTCGCGCGCCCGCTCGCGCAGCTGCTCGATGCCCCAGCCGGCCTTGGCGACACCGATGACCGGCACTTTCAGTGCGCCGCGCTTGATCATCGCCTGCAGTGCCGGGAAGATCTTCTTGTAAGCCAGATCACCGGTGGCGCCAAAGAACACCAGCGCGTCGTTGTGGGTGTCGTTCATGGTGTGCTCGTCTGTCTCTCGCTCACTTGGAGGGCTTCTCGAGATGACCGCCGAATTCGTAACGCATCGCCGAGAGGACCTTCGCCTGGAAGTCCGCCTCGCCCCGGGAACTGAAGCGCTCATAGAGCGCAGTGGTGAGCACCGGAGCGGGCTGACCTTCATCGATCGCCGCCTTGATTGTCCAACGCCCCTCGCCGGAGTCGGACACATGCCCGGCAAATTTCGCGAGCTGCGGGTCGCTGTACAGCGCAGCGGCCGTGAGATCGAGCAGCCAGGAGGCGATCACGCTGCCGCGCCGCCACACTTCGGTGATGTCCGCGAGGTTCAGATCGTACTGGTAGTGCTGCGGATCTCGCAGTGGCGTGGTCTCGGCGTCGATTTCGCCCGCCCGTTTGCCGACATTGGCCGCACGCAGAATGCCCAGACCCTCCGCATACGCCGCCATGATGCCGTACTCGATTCCGTTGTGGACCATTTTGACGAAATGACCTGCCCCGTTCTGTCCGCAATGCAGGTAACCCTGCTCGGCGCTGCCCGCGGCTCGCTCGCGCCCCGGGGTTGGCGCGATATCCCCCTTGCCCGGTGCAAGGCTGGCGAAGATCGGGTCGAGACGCTGCACCGCAGCGGGCTCGCCGCCAATCATCATGCAGTAGCCGCGTTCGAGGCCCCAGACGCCGCCGCTGGTACCCACGTCGACGTAGTGGATGCCCTTGTTCGCAAGCGTTTGTGCACGACGGATGTCGTCCACGTAGTAGGAATTGCCTCCGTCGATGACGATGTCCCCCTTCCCGAGCAAGGGCACTAGCTGTGCAAGCGTGTCATCGACCACGGCCGCCGGCACCATCAACCAGACGGCGCGCGGCGCGGCGAGCTTCTGCACGAACTCCGTCAGAGATCCTGCGCCAGTCGCCTTCTCCTGGGCCAGGGCTGCGACCGCCTCCGCCGAGCGGTCGAACACCACGCAGTCGTGTCCGCTGTGCAGCAGCCGGCGCACCATGTTCGCGCCCATCCGTCCGAGTCCGATCATTCCGAGTTGCATGATTTGCTCCTTTGTCTGTACTCGACAGATCAGCGCCGCGGCAAGTTCCCCCGGGAGGAACCGCGCGCATCCGAGGCGTGCGCGTTCAGCCGTGCGCCTTCATCTGGCGATAGCGGCGGATCAGGTGGTTTGTCGAGCTGTCGTGCCGCAATGGGGGCTCCGCCGCACCCTCGAGCTCAGGGATGATCGCCTGCGCCAGGGCCTTGCCGAGCTCTACGCCCCACTGGTCGAAGGAATTGATGTTCCAGATGACCCCCTGTGTGAACACCGCGTGCTCATACAGGGCAACCAGCTTACCGAGCGTCTGGGGCGTCAGTCTGTCGGCGAGCAGCGTATTGGAGGGCCGGTTACCCTCGAACACTCGATGCGGTGCCAGCCACTCCGGAATGCCCTCGGCGCGTACCTGTTCGAGCGTTTTGCCGAATGCCAGCGCCTCGCCCTGAGCGAAGACGTTCGCGAGCAACATGTCGTGATGACGCCCGAGCGGGGTGAGTGCGTGGGCAAAGGCGATGAAATCGCAGGGAATGAGCCGGGTCCCCTGGTGGATCAGCTGATAAAACGAGTGTTGTCCGTTGGTGCCCGGCTCGCCCCAGTAGATCGGCCCGGTGTCGACGCCGACCGGCGCCCCCTCGAGCGTCACGTGCTTGCCATTGCTCTCCATGGTCAGCTGCTGAAGATACGCCGGGAAGCGTTTCAGATACTGTTCATACGGCAGCACGGCAAGCGTCTGTGCACCGAAAAAATCCGTATACCACACGCCGAGCAGTCCGAGCAGAACCGGCAGGTTGCTCTCGAGCGGCGCGGTGCGAAAATGCTCGTCCATCTCATGAAATCCCGCGAGCATGGCGCGGAAGTTCTCCGCACCCACCGCGAGCATGGTCGACAGTCCAATTGCCGAATCCATCGAATAGCGGCCGCCGACCCAGTCCCAGAAGCCGAACATGTTGGCTGTGTCGATGCCGAACGCCGCAACTTTCTCAGCGTTGGTGGAAACGGCGACGAAATGCTTCGCGACTGCGCTCGCATCTCCGCCGAGGCCCTGCAGCAGCCAATCGCGCGCGGTATGCGCATTGGTCATCGTCTCGAGAGTCGTAAACGTCTTCGAGGAGACGATGAACAATGTCTCGGCGGGATCGAGATCGCGGGTCGCTTCGATAAAATCAGCGCCGTCCACATTCGAGACGAACCGAAAGCGCATCGAGCGTTCGCTGTAGTGGCGCAGCGCCTCGTAGGCCATCACCGGGCCGAGATCAGAGCCCCCGATGCCGATATTGATGACATTGCGGATGCGCTTACCCGTGTGCCCTCGCCACTCGCCGCCGCGCACGCGGGCGGCGAACGCGGCCATCTTGTCGAGCACCGCATGCACTTCAGGCACGACGTTCTTGCCGTCGACTAGAATGCTCGCCGTGCGCGGCGCCCGCAGGGCGACATGCAGCACGGCGCGATCTTCGGTCACATTGATCCGCCGGCCGCTGAACATCGCCTCGATGCGCTCACGCAGCGCACAGTCCGCGGCCAGCTGCACCAGAAGCTTCAGCGTCTCATCCGTCAGCCGGTTCTTCGAGTAATCGAGAAACACCCCGGCGCCTTCGGCAGTGAGGCGCTCGCCGCGCTTCGGATCATCGGCAAACAACTGGCGAAGGTGTACCGGGGCGATCGCCCGGTGATGCGCTTGCAGCGCCCGCCACGCAGGCCGGGACGAGAGCGCCGCGGTCGTTGAACTCATGCACGATCTCCCTGCTTGCGGCGTGATCGCGCCGGCGGCGCGCCGCGCCAGCGAGTGGCTTTTGCCTTCTCCCAGAGCTTGAACCCGCCCGCAAAGGCGTTGGCGTTATCACCGGCGCGACAGCGCGGCGGCAGCTCCTTCAAATGCCTGACGTTGCCGCCGCCGATCACGACCTCATCCGGCTCGAGCGCATGCGTGAGCCGCTCGATGACATCCGCGACGTGCTTGCGCCACTTCTTCTTGCCCATGCGCGCGAGCGCCCGGTCGCTGACGTAATCCTCGTATGTGTGCTTCAAGTACGGCAGATGCCCGATCTCCATCGGCTCGACGATGCCATCGATGATGAGCGCCGTACCGAGTCCGGTGCCGAGTCCGAGGAACAGCATCTTGCCGCCCCGATAACTGCCGAGGGCCTGCATGGCTGCATCGTTGATGACGCGCACCGGACAGCCAAAGGCGCGCGCGAAATCGAACCCGACCCAGCCGGAGCCGAGATTGTGCGGCTCGGCGAGAACTCGATCATGCATCACGGGCCCGGGGTAACCGATTGCGACGGCGTCGTAGCGCCATCCGCGCGCCAGGCGCTTGACCTTGGCGACCATTTGCCGGGCGGTGAGCTTAGGCCCGGATGCGAACTCCCGTTTATCCGCCTGTCCGGTGGCGAGAATCTTGACGTGCGTTCCGCCGACATCGACGACCAGTACATTCATGTCTTAAGCCGCCGTGCCGAGTGCTGCGCTCTTCGCGGCGATCACCCCGAGCAGCTCCTGCCAGGATTTCACGAACGCCTTGGCGCCCTCGTCCTGGAGTTGCTCGGCGAGCGCCTCGACTTCGATACCGGCCCGCGCGAAGTGCCCGAGTAGCACCTCGCAGTCGCCACCGTCGCCGGGCATGGCGCCACCGATTTCCGTGTGCCGAGCCAACGCTTGCAGCGTCGCCTCGGGCATGGTGTTAACCGTAAACGGTGCGGCCAGGGACTTCACGTACAACACTTCATCGGCTTTCGGATCCTTCGTGCCCGTACTGGCCCAGAGTAGCCGCTGCGCTCGCGCACCGTAGTTGAATGCGCGCTGCCAGCGCGGCGAGACGAGCAGCTGCTGGGCTGCCCGGTAGGTGCGAGCGGCGATGGCAATACCAAGGCGATTGGTCAGCTCCGCCGGCACCCTGCCGGCAACGGCCACGTCCCAGCGGCTGATGAATACCGAAGCCACCGAAGCGACCGCGGGATTGAGCCCTGCGGCGATGCGCCGCTCGACGCCGCGCAGATATGCCTCGGCGGCGGCCAGGTACTGCTCGCGGGAGAACAGCAGCGTCACGTTGACCGGTATCCCGGCGAAGATCGCCGCCTCGATCGCCGGCAGCCCCGCGCGGGTACCGGGGATCTTGATGAACAGATTCGGCCGCTGCGCCCGCTCGTGCAGTTCCTTTGCGGCGGCGATCGTGCGCTGCGCGTCGTACGCGAGCAGCGGGGAGACTTCGAGTGACACCCAGCCGTCGACGCCATTGGTGCGCTCGAACGTGGCGCGGAACTCATCGGCAGCGCGGGTGATGTCCTGCAAGGCAAGATCGAAAAACAACACCTCGCCGCTGCGCCCGCGCTTCAGTCCGTCACGAATCGAGGCATCGTATGCCGCGCTCTTCTTCAGCGCGTGATCAAAAATAGTGGGATTCGAGGTCAGACCGGTGACCGACAGCTCGGCAATGTACTGGCGCAGTGTGCCACTGTCGAGCAGATCACGGGTGATGTTGTCGAGCCAGATGCTCTGGCCGAATTCGTGCAGCAGCTGGGTTGCCTTCATGATCTTACCTCCATCGCAGACCGGATCGGGCGCCGATGCCGCAGGCGAAGCGTATGGGCGCGGGAATCGATTCGTTCGATCGGCACGGTCGCCGCGGGGGACGGCGCAAGGGCCGCTCGGCGAGCCCGACGGCCGCGAGCAAACCCATCCGGCGCTATTCCATGGAAATTTAGATTAGCACATCACGCCCGAGCCCGTCAGCTCAGCGACGGCGCAGCGGGTTCATCCGGCGAGGTGGCGAGTGTCATTCCAGAGGCGTACGACCGGTTCGTCTGCGTTGTGTTCATAGCCGAGCGCGCTCAAGCTGGCGGTACCCAGCAGCAACAGTCGTCCGGCATCGGCGGGCAGACCGAGCCAGCGCGCGGTCAACACCCGCAGCAGGTGTCCGCTCGAGAACAGCAGCACATTGCCCCCGGCAGCACGTGCGCGTGCGATCACCCGATCGGCGCGCTGCGCGACGTCATCGGCCGACTCCCCGCCCGGACAGCCATCTCGAAACAGCTCCCAACCCGGCCGCTCGGCACGAATCTCCACCGTGCGCCGTCCTTCGTACGCCCCGTAGTTCCATTCGCACAGATCCGCATCTGCGCGAGCCTCGGCGGCGAACCCGGCGAGCTGGCAAGTGCGGGCCGCACGCTGCAACGGACTGCTCAGCACCAGCGTGAACTTTGGTTCGCGCAGCCGAGGGGCCAGGGCGCGCGCGGCCCACTCCCCGCGCGCGGTCAACGGCAGGTCGCTGAGTCCGGTGTGCTGACCGGTGAGGCTCCAGGCGGTCTCGCCGTGCCGGACGAGACAGATGATCGGCAACTCGGCGCTCATGTGTTGGTTCCTCCTGGGGATGGCGCACTGCGCGCCGATGCTACGCAGGATGCTCACGCAAGTGAAGTGCGCAGCGGGAACAACGGCTGACCAGCGCATCAATTGTGCTAGGGTGAGCGTGCGGGCGCGAGCCCCGGCACAGCGTTGGAGACACCCGATGATCGACCTGTATTACTGGCCGACGCCGAATGGTCACAAGATCACGATGTTTCTCGAGGAGGCCGGCCTGCCTTACCGAATCGAGCCGGTGAATATCGGCATGGGCGAGCAGTTCCGGCCGGAGTTTCTCGCCATCTCGCCGAACAATCGCATGCCGGCCATTGTCGATCACACGCCGCGCGATGGCGGCGCCCCCCTTTCTGTGTTCGAGTCCGGCGCCATTCTCTGGTATCTCGGCAAGAAGACCGGACAGCTCATCCCGGCGGATCTGCGCGGGGAGACCGAGGCCCTGCAGTGGCTGTTCTGGCAGACCGCCGGGCTCGGACCCACTGCCAGTCAGAGCCATCACTTCATTCACTATGCGCCGCAGAAGATCCCGTACGCGATCGAGCGCTACGTGCAGGAGACTCACCGACTCTACGGCGTTCTCAACCGGCGGCTCGCCGACCGGCCGTATGTCGCAGGTGCGTCCTACACCGTGGCCGACATCGCCTGCTATCCGTGGGTCGTGCCGCATGAGCGGCAGCGCCAGCTGCTGGAGGACTTTCCGCACCTGCAGCGCTGGTTCAACCAGATCGCGGCGCGCCCGGCGACGGTGCGTGCATACGCCCGGGTACCGGAGTTCACGCCCCTGCCCCCATCCGGCACAGCGGTCCACCGCGCCACCCCGGCAGACTCGCCCCCCAGTCGCGCCGATGCGCCCGAGGGTCCGGCACGCTGAGTCGCCGGAGTCGCTAGGTCGAGAACTTCATCAACATCGCCAGCAGACGCCGGGCGCGTGCGCCGTAGGGCGGAAGGAACGCACCGGAGAGCTGCAGCTTGGCATCAAGCACCGCGCGCTCGTGCGAGAACGCCCGAATCCCCCATTCGCCGTGATAGCTGCCGATGCCGGAATGATTGACTCCGCCGAACGGCAGGTTGTGGTGCAGGAACTGCAGCGCAACTTGGTTGATGCAGGTGCCGCCCGCACTGGTGCGCTGGATCACCTGGCGGGCCATTTCCCGGCGGCGCGTCCAGATGTACAGCGCAAGGGGCTTCGGAGCCGCATTGATGCGCTCGATCACCTCCTCCTCGCTGCGATACACCCTCACCGGCAGCACCGGCCCGAAGATCTCCTCCTGCATCACCCGCGCCTCATCGGGCACCTCCCCGAGCAGCGTCGGGGCGATGAAGCGTCGTTCGATATCGACACTCCCGCCCTGCAGCACGGCCGCGCCGCGTTGGCGCGCATCGTCGATCAGATCGGCCAGGCGCCGCGCATGACGCTCGTTGACGATGCGCGCAAGTTGCGGCGCGTGCTGCGCATCGGCCCCGTACCAACTCGACAGACGTGACCTGAAGCGCTCCACCACCCTCTCATAGACCGAGGTGTGAACGTAAAGATGATCCGGAGCAATGCAGGTCTGTCCGGCGTTGAGGCATTTCGCCCATGCGATCATGTCGACCGCACGCGCCACATCAGCGCTCGCATCGATGATGACCGGCGATTTTCCACCGAGTTCAAGCGTGACGCTGGCCAGGCATTTCGCCGCAGCCGCCATCACGACTTGGCCGACGGGAGGTGAGCCTGTAAAGAACATGTGATCGAACGGCAGCTCGAGCAGGGCCGCACCCACCGACGCATCGCCCTCGAATACCGCAACCTCACTGTCATCGAACGCGGAACGGATGACCTCCCGCAGCACACGCGAGCTGCACGGCGCCAGCTCGGAGGTCTTGACCATGGCGGTGTTGCCGCATGCCACTGCAGGGATGAGCGGCCCGAGGGTGAGCACGATGGGGTAGTTCCAGGGGGCGAGGATGAGCGTCCGGCCCCGCGGCTCGCGCTGAACCCACGCCCGCGTGCCAAACGTCGCGACGGTTGGGCGCACACGCCGCGGTCGCAGCCAGCGAGCGAGGTGACGTCGATAATCGGCCAGGTCCGTCAACACCGGCAGCAGCTCGGCGAGCTCGGTCTCCAGAGGCGGGCGACCGAGATCGGCCGAAACGGCCGCGATGAGCGCCTCACGGTGCGCGATGATCGCCGCGCGCAACCGTTCGAGCCGGCCGAGCCGCTCGGCCACGGTGCTCGTACGCCATCGCAGCGCAACAGGCCGTTGCGCCTCGAACACGTTGCGTATCCGGGCGGCAAGCTCGGCATCGAGGCGGCGCGGTTCGCCAGAAGCGGTGGATTGATTCATTGCGGCACCCCGAGCACGCAACGGTGATGTTGCGATGATACTGGACGCGCCGCCCCGTCACCCTTCGCGATGCGAAGGGTCGGCGGTGAGCTGACGTGCTGCTGCAACGAAGTTGCGGACCGCGCTCGAGCGCTCCTCATCACGGCAGGCGATACCGAGCAGCGCATGCAAGGGTTCACCCTCAAGCGGCAGGTAAGCGACCAATTGCGGCTGCAGCGCGCGCATGCTCGCCGGCACGATGGAGATACCGAGTGAGGCGGCGACCAGATTGACCGTCGAGGACAGCTGCGGGGCGTACTGGCCGACGCGGGGGGTGAAGCCGGCCGCCTCGCAGGCACTGACCACCTCGTCGGCCAGTCCCGGACGGACCGCGCGGGGATAGAGAATGAACGTCTCGCGCGACAACTCGCGCAGCGCAATGCGCCGGCGCCGCGCCAGCCGGTGACCTATCGGCAGGACCACCACCAGCGGCTCGCGCTCGAGAAGGTCGAACACCAAGCCGCGCCCCTCGCGCAGGGGCGGCCGCACGAACCCGACATCGATCCGCCCGTCGCGCAACGCCGCGGCAAGCTCGGTCGACGGATGCTCCTCGAGCGATACCTCGACGCCCGGGTACGCGGCGCGAAAAGCCCGCAGGGCCGTGGTGACCAGCGGATTGAACGAGGCTGACTCCGTGAAGCCCACCCGCACGCGCCCCGAGGTGCCGCTCGCCGCGGCGCGCGCCATCTGGGCCGCCCGTCGCACCTCCTCGAGAATGCGGCCCGCCTCGAGCGCAAACAGCCGCCCGGCGTCAGTCAGGCGAATGCGATAGCCGGTCCGATCGAGCAGCACCACGCCGAGTTCGCCCTCGAGCGCCTTGATCTGCTGAGTCAGTGGCGGCTGCGAGATGTTCAGCCGCCGCGCCGCTCGGGTGACGTTGAGTTCCTCGGCGACCGCCAGGAAATAGCGCAGATGACGCAGCTCCATAACGATACTTTTCACATATCGACTCTGCATTTTCAATATATTTTCGTCTGATCTACGCCCGGGCTAGAGTGGGCGCATGAGCCAGAACGACCAGCCGGCCTCCGCGCCGAAAGCAAAAAAATCCGTTGCGCTCTCGGGCGTGACGGCGGGCAACACCGCGCTGTGCACCGTGGGGCGCAGCGGCAATGACCTGCACTACCGCGGCTACGACATACTCGAGATTGCCGGCGCGTGCGAATACGAGGAAATCGCCCATCTGCTCATTCACGGCAAACTGCCGAACCGCACGGAACTCGCCACTTACAAGACCAAGCTGCGCGCGTTACGTGGTCTGCCCGCGGCAGTGCGCACGGTGCTCGAGAGCCTACCGGCGGCGGCCCATCCGATGGATGTGCTGCGCACCGGGGTATCGGTGCTCGGCTGCGCACTGCCGGAGAAAGACGACCATGGGGCTGGCGGCGCTCGCGACATCGCCGACCGGCTGATCGCCTCGCTCGGCTCGATGCTGGCGTACTGGTATCACGCCAGCCACGGCGGACATCACCTGAGTGTCGAGACCGAGGACGAATCGATCGGCGGGCATTTCCTGCACCTGCTGCATCGCCGGCCGCCACCGCCCACCTGGGTGCGCGCCATGCACACCTCGCTCATTCTCTACGCCGAGCACGAATTCAACGCCTCGACGTTCACCGCCCGCGTGATTGCGGGCACCGGCTCAGACCTGTACTCGTGCATCGCCGGGGCAATCGGTGCACTCCGTGGGCCGAAGCACGGCGGGGCGAACGAGGTGGCGTGTGAAATTCAGCAGCGCTACGAGGACCCCGATGGCGCCGAGGCGGATATCCGCACTCGACTCAGCAACCGGGAAGTGATCATCGGCTTCGGCCACCCGGTCTACACCGTGGCCGACCCGCGCCATCAGGTCATCAAGGCCCTCGCCCGAGAGCTGGCCGAACAGTCCGGCGACCGGAAGATGTACGCAGTCGCCGACCGGATCGAGACGGTGATGATGCGCGAGAAGCGCATGTTCCCGAACCTCGACTGGTTCTCGGCGGTGTCCTATCACCTGATGGGCGTGCCGACCGCGATGTTCACGCCCCTGTTCGTGATTGCGCGCACGGCTGGCTGGGCCGCACACGTGCTCGAGCAGCGCGCCGACGGCAAGATCATCCGTCCGACCGCGAACTACGTCGGACCGGAGCCACGCCGTTTCGTACCCATCGAACAACGCACCTGATACCGAGCGAGCCCCGCACACCATGTCCACTCATCACACCTCCACCCGACCGGCTCCCGACCAAGTCCTCACTGACATCGCCGATTACGTGCTCGGCGCCGATCCTGGCGGTGCGCTCGCCTACCAGACCGCGCACTACTGCCTGCTCGACACGCTCGGCTGTGGCCTCGAGGCACTCGAGTATCCGGCCTGCACGAAACTGCTCGGCCCGATCGTGCCCGGCACCTGGGTGCCGAACGGCGCGCGCGTGCCGGGTACCCAGTTCCAGCTCGATCCAGTACAGGCGGCCTTCAACATCGGGGCGATGATCCGCTGGCTCGACTTCAACGACACCTGGCTCGCCGCCGAGTGGGGTCACCCCTCGGACAACCTCGGCGGCATTCTGGCCACCGCCGACTGGCTCTCCCGCCAGGCACTGGCGAACGGCCACGCCCCGCTCAGGATGCGCGAGGTGCTCACCGCGATGATTCGCGCCCACGAGATCCAGGGAGTAATCGCACTCGAGAACAGCTTCAATCGCGTCGGGCTTGACCATGTGGTGCTGGTGAAGGTGGCCTCAACGGCCGTGGTCGGCCGGCTGCTTGGCTTGACCCGCGAGGAGATCATCAATGCTCTCTCGCTCGCCTGGATCGACGGACAGAGCTTGCGCACGTATCGCCACGCGCCGAATGCCGGCTCACGCAAGAGCTGGGCGGCTGGCGACGCCACGAGTCGCGCGGTGCGCCTCGCACTGATCGCGCGCAGCGGAGAGATGGGCTACCCGAGTGCACTCACCGCCAAAACCTGGGGATTTTACGATGCGCTGTTCCGTGGACAGCCGCTGAAGTTCACCCGGGGCTACGGCTCGTACGTCATGGAGAACGTGCTGTTCAAGATCTCCTACCCGGCCGAGTTCCACGCGCAGACAGCGGTGGAAGCGGCGATGCAGGTGCACCGCCAACTGCTCGAGCTCGGCGTGACGCACGAGGCGATCGAGCGAATCACGGTGCGCACCCACGAAGCTTGCGTGCGCATCATTGACAAGCACGGACCGCTCGCCAACCCGGCCGACCGTGACCACTGCATCCAGTACATGATGGCCATACCGCTCATCTTCGGGCGGCTGACCGCGGCCGACTACGAAGATACCGTGGCGGCCGACCCGCGCATCGATGCGCTGCGCGCGCGGATCCAGTGCATCGAGGACCCGCAATTCACGCGCGATTACCTCGACCCGGACAAGCGTTCCATCGCCAATGCGGTGCGCGTGCGTCTGAAGGACGGACGCGAGCTGCCGGAAGTCCAGGTCGAGTATCCGATCGGACATCAGCGCCGGCGAGCCGAGGGAATCCCACTGTTGATCGAGAAATTCCGCCGCAATCTCGCGCGGCGCTTCCCGCAGAAGCAGCAGCGCATGATCGCCGAACTCGCGCTCGATCAGGCGCGACTCGAGCGCACCGCGGTCAATGAGTTCCTCGATCTGTTCGTCATCTGAGGGTCAAGCCGTTGAGCACGTATCTGATTGGGGCTGATGTGCCACAGGTGCCCTCCGGCACGCGCTTCGCGGCATTGGTGCAGCGCGGTCCGATCCTGCCGATCCCCGGGGCGTACAACGGACTGGCTGCCCTGCAGGCGAAGCGCGCCGGCTTCCAAGCACTGTACCTCTCCGGGGCGGCGATGAGCGCCTCGATGGGTCTGCCCGACCTCGGCATCATCACCGTCGATGAAGTCTGCGGATTCATCCGCCAGGTGAGCCGCGCCTCGGCGCTTCCAGTGCTCGTCGACGGGGATACCGGCTATGGCGAGGCGCTCAACGTGATGCACATGGTGCGCGCGTTCGAGGAGGCCGGCGCGGCAGCAGTACACATCGAGGATCAGGTGCTGCCCAAGAAATGCGGTCATCTGAACGACAAGAAACTCCTCCCTGCCGAGGACATGGCCGTCAAGATCGCCGCGGCGGCGCGCGCCCGGCGCCACCTGTACATCATTGCGCGCACGGATGCCGCCGCCAGCGAAGGTCTCGATGGTGCAGTGGCACGCGCTCAGCGGTACCTCGCCGCGGGCGCCGACGCCATCTTTCCGGAGGCGCTCACCAGTGCGGAGATGTTCCGCGAGTTCGCCCGACGCGTCGATGCGCCGCTGCTTGCGAACATGACCGAATTCGGCCGTACCCCGTACTTCACGGCCGAACAATTCCAGGCACTGGGATATCGGATGGTGATCTGGCCGGTGAGCGCCCTAAGACTCGCAGCCAAAGCACACGAGCGTCTCTATGAGACGATCGCTCGCGAGGGCGGCCCACTCAGCCTCATTGAGGAGATGCAGACCCGGCAGGAGCTCTATGAAACGATCGCCTACTCGGACTACGAGGCGCTCGATGCCTCGATCGTCAAGAGCGTCGTGCCCCGATGAGCGACCGCCCGCGCGCGCTGAGATGAACGGGCCGATCAGCCCCGGCGTGACGCGATGAACTCGACCGAGCAGCCGACGAGCAGTGCGAAGGTAAGTACGATCTGGGAAACTGCGATAACCATGTTGCTCTTCCTGTTGTCTAACGAACGGGCGCAAGTATTAGGTATCGGCAGGGTCGCGGGCATGCCCATCGCGAGGGTGCACGGCCTGTGCAACGCGGGGGGATTGCGCATGACCTGCACGGGGGCAGTCCAGGTACTCCTTTCGAGGGGGTCTACCCGCCCCGGCGTTACGCAGTTCACGGGCGCGCGCTACAATTCGTGAAACGGTCGCCGAATCCCCTCGGTGCCGGTACCGAGCGAACCCCCTGGAGCTTCAGCAGATGTCCATTGGCACAGATTCCGTCGTCACGATTCACTACACTCTGAAGGACGACGCCGGTGCGGTCCTCGATCATTCCGAACCGGGCGAGCCGCTCGCCTACCTGCACGGCCACGGCAACATTATTCCGGGCCTCGAGAAGGAATTGACCGGCAAGGACACCGGGGATGCGCTCACTGTCACGGTGGCGCCGGCCGAGGGCTATGGCGAATACGACGATGCTCTGGTAGAGAGCGTCCCGCGGCGCGCCCTGCGCGGGATCAAGGACATCAAGGCCGGAATGCGCCTGCATGCGCAGACCGCCGAGGGACCGCGAGCGGTCACCGTGACGAAAGTCATGGGCGACATGGTGACCCTGGATGGCAACCATCCGCTGGCGGGCAAGAGTCTGCATTTCGACGTGCGCATTGAGGCGGTGCGGCCGGCCACCGAAGAGGAGCTTGCGCACGGGCACGTGCACGGACCGGACGGACACGATCACCACTGAGCCGCGCGGCACGGCCGGCGCATCCACCGGTGCCGATCCACCGCCTCAGAACCAGTTGTAATTGAAGCTGATGCTGATGCGCTCGCCGGCCGGATTGGCGGGCACCTCGTGGCGCAGCCAGCTCTCGAACAGCACCAGCCGCCCGGCGCTCGCCGGGACCTCGACCCAGGGGCGGTTCGCACGGCTCGCGCTGCCCCGCCGCGGCGGGGCAGCCATCATGCGATCCAGCCGCGGATCCTCCAGCTTCAGCGCCGCACAACCCGGCGGGGTCTTGAGGTAATACGTTCCGCTGATCGTCGCGAGTGGATGCAGATGCAAGCCGTGAGCGGTGCGGGGCGGCATGATGTTGACCCAGCAGTCGGTCATGGCGAGGGAGCGCCCCGTCAGATCAAGCTCCAGCGCGCGGGCAAACGCGCCGACGTGCGGATCGATAGCGCGCTCAAGCGCCGCGAACGTCGGGGAGAGTCGGTGCATCCGGCAGGCCGACCCGTACGAGGTGTACCCGCCCGGATAGTTCTGCGCCGACCAGCGTCGCCCAGCGGCATCATCGAGTCGCAGTTGCCGGCATTCGCGCAGCAGCCGCGGTCCGAGCCGGACCGCGGCTGCTGCGCGGCGTGAATAGATCAGCGTTGGAAACAGCTTCTCGATACTCATCCCGTGAGTATAGCGGCGCGCCGCTCAGGCCGTTGCGAACTGCTGCTCCTCCGTACTGCCCGCAAGCGCTGCGAGCGAAGAGGTGCCGCCGGTAATTGCCTGCGT
This sequence comes from Pseudomonadota bacterium, assembly GCA_021808195.1. The sequence continues at coordinate 78,097 of JAKBCE010000001.1, forward strand.
CAGCTCATCGAAGTAACCAGCGCCGACCTCGCGCTGATGCCGAGTGGCGCTGTAGCCGTGCTGCTCGGCGGCGAACTCCGCCTGCTGCAGCTCGACGTACGCGGCCATCTGCCGCTCGCGATAACCGCGGGCCAGCTCGAACATGGAGAAATTCAACGCGTGGAAACCCGCCAGAGTGATGAACTGGAAGCGATAGCCCATCGCGCCGAGCTCACGCTGGAATCGCGCGATGGTGGGCTCATCGAGCTTGCGGCGCCAGTTGAATGACGGCGAGCAATTGTAGGCCAGCAGCTTGTCCGGATGACGCTTGTGCACGCCCTCGGCGAACCGGCGCGCCTCCTCGAGATCGGGTTTAGCCGTCTCGCACCACAGCAGGTCGGCATACGGCGCGTACGCACAGGCACGCGCAATGGCTTGCTCGAGTCCGGCGCGCACATGAAAGAAGCCCTCCGCGGTGCGCGCCCGGGCGGTGTCGATGAACGGCCGGTCGCGCTCATCGACATCCGCGGTGAGCAGGCTCGAACCTTCCGCATCCGTGCGCGCGATCAGCACGGTTGGAACGTTGCAGACATCGGCCGCGAGCCGCGCCGCCTGCAGCTTGTTGATCGCCTCCTGCGTCGGCACCAGCACCTTGCCGCCCATGTGGCCGCATTTCTTTGCCGATGAGAGCTGATCCTCGAAGTGCACGCCGGCCGCGCCGGCCTCGATCAGTTGCTTCATCAACTCGAAGGCATTGAGCACCCCGCCAAATCCGGCCTCGGCGTCGGCCACGATCGGCTTCAGCCAATCGATGCTGTCGTCGCCCTCGGCGTGACAAATCTGATCGGCACGACGCAGCGTGGAGTTGATTCGCCGCACCACCGCCGGAACCGAGTCAGCTGGATAGAGCGACTGGTCGGGATACATCTGTCCGGCGAGATTCGCATCAGCGGCCACCTGCCAGCCTGACAGGTAGATCGCCTCGAGTCCCGCCTTCACCTGCTGCATGGCCTGGTTGCCGGTCAGCGCCCCGAGGGCATTGACGAACGGCCGCTCATTGAGCATGCGCCAGAGCTTCTCGGCGGTGAGCCGCGCCAGCGAGTGCTCGACGGCGATCGTGCCCCGCAGCCGCACGACGTCCTCGGCTCGATACGTGCGTGCGATGCCGCGCCAGCGGGGGGAATCTTGCCACGACCGGCGCAGGTCGGCCGCGCTCGGCAACTGTTCATTCGGTTTCATAGCGGGGTACTCCAGGCGTCAGTCGATCAGTTCGTAGGCGGGCAGGGTCAAAAACTCATCAAAGCTGTCCTGCTCGATCATTCTTTGCATCAATCGGGCAGCACTCGGGAACACTCCACCCAGCAGTCGCGCAGCGCCCACCTCCTGGTGGATGCGGTCAAGCTCCTCGGCAAACAGCCGGTCGATCCGCTCGGGGGTTATGGGTTCCCTATCATTCGTGTGGGCACCGTGGTGCATCCACTGCCACAATTGGGCGCGGCAGATCTCGGCCGTTGCAGCATCTTCCATGAGATTGTAGAGAGGAACGCAGCCACTGCCGCGCAGCCAGGATTCCAGGTACTGCACGCCGACCCGGATGTTGTTACGGATTCCCTCCTCGGTAATCGCACCGCCGGGCACGCGCAACAGATCTTCGCGACGTACCGCCACCTCGGCGCGCTGCACGTGCAGCTGGTTCGGTCCACTCATGACGGTGTCAAACGCTGCGTGCGCGACGGGCGCAAGTCCGGGGTGCGCAATCCAAGTTCCGTCATGCCCGGCACGCGCCTCGCGCAGCTTGTCGGCACGCACGCGCTCCATGGCCAGGGTGTTGGCCGCACTGTCGCGCACCGGAATCTGTGCGGCCATCCCACCCATTGCGTGCGCGCCGCGTCGATGACAGGTCTGGATCAACAGATCCACGTACGATTTCAGGAAGTGCCGCTCCATCGTCACCTGCGAGCGATCCGGCAACAGGTACTCCCGACGGTTGCGCAGCTTCTTGATGTAGCTGAAGATGTAATCCCAACGACCGCAGTTCAAGCCCGTAGCGTACGAACGCAGTTCGAACAGAATCTCGTCCATCTCGAACGCCGCCGGCAGCGTCTCGATGAGCACCGTCACTCGGACCGTGCCGTGCTTCAGACCCAACTCGTCCTCGGCGGCCGCAATCACCTCGCTCCACAGCCGCGCCTCGAGATGACTCTCGAGCTTCGGCAGATAGAAATACGGCCCGCTTCCGGCGCGCGCGAGTGCCTCGTGGTTGCGCGCCAGGTACAGGGCAAAGTCGAACAGCGCGCCAGCAACCGGCTCGCCGTCGATTCGCACGTGCTTTTCAGGCAAATGCCATCCGCGCGGCCGCACGATCAGCGTCGCTCGGCGTTGGCCGAGCCGGTAGGCCCTGCCGCTTGCTGGATCGAAGTGGCTGATCGTGCCATCGAGCGCGTCGGCGAGATTGATCTGTCCCTGCACCAGGTTGCGCCAAGTAGGACTGCACGAGTCCTCGAAATCGGCCATGAAGGCACACACCGGGGCGTTGAGCGCATTGATGATCATCTTGCGGTCCACGGGACCTGTGATCTCGACGCGCCGATCGGTCAGATCGGCCGGCACCGGCGCGACGCGCCAGTTGCTGCGACGCACTTCGGCCGTGTGCGGCAGGAAATCCGGCAGATCCCCGCTGTCGAACTCACGCTGACGGCGCGCGCGCGCGCTGAGCAGTTCGAGTCGTCTTGGGTTGAACTTGCGATGCAGTTGCGCGAGCAGTCGCATCGCCTCTGCGGTCAACACTTCGCCGGAGCGCTCGATGGGAGGGCCGGTGACGATCACCGCAGGCGTGAGCGCAGGGGCAGCCGCGCGCGCGGCGGAGGGGATGAAGGATGCGGTGCTGGTGTTCATGGGACCGAGCATAGCCCCGTGAGAAGAATAATTTGACTGAGGAAACTTCACATTGTTAATTTCACAACTTCCGGGCCATGCCCTGCCGACGCCAAGGTGCCACCATGCCGCCATTGCTGCGCAAAGGACACTTCCTCGGAGCGAAGCTGCGCGAGCTGCGCAAGCGCAATGGCCTCACACTCGAGGAACTCTCCTCGCGCTGCATCCAGCGCGATGCACAGCGAGCCCCCTCGGTGTCGTACCTGAGCATGATCGAGAGCGGCAAGCGGGTTCCCTCGAGCGAACTGCTGGAGCTGCTCGCGCAGGTCTTCCAACGCGACCCGAACTGGTTTCTCGATGAGAGCGGCGGGGCGGAGCTGGGGGTCGTTTCCGCGCCCGCCGGCGGGGCCGCGAAGGTTCCGCTGGAGCCTGCATTCCTTTTCTCCAAGGAGGTCCTGCAGGCGGCGATTCCGGAGCTGCTGCAGCAGACCGGCACCAGCGGGCGGCAGTTCGCGCATCTACTGATCCGTACCCATCAGGAATTCTCGCGCAACGATTTCCCGGATCTGGAGCGCGCTGCCGAGGAGATCGGTGAGCGGAAATTCCCCCTCGGGGTGGAAGAACTGCTGCGCCTGACGCGCCGGGCGGGCCTGGAGATCCGCTGGTTCGAACGCAAGCCGGTGCTGGCGCGCGACAAGGATCGCGAGGTGCGCAGCATGGTGCGTTCGTTCTTCGAGCCGCCGCGCTACATCTACGCCAATCGCGCCCTGCAGGCCGATCCTGCCCGTTTGAAGTTTGATCTTGCTGCACACATCGCCCACAAGGTCCTGCATGGCGGCGACGGTCTGAAGTCCGCACACGCCACGGGCGGGGAGATGGGCGGCAGCCCCGAGGGGGCGTCGACGGCCGGCATGAACGCCGAGGACGTGCTGCACGCCTGGCGGGATTTCGAATGCAGCTTCTTCGCCGGCGCGCTGCTCGCGCCGCGCGCGCCGTTCCGCCGTTTCCTCGCCCGGGAGCGCTACCGCGTCGAAGCCGGGGCAAAGCTCGAGTTGACACCGGCCGTCGTCATGCGCCGCATGACCAAAGTGTCCCCCTACCCCTATTGGCATTTTTTCGACGCCTATCCACCGGGGTATCTGCGCGCGGTGTACCGCGGCAACGGCATCCCGCTGCCCTGGGGCAATCTTGCCCAGGTGAGCGATCCGTGCCCGAACTGGGCGGTGTTTCGCATGCTCGGCGGGGATCGTGACACCGGATCACAGATCTCGGTACTGCGCGACGGGGACCGCTCGCTGCTTTACTGTTGCCACTCGCGCCGGGTGCGCGACATGGCGGGCAACCCGCACGTTCTGTCCGTTGGGGTCGATCTCGCCCCGGCACTGGATGCCAATGGCGCCTCGAGCACGGAGTTGACCGAGGCGATTCTCGCGGAGTGCCTGCACGACGGTGGCGAGGCACGTCCGCCGAAAGCCGCGCGGTCTGCGCTGCAGGCGGTCGCCAACGTGTTGAACATCGCCTGGATCGACGCGGCGCTCGAGCGGCCGGCGCACATCATCTGTCCGCGCAGCTCGAGTTGTCCGCGTCCCGAGCGCTGCGCACAGGCCCACCAGCGGCCCTCGCGCGCCCGGGAAATCGACGAGGTACGCGCGGAGATTCTCGGCGCGCCGCGTTGATCAACGCCGCGCCGGCATGAAGATCGTCGCCGGATGCTCGATGAGGTCCTTCAGGGCCTGAATCATCGCAGCCGCGTCATAACCATCCACGAAGCGGTGATCGAACGAGGACGACAGATTCATCATGCGCCGCACCACGACCGCGCCATTGGCAACCACCGGCCGCTCGATCGCCCGGTTGACGCCGAGAATGGCCACCTCCGGCGCATTGATGATCGGCGTACTCGCAATGCCACCGAGTTTGCCGAGACTGGTGAGGGTGATGGTCGAGCCGCTGAGCTCGGCACGCGTGGCCTTGTTCTGCCGCGCCGCCTCCGTCACCCGACGCATCTCCGCGGCGATCTCCCACAACGAGAGCCGCCCGGCGTCGTGCACCACCGGCACCTTCAGGCCGTCCGGGGTCTGTGTCGCAACCCCGACATGCACTGCGCGGTGGCGAATGATCACATCGCGCTCGGCGTCATAATGCGCATTGCACTGCGGGAAGTCCGCCAGCACCCGCACCAGCGCGAGCACGAGAAACGGCAGATAGGTCAATGCCGGTTCGCCCGCCGCGAGCCGGCCGTTCAAGTGGCGGCGCAGTCCCTCGAGCTCGGTCACGTCGAGTTCCTCGACATACGAGAAATGCGGGATGTTGCGCTTGCTCTCGCTCATGCGCTGGGCGATCAGGCGGCGTACGCCAATGACCTTGATTTCCTCAACCGCCGGGGCTGCGGACTCTGCGACGGCCGCTGCCCCGGGGGGCGATTCCCCGACGCCGCCGCGCACGTATGCTTCAAGGTCCTCTCGCCGGATCCGCCCCTGCGGTCCGCTGCCGGGCACCGCGCGCAGATCGATACCCGCCTCGTGAGCGCGGCGCCGGTTCGCCGGCGAGGTCATGACGCGCCCGCGCGGATGCTCGCTGCCGGCGCCGCTTGTGCGCACCGGCTCGGGCTGCGAGGCAACGCCCGCAGCGGTTCCGGTGGTCCCCGCGCTCCGCACGGTCGCGGCAGCGGGCGTCTCGCCGCTGCGCGGCGCGGCCGCAGGAGCGACCGACGCTGCGCCGCCGGTCTCGAGCACGATCAGTTCGGCACCGACGGCCACCAGCTCCCCCGGCTTGCCGGTGGTGGAGAGCACCGTACCGCTCACCGGCGAGGGCACCTCGACCGCCGCCTTCTCGGTCATGACCTCGACCAGGACCTGCTCTTCCGTGACTACGTCACCGGGCTGGACGTGCCAACCGACGATCTCCGCCGATACCGTGCCCTCGCCGAGATCCGGCAGCTTAAAGACGTAACGGCTCATCGCGCCTCCATCACACCGCGCAGTGCCGCCGCAATGCGCGCCGGACCTGGAAAATAATCCCACTCGAACGCATGCGGATACGGTGTATCCCAACCGGTCACGCGAGCGATCGGCGCCTCGAGATGCCAGAAGCACTCCTCCTGGACCGTGGCCGACAGCTCCGCGCCGAAGCCGCTGAAGCGGGTTGCCTCGTGCACGATCACGCAGCGCCCGGTCTTGCAGACCGACGTGCACAGCGTGTCCACATCGAGCGGCACCAGCGTGCGGACGTCGATGATTTCCGCATCGACTCCGGCCAGTTCGACCGCGGCGGCGGCCACATGCACCATCGTGCCGTAGGTGAGCACCGTGACATCCGATCCGCTGCGCACAATCTCGGCCTTGCCAATCGGAATGGTGTAATGGCCTTCCGGGACTTCGCCCTTCGGATGGGTGCTCCAGGGCAACGCCGGCTTGTGCGGATCGCCGTCAAACGGACCGTTGTAGATGCGCTTCGGCTCGAAGAACACCACCGGGTCTTCGTCCTCGATGGAGCTGATCAGCAGCCCCTTGGCATCGTACGGGTTGGAAGGCATCACGACCTTGATGCCGCAGACCTGTGTAAAGACGCCCTCGGGGCTCTGCGAGTGCGTCTGCCCGCCGCGAATGCCACCGCCGCAAGGCGTGCGGATGGTGACCGGCGCGCAAAAATCCCCAGCGGTACGATAGCGCAGCCGCGCCAGCTCGCTGACGATCTGGTCGAAGGCGGGATAAATATAATCGGCGAACTGAATCTCGGCCACCGGCCGCAGACCGTTCACGCCCATGCCGATCGCCGTTGCGACAATGCCGCCTTCCGAAATCGGCGTATCGAGCACGCGGTGTTCGCCATACTTGCGCTGCAACCCGTCGGTGCAGCGGAACACCCCGCCGAAGTAGCCGACGTCCTCGCCGAACACCACGACGCGCGGGTCACGCCCGAGCATGACATCGAGCGCGGAGTTGATCGCGTGCACCATGTTCATCTGTGCCACCGCTCAGTCCTCCCGCGCCGGGGCCTGCGCATCACCTGCCGCGCGCGGCGCGGCGAGCAGCCGCTGCAACTGCTCGCGCTGGCGCTTCAGATGCGGAGGCATCTCATGAAACACGTCCTCGAACATGCTCAACGGATCGAGCGTCACGCCCTCGGTCAGCGTGCCGTAAGTGACCGCCTCCTTCCAACAGGCGGTCACGTGCGCCTCGAGCTCCCGCTCGAGCGCGGCATGGCGCTCCTCAGACCATTCGCCAAGCCCGATCAGGTGCTCCTTCAGACGCGTGATCGGATCGCCGAGCGGCCACGCCTGCCACTCCTCCTTGGGACGGTAGCGTGCCGGGTCATCGCTGGTCGAGTGGGCCGCCGCACGATACGTCACGTGCTCGATCAGCGTCGGCCCGCCACTTGCGCGGGCCCGCTCTGCCGCCCACCGGGTCACCGCGTAGACGGCCAGGAAATCGTTGCCATCGACGCGCACCCCGGGTATGCCGTAGCCAGGCCCGCGTTGCGCAAACGTACGGCGCTCGCCCCCAGCGAATCCCTGGAAGCTTGAAATGGCCCACTGATTGTTGACGAGATTCAGAATCACCGGCGCCTGATAGACCGCGGCGAAGGTCATGGCGTGATGAAAATCCGCCTCGGCACTCGAGCCCTCGCCAATCCAGCTCGCGGCAATGCGGTCCTCGCCCTTGATGGCCGCGGCCATCGCCCAACCCACCGCCTGCGGAAATTGCGTGGCCAGATTGCCCGAGATCGAAAAGATGTTGCCCTCGGCCCAGTGATACATCACCGGCATCTGCCGGCCGCGGCACATGTCGCGCGTATTCGAGAGGCACTGGCACATCAGCTCGACCAGACTCTTGCCCCGCGCGATGAACAAACCCTGCGTGCGGTAGGAGGGGAAGAGCATGTCGCGCGGTTGCAGCGCCATGCACGGCGCCACCGCAACGGCCTCCTCGCCGGTGGATTTCATGTAGAACGAGATGCGCCCCTGGCGCTGCATGCGCTGCATACGCTCATCGAAATGGCGGGTGAGCAGCATGTGCCGCAGCGCCACCTGCAGCTCCTGCGGCTCGAGGTGCGGGTTCCAGGGCCCGACCGCCTGGCCGCGCTCATCGAGCACGCGCACCAGGCCGGTGCCGAGTTGCTCGATCTCGAGCGCCGGGGCGAGCGTGTCCGGTCGGGGCTCGCGCCCGGCGGGCGGGATGTGCAGGTAGCTGAAGTCCGGCTTCTCCCCCGGGCGGGCCGGGGGATGGGGAACGTGCAGGCGCGAGTGCGTCATGGATACTGAGCCTTGTCACCGCCGTTTTCCGGCAGAGTGCAAATTTTACCGCCCCAAAAGTGCAATGCATCTTCCAATCCGTGCATAAATCATCCACTTGACGCAATGCACATCGCACGTCAATCGGCAGTACGGGTTGGCGGGACCGCCGCAGGGCGGCCATAATCGCTGCCGTGAAATCCTACCCTACCGCCCGCGGCGTCGTACTGCGCAACCGACCCGCCAGCAGCGAACGCGCCGCCACGAGTCCCGCCCGTCCGAGCAGCGAACCGGGGCGCGTGCGCGTGGCGCGTGAAGTCGCCGGACGCGGCGGCAAGGCCGTCACCGTCATTCTCGGACTGGCGCTCGCACCGGCGCAGCTCGAGACGCTCGGCCGCGAATTGAAGAAACTCTGTGGCGCCGGCGGCGCAGTCCGCGACGGCCGCATCGAGATCCAGGGCGAGCATCGCGACCGGCTGGTCGAGGCGCTGCGCCAGCGCGGCTACGAGGCCAAGCGCTCCGGCGGCTAGGGACGCAGCACGGCCAACAGCACGATCGCGATCAGCAATATCCCGGGCAGCTCGTTGAACACGCGAAACCAGCGCTGCGAGTGTCGGTTCCGTCCCGCTACCAGCGCGCGCATCAGCGTATAACACCACAGGTGGTAGCCGATGAGCGCGGCCACCAGCACGAGCTTCACGCGCAACCAGGCGAACGTCAGGAAGGCTGGTGCCATGGCGACCATGGACAGCCCAAAGAGGATCGCGAGCGCCCCACCGAGACTCATCAGCGCGAACAGCCTGCGCTCCATCAGCGCCAGGCGCGCCAGCCCAGGCGCATCGGTGGTCTCGCAGTGATAGACGAACAGGCGCGGAAGGTAGAACAGGCCCGCGAACCACGTCACCACAAAGACGATATGGAATGCCTTGAGCCAGAGCATGCAGTATCGTACCCGGCTTGGGCAGGCTTGACCAACGAGCGGCGGCAGGATTCAGGAGGATCATCATGAGCGAATCCGGATCAGGAGAAGCCCCGGGCGGACCCGGCCTTTCACCCACCTGGTGCAGCAGTGCCAAAGACGTCGTGGGCTGCTCGCTCGGCCGACCGCGGCTGTGGTTCACCGTCGGCGGCGGCATTGTCAACGAAGTCTATTATCCGCGCGTCGACATTCCGCAGATCCGCGATCTGGGCTTCATCGTGGCCGACGGCCACGGCTTTTGGGTCGAGGTCAAGCGGCTCGGCCGCCCAAGCGTCACGCTCGCCGGCCCCGGAATTCCTGCGGTGCTGGTCGTGCACCGTCACGAGCGCTTCGAGCTGCGCCTGCGCATCGTGCCGGCCGTCGAGCGCGATGCGCTGCTGATCGAAGTCGAACTCACCGGCGAGGAGCAGTTGCGCCCGTACGCGCTGCTCGCACCGCACCTCGGCGGCACTGGACACGACAACGTCGCGAGCGTCGCCGACCATCGCGGTCACCGCCTGTTGCTAGCCGAGCAGGGGCCGTTCGCGCTGGCGCTCGCGGCCGTCGACGCCGAACAGAGCGACGCCTGGGGACGGGCCAGCTGTGGTTACGTCGGCGCCAGCGACGGCTGGCAGGACTTCAAGCGCAACGGGGCGATGTGCTGGCAGTACGATCACGCCGGCCCAGGCAACGTCGCGCTGATGGGCGAGCTGCCGCGCCGCGCGGTACTCGGGCTCGGCATCAGCAGCAGCACCGAATCGGCCGCCACGCTCGCGCTGTCAGCATTGTTCGAGCCGTTCGAGACGAGTTGGCAGCGGCAGATCGAGGACTGGTCGGTCTGGCAGAAGGAGTGCGCCGGTCGCGCCCCGCTCGTCGGCTCGCTGCCCGAGCAGTGCCGCACGCAGTTCAGCGTCTCGACCATGGTCCTGCGCACGCACCAGTGCAAGACCTTCCCCGGCTCCATGGTCGCCAGCCTGAGCGTGCCCTGGGGCAACACCAAGGACGAGCGGGCCGGCTACCATCTGGTCTGGCCGCGCGACCTGTGTGAGTGCGCCGGAGCGCTGCTCGCCTTCGGCGCCACACGCGAGGCACTCGATACGGTGCGCTATCTGCGCGCCACACAGCTCGCCGACGGTCACTGGAATCAGAACCAGTGGCTCGGCGGCACGCCGTACTGGACTGCCGTGCAGCTCGATGAGACGGCCTTCCCAGTACTGCTCGCCTGCACCTTGCATGAGCGCGATGCGCTCGATGGGGTGCACATCACGGACATGATCCAGCGGGCCCTCTCGTTCATCGTGCGCAACGGTCCGGCGTCGGATCAGGACCGCTGGGAGGAGGACGCTGGCATCAACACCTTCACCCTGTCGGCCTGCATCGCCGCATTGGTGTGCGGCGCGGCGCACCTGCCTGCCGCGGCGCGCGAGCTCGCGCTCGCGATCGCCGATTACTGGAATGCGAGCCTCGAGGATTGGACGGCGGTTTACGATACGCCGCTCGCGCGCGCCCACGGCATCCCCGGCTACTACGTGCGCGTGGCGCCGGCCGACGCCTTGCATGACCGCGGCGCACTGCAGAACGCGTTGCCCATTCGCAATCAGCTCATCGACCCCGCCCTGCCCGCCGCCGCGCAGGTCGGGGTCGACTTCCTGCAACTGGTGCGCTTCGGACTGCGCGCACCGGATGACCCGTTGATCGAGGGCACGGTGAAGCTCGTCGATGCACTGCTCAAGGTCGACACACCGAACGGTCCGAGCTGGCATCGCTACAACGATGACGGCTATGGCGAACACGACGATGGCTCGGCGTACGACGGCAGCGGACGCGGCCGGGTCTGGCCGCTGCTCACCGGCGAGCGCGGACACTTCGAGCTCGCCGCAGGGCGTGACCCGCTACCGATGCTCAAGGCCATGGCGCGCATGGCCTCACCGGGCGGGATGCTGCCCGAGCAGGTCTGGGACAGCGCGCCGATCGCCGAGCGTTTTCTCGAACCGGGTAGACCGACCGGCGGCGCCATGCCATTGGTCTGGGCACACGCCGAATTCATCAAGCTCGCGGTCTCGCGGGCGATTGGCCGGCCGTTCGATCGGCCCGAGCCGCTCTGGCGGCGCTACGGCGGCAAACGCCCTGTGTTGCAGCGCGTCATCTGGTGTCCGCACGCCCCGGCCGGCTCACTGCCGCAGGGCACCTCGCTTACGCTCGCCTTGAGCGAACCGGGCGTGTTCCGCTGGGGCTTCGATGGCTGGCAGAACATCGAGGAGCGGCCCACCTCAGCCAATCCGCTCGGTCTGCACCTCGTCGAACTCGACACCCGCGCACTCGCTGCCGGACGGCAGATCGATCTGACCTACCGCCGCCAGTCCGATGGGCAATGGGCCGGACAGGATTACCAGATCACCGTACGCCCGGCTCCCTGAGCGCAGCCATGGCTGTTCCCGGCGCGGCCGCCGCCGTATAGTGGCGGCGCGGCGCGTACGCCGGGGACCGGTGGCAAGTCCCGCTGCGGGCGATCGGGCGTCGGCGATCGGAGTCAACCGGGGGAACCTCCGGCCGTTTTTTGAGTCAATCGGAACGGAGGTGGTCACGATGGGCGAGATAACCTTTGGACGGGTATTCAGGACGTGCGGGACGCTGATCGCCGGAGCGGCGATGCTGCTGCTGGCAGCCTGCGCCACGACGCCAGTCATACACACGCGAACGGCCCTTGGCGCCAACTTTGCGGGGGCACATACCTTCGCTTTCGTGCGCCATCCCGGGACGGACCATGGACCCTACAAGTCCCTGACGACTCAGCGGCTTGAACGCGACGTTGCGCAGCAGATGCAGGCGCGCGGCTACACACTGGTCGCCGCCGATGCGCAGCCGGACCTGCTGGTCAATTTCCGTATCACCACCCGCGACCGGGTCGAGGGTGACATGGGACCGGCCTTCATGGGCGGTTACTGGGGTGGCTGGGGCCCCTACGGCTGGGGTGGTTGGGGCGGCTGGGGCGGCTGGCCCTACGGCTGGGGCTGGGGCGGCTACTACAACGACGTGCGCACCGTGACGACTGCGGCACTGACCGTCTCGGTCATCAACCGCGCGGATCGTGCGGTGATCTGGAGCGGCACGGCATCCTCGGACGTTTCTCAGCACATGCGCTATCACCCGGGCAAGTCGATCGACGTCGCGGTGAATCAGATCTTCGCCCACTACCCGGTGCCGATGGCGGCGCACTGAAGTTGCGGACAGCCCGGCGGACGGGGTCGGCCGAGACCGCGTCCGCCGGCTATTCTCCCCAGTAGCGCACCCGATCGCGCCAGTCTCGCCGCTCGGGCGGACTCGGCGCATGTTGCGGCTCGGTCCCGATGTACAAGAATGCCACCAGCGCATCGGTCGCCTCGAGCCCGAGCGCTCGCTTGATGTGCTCGTCGTAGGCGGCGCCCCCCGTCTTCCACACCCCGTTGAATCCGAGCGCGCGAGCCGTGAGCAGGATGTTCTCGGCGGCCGCACCAGCGCACAGCACCTGCTCGATCACCGGCACTTTCGAGTGCGCATCGGGCACTGCCGCGACCGCAATGATCACGGGCGCGCGCAACGCCTTGAGCCGCTCGCGCTCGAGGGCTTCGGGGCTCGACGCCGGACGCACGCGACTTAACTGCTCGGCGAGCAGATCACCGAAGCGAAGTCGGGCCGCATCGCGGATGACAATAAATCGCCAGGGGCGCAGCCGACCGTGATCGGGCGAGCGCGCGCCACTCGCGAGCAACAACTCAAGCGCCGCATCATCGGGTCCGGGCTCACCGAGCGTGACTGCCGAGCGACGTTGTAACAACAGATCAATGGCCTGCATCGTCCAATCTTGACACACTCAGCAGGCAAACCGTGTACAGTCCGCGCCCATGGACTCGCGAGACCTCGAGGCGCTCAGAGGCGCCATCCGCTGCATCCCTGACTATCCCAAGCCCGGCATCCTGTTCCGGGACATCACCACGCTGCTCGCCGATGCCCCGATGTTCCAGCTCGCCGTCACGGAGCTGGCCCGGCCCTGGAGCGAGGCCAGTGTGGGGCGCATCGCCGGTATCGAGGCCCGCGGATTCATCCTGGGCGGGGCGGTGGCGCACCACGTCGGGGCCGGGTTCGTGCCCATCCGCAAGAAGGGCAAGCTGCCACACGCGACGGTGCGAATGCCGTACGCACTCGAGTACGGCATGGATGAGATCGAGATGCATCGCGATGCACTCGAGCCCGGCGAGCGGGTGGTTCTGATCGACGATCTGATCGCCACCGGGGGAACGGCCGAAGCGGCGGTGAAGCTGCTGCGCTCGCTGGGCGCGCAAGTGCTGGCGGCCGGCTTCGTGATCGACCTGCCCGACCTCGGCGGTGCCCGGCGCCTGGAGGCGCTCGGGGTCCCGGTCCGCAGCCTTGTCGCTTTTCAGGGACACTGAGTCGAGCCCAACATTACGTTCTGGTCATCCACGGTTTCCGCCGTGGTGTTCCTGCAATAATCCGCTCCGTTCCGGCGCCGAGCGCTCGGGGCAATTCTAAAACCGCTCAAATTCTCTTTCGGAGATGTCGATGTTCAAGAAGCTCGTCCCTGTACTCGGTGCACTGCTGGTCGCCGGCTCGCTGGCTGTCGCCCCGGTCGCCGCCGTTGCGGCCCCCGCCGCCCCCACTGCCGCTCACCACGTCGTGCACAAGAAAGTTGCGCACAAGAAGTGGCATAAGAAGGCGATGCACAAAAAGTGGCACAAGAAGGCCATGCACAAGAAGTGGCATAAGAAGGCCATGCACAAGAAGGCGATGATGAAGCACATGGCCAAGAAGAAGGCCTGAGCTGCAACTGATGCCCGAAGAGCCCCGCCCCGTGCGGGGCTCTTTCGTTTCCGGGTGCGTATTTCGGGCCTGCGCGCCCTGCCGCCAGAGGCGCTTGCCTCTACAATACGAGGCCGATGCAGCCGCTCACCCAGATGCTGGTTCTGCTGGCCGCCGCGGTCCTGCTGGTCACCATCGCCCGCCGGCTCGCGCTGCCGACGGCGGTGCCGTATCTAGCTGTGGGGCTCGCTTGCGGCCCGCACGCCCTCGCGGTGGTTCGGGGCTCGGCCACGGTGGGGCTGCTCGCCGAGTTGGGCGTAGCATTCCTGCTGTTCGCGCTGGGACTGGAGGTCTCGCTGCCGCGCATGATCGCAATGCGGCGCGAGGTGTTCGGCCTCGGGACCGCCCAGGTGAGTGCCACCCTGCTGGTCTTCGCGCTCCTCGGCCGACTCGCCGGCATGGCCTGGCCGGCCGCGGTGGTCGCCGGCGGCGCGATCGCGATGAGTTCGACGGCGATTCTGCTGCACCAGCTGACCGAGCGGTCGGAACTGAACCGCACCCACGGGCGGCTTGCCTTCAGCATGCTGCTCTTTCAGGACCTGGCATTCGTACCGCTGCTGGCGCTCGCCTCGGCGCTCGGTCCGGGGGCCAATCACTTCGATCTGCGCGCCGCACTCCTCGCGGCGGCCGGCGGCGCACTCGCCATTGCCGCGGTGCTGGCGATCGGGCGTTGGCTGCTGCGCCCGCTCTTTCACGAGATCGCCCACAGCCGGTTGCGCGAGCTGTTCACGCTGGCTGCCCTGCTGGTGGTCATCGGGGCAGCCTGGATCTCGCGCCTCGCCAATCTATCGGCCGGTCTGGGGGCGTTCCTCGCCGGCATGATGCTTGCCGAGACCGAGTACCGCCATCAGCTCGAGTCGGTGCTGCGCCCCTTTCGCGACATCCTGCTCGGGGTGTTCTTCGTCTCGGTCGGCATGCTGCTCGATCTGCATCAGCTCGCCGGCCAGGCGGCCAGCGTGCTCGCCTTGCTCGTGCTGATCGTGGCGCTGAAGGCGGCAATTGCCGCGCTGGTGACCCGGCCGTTCGCCGCCTCGCGCTTCAAGGCGCTGCGTACGGGAATCGTGATCGCGATCGGCGGGGAGTTCGGTATTGCCCTCGCCAGCGTGGCGCTCGCCGATCGGGCACTGCCCGAGCGCTTCGGCCAGCCTCTGCTGCTCGCGCTGGTGCTCTCGATGGTGCTCAGCCCGCTGCTGCTCAATCACAACAAGGGAATTGCCCGCTTTGTCCTGCGCGAATCCGGCCCGCCGCGCCGGACTGCCTTCGAGCGCGAGAGCGCCGCGACGGTGGCCATCGGGGCACGCGCGCACGTGATTCTTTGCGGCTTCGGCCGCGTGGGGCAGAGCGTCGCCCGCGTTCTCGAGTCGCAGGGATTCGAATACATCGCGCTCGATCTGGATCCGGCGCGCATCGCCGCGGCGCGCCAGGCAGGCGATCCGGTGATCTACGGCGACTCATCCGACGAGCAGATCCTTGCCCTCGCCGGACTCACCGCCGCCACAGCCGTGGTGATCAGCTTCTCCGACCCGGCCACCGCACTCGGCATTCTGCGCACCGTGCGCGCCCAGCGCCCGCAGGTCCCGATCCTGGTGCGCACTCAGGACGATTCGCGCCTGCAGGAGCTGCAGGCCGCCGGCGCCACTGATGTTGTCCCGGAGACCTTCGAGACGAGCCTGATGCTGGTCTCGCACGTCCTGATGCTGCTGCAGGTGCCGGTCTCGCGCGTGGTCCGCACGATCGGCGAGATCCGCAATCACCGCTACAGCGTGCTGCGCACTGTGGTGCGGCGCGGCGCGGTGCCGGCGCTCGATGCCTCCGGCGGGCTCAGCGAAGAGCTCAAGTCGGTGGTGGTCCCGCCGGGTGCCTGGGCGATTGGCCATACCCTCGCGGAGGTGCGGGCCAAGGGCGTCAATGTGACCTTCACGGGCGTTCGCCGCCACGGCATCCTCGGGCGCGACCCGGCCGAGGGCATGCGGCTGCGCGACGGGGACGTCGTGGTGGTGCACGGCACGCCAGAGGAACTTGAGCGAGCCGAATCGGTTCTGCTCGCTGGCTGGGCTACAATCGCGCGCCGGTGAACCGAAGCGATATCCAATTTCCCCCTGAGCACGCGGCGCTGCGCGCGGACGTCCATGCGCTCGGGGAGCTGATCGGGCAGATCCTGAGCGAACAGGGCGGGCAGGCGTTGTTCGAGTTGGTCGAACTCGACCGGCGTGCCGCGATCGCCCGGCGTGAGGGCGATGTGGCGGCCGCCGCCGAGCTCACCGCCTCCGTTCGTGACCGTCCCCCGGCGCTCGCGCGCGAGCTGGTGCGTGCGTTCTCGATGTGGTTTCGCACCGTGAATCTTGCCGAGAGCGTCCATCGCATCCGGCGGCGGCGCGAATACTTCCGCGAGACCGACCACCCGCAGCCCGGCGGCGTCGAGAGCGCAATCGCCGAACTCGCCGGCCGCGGCATGAGTCTCGAGGCGGTGCTGAAGCTGATCGCTTCGCTGCGCATCGAGCCGGTGTTCTCGGCCCATTCCCTGCACGCCGCCCGCCGCACGCTGCTGCGCAAGCAGCAACGGATGGCCCAGCGCCTCCTCGCCCGGCTCGATCCGACCCTCACCCCGCAGGAGCAGCGCAGCCTGTGGGCCGGCATCCGCTTCGAACTCACCACGGGGTGGCAGACCGAGGAGCTGCCGCGCAAGCAGCTGACCGTGGGCGATGAGCGTGAGCAGATTGTCTTCTACCTGGTCGAGATCCTCTACCGGGTGGTCCCGGCGTTCTACGAAGAGATCGCGCTCGCACTCGGTAAGGTGTTCAGCGTACCGTCGGACTCGATCGAGCTGCCCTGCATTCTGCGCTTCGGCTCGTGGGTGGGCGGGGATATGGACGGGCATCCGGACGTGCACGCCCGTACCATCCGCGAGACGCTCGCCCGCCATCAACACATGCTCCTCGGCGCCTACAGCGCGGAGTGCCAGAAGCTTGCCGAGCGGCTCTCGCAGGGTGAGCGTCGCACCAGCGTCTCGGCGAAACTGACGCAGCGGATCGAGGAGTACACGCGTCTTGCACCTGGAGCGCGTCCACCGATGCTCGGCCGGCGCGATCGGATGCCCTACCGGCTGTTCCTCACACAGATGGCGCTGCGTCTGCGCCAGCGGCAGGACGGCCGCGGAAATGGCTACGACAACGCGCAGCAGTTCCGCGATGACGTGCAACTGATCGCCGAGAGCCTGCAGGCCAACAAAGGCGCGACTGCCGGGCTGTTCCAGATCCGCCGCCTGTTGCGCCGCATCGACACATTCGGCTTTCACCTGGCCAGCCTCGATGTGCGCCAACACGCCAGCGTCCTGCACCAGATCATCGCCCAGGGAAACGACGATCCCAACTGGGAAGGGCGGACGAGTGCCGAGCGGGCGCGGCTGCTCGCCGAGGCGATCGAGAAGGACAGCGGTCCGCGCGTGGAGCTCGACGCGCTCGCGCGGCGCCATCTGGCAGTGTTCGAGACGTTCGCGCAGATCCGCCACCGTTACGGCCCGCACGCGATCGGCTCATTCGTCGTCAGCGGCACCGAAGGGGTGGACGATGTGCTCGCCGCGGTGTTGCTGGCGCGCTGGGCGTCGATGTACGACAAAGACACTGGCGAGGTGACCCTAGACATCGCCCCGCAGTTCGAGTCGATCGCTGCACTCGAGCGCAGCGGCGCCATCATGCAGCAGCTGCTCGCCGAGCCGGCCTACATGCGCCACCTCGAATGCCGCGGCGGGAAACAGCATGTACTGCTCGGCTATTCCGATAGCAACATGGAGGCCGGTCCCTGCGCTTCGCGGTTTGCGCTGCACCAAGCTCAACGCGCGTTGGCCGCGACGCTGGGAACCGCTGCGCAGAGCCTCTCGATCATGCATGTACGCGGGGCAAGCCTCGCGCGTGGCGGCGCCCGCATCGACCGGCTGGTGAAGTCCGCACCGCCCGGCACGATGAACGGCGTGCTGCGCCTGCGCGAACAGGGCGACACGATTCGTCAGGGCTACGGTCTGCGCCCGATTGCCATGCGCACCCTGGAGCGCGCGTTCAACGCACTCAGTCTGGCGAGCGCCGAACACTCTCCGCACAGCACATCGGCGCAGCACATCGAGTGTGCCGCAACGATCGCAGCGGTGAGCCGGGAAGTCTATCGCGCGCTGGTGTATGAGCAGCACGACTTCTACGATTTCTTCCGCGCGGTAACACCAATCGACGTGATCGAGCGCATGCAGATCGGTTCCCGCTCGACACATCGGCACGCCGGCGAGGGCATCGTCGGGCTATTGCCGGTGCCCTGGGTGTACGCCTGGACGCAGACCCGCCACATGCTGCCGGCCTGGTTCGGCGCCGGCTCGGGACTGAGGGCTGCCGAGGAGCGTCACGGCGCGACGACACTGCGCGCGATGTATGCCGAGTGGGCGTTTCTGCGCAATCTGATCGACGACATCGAATCGATGCTGGCACGGGCCGACCTCGACATTGCCGCGGCCTACCACACGCTTGCACCGCCGCCGCTGCTGCGCTTCGCCGAGCTGATCCGCAACGAGTATGCGCTCACTCGCGCACAGGTATTGAAAGTAAAAAACGCCACCGAGTTGCTGGCGGGCGAACCGATGCTGCAACGAGCCATCCGCCTGCGCAACCCGTACATCGATCCGATGAACCTCATGCAGGTCGACCTCCTCGCGCGCTGGCGCGCCGGAGGCCGTGCCGACCGCGATCTGTTTGAAGCACTGTTGGTCAGCACTACGGGCATCGCTCAGGGCCTGCAAGGCACAGGATGAGCAGCGCCGAGATTGAAATTCGCCCTGCGGGTGAGGCCGATGTGGAGTTGATCCTCGAGTTCATTCGTGAGCTGGCGCGCTACGAGCGCCTTGAACACGAGCTCATCGCCACCCCCGAAGACCTGCGCGAGGCGCTGTTCGGCACGCGCCGCTATGCCGAGGTGGTGTTTGCCTGCGAGGCGGGCGAGCCGGTTGGCTTTGCGCTTTTCTTCCACAACTTCTCGACCTTCAAGGGGCGGCCGGGCATCTACCTGGAGGATCTGTTCGTCAAACCGCACCGGCGCGGTCGCGGCGTCGGCCGGCAACTGCTGCGCTACCTGGCACAGCTCGCCGTCGAGCGGCGCTGCACACGGCTCGAGTGGGCCGTGCTCGAGTGGAACGAACCGGCGATCCGCTTCTACCGCAGTCTCGGCGCGCAACCCCTCGCTGACTGGCGAGTCTTTCGCCTCACCGGCATGGCGCTCGAACAACTCGGCGCTTGAGAGACAACCGCAACTGCATCGCTGAACGCGTGCTGAACGATCTCGGCACCGCAATGCCAACTCCCATCGCCACACAGTCTGGGGTAAGCTTCACGCCACGGAGCCGGTCGGAGCGGATGCGCAGTGCATGCCGCTCGCGAAGCACCCAATCCGCCTGAGCACTGGAGTAACCTGACATGCGCATTCGTTCCCGCTTGCTCTCCTCGCTGGCCGGCGTGCTGCTCGCACTGGCCACGGTCGCTGCGCACGCACAGGCCCTGGAGGAAGGCCGGCTGCTGCTCGCCACACAGGTTTTGAGCGATTTGAAGGGCACCCGCGATCAAGGTATCCCGCAGTGGCTGCTGCAGCGCGCCTACGGCATCGCGGTAATCCCGGGGCTCACCAAGGTCGCATTTTTCTTCGGCGCACGCCGTGGGCACGGGGTGCTCGTGGTCCGCAAGAGCGACGGTCGGTTCTCGAGCCCGGTGTTCATCACGCTCACCGGTGGAAGCTTCGGCTTCCAATGGGGCGTGCAGAAGACCGACCTGGTACTGGTGTTCACCTCGCGCAAGGGGGTCAGAGGGCTGAGCGGCGGCAAGGTGACCCTCGGGGCTTCAGCCTCCGTGGCCGCCGGTCCGGTCGGCCGACAGGCTTCGGCCGCCACCGTGCAGACGTTCAATGCCGCGGTGTACTCGTATTCTCACAACAAGGGATTGTTCGCCGGCGTGGCGCTCGGGGGTTCGGAACTCACCGTCGACAACGGCGCTGATGCGCACTTCTATCATCAGTCGCACGTACACGCCTCGCAGATCATGAACGGGGCGATCTCGAGCGATAACGCGGCCGCGATCCGCTTCCTCGACGCGCTGGATGTGGCGGCCGGGATGTCGAGTGAGCCGGCTGCGGCGGCGGCACCGGCCGCGAATGCCCAGCCTGCGGCCGCGCCGGCCCCGGCAAGTTCAGCCGCTCAGGCCTATCCGCTGCAGGAAGGCTCGAGCAGCAACCCTCCAAACTGATCGGCCGGGACGCTCGGGCCGTTCGGCCCGAGCGTTCGGTCGGCTCCTAAAGCGCAGTTGCCCGGCCGCCCGCTTCGAGCCCAGCATCGCCAAATCGAGGGAGGCGCTGCGCAGGCGATTGCGGCACAGTAGCCGCTCCAGCCGGAGCCGCCCTTGAACGAGACCGCCGCCCGTACGCGCGCCGCGCACGCCGCCAGCCAGACCGCCGTTGCCGTTCTGGCCGCCATCAGTTTCAGCCACCTGCTGAACGACATGATGCAGTCGCTCCTGCCGGCGCTGTATCCGATGTTGAAGGCACACTACCGATTGTCGTTCGGACAGATCGGGGTCGTCACGTTCACCTACCAGATCACCGCCTCGATCCTGCAGCCGATCATTGGCCGGTACACGGATGCACGCCCTCGCCCGTACTCGCTCTCGATGGGAATGGGCTTCACGCTGTGCGGACTGGCGCTGCTCGCCTACGCCCGGACCTACCCGCTGCTGCTCATCGCGGCCGCCCTGATCGGCACCGGCTCGTCGGTGTTTCACCCCGAGTCCTCACGCGTGGCGCGGATGGCCTCGGGCGGACGGCACGGATTGGCGCAGTCGGTATTTCAGGTGGGCGGCAACCTCGGCTCCGCCGTGGGGCCGCTGCTCGCGGCATTCATCGTGCTGCCCTACGGTCAATCGAGCGTGTTGTGGTTCTCCTGCGCCGCGCTGGTCGGAATGTTCGTACTGTTTCAGGTCGGGCACTGGTACGCCCAACACGGGCTGCAGCGGCTCAAACCGCGCGGCGCAGGCGCAGCCGCGGGCGATAAGGCCCCGACTCGCAAGCACGTGACCGTAGCGATGAGCGTGCTGCTCGCGCTCATCTTCTCCAAATACTTCTACTTGGCGAGCCTGACCAGCTACTACACGCTGTATCTGATCAGTCGCTTCCACGTCTCAATCGAGAACGCCCAGATTCACCTGTTCGTATTCCTCGGCGCAGTCGCAGCCGGCACGCTCATCGGCGGACCGATTGGCGATCGAATCGGCCGCAAGTACGTGATCTGGGGCTCGATCGTCGGCGTGCTGCCCTTCACGCTGCTGTTGCCGCACGCCAACCTGTTCTGGACCGGGGTCCTGACGGTACCAATTGGCATGATCCTCGCGTCGGCCTTTCCGGCCATCGTGGTGTACGGCCAGGAACTTCTGCCGGGACGCACCGGAACGGTCGCGGGCCTGTTCTTCGGTCTCGCCTTCGGCATGGGCGGGATCGGAGCGGCGGTGCTCGGTCAAATCGCCGACACCGCCGGCATCGACCTGGTGTACAAACTGTGCGCGTGGTTACCGGTGATCGGACTGCTCGCCGGCCTGCTGCCCGACGTCGATCGGCCGCCCCGCCAGAGGACGACTCAGTGAACCACGCCCATCAGGGGTGCTTCGGGGGCGGTGCGTCGGGGCGCAGCACCTCGGCATCGAGGTAAGTGCCTGACATGATCTGATGCGGCACGCAATCGGCACGCATGTGAATATTGCGCGCCGCGAACAGCGGCAGAAACTTCCGCCGGAACTGCGCAATGAGATCACACTTGCCGGCCCGATTGAAATCCGCGCCTTCGCGCGTCAGATCCACCTTGTGCCAATGCGCTGCAACACGCGCCGCGGCGGGGTCTTTCGGCCCGGCCGGCACCAGCACCTGCATAGTGACCCGCACGCCGGGGAAGGGGTTCGGCCGTCCGGGTCGCGCGCAGGGGTCTTCTACGATCTTCAGGTTCCGCGCGCCGAGCCGGTTGAGCAGGGTCTCGATCTCATCGCGCAGTCCACCGCAAGAATAGAGCGTGGTGAAGCCCTGGTACACATAATGCACGTGCCGCTGCACCCAGACTCCCTGTACGGCCGGGCTGCCCGCCCACGCCGGGGCCGAAAGCAGCAGCGCCACACACGCTGTGATCACCGAGCGAGGCCAGCCGATCGCACGCATTGCGGTATCCTCCTCATGCCCTCTGGCGAAAAATTAGACCCAGGACGCTGCCGACGGTTCCGCAGCCCCCGCGCCCTGCCCTCAGGTCACGTACGGCGCAATCACCATGCAGACCACCGTGCCCGAGAGCAGCAGCGCGGCAATCCGCTGTGCCCGTACCGGCGTGCGGCGCATCGAGCCCTGCACGCCGGCGGCGATGAGCGCCAGTGCTGCGCCGAGCTGCAGCGTGTGCGCCATCGGATCCTGAGCACCGCGGATGACGATGCCCCACAGCGACAGCCCCGCAGCGACCGCCACCGCTGCGGCCACCATCTGCGCGCGAAACAGCTTCGGGGTGAGCTCGAAATACGAGTGGGTCAGGGCCAGTGTCGAACCGACCCAAAAAACACCCGCGAGTGCATGTATGGCCAGAAGTCCCATCACCAGCATGTGCATGCTCTTTGTCCTCTACAGCGGAACGACATCGCGAGCGGCAGTGCCGCACTCGCCTCATTCATTGTAGGCCCGTTCGCCGTGCTGCGAGAGATCCAGTCCCTCGCGCTCCTGGTCCTCAGTGACCCGCAATCCAATGGTCGCTTGCACGACTTTGAGAATCAGATAGGTCGCCACCGCACACCACGCCGCGACGCTCAGCACGCCGAGAATCTGCACCCCCACCTGGCGCGGCATGTCCATGCCGGCCGCATAGCCCACCCCACCCAGGGGTGCAGCCACGAAAATGCCGGTGAGCGTCGTGCCGAGCACGCCGCCGACCCCGTGCACCGGTGAAACATCGAGCGAGTCATCGATCAGCAGTTTGCGCTTGAGCACCTGGGTCGCGCCGAAACACACCAGGCCGGCCGTCCCGCCGATCAGCACCCCACCGAGCGGTCCGACAAACCCGGACGCCGGCGTGATCGTACCCAGCCCTGCGACCATGCCGGTGACCAGTCCGAGGACGCTCGGCTTGCCGAACTTGCGCCACTCGGCGCTCATCCAGGCGAGCGCTCCGGCCGAGGCCCCCAGATGCGTCACCAGAATGGCCATGGCCGCCGAACCGTTGGCCGCGAGCGCGCTGCCACCGTTGAACCCGAACCAGCCAACCCAGAGCACGCCGGCGCCGAGAATCGTGAGCGACATATTGTGCGGCGGCATGGCGAGATGCGGAAAGCCTTTGCGCTCGCGCAGCACCAGCGCGCTCACCAGAGCACCCACCCCGGCCGTCACGTGCACGACGATGCCGCCGGCAAAATCGAGCACGCCGAGCCGCTCGAGCCAGCCCCCTCCCCACACCCAGTGGCAGACCGGCAGATACACCAGCACCAGCCACAATCCCGAGAACCACAGCACGGCGCTGAACTTGATCCGCTCGGCAAACCCGCCGATCACCAGCGCCGGGGTGATGATCGCGAAGGTGAGCTGGAACATCGCAAAGGCCGCCTCCGGCGTCGTGCCGTGCAGCGCATCGCGGCCGATGCCACCGAGCCAGAGCGCGCCCGGCGAGCCGATCAGCGGCATCAGCGCGCCGCTTCGACCGAAGGCGAGTCCATAACCGCCCGCCACCCACAGAATGCTCACCAGGCAGGCGATCGCGAAACACTGCATCGCCACGGAGAGGACGTTCTTGCTGCGCACCAGACCGGAGTAAAACGCCACGAGCCCCGGCAGCGTCATCGACAAGACCAGCGCCGTGGAGGTGAGCAGCCAGGCGGTATTACCGGAATTTACCGCGGTCGGCGCCGCCGCGGTGGCGGCATGGGCCATTGGAGCCGACAGCACACAGGCGCAGCCGGAGGCCACCGCGATGGCGGGGAAACGACGACGCGACATGAAACCCCTCAAATCCGGCGCGGTCGCCGACAGCAGACTCGCCCGAGCGCGGGCGAACGGGGCTAATTCTGGGTCGGCCGGATGCGTAAAATCAAGCACCCACGGACATGAATTCATGCCGGCAGGACACCGCATCGCGCGCCCGGCCCGGCGCGCCTCCCGCACACAAACGGCCCGAGAAGATCCGAATGCGGCTGGGACGCGGACCAGCTCTCGCGTAACGATCCCCGTGATCGAGGCGAGAGGGCCTCGGGCGGGATGGTGTTGTAATCCCTGGTCGCGTGTCGGGTGGCACCGGGGGCTCTCCGGGGCGCGAAACGCACCGCGCGTTTTTCCGCTCAAGCCGCGGCAGCTCTGTTCAAACCACCACTGACCCCCGACTTTCCTCACAGAGCGATGAATGCAGCCATGAATACGCCCTCTCCCCCACCACGGAACCCGGCGAATGGCTACCGCACGCCGCACCAGCGAAAATGCAGCCCCCTCTGGCGATCCAGAGACAGAAATCGTCAGAATCTCCACCGTAGGATGTCCATAAGTGCGGAGCTTGGGGCCGTTTAAGTAATCATCGAAGTACAAATCGATTTGCTCGATGACCTCACCAGTGCGCTCCCATATAAGCCCGCAGCAAAGCGTTCATTCTCGACTGATACCCCGAACCTTGCGCCTTGAACCACTCAACGACATCGGAATCGATGCGGAGCGAGAGCAACGCTTTCTGGGTCACCGGCTTTAGCCCCTTGGGGGCCATGGCGCGGGCAAACATCTCCGGCGTGCATTGCGGTACAGCGCCGTCCCTGACCCTGCTCGCATCAGTCGTCCGCCGCACTCCATACAGGTCAGTCTGTGATTTGCGAGAAGTAGACGCCCGCTCCCCCGGCTGTAACGGCGCGAATTTAAAGGGCACCCCGTAGCCGCCGAGTCCACAGTAGCCTTCGTAGTTCTTCGCCAGGTACTGCTGGTGGTAGTGCGCCCTGGAGCTGGAAATCCCACTAAGTCCCTGAGGTTACAGTCTCGGCAGGTCTCTACAGGTCGAATTCCGGTAGACGCTGACGTCGATCCAGCGGTAGACCAAGCGCATTACTGAGGGATTTGAACATATAGGGCCCTTGCCGCCATACATGGCGTATGGCATAGTACGCCATATGAAAGCCCGCCTGGCATTCCACGATAAGCAGGTGTTGGCTGACGGCTCGATTGTGGAGATGAAGATCTGGGAGCTTCCGGAATCAACGGCGGGCAGCAAACATCGTCTGAAATACAGCCTGTTTTATGGAATGCCCGGTCGTAGGTTGGTCGGCTACGACAATGAGCGAGGAAAGGGCGATCATCGACACATACAAGGTAAGGAAGACGCCTACGCCTTCAGTACACCGGAGCATCTGATTGAGGATTTTCTGGCGGATGTCCGCCGCGCGCGAGGTGAGTTATGAGTAAGCGGGTCAAGGTTCATGTCGGCACGCCTGGGGAGATGGGCAAGCGTTTCGTAAGCGCTTGGCACCGGCTCGAACATGGCGAGAAGGTTCGCGAACGCCATGTGACGTTTCCAGATTTGCCTGCAATGCTCAACGCATTGACTCCCAAGCGTCTTGATCTGCTTCGGGACGTGCACCGAGCGCCCGCCGCTTCAGTCAAAGCCTTGGCGGTGCGACTGGGTCGCGACTACAAGCGCGTGCACGAGGACGTTGAGACCCTAGCGGCATCGGGGCTGTTGCGACGTGAGGATGGTCGCGTCACAGCACCCTACGACGCGATCACTGCCGAAATGCGTTTGTAATCCAGCCAGATTCGAGAATTCCCTTGGATGCGCGCTGCAAGCTTATTGTCTCCCGGTCAAAGACTGTCGAGAGTAGTGATTAAATTCAATCGGTGAAGCCTCTCGACATACTAATTCTGGCGCCGTTGACACCTGTGTTGCCTATCGTCATCACGTGGTAGCTGCCATGGGAGCGATGGAGTTTCTGGAAGCGAGTGCCAAAATTCGTGGCCGGACCTTACTTGCTGTACGGCGCATTTGCCGCATGGCATTTTCACCTCACCTGGTGGGCCGTTCTGATTTTTGCAGCATGGGGTTGTCTCATGTGCATTCTCGCCTTTATTGAACTGCGTGACCGCCAATCGCGTTTCCGCCGATGAGGACAATCACTGCCGGCTTTGGCTCAGACGAGGACAGGACCTGTGGGCAGCAATGCCTCATGGCGTCGGGATGGCTAGTATTCGGAAGCGGAGGCTGCTAAGGGACACAATTGGCCAGCCAAATCCCAGTTCATTCTTCACCGCGGAATATCCTGCTTCGCGGTAGACGGTAGAATTCCGGTAGACATCAGCGCCGAACCCGGCGCGGATTTTCCTGCAGAACCGCGCGGGATCTCGGCTGAGGCCACCGCTAACCCGCGGTTTCCCTGAAGGAATCCTCGGTACCGCTCCCCCTACGCCGTCTCCCCCGGCGGTAACGGCGCGAATTTAAAGGGCACCCCGCAGCCGCCCAACCCGCAGTACCCGTCCGGGTTCTTCGCCAGATACTGCTGGTGGTAGTCTCCCCAGAGACTGAAAAGCTCACGGAATCCCCGCCGTTACATCCTCGCTGGCGCTCTGAGGGTCGACTTCCGGTAGACGCTGACGTCGATCCAAAGGTAGACCAGCCAGCCATCAGACGGGCTGCAGCGTGCCATCCGCACCATGGGGATGCGGGCTGATCCGAGCTGCTTGCTTGCCGACCTTGTCTTTGGCCATTTCCAGGTCAAAGTGCGCCTGCAGAGTGATCCAATAACCATCGGACGTACCAAAATACGCCGAGAGCAACACCGCCATCTCCGGCGAGATCGAGCGCTTCTCGCGCACGATGTCGTTAACACGAGGCAGCGGAACACCCAGAGCCTTTGCCAATGCGTACGCACTGAGGCCGACAGGCCCCATGAACTCCTCTCGGAGAATCTTGCCCGGGTGCGTCAGCTTGATTTTTCGCACTGCCATAAATCTATTCCAATCTAGTGATAGTCGACGATTTCGACGTCAAAGGCGTGACCGTCGCGCCAGTGAAAGCAGATGCGCCACTGCTTGTTGACCCGAATGCTGTATTCGCCTTTTCGATCACCCTTCAGGGCCTCGAGCTGATTCGAGCTCGGGATCGAAAGATCCTTCAGGTCTCCAGCCGCGTTGAGCTGCTGAAGCTTCATCAGCGCACGCTCTTGAATATCGCGAGGAATACGCTTGGAGTACTCGCGATTCCAGATCCTTTCGGTTTCCTTGCCTCGAAAGGATTTGATCATGGACGAATACTAACGCGTAACGTTACTATTGTCAACCATTACCACCTGGGGGACGCACTAGGACTCCCCTGCGCGCGTTGGGCAATTGCCAAGGCCAAACGTTCCATGACTTCTCGGGCCGGCGCCGGCACTCCAATCCACTGCGTTTCTGGGGTCATGACCAACTAGTACCCGTACTCATCTTTTGTCGCAGCGAGAGTTCGCCCGAACCACGCCGCCGTATCAGGCGACGGATCGAAAACGTGAACTAGCCGTCGGTGGACCGCGTCCCACCGGACCCTGTTCGCCAAGCGCCAGATGAGCTCCACAGTCTTCCCTCGCCTCGAGACATGGCAGGAGCGATAGTTGCCCGTCTGGCGAGCAGCAAACTGCCTTAATTGACACGATTCGCATCGCGGGCCCTTGAGCGCCCAAGTCCCGTCCCAATCCGTCGGCCTGCTGCGGCCGCGCTCTATCCTGGGCTGAAGTCGACGGTAGAATTCCGGTAGACGCCAGCGCCGAACCCGGCGCGGATTTTCCCGCAGAACCACGCGGGATCTTGGCTGAGGCCGCCGCTAACCCGCGGATTCCCTAAGGCAATCCTCGGTGTAGCTGCCCTACGCCTTCTCCTCCGGCGGTAACGGCGCGAATTTAAAGGGGACCCCGCAGCCGCCCAGCCCGCAGTACCCGTCCGGGTTCTTCGCCAGATACTGCTGGTGGTAGTCCTCGGCGTAATAGAACATCGGCCAGGGCCCGATCTCGGTCGTGATCGGTCCGTACCCGGCCGCCGTGAGTCGTACCTGATAGGTGCGGCGCGAAGCTTCGGCCGCCTCACGCTGCGCCTGGTCCGCGGTGAAAATCATCGAGCGATACTGCGTGCCTTCGTCCCCGCCCTGGCGCATGCCCTGCGTCGGATCGTGCGATTCCCAGAACGCCTTCAGCAGCGCCTCGTATTCGATCGCGGCCGGATCGTAGATCACGCGCACGACCTCCGCATGGCCGGTCAGTCCCGAGCACACCTCCCGGTAGGTCGGATTGGGCGTCAAGCCGCCGGCGTAACCGACCGCCGTCGCGTACACCCCGGGCAACTCCCAGAACAGCCGCTCAGCGCCCCAGAAGCACCCCATGGCGAACAGCGCCTCGCGCAGGCCTGCCGGGAACGGCGCAACGATGCGATGCCCGTTCACGAAATGCTCGGTGGGTACCTCAAGCGGGCTGCTGCGCCCGGGCAGTGCCTCGTGAGTCAGCGGCAGGGTCATTTTCTTGTGCAGTGATGCCATGATGAACTCCTCTGCGGGAAATCATACCGCGTCCCGGCGGACCCTTGCGCCAGCTGCGGCTGGCACCGTAAGCTTTGCGCGCCATGGGAATCAGCCAGCCACAGAACCTCAAAGCACCCGTCGCCGCACGGCCGGGACCCTACGGTATCCGCGTGAGCCTGCTGCCCGGAGATCCGTTCAGCAAGCTGGTCGGACCGCAGTGGCACCGCCTGCACTGGTACCCGAGCGCCGCGCAGCGCGACGAGGCACTCGATGAAATGAGCCGTCGCCACCTCTATTCGCGCGCCGGAGACAAGCCGGCACTGCAGTTCGAGCGGGTCGAGAACCTGGTCGAGAGCCGCGGCGTCTAGGTTGCTCGGCGCGCCGGCGCGGGGCCTCAGAACGTGCGGCCGAGAAACAGGTAATACGCCTGGTTGCCGTGATCGTCGAAGCCGCTGCCGAGGTATACCGGGCCGAGGAACGTATCGAGCCCGAGGAACAGGCTCGCATCCTTGTGCAGGGTGTTCCATTTGACCTGGCTCATGTTCTGCCAGACGTTGCCTGCCTCGAGCGACATGCCGAGGTAGATCGGTACGCCGAGATAGCCCGGCCCCCCCCGGTCGATTTCCCGGTATACCGCCACCCGCGCGATGCCATAGTGCGGGCCATAGAGTGAGTAGGGTTTCAGGCCCGAAAGATGCAGAAAACCGCCCAGCGGAAACTCCATGCGCAGATTGGTGGCGCGATTGAGCAGACTGCCGCCCGCCACCGAAAACGCCACCGTATTTCGATCGCGCCAGGTATGCGCCGCGAGAAAGCGGAACGTTACGCGGTTGTAGCTCGGCACCGAACCGACCGCCTGGTGCGCGCTGCTCCACTGCAGCGTCGCCTGCTCCCCGGAGTGGGGAAAGTCGATGTTATCGAGGGTGTCGTAGCTGAAGCGCAGAAAATAGGTGAGCGAGCCGAAGCTCTGTTGGGGCGGAAACGGTAGCGCCGGATCGGTCGGGTCACCGATCGTCAGGCGCGAATGCCCTTCCTCGCGGTACACCCCGGCGCGAACCTCGCCCCAGTCGCCGAACTGCTTGCCGAAGTCGAGTCCGTATTTGAACGTGTGCTCGCGATACTGCGCACGCACGCTCTGACCGATCAGAAATGGCAGATCGCTCGCCGCGATCGACACACGCGGCAGCACGAACCAGCCGGAGAACTTCGAGAACGGCAGATACAGCTCGGTGGCGAGCCGCGAGGTCTGGCCGATTTCCCCGTCCGTCACCCACTCCCCACCCGGCCGGGTGATCTCCGACATGACGTACCGGGCCGCCGCCTCGTAGGTTGCATCGCCGGCAAAATCATCCTGCAGACTCAGCCCGAAGCGCAGGTAATTCGGGCCAATGGCGGCGCGCCGCGCGTCGATCAGCAGGCCGTAACGCGAGCCGCGCCGCACCAACTGGTAATCGAGCGTGTCGAAACCGCCCTGGCCGTAGAGCGTGGTGATGCGCCGGGCGATCGCATCGGGGTTGAGCCGTCGGCCGATCATGTCGCCGAAGAGCTTCTCGAGCGGTGCGGAAAAGCGCCGCGAGCCGGTCTGCACCTGCACGAAGGCGATGCGCGGCGGCAGACGGCGCATGCTCGCACGCCGCTGCTGGTAGCGACGGTAGGCAGCCGGGCTCACCGAGAACGCCTCGAGGCGCTTGCGCATCTTCCAGGCGGCCGCCTCGCCAATGGCGACCAGGCGGTTCACGTTGCCGAAATCAAAGGAGGAGATGCCCTGCAGCTTCGGTCGAATGAGCACGTCATGCGCGCTCAGCGTGGCCAGTTCCTCGTCGGATTTGCGCTGCATGAGGATGGCGAGAGTCTGGGCGCTGATGCCGGCCACGCCGTTCAGGCGCGCCGGCGGCTGCAACGGGTAGCTCACATCCACCACGATCAGCACGTCGACACCCATTGCGCGCGCGACGTCGATCGGCACATTGTCGGAGACGCCCCCGTCGATCAACAGCCGGCCGTTGCGCGCCACGGGGGCGAACACGCCGGGCACGGACATGCTCGCACGCATCGCGCTGGTCAGATCCCCGGAGCTCATGATCACTTCCTTGCCGCTCGCCAGGTCCGTGGCGACCGCGCGAAAGGGCGTCGGCAACGCATTGAAATTCGTGATGCGCGCCACCGGCAGCGTCAGGCGACGCAGGATCTCGGTGAGGCCCTGTCCCTCGACCAGGCCTTGCGGCAGCACCAGACGCCCGTGTTTCACCCCGATGCGAAAGTCGACCAGAAAATTGTCGTCCTCCTCCTTGCGCCGCAGCGAGAGGTCCTGGCGTGGGGGTTGATCGCGGAACGCCTCCTGCCAGTTGAGCGAGCGGACCACCGTCTCGATCTGCTCGGCCGTGAGGCCGCTGGCGTACAGGCCGCCGACCACCGCACCCATGCTGGTACCGGCGATGGCGGCAATCGGCACCCGCAGCCGGCGTAACACTTTGAGCACCCCGATGTGCGCCAGGCCCCGCGCCCCGCCTCCGGAGAGCACCAGTCCGATGCGCGGGCGATGCGCCGCACCGGCACGCAACGCCGCCGGGTTCGCCACATACACCCCGGCACGCCAGTGCGGCGCAGCGACCGCACCGGCTGCGTTCGCCACTCCGATTCGCATGCCGAGAACGGCCGCAAGACCGAGCACCGCGACAGGCAGGCCGGCCGCCCTGAGTGATCTCATGCGCGGCAGAATATCAGTATCACCGGGCGTTCTCCCGCCCGGACATGGCGCACCCGGGATGCGGTACGATAGCCTGCTCATGCTGTACGTGATCCTGCCCTACGCGTTATCCATCGCGCTGATCATCCACTGCATCAAGACCGGGCGAAACTGGATCTGGGTGTGGGTGATGCTGTTCCTGCCGCTGCTCGGCGCACTGGCGTACGCGGCGGTGGAAATCGTACCGGAGCTATTTCGCAGCCAGTCGGCCCGCCACACTGCGCGCGGCCTGAAAAAGGCCATCAACCCGTTCGCGGACCTGCGCCGCCTCGAGCAGGAAGCCGGGGTCACGGGCAACGTGGCGAGCCGGCAGCGCTACGCCGAGGAACTGCTGCGCCATGAACGCTTCGCGGAGGCAATCGAGCAGTACCGCCAGACCCTGACCGGTCTGTACGAGCACGACCCGAATCTGATGCTCGGACTGGCGCGCGCGCAGTTCGGCCAGGGCGATGCGCCCGCTGCCCGCGCCACGCTCGAGGCGCTGGTGCAGCACAATCCGCAATTCAGCTCCCCGGAGCGACACCTGCTCTATGCCCGCGCGCTCGAGCAGGAGGGCAGGCTCGATCAGGCTCTGCAGGAGTACCGCGCCCTTGCTCCCGCCTACCCGGGCGCCGAGGCTTCCGTACGCTATGCACAGCTACTCGAGCGGCAGGGGGCACGCGAGGAGGCGCGGCGGGTCGCCCGCGAACTGCTTGATCAAGCGCGGATCGCGCCGGCGCACTATCGGCGGGCGCAGCGCACCTGGCTCGACGCGGCAGCGCGGCTGCTCTAGGGGCGCACGCCGCCCGCTGCGCTCATGCGGACAGCTGGCGCTCGAGCTCGCCGAGCACGCGGTAGCAGGGCAGCACCTGCGCAACACTCGCATTCGGCTCGCGCCCTTCCCGAATCGCCGCAATGAATTCCCGATCCTGCAGCTCGATGCCGTTCATCGATACGTCGACCTTCGAGACATCGATCTTGTTCTCCTTGCCGTCGACCAGGTCATCGTACCGGGCGATGTACGTGCCGTTGTCGCAGATGTAACGGAAGAACGAGCCGAGTGGCCCTTCGTTGTTGAAGGACAAGGACAGCGTGCACAGCGCGCCATGGGCGCTTTTCAGCTGGATGGACATGTCCATCGCGATGCCGAGCTCGGGATGGATCGGACCCTGCAACGCATGCGCGGCGATGACTTCGCTGCCACTCTGGTACGCGAACAGGTCGACGGTGTGCGCCGCGTGATGCCACAGCAAGTGGTCCGTCCAGGAGCGCGGCTGACCCAGTGCATTGATGTTGCGGCGGCGGAAAAAATAGGTTTGCACGTCCATCTGCTGGACGGCCAGTTCCCCGGCGCGGACCCTGCGGTGAACCCACTGATGGCTGGGATTGAACCGTCGCGTATGTCCAACCATCGCCACCTTGCCGCTCGCGCGGCTCACCCGCGCCAGCTCCTCGGCATCGGCGAGGGAGTCGGCCATCGGAATCTCGACCTGCACGTGCTTGCCGGCGCGCAGGCAGTCGATCGCCTGCGATGCATGCATCTGCGTCGGCGTGCACAGGATCACCGCGTCGACCTCACCGCGCTCGAGAACCTCATCGAGGCGCGTCGTCGCCTGCGCGATCCCGTAGCGCTGCGCCACCTCCCGGGTCGGTTCGAGCGTACGGCCAACCAGGGCCACCACCTGTACGCCCGGGATGTTGCCGAGCGCATCGAGATGCTTGATGCCGAACGCCCCGGCGCCGGCCAGCGCAATTTTCAGAGTATCTTTCATGTCGCGTGCTCCTTCCTGCGGTGCGCTGAGCTCACCGGCTCTCGAGGATGATATGTCCGACTGCGGTCGAGGAAGCCGGGATGTGGTAGAAACGATAGATCTCCTCGACCTTCGGCCCGAGCGCCCCGCGCATGACGAGCCACATCACCAGCTCGATCGCCTCAGCGCCGGCCTCGCGCAGATACTCGATCGGCGGGATGCGCACCAGGCGTTGCGGATCCTGTGACAGACCATCGAGAAACGCCTTGTCGAAGGCGGGATTGGTCAGCCCCGCGCGCGGTCCTTGAATCTGGTGCGACATGCCGCCGGTGCCGAAAATCACCACCTTCAGATCCTCGTCCCAGCTCGCGACCGCCCGGCGTATCGCCTCGCCAAGCCGGTAGCAGCGGTGTCCCGTCGGCGCCGGGTACTGGATCACGTTGACCGCGAGCGGAATGACGCGGCAGGGCCAGGCCGGCGGCGAGCCGAACAGCAGCGTCAGCGGTACCGTCAGGCCGTGATCGACCGGCATTTCGTTGACCACCGTCATGTCGAACTCATCGAGCACCAAAGACTGCACCAGATGCGCGGCGAGCTCCGGATAACCCGGCACCGCCGGCACCGGCCGCGGCCCCCAGCCCTCATCGGCAATGGGGAACTGCGCTGCGCAACCGAGCCCGAAAGTCGGGATCATCTTGAAATCGAAGGCATTAACGTGGTCGTTGTACACCATGATGATCACGTCGGGCCGGGTCTCGGCCATCCAGCGCCGTGCCGGCTCATAGCCTTTGAACAGCGGCTGCCAGTACGGCTGCTCGCTCTTGCCATTGTCCACGGCCGCGCCGATCGCCGGGGTATGGGACGTGCCGACTCCCGCAATAATCCGCGCCATCAGTGCTGCTCCGGCCGTTCGGACTTCGAGCGCCAGCCATCCGGGGAGCGACCACCCTTGAGCATCATGTCGACGTACTCGTGCTCGGACATTCCGGTCATCTGCGCGGCCATGAACTGATACGACCTGCCGTCGGTGAAGGCCAGCTTGGCAAGCGCATATGCCACGCCGCCGAGCTCGAGCAGCCGGTTCCAATTGCGCGTGAGCACGGCCTCGCGCTGCTCGGCGGTCAGCTCGAACTTCGCCAGATACGCCGGTTGGTCGGCGAGGAACACTTTGCGGTTCTCCGCCTTCATCAACGTATAGAGGAACTGGTTCAGGTGATAACCGCGGCGGGCGCGCTCGGCGTCGAATATCCAGGTACCGGGAATATCATCGTAGGGCTTGTCGCTCGATTTCACGCTTCCTCCGGCCAATACAGTCTCATCGGATTGTCCACCAGCAGTTTGCGCTGCAGCTCGACGGTGGGCGCAATGTGGGGGATAAAATCAACCAGCAGCCCATCATCGGGCATGTGCTCCTTCAGATTCGGATGCGGCCAGTCCGTGCCCCACAACACACGGTCCGCAAAGTGCTCCACCAGGTAGCGGGCGAACGGCACCACGTCACGGTAGGCGGCGCGCTCGCCGTTCAGCGCCGGCGGACCACTCACGCTCAGTCGCTCCGGACAGGACACCTTCGTCCAGATGCGCGGATGCTCGCGCAGCAGCCGCACGAACAGGGCGAACTGCTCACCCTCGAGCGGTTGCCTGACATCGGGCCGGCCCATGTGATCGACCACCACGTCGGTCGGCAGCGCCGTGAAGAAATCCCATAATTCGGGCAAGTCCACCGCCTCGAAATACACCACGACGTGCCAGCCGAGCGGCGCGATGCGCGCGGCAATCTCGAGCAGTTCGTCCCGGGGCGTGAAATCGACCAGTCGTTTGAGGAAATTAAAACGCACCCCCCGCACGCCCGCGGCATGCAGCTCATGCAGCTGCTGCTCGCTCACATCTCGCCGGACGGTGGCGACCCCGCGCGCGCGGCCGCCGGAATGTACCAATGCATCGACCATAGCGCGGTTGTCCGCGCCGTGACAGGTGGCCTGCACGATCACATTGCGCGCGAACCCCAAGTGGTCCCGCAGCGCAAAAAGCTGCTGCTTGCTCGCATCGCAGGGCGTGTACTTGCGCTGCGGCGCGTACGGAAACTGCGCCCCCGGCCCGAACACGTGGCAGTGCGCATCGACTGCCCCCGGCGGCAACGTGAAGCGCGGCTTCGACGGGTTGGCATACCAGTCCAGCCAGCCCGGTGTCTTGCTGAATCCCTCAGTGCTCATCGGCGATGTCTCCTGTGCAGGGTCCCTGGCTCGCGCTCGCGCGCACGTGCTCGAGAATACGATCCGCCTCGGTGCGCCAATCGGGGCTGCGGGCGAACTCGGGCGAGCCGCGCACGCCGAACACACCGGCATCGGCAAGCCCCGCCATCCACGCCTGCCGTTCGGCCGTGCCGCTCGCGGACCAGGCCTCGAGACCCGCCTCCTCGACGGTACGGGCCACCTCGCGCATCTCCTCAGCGCGCCGCCGGCCGTGCTCGATCACCCGCTGCAGGAAGTAGCTGGCCTGGTGCGGCCAATCGATGCCGGGGAAGGTTTCCGCAAGCGACTGCAGCACCGCCTCCTCCACCCCGTAGGCGCGTGCGGCGGTCAGACTCTCGATGAGCATGGCCTCGAGCCCCTTGATCATCACGCTGCGGCACATCTTGCTCGCCGAGGCCAAGCCGAGCTCGCCCTCGAGCACCCGGGTGGAAAAGCCGAGCGCTGCGAGCCATGGCTGCAATTCGGCCGCGTGCGCCCCGCCGAGCAGCATCGGTACCCTGATCCGGTGCGGCGGCACAGAGGTCATCACGGCGCTCTCGACGTAGCGCCCGCCGGCCTGCTCGATCAGCGCCGCGGCACGCCGCTTCGAGCCGGGGGATGCGGAATTCAGATCGAGAAACCAAACACCCTGCGGCAGGGCGGCGGCACACTCACGCGCCGCCTCGACCGTCTGACTGGCGGTGACCGCGCTGATCACCAGATCGCTCTGCCGAGCAAGCTCGGCGTGCGAGGCGGCCAGCCCCACCCCGTGCGCTGCGGCATGAGCGCGCAGCGGGCCCTCTTGCGCGGTGCCGAGCTTGCGGTCGTACGCCACGCAGCCCTGCACGCCCCGCGCGAGCAGATCTTCGGCCAGAATGCGCCCGACTTCACCGTAGCCGAGCAGACCGAAGCGCCAGCGCGTCGGGTCGCGGGTCATCGTCTGCATGCTCATCGTTCAGTTCACATACTTCAGGCCAAGTTTCGCGAGCGGCTCGCGCATCTTGTACATGTCGAGGCCGAGCACCCCGGCGGCAAGCTGCTGGCGCTTGCCGGCCTCATTGGCCTCACGCGCCGCGGCGGCATCGGCCACCTGCTGTGCCAACGCCGCCGGCACGATCACCACGCCATCATCGTCAGCCAGCACCACGTCGCCCGGATTGACCAGAGCGCCGGCACAGATCACCGGCACGTTGACCGAACCGAGTGTCGCCTTGACCGTGCCCTTGGCGCTGATGGCCCGGCTGAAGACCGGAAACTTCATCTCGGACAGTTCGCGCACATCACGCACGCCACCATCGATCACAAGCCCGAGGGCCCCGCGGGCGCGAAACGAGGTAGCGAGCAGCTCACCGAAGAAGCCATCCTCGCTGTCGGTCGTGCAGCCGGCGAGCACAACATCGCCGGGGCGGACCTGCTCGGCGGCGACGTGCAGCATCCAATTGTCTCCCGGCTGCAGCAGCACCGTGACCGCCGTGCCGCACAGGCGCGCACCGGGATAGATCGGACGGATGTAGGGCTTGAGCAGCCCGACGCGACCCATCGCCTCGTGCACGGTGGCCACGCTCGAGGTCGCGAGCTTGGCCACCGCGGCCGGCTCGGCCCGCTCAATGTTGACCTTGACGATGCCCAGATTGTTCAACGCTGTGCTCATGCTGATGTCCGTCCGATATATCCGGCCACTAACGCGCACGCGCCTTGAGCGCCGCGTCGAGTCGCGGGTAGACGCGTCGGGCGTTGCCCTCGTAGATCATCTGCCGCTGTGGCGCAGCGAGCGCAGCCGCCTCGATGTACCGCTTGGTGTCATCGTAGTGATGCCCCGTGCGTGGATCGATGCCGCGCACCGCCCCGATCATCTCCGAGGCGAACAGGATGTTCTCCAGCGGCATGACCCGCGTGAGCAGGTCGATTCCCGGTTGATGATAGACGCAGGTATCGAAAAAGATGTTCTTCAACAGATGCTGCTCGAGCGGCGGCTTGTCGAGCCCCTGCGCCAGACCCCGGAAGCGTCCCCAGTGGTACGGCACGGCGCCGCCGCCGTGCGGGATGATGAATCGCAGCGTCGGGAAATCCTTGAACAGATCGCCGGTCAGACACTGCATGAACGCGGTGGTATCGGCATTGAGGTAGTGCGCCCCGGTGGTGTGGAAGCACGGGTTGCAGCTGGTGCTGACGTGCACCATGGCCGGGATGTCGTATTCGACCATCTTCTCGTAGATCGGATACCACCAGCGGTCGGTAAGCGGCGGCTCCTTCCAGTAGCCGCCCGACGGATCCGGATTGAGATTGATGGCGACGAAGCCATATTCCTTGACGCAGCGGTCGAGTTCCGCGATACAGCTCGCCGGCTCAACGCCCGGGGACTGCGGCAGCATGGCTGCGCCGATGAAATGATCCGGGAACAGGCGCGCGACACGCATGCACAGCTCGTTGCAAATTGCCGCCCAGGTCGCGCTGGTGTTGAAATCACCAATATGGTGCGCCATGAAACTGGCGCGCGGGGAAAAAATGGTGAGATCCGAGCCCCGCTCACGCATGAATTTCAGCTGATTGGTCTCGATGCTCTCGCGCAGCTCGTCGTCGCTGATCTTCAGCTCCGCAGGCTTCGGACCGAGGTGTGGCGTCGCCACGTTGGCGACCTGACGCTTACGCCACTCCTCGAGGGCCTTCGGTGCAGTGGTGTAATGGCCATGACAGTCAATGATCATGCGGTCTCCTCAGCCTGATTCGAATGACGGAGCTGCGCTCAGCGGGTCGGCTCGCCGGGCCGCCACAGCGAGGCAGGCACCAGGACTTCCCCACGCATCAACAGCCGCGCCGTGCGCAGCAGCGCCGCCCGCTTCACGAGCGGTGGATTGCCAGGGGCCGTCTCCAGCTCAACGCTGAACTCACCGCTCGGGTGTTCCACGGACATGATCCGCACGGGGCCTGCCGGCACCACCGCGATACCCTCGGCGATCGACCCCGGCAGCACGCACGCGGTCGCAACCGTGACCGCCGCGAGCACCCCGATTGCCTCATGGCAGACGTGCGGGATGAAGCAGCGGGTGAGGATGCTGCCCTGGGCGGCCGGCGGGGCAATCAGACACATTTTCGGATAGGTCTTGGCGCTGACATCCCCCAAGCCCATCAGCTGTCCGCAGGCGAGTCGCAGCTTCTCCA
Source organism: Pseudomonadota bacterium (assembly GCA_021808195.1). The sequence goes on from JAKBCE010000001.1 coordinate 116,394, forward strand.
GACGCCCCTTCAAGGCGCTGTCTGCGTTGAGTTCCGCGGCGCTTTCCCGCCCGCTGCGACCCAGATCTTCGGCGCGCATGAGCACCATCGGCATGCCGTTGTCGATGCAGGTCACCTCGATGGGGGCCTCCCCCGGAACGCGCACCACATCGCGAACCTGTCCCGTCGGCAGCAACCCCGAACAGACCGAGCCGGCGGTATCCAGAAAGTTGATCTTGATCGGCGCTGCGGTGCCCGGTACGCCATCGATACGGGCCTCGCCTTCGTAGGTCAGCTGCCCGCCCGGGGTCTGCACGGTAATGTCGCACAGCATGTCGGTATTGCGCGTCAGCACCCGGAAGGTGCTGATCTCGCCCTGGGCGTGCACCAGGCCGGTCTCGAGTGCAAACGGCACCACCGCGGCGAGCATGTTGCCGCAGTTCGGCGTGGTGTCGACCTGGGGCTTGTCCACGACCACCTGCGCAAAGAGGAACTCCAGGTCCACACCGGGGCGCGTACCGGCGCGCACGATCCCGACCTTGCTCGTGAGCGGATGCGCCCCGCCCATGCCGTCGATCTGCCGCCGGTCGGGCGAGCCCATGACGGCCAGCAGCACCCGGTCCCGAGTCGCAACCTCGGCCGGCAAGTCGCGCTCGTTGAAAAACGGTCCGCGGGACGTACCGCCACGCATGAACAGGCATGGAATGGGTGTCTGCATAGTCCGATGGGCAACACTCAGCCTGAGCGGGACGTGCATTATCGCGCCGCAGCGCAGCGCTTCCAAGGAATGCCCGCCGCTAGCAGATATCACCAATTGCTATAACCAATCGCAATGCGCGATTGGTGCTGTTAACCGGCGAACGGCCCGCCGCGGCGGCCTGTGGCGGCTATTTCAGGACCACCGTCTTGCCACCGTCGCGGAACACCCGCCGCTCGGCGTGCCAGGTGATCGCACGGTTGAGCACTACGGTTTCGAGCTCGCTGCCGGTGACGGCCAGATCGTCCGCTGACTGGGTATGGTCGACCCGCTCGACGCCCTGCTCGATGATCGGCCCCTCGTCAAGATCCGATGTCACGTAGTGTGCCGTGGCGCCGATGAGCTTGACCCCGCGGGCGTGTGCCTGATGGTAGGCCCTGGCGCCCTTGAAACCGGGCAGGAATGAGTGATGGATATTGATCGCCCGCCCATCGAAGAACCGGCAAGCCTGCGCGCTGAGGATCTGCATGTAGCGGGCGAGCACACACAGCTCGGCGTCCGCCTGCTCGAACAGCTCCATCATCCGCGCCTCCTGCTCGCCCTTGCGTCCATCGATGATCGGCAGGTAGTGGTACGGCACACCGTGCCACTCGACGAGGCTGCGCATGTCCTGGTGATTGGACACCACCGCCACCACCTCGATCGGCAGCGTGCCGGTGCTCCAGCGCTGCAGAATGCTGTTCAGGCAGTGCCCCTGACGCGAGACCGCGAGCAGCGCGCGGCAGCGATCTTGCGCGGCGTGAAAACGCCAGCGCATGTGAAACGGCGTGCCGACCCGTTCGGCAAAAAGCCGCTCGAGTGCCTCCATCGCAGGCATGCCCCGGCCATCGTCGTGGAAGACCGTCCGCATGAATGAAATGCCACTGTTCGGGTCATCGTAATGCTGCGCCTCGCTGATGGTCGCATGGTGTTCGGCCAGAAATCCGGCAATGCCCGCCACCACCCCGGTGACATCCGGGCAGGTAGTGGTGAGGATGTAGTGTGGAACGGCAGCTGAGTGTCCGCCGGTCGGGTCGGCAGCGGTCAGCGTTGCAGCCGGTTCTGCCGAGCTCATTGGGCGACGGTGAACTTCGTCTGCTCTGTGCGCAGCTCGAACCTGCCGTCCATGACCGCTCGCAGCCACGCGGCTGTCGAGTGGGCCCCGCCGAATGAGTACACATGCGGCGCGCTCAGGCGCAAGCGCGGATCCGCTGCGCGTGCGCGCACGAGCCCGATCAGCATCTCATCCGCCCCGGCGGGCGGACGCGCCAGTTGCGCAACCGCACTGGCGCCCTGGGTCAGCGATCGCACCGCGACCCCGACCCCGCAATGCAGCGCGAACTTGATCAGCTTGGCGACGGGCGTCGGACCGGCGATACCAACATGTACCGGCAGCAAGATGCCGGCGGCCGTCAGCGCACGATCCCAGGCAACCAACCGCTGCGTGTCAAAGCTGAATTGCGTCACGATGTGCAGCGCGATACCGCTGCGGCGCGCAAACTCCTGCTTGTCATGCAGAGCCGCGCGCAACTCCTCCTCACCGACCGCCGGGTGACCGTCCGGGTGACCGGCGACGCCGATGCGGCGCAGACCCGCGGCCTGCAACTCGCCGGTCGCGAGCAGCTGCAGCGTATTGGCATACGGTCCGAGCGGCGGATCGAGATCGCCGGCAACGAGCAACACCTGCTCGATGCCGTGCCCGCGCAGACTGCGCAGCGCCTCCTTGAAGGCCTGCTCGCTCGGCATGCGGCGCGCAACGATATGCGGCGAGGCGCACAGGCCGAGCGCCTGCACCTTGGCCGCCACGCGCACCACGTCCTGCAGTGAGGACTTCGGCGTATGCGCCACATACACAACCATCCCCGCCGGCAGCAGCCTCGCGATCTGCGGCAAGTGCTGTTCATCGAGGGTGGAGATCTCAGTCGAGGCCGCGCGCGCGAACGCCGTGATGGCCTGCCTCAGCTCGAGCACACCGGCCGCCTCGTCCACTGCCGCACCTGTCTTGCTCAACTGCTGTTGGTTCATGTCTGCGCCGCCTGCTGGGCCACCGGGAGTCGTGGCAAGACAATAGCGACTCTGCGCGCGCCGTGAAAATCCAAAATTGCAATGCCTGTTATCGCTCCGGCGAATAGCCGGACACAACGCCGTGGCGGTCCGGCACATTGCTCAACCGTGAATCCTCACCGACTCGCCGCGCAGGGAAAACGGCACTCGCGAAGCGCTCAAATCTGCTCGCTGCAAGCACGGTCGATGCAGCTCCAGCCGTCGCGGATCGCCGCTTCGTGCACCAGTGAACGTGGCAGCAGCTGGGTGGCAAAGAAGGTCGCGGTATCGAGCACCGCCTGCCTCGCCGCATCCGCCGGTGCGGCGAGTGCGCGCCGGGCGCTGAGCGCCCACTGCCATCCGCCCGCGAGCAGGCCCAGCCAGTTGAGAAAATGATGCGCGCTCGCCCCGATCCGCTCGCGCTGCTGATCTTGCGCGCCGAGCGCTGCCGCCGCCCTCAGCAGCCGCTCACTGCCCTCGAGCAGCCCGGTGCGCAGCGCATCAAGCCCCGGCTCGCCGGCCTCGGGCAGCGCGGCAGCCGCGTGTTGGATCGTGGCCAGCAGTTCGCGCAGGCCCACTGCGTCATCGCGCAGCACTTTGCGGCCCAGCAGATCCTGGGCCTGGATGTAATTGGTGCCCTCGAATATCGGCCCGATGCGTGCATCGCGGTAGACCTGCGAGATCTCCGCACCGTCGATGTAACCGCTGCCGCCGTGGATCTGCACACCCAGGGAGGCCACCTCGACTGCAACATCCGAGCACCACGCCTTCACCAGCGGAGTCAGCAGCTCGGCGCGTCGCTGCGCACGAGCCCGCTCCGCCGCCTGCGGAGCGAGGCGGGCGACATCGAGGGTGGCGGCGGCGGTGTATGCCAGCCCCCGCGAGGCGTGCGTCAGGGCCTTCATGGCAAGCAGCATCCGACGCACGTCGGCATGTTGGATGATCGGGCACGGCGCGCCATCCGGACCGCGCCCCTGGATGCGTTCGCGAGCGTGCGCGCGCGCCAGCTGCAATGCGCGCTCTGCCAGTCCGAGGGAGTGCAGGCCGACTCCGAGCCGCATCCGGTTCATGAGCGTAAACATGCAGGTGAGCCCCGCGTTGCGCTCACCGATCAGCCAACCGCGGGCCCCGTCGCGCTCGCCATAAGCCATCAGGCAGGTCGGGCTCGCCCGCAGCCCCATCTTGTGCTCGACCGAGAGCGCCCGAACGTCGTTGTCGAGCCCTTTCCCGTCGGGCCCCGGCCAGCGCTTCGGCACGAGGAACAGGGAGATCCCGTTCAGACCGGGCGGTGCATCGGGCGTGCGTGCCAGCACGAAATGCACGATGTTCTCGGTCAGATCGTGATCGCCCCAGGAAATGTACTGCTTGCGCCCGCTGATTCGCCAGAGCGGCCCGTCGGGCGTGGCCCGGCAGCGCAGCAACGACAGGTCCGAGCCGGCCTGCGGCTCGGTGAGCGCCATCGCCGCCGCCCACTCACCGCTCGCGATGCGCGCTGCATAGACCTCGCGCACTGACTCAGACCCATACCGGTGCAACGCCTCGAGCGCGCCGCTTGCGAGTTCCGGACAAGTCGCGAATGCGAAATTCGCACCCGCCCACATCTCCGTGACCGCCGCCTCGATCGCAAGCGGCAGTCCCTGGCCGCCGAACTGCTGCGGCGCACCGAGCCCGACCCAGCCATCGGCTCGGAATCTGCGGTAGGCCTCGGTGAATCCCGGTGGACTGTGCACCCCTTGTTCGGTGCGGTAGGCGGGCTGGGCATCGCCCACGCGGTTCAGCGGCGAGAGCACCTGTGCCGCGAAGCGCGCCGCCGCCTCGAGCACCGGCCGGGTGATCTCCGGTTGCGTCGTCTCGTAACCCTCTATGCAGTCCGCTCCGGCCGCCTCGGCCGCCTGCACGAGCGCGCTGCCGAGCAGCGCCACGGGAGCCTGGTACACATGACTCATCTGAGCCTCCCCAAAATTCGCCTGCGCCACATCACCGGCGCCACCCGGCGTCGTTAACGGCCGTGCTCGGCCACTTTGCGCAGCAGCTCGAGCAGCAGCAATCGCTCCCCGGCGGAGAGCACCCCATCGATGGTCGCATTTAACGCCGGCGTACGCTGCTCGGCGCTGCGTGCGAGCGCGTGTCCCTGCCTCGTCAGGGAGACCTGTCGGGAGCGTCGGTCAGCCTGGTTGCGGGCCCGCTCGATGAGTCCACGCTCGCCCAGCCGATCGAGCAACATGGTCAGGCTCGGCGGCGCGAGCGCCAGAGCGCGCGCCAGCTGTTTCGGCGCAAGCGCGCCATGGGCCGAGAGCAACATCAGCAGCGAGTACTCCACCGGGCGCAGCGCGAGCGGCTCGCCGATGTGGTGCGCGAACTGGCGGTTGGTGGCCGCCGCGGCGAGCGCGATGTGGTAGGCAATATTCTCCCCGAGCACCCCATCGACGGCGGGGCAGTCGCCGGCAGTCAGCCCGTGTTCGGTGCTGAGCGGGCGGCCGGCCGCCCGGCGCGCATCGGTGGCCGAGGTCCTTGCGGGGGAGCGCGATGACATGCGTATTCCTCAGCTGCGCCGGCCTGCTTTGCCAGCAACAGCTATTTTAATTTGGTAATGAAATACCTACAATGGCCGGTGTGAAAGGCGCTTCCGCTTGATCTTAATTTTCACTGACTTTCACCGATACCGGCGATATTCGAACGGTCCTGAGATGTGTTCTTTTATTCAATTCTGAATTATTAATGGCCTGACCATGACCTTGGAATTCACCCCCGCAGACGGTCCGCTCGGCGCCCTTGAGCATCTACGCGTCGCGCTTGCCGGTCCGATCGCGCACCTGCGCCTCGAGCGGCCAGAGAAACGCAATGCACTCTCTGCGGCGCTCATCGAGGCGCTGCAGAGCGCCTTCAATCAACTGCCCGACACGGTCCGTGTCGCCATTCTGAGCGGCGAGGGCGAACATTTCTCCGCCGGAGTCGACCTCAGCGAGATTGGCGAGCGCGACATCGTCACCGGTCTGATGCGTTCGCGCGCCTCGCATGGTGTGTTCGATCAGATCCAGTTCGGCCGGGTTCCGGTGATTGCCCTGCTGCACGGCGCGGTGATCGGTTGCGGCCTGGAACTGGCGGCGACCTGTCACCTGCGCATCGCGGAGCGGTCTGCCTACTTCGGACTGCCGGAAGGTCAGCGCGGAATATTCGTCGGCGGCAGCGGCGCGGTGCGCATCCCGAAGCTGATTGGCGTGGCGCGCATGACCGACATGATGCTCACCGGTCGGGTGTATGGTGCCGAGGAAGGTTATGCCATCGGTCTCGCCCAGTACCTGGTAGAGGATGGCCAGGGCTTCGCCAAAGCCGTTGAGCTTGCGGTGCGCATCGCCGGCAACGCCCCATTGTCGAATTACGCAATCATGCATGCGCTGCCGCGCATTGCCGAACAATCACACAGCGACGGACTGCTCAGCGAGTCGCTGATGGCGGCGGTGAGCGAGTCGACCCCGGACGCCAAGGAGCGCCTGCGCGCCTTTCTCGAGAAGCGTGCCGATAAGGTTCGCAAGCGCTGAGCACACCGCCAGCCGCGACACACGGTCAGAGGCAGCATGGACATACACGGTCAGACGGCCCTGGTCACCGGCGGGGGCTCCGGGCTCGGCGCCGAGACGGCCCGCGAGCTGGCGCGCCAGGGCGCGCGCATCGCCATCCTCGACCGCAACGAGGCGGCGGCTCGGACGGTCGCCGCGCAGTGCGGCGGGTTGGGTCTCGGCGCCGATATCACCGACACCCAGTCGTTGCAGGGGGCCCTGGCGCACATCCGCGCCACGCTCGGTCCGGTGCGGATGCTGATGAACGTAGCCGGTATCGGCGGTGCGAAGCGCGTGGTGGGCCGCGATGGAGCGCCGATGCCACTCGAGACATTCGCGCACACCATCGAAGTCAATCTCATCGGCACGTTCAATGTGCTGCGGCTGATTGCCGCGGACATGAGTGCTTTGGAGCCGCTCGAGGACGGCGAGCGAGGTGTAATCGTGTGCACTGCCTCGGCCGCAGCCTTCGACGGCCAGGTGGGCCAGGCCGCCTACGCGGCCTCCAAAGGCGGTCTCGTCGCGATGACGCTGCCGCTCGCACGCGACCTGGGACAGTACGGGATCCGGGTCTGCAGCATCGCACCCGGACTGTTTCTCACGCCACTGTTGGATGCGCTGCCCGCCGAGATACAGCGCTCGCTCGCCGAGTCGATCCCCTTTCCGAAGCGGCTCGGACGCGCGGAGGAATTCGCGCGGCTGGCGGCACACATCGTCACCAACCGCTCGCTCAACGGCGCGGTCATCCGCCTCGACGGTGCACTGAGACTGCCGCCGCGCTGAGCGGGCGCACCGCCGCTCGGCGCTTGAGCGCGGCGCACCGAGCGGGTATTAAGACGACAGGGAACAGAAATTCGGCCTGCAGCGATTGTGCTTGGTCGGCGCGGCCATTACGTTGAGGTTTCTCTACAGGTCCGCAGTGAGCGCAATCGGGCGCGGTGCGGAGCACTTGGCTCTGGAGTCTGCATCATGAACGCCATTCCCGCACCGAACCTCCCCAGCGAACCGCCCACCGTATCACCTGCCATCGCGCGCTTCGTGCAGCGTTCGCCACGTCTGCTGATAGACGGGGAGTGGGTGGCTCCCCACGGCGATGGGCGCATCCCGGTGATCGACCCTGCGACAGAGCGACAGATTGCCGAAGTCGCCAACGCGGATGCGCACGACGTCGACCGTGCGGTGCGCGCTGCGCGCGCCGCTTTCGAAAGTGGCCCGTGGCCCCAGATGCGGCCCGCCGAGCGCGAGGTGCTGATGTGGCGCCTGGCTGAGCTGCTGGAGCGCAACGCCGCTGAGCTCGCCGAGCTGGAAAGCCTCGACAATGGCAAGCCCATCTCCATGGCGCGCATGATCGACGTCCCCGGGGCGATCCAGCATCTGCGCTACATGGCCGGCTGGGCGAGCAAAATCGAAGGCTCCACCGTGCAAACTTCGCTGCACGCGGCGCCCGGCACCCGCTTTCACGCCTACACGGTGCGCGAACCGGTCGGGGTCGTCGCCCAGATCATTCCGTGGAACTTTCCACTGCTGATGGCTGCGTTGAAGCTCGCGCCGGTATTGGCCACGGGCTGCACCAGCGTGCTGAAGCCCGCCGAACAGACGCCGCTCACCGCGCTGCGGCTCGGTGAGCTGATCATCGAGGCCGGCTTCCCGCCGGGCGTCGTCAACATCGTGACCGGTCTTGGCGAAACCACTGGTGCGGCCCTCGTAGCGCATCCCGACGTCGACAAGATTGCCTTCACTGGATCGACCGAAGTCGGCAAGCTCATCAACATCGCCGCAACGCCGACGCTGAAGCGGGTTTCGCTCGAACTGGGTGGCAAGTCACCGGTGATCGTGCTGCCGGACGTGGATCCGACCGCCGTAGCCGCAGGCGCGGCCCAGGCCGTGTTCTTCAACTCGGGGCAGGTGTGCGTGGCGGGCTCGCGGCTGTTCATCCAGCGCAAGGTCTTCGACAAAGTGATCGAGGGTGTGAGCGAGGCCTCCCGTTCCATCGTGGTCGGTCCCGGGCTCGACGAACGCACCCAGATGGGGCCACTGGTCTCCGCAGAGCAGCGCGACCGGGTCATGGCGTACCTGCAGTCTGGGCGGGCGCAAGGGGCGAGCATCGCCGCAGGCGGCGAGGCGCCGCAGCGCAAGGGATATTTCGTCAACCCCACGGTGGTGGTGGACGTGAACCCCGACATGAAGATCGTCCGCGAGGAGATTTTCGGACCGGTAGTGGTCGCGCAGCGGTTCGATGAACTCGACGAAGTCGCCAAGTGGGCCAATGACACCCCATACGGCCTTGCCGCGAGCGTCTGGTCGAACGACCTGCGCGCCGTTCAGCGACTGGTGCCGAAGATCAAGGCCGGCACGGTGTGGGTCAACTGCCACGCCATGATCGACGTCGGCCTGCCCTTTGGCGGCTACAAGCAATCGGGCTTCGGCCGCGAACAGGGTCGGGCCGGTATCGAACTGTATACGGAGCTCAAGTCGGTCTGCATGGCCGTTTAAGACACGACGGAATGACACATATGAATCTACCCCTACGACATCGTCGCTGCGTCCTGCAGCGACAGGACAATGGCACGTACCGACTGGATTTCGAGCAGACCCAGCGACCAGAACCGGGACCCCGCGAGGTATTGGTGCGAGTGCGGGCGGTTTCGCTGAACCGTCGCGACGTCTACATCATGCACGGCCAGTACCCGATGCCCCCTCGGCCGCAACTGGTGCCGGCCTCCGATGGCGCCGGGGAAGTCGTCGCACTCGGCGCACAGGCCAAGCGCTTCAGGCTCGGTGAGCGCGTGGCGGGAACGTTCTTTCAGCGTTGGATCGACGGCCGGCCAAACGCCGACACGCTCGCCTCGGCACTCGGCGGGCAGCTCGATGGCATGCTCTGCGAATACGTGTGCCTGGACGAGGACGGGCTGGTCCACATGCCAAAGAGCTACAGCTACGAGCAGGCCGCAACACTGCCGTGCGCGGGCGTGACGGCCTGGAACGGTCTGATGACGCGCGGACGCATGCAGCCCGGTGACAACGTGCTGATTCTGGGCACCGGCGGCGTGGCCATCTTTGGCCTGCAGTTCGCAGCGGCCGCCGGCGGCCGCCCCATCGTGACCAGCTCGAGCGACACGAAGCTCGAGCGTGCACGCGCGCTCGGCGCCGTGGCCACCATCAATTACCTCAAGGTACCGCAGTGGGCGACCGCGGTGCGCGCCGCCACCGATGCGGTCGGCGCGCATCAGATTCTGGAGGTCGGCGGCCTCGGCACTCTGCCGCAATCGCTGGCCAGCCTCGCCGGCGGCGGCCACGTGGCCCTGATTGGCGGCCTCGCGGGCTTCGGCGGGGACATCCCGGCGATGGCGCTCCTGCACAACAATGCCACCGCCAGCGGCATTTACGTCGGCTCACGAGCCGACTTCGAAGCGATGAACGCATTCATCGAACAGCATGCGATCCAGCCGGTGATCGATCGCGTCTATGAGTTCGACGCGGCAGCCGACGCCTACGAGCGCATTGCTGCCGGCGAGCACCTCGGCAAGGTGGTGATCCGCCTGCGGTAGCGCGGCGCGCTTCAGGGCAGCGCGCGTGCCACCTCGATGATGAGGTTGCGCAGCCAGGCGTGCGCCGGATCGAGTTCGTGGCGCTTGTGCCAGAGCAGGATCTCCTGCTGATTCGGCGCCGGGAACGGCGTCGGGAAGGACTTCAGCCGTCCCACGTTGGGCGACAGGCGCAGCACCCGCTCGGGCATGGTGGCCACGTACGAGGTGCCCGCCAGAATCAGCGGCAGATGCAGCAAGCTCGGCACCGCGAGCTGCACGGGCAGCTCAATATCAAAGAGCCGTCGCACCAGCTCCTGCGTGCCCGCGGAGTATCCGCTCGGCGCGCCGAAGGCGTGGGGCAGTGAATAAAACTGCTCTGCGCTCAGCGCATCCCCCACGGTCGGGTGATCGGCATCGACCGCACAGACCCAGCGCACCGGTCGCAGCCGGACCAGACGCAGAGAATCCGGCCAAGCACGGGCCGAGTACATGCGCAGGCTATCCAGGCAAACGCTCAAATCCGCCTCGCCATACTCGAGGCGGGTCAGAATGGTCTCGGAGATCAACTGGATCCGGCAGCTGATGCCCGGAGCCTGTACGGCCAGCCGCTTCAGCAGCGCGGGCAGCAGGTCCGGTACCGCCTCCTCGGACACGACGATGGTGAACTCGCGCTGCGTGGTCGCCGGATCGAACTCCGGCTGCGTCGCCAGCGTCGTTTCGATCCGCAGCAGCGCCTCGCGCACCGGCTCCACGAGCGACAGTCCGCGCGGGGTCAGCTCCAGATTGCGCCCGACCCGAACCAGCAGCGGGTCATCGAAGTACTCGCGCAGCTTGTGCAACGCGGCGCTCATTGCCGGCTGCGACACGTGCAGCCGGTCGGCCGCCCGGCTGATGTTTCTCTCGTGCAGCAGCGCGTCGAGCGAAATCAGCAGATTGAGATCGAATCGCCGAAGATGAACCATGCCCTCATTCTAGCGTCAACCTCAGCCCGGCGGCCAAGGGTCCGCTTCCTTCAATACCCAGCCGCAGCGCTCACTGCGGCACGCATCGACTCGCCCCGCATCGTGGTGCGGCGCACGCCGCGTGCCCGGAACTCGCGCGGCGTCATGCCGAAGTGTGAACGAAACACACGCCCGAAATGCGTCGCGCTGTTAAATCCATGATCGAACGCGATTGCCGTAACCGTGCGCCCGTGCTGACTGTCAGCGAGCAGCGCCTGTGAACAGGCCTCGAGGCGACGCTTGAGAATGTAACGGGTCACTGTTTCATCCCCGTCGGAGAACAGATAATGCAGATAGCGGGTGGTGATCCGGCATGCGCTGGCGATTTGGGCCGGCGTAAGGTCCGGATCGTACAGATGCGCGTGGATGTAGTTGATGATGCGAATGCGGTGCGCGGTGCCGCGCGAGGAGCGCTCCGCATGCGTGCGCGGCACCTGCGCATAGGCCGCGCCGAGCAGCTCGAGGATCGCCCCGGCAATCTGCTCGGTGCCCGCCCCGTCGCGCGCAGGAAGAGTCTGTGCGCAGAGCTGACGGAGAAATCCGGACAGTAGTCCGCCCACCCCGCTCGCCCCCTCCATGGCGAGCGCCACGAGCGACTCCGGACAGGCGATATGACGGCGCAGCTTGCCGGTTGGAATGATCAGCACGAGCATCCGCCCGTTCGCACCTGGAATAAGGTCAAAGTGCCTGCCGCCGTCGCACAGCACGAAATCGCCGCAGCCGAGCGTCGCGTGACGGCCATCCTGGCGGACGACGCCCTGGCCGTCGAGCTGCAGATAGAGGTAAAAGCTTGCCGTACGGTTGCGCTCGCCGAGTGCCCGCGCGGCTCGGATCTGGGCATCGGACCCGAGCTCGGCGAGCAGCATCTCCCCGAGCGCCGTCCAGAGCGCCCCCCCTCGCGCCAGCCGCTCAGCGGCGCGCACGGCTGACGCCTCGGCTGGCACGCTCGCGTGGGATCCCGACCCACTGCCCGTGCCCGCCTCGACACTGGCCGACAATTCGCTACCGCTCATGTTCGCCCCCCCCGAGGACAACCAGTCCACCGCCGTGCGGTGATCGAATTCCATTTCGTTATACGTAGAGCGGTCGGTCCGAACAAGCAGGTACTATTTATATCAGCTATTAGCGTCAGCACTGTTGCGCATGACGACCGCACGCATGCAGTGCCTGGCGAGGCCCATGGTGTAATCTTTCGCCATCGGCCTTGTGCGGGTTCGCCATCGGTGGAACACGCACAGCGGATAGGCGGTACACCTTGCACTGGTCATTTGCCCCTGCGATCCGTCGCGCAGGTCGCATTTTCGGCCCGCCACGTGCGGCAATCGAAATCATTCTTTGACGGTGATTGATCCGGAGTACAGAAACGATGAAGCAGGAAAATCTCGAGCAATTGCTGCGCCGCAGTGGCAATCCGGTGCAGATGCTGCGCAATTCGCAAATCGGCGCCTACGTCTATCCCGTCGTGCCATACGAGTTCAGCAACTGGCGCGATGAACAGCAGGCGTGGCAGAAAACCGCCGTGCTCTTCGATCAGACTCACCACATGGCGGAGATCACCGCCAAAGGCCCGGACGCTCTGAAGTTGATGTCATATCTGACCATCAACAGCTTCAATAATTTCGTACCGAACAAAGCCAAGCAGATGGTCCCGTGCAGCTACGATGGCTACGTCATCGGCGACGGTATTCTGTTTTATCTCGACAAAGAAGAGCTACTGTTCGTTGGGCGTGCGCCGACGGTGAACTGGATCCAGTTTCACGCCGAGACCGGCGGGTTCAACGTCGAGGTGATCCGCGACGACCGCTCGCCCTCGCATCCACGCGGCAAGCCGGTGTCACGCCGTCACTACCGCTTCCAGGTACAGGGTCCGAACGCCATGCAGGTGCTCGCCAAGCTCAACGGCGGAGCGCTGCCTGACGTGAAGTTCTTCAACATGGACTACATCAACATCAAGGGCCGCAAGGTGCGCTGCCTGCGCCACGGCATGGCCGGCGCCCCGGGCCTGGAGTTCTGGGGACCGTATGCGGAGTACGACGAGGTCCGCGAAGCGGTGGTGGCGGCCGGCAAGGAATTCGGCATGCTCGAGGTCGGCGCGCGTGCCTACTCGAGCAACACGCTCGAGTCCGGCTGGATCCCCTCGCCCCTGCCGGCGGTATACACCGGCGAGCAGATGCGCGCCTACCGCGAGTGGCTGCCGGCCGCAAGCTACGAGGGACTCGGCGGCTCGATCGGCGGCAGCTTCGTGTCCGAGAACATCGAGGATTACTACCTCAGCCCGCATGCGCTCGGTTACGGACCGTTCATCAAATTCGACCATGATTTCGTCGGCGCCGAGGCGTTGAAGCGTCAGGCCAAGGAGCCGCAGCGCAAGAAGGTGACCTTTGCCTGGAATCCGGCCGACTTCATCAAGATCTACGCATCCTTGGTCGACCCTGAAGCGGAGAACTACAAGTTCTTCGATTTCCCGAACTGCAACTATTCCTCGGCCTCGTACGACCGGGTCATGGCAGGCGGGCGGACGGTGGGCTTCTCGATGTTCGGCGGCTATAGCTACAACGAGCGGACCGTGCTGTCGCTCGGCGTCGTCGACCCGAACATCAACATTGGCGATGTGCTGACGCTGGTGTGGGGCGAGGAGAACGGCGGCACCCGCAAACCCACCGTGGAGCGGCACAAGCAACTGGAGATCCGCGTACGCGTCTCCCCAGCGCCGTATTCGACCGGCGCCCGTCAGGCCTACCACGACGGCTGGCGTACTCGTCAGAGCTAAGTCGGCTCGACAGATCCCCGGGGCGCGGGCCGGCACTTTGCCGGCCCGCGCCCCGGTGGTTCAACCCCGCTCGAGCCACTCGAGCAACGCAGCGTTGACAGCGGCTGGCTGCTCCATCGTAGACATGTGGCCGCTGTCCTCGACGGTGACCAACGACGCGCCAGGCACTGCGCGCGCCATGATTTCGTGGCGCGCGAGTGGACTCCACGCGTCCTGCCGGCCGCACAGCACGAGCGTCGGACAGGCAATCTGCTCGAGCAGACTCTCGGCGCCCGGCCGATTCAGCAGCGCGCGAATCTGCGCCGCAAAGAGCTCGGGGGTCTTGCGCTCGATCATGGCGAGAATCGCCTCGATCAGCACCGCATCGGTGAGCCGCGCCGGATGGACCATGCGCTGGACCCACTCGCGGCCCATGACTCGCATGCCCTGCGCGCGGGCGAGATCTAGCAGCCGCTGGCGCTTGCGCGCCTCGTCCTGCCCGGCTTCCCCGGCGTCTCGCGCCTCGTACCCGGTGTCGAGTAATGCCAGGCGGGCGATCCGCTGCGGGACGCGCCGCACGAGCTCAAGCGCCACGCGTCCGCCCATCGAGTGCCCGGCCACGCTGAGCGGCCCGGCCGGCGCCGCCGCGAGCGCCACTTCGGCCATCGCCTCGATCGAGTCGGCCGCGCCGTAATCGGCAACGGTACAGGCAAAGCGCTGCGTCAGCACCGCAAGCTGTGGCGCCCAGACCGCCCGGTCACACATCAACCCCGGCAACAGCACAACGTTGGCCGCGCTCATCGCCTCACGCCTTCCCCACCTGGTAGTCCTGCTGCGTGTCGACATAATGAATGAAGAAATCGAGCGAGTCGGGATTGGCCATGGCACTGCGGTTGGCCGCCTTCTCCGGCGCCATGCCCATCAGAATGCGACGCACCGGCACTTCCATCTTCTTCCCAGTGATCGTCATCGGAATCGCCGGCACGGCAATCACCTTGTCCGGCACGTGCCGGGCGGTGTATTCGCGGCGTAACGTCGAGCGCACGCTCTCTTGCACCTGTGCCAGCTCCGCCCCCGGGGCCAGCTTCACGAACAGCGGCATGAAGAATCCCCCATCGGGCAGATCGAGATTGACGATGAGCGAGTCCTCGATCTCGGGCAGCTTCGCGAGCGTGCGATAGATCTCCGCCGTGCCGATGCGCACGCCGAAGCGGTTCAGCGTCGCATCCGAGCGGCCGAGCACCGCAGATCCACCCTGCGCGTTGATGCGGAAGAAATCGCCGTGCCGCCACACGCCGGGAAAATCTGCAAAATAGGTTTCGCGGTAGCGGTCGTTGTCCGGATCATTCCAGAAATACAACGGCATCGAGGGCAGCGGCTCGGTCAGCACGAGTTCCCCGACCTCATCGAGGACGCTCTCGCCGCGCTCGTTGAACGCTTTGACCGCCACGCCGAGCGAGGGCGCCTGGATCTCCCCGGCGCGCACTGGCAGCGTCGGCACGCCGCCGACGAACCCTGTGCAGCAATCCGTGCCGCCACTGCCATTGGCCACCCACAGGTCCTCTTTGACGGCTCGGTAGAACCACGCCATGCAGTCCGGCGTGGCCGGTGATCCGGCCAGGGTGATGCTGCGCAGGCAGCCGAGATCATACCGTTCACGCGGCACGATGCCCGCGCGCACCATCTGCTCGACGAACGTCGGGCTCGCCCCGAGCATCGTCGCACAGCCCTCTGCGGCGAGCCGCCACAACGTGTCGGGCGCCGGGTAAGTCGGGCTGCCGTCATAGAGAATCGGCACCGCCCCGGTGGCGAGGGAACTTGCAATGAAGTTCCACAACATCCAGCC
This sequence comes from Pseudomonadota bacterium, assembly GCA_021808195.1. The sequence goes on from JAKBCE010000001.1 coordinate 131,832, forward strand.
ACTGGTGGTGAAGAACAACAGCCGCTCGCCCGGATGCAGATCGAAATGAAACAGTGCATTCTTCATGGTTTCGAGCAATATGCCCCCATGACTGTGCACGATCGCCTTAGGCAATCCGGTCGTGCCCGAGGAGAACAGCGTCCAGAGCGGCTGCCCGAACGGACCCTGCTCGAATTCGAACTGCTCGGCTGACACCGGCGGCCCCTCGAGCAGTTGCGCCCAGCGCAGCGCATCGGCGCGCGGCAACCCATCGGCGTGCGGATCGAGATATGGCAGGTAGATCACCTGCTCGAGACCATCGAGCCCGGCGAGAATGCGCTCGAGCTCCGCACGCCGGTCGAAACGCTTGCCGCCATAGCGATAGCCGTCGATACAGAACAGCACCCGAGGGTTGAGCTGTGCGATGCGATCGAGCACACCGCGCTCACCGAAATCCGGCGAACAGCACGCCCAGATTGCGCCGATGGCGGTCGAGGCGAGCATCGCGATGATGGTCTGAGGAATATTCGGCATCCACGCCACCACGCGGTCGCCGGGCCGCACGCCCAACGCGCGCAAACGCGTCGCCAGCACCCGCACCTGATCTGCAAGCTCGGTCCAACTCAGGGGGACGAGCGCCCCATCCTCTGCCGCGTGCAGCAATGCAACCGGGCCATGACGCGCACCACGCAGCACGTTCTCAGCGTAATTGAGCCGAGCACCGGCAAACCACTCCGCCCCGGGCATGGCGCGCTCGGCGAGCACGCGTGTGTACGGGGTAGCTTTGATCTCAAAGTACTCCCACAACGCCCCCCAGAACGCCTCGATGTCGCGCACCGACCACTGCCACAACTCCATGTAACTTGCGAACGAAAGACCTCTTGTCTGCCGCAACCAACGAGCGAAGGCCGTTACATTAGCCCTCTCGATCCGCTGCTCGCTCGGAGTCCACAGAATGTCGCCTGCATGCACCACGCTTGAAACCTCCGCAACAAATTGTCAGGATGCCACACCCGCGGACGATCGTCCGCAAAACCCACTGCGGCGTAATCCGAGATGAATACCGATCAGTTGATTGCCATCGATGTCCATACTCACGCGGAAGTGTCCTGCCGCGAACCCACCGACGAGATGTGGAAGGAGTTCGAAGACGCCGCCAGCCACTATTTCAAAGCCGGGCGTCGCCCCACCATCGCAGAAACCATCGCCTACTATCGCGAGCGCCGACTCGGACTGGTGATGTTCACCGTCGACAGTGAATTCGAAATGGGCGTGCGCCGCGTGCCCAACGAAGAAGTGGCCGAGGCGGCCAGGGACAACGCCGACATGATGCTCGCCTTCGCGAGCATCGATCCGCACAAGGGCAAGCTCGGCGTTCGCCAGGCTCGCCGGCTGATCGAGGAGTACGGCATGCGCGGCTTCAAGTTCCACCCGACCTGCCAGGGCTTCTTCCCCAACGATCGCATGGCCTATCCGCTCTACGAACTCATCGCTGAGCGGCGGCTCCCGGCCATCTTCCACACCGGACACTCCGGCATTGGCACCGGCATGCGCGGCGGTGGCGGACTGCGCCTGAAATACTCTCAACCCATTCATCTCGACGACGTTGCGGCCGATTTCCCCGACATGACCATCATCCTGGCCCACCCGTCCTGGCCGTGGACCGACGAGGCATTGTCGGTCGCGCTTCACAAGCCGAACGTCTACATCGATCTGTCCGGATGGCTGCCGCGCTACTTTCCGCCGCAGATCGTGCGCTACGGAAACACCCAACTCAAGCACAAGCTCCTGTTCGGCTCCGATTATCCACTGATTTCACCCGACCGATGGATCGAGGATTTCCGCGCCGCCGGATTCAAGCCCGAGGTGCAGGAGCTGATCCTGAAGGAAAATGCCATCCGCGCTCTGGGACTCGCTCGTTCCTGAGCGTCGCCGGTGACACTGCGCCCACCGACGGCCGGTCCGTATTGGGCCGGCCGTCGGCGGGTCGCGATCTGCTGCCGTTACTCCATGCTGACCCGCAGCGTCAGATACCACTCGCGCGGCGGGTTGTAGTACGCATCGATGAAGCCGGCCGCGTAGTTCGGCTGACCCGAGGTGATGTAGCGATCGTTGGTGAGGTTCGTCCCACCGAACGCCACGTCGTACCGGCCGGATGGCGAGATATAGTGCAGCGATGCGGCCAGATTACGCGTCACCGGCCGCCACATCTGCGGCGTGTTGAGTGAGTCGTTGAACATGCTGGTGGTGTAGGTGAACACCGGAATGAAGCGCAGCGCGGCGCCACTTTGCATGAAGTAGGTGTACACCGGATCAAAGCTGAACTTCCAGCGCGGAGTCTTCGGCAGCTTGGCCTGCAGCGGCGAGCCACCGAGGCTGATGCTGCAACCGGCCAGTTGCCCGCCCGGGCACACCGTGGTGCCATCCGGCAATGCATACTCCGGGATGTTGGTCCCGGGATTGACCGAAGTGTAGTACGCATCGAGGAAGGCCGCCGAGCCGTTCAGCTCGAGTCCTGATCCGATCACCGACTCCGCCTGCAGCTCCCAGCCCATGATGCGCGCATTTCCGGCATTCGTTAGCGTCGGCGACGCACCGTGCTGCACGTTCAGCTGGATGCTGTTGAAGTCCGTGTCGAACACATCGGTGTCGACGACCAGGTGATCGTTGAACAAAGTGGACTTCAGACCCAGCTCCCAGGCCTTGGAGGTCTCCGGACCGTACTCGGCCTGCTTAGGTGAGGTAATCGGCGCGGACACGCGGGTCGTCCAGCCGCCGGCCATGAAGCCCTTGCTCCAGCTCACGTACGCCATGACGTTCGGCGTGAAGTGGTATTGGATGCCTGCGGTCGGGTCGAAGATGTGCCACTGCTGCCCGTCCGGGATGTTCGGGAAGTAGCGCAGGAACGGTTGACCGGTTGCAAGCGGATAGAGCGCCGAGCCCAGCGGGAAGGAGTTCAGGTCGCTTTGTCCGCCGAGGAAATAGGCTTGCGCATCCGTGTAGCGACCGCCGAGCGTGAAACCCCAGTGGCTGGTCGGGTCGTAATCGAGGTGGAAGTAGCCGGCGTAATTGACGTTCTCGGCATTGTTCGCGACGTCGTAGACCTCGAGGATGCCTTCGAACGGCACGTAGTCGTGCACGTAGCCGGATTCCTTGAAGTAATACAGGCCGGCAACCCAATTGAGCTCGTGATGCAACGAGCTGCCGAGCAACTGCAGTTCCTGTGAGATCTGCCACTGGTGCTGGGCGTCGGTCACCTGGAACATCGTCTCTGGCGTGCCGTCGAGCTCGGTGCCGATGCGCCAACGCATCTGCCGATAGCCGGTGATCGACTTTAAGCTGAGATTGTCGCCGAGCTGATAATCACCGGTGGCGGAGAACCCGAACACGTCACTGCGGGCGAAGTCGGGGCCGATGCCATAGGTAGTGTCGATGTTGCCGGTATTGCTGGCCGCTTGACTCAGATAGATGCGCGGGTTGCTCGATCCGAGATATGCCGTGCCCGGGTGATTGTTGTAATTGAACGGTCCGGGAGGCCCGCCGACGTATCCGGCACCCAGTAGCGGAGCACCGCCGATCGACAGACCGGGCACGTGGGCGCGCGGTTGCGAGCACACGCCGCTGAACAATGTGTTGTTCTGCGAACCGACTGGAAAGGCCGGGCCGACGCCCGGAATATTGCTCGCCGCCGCCACTGCGGCCGGCAGCGTCGCTGCGTTGTTCCCGATGCACAGGTTGTACATCGTGGAGAACGTCGCCGAGAGCACATTGCCGGAAAATGCGCCGACGACGACGTTCGGCATAGACGTCTGGTCCTCGTGGGTCCAGTCGCCCGTGAAGGTGTACTTGAAGCGATTGTTGATCAGCCACAGCACCTTGCCGCGCATCATGGTTACGCCGGTACCGCCGTAATTATTACCGGTCTGGTAGCCGGAGGCGGGATAGGCGGTCTGCGGATCCACCACGAAGGGCGTCTGGCCGTAAGGGGAGTTGGTCGGATAGGGAATGACTTTCTGCCAGCCATTCTGGTTCTCGCTGCCGAACGTGATGGTCGTGAGCAGCTTATGCTTGATGATGGGAATGTCGGCGGTGAAGGACACGTCGCGCCGATCGTAGCTGCCTCCGGTCGCCTGGGCGATGAAGCGTGTGTGCTCACCGGGGGTGTGCGTGATGATGCTGATCGCGCCACCGATGGTGTTCGCACCGAACAGAGTGCCCTGAGGCCCCTTGGCGATCTCGATGCGCGACACGTCGAGCAGATTGACGTTCGCACCCACCGTACGGGCCAGATACACCCCGTCGAGATAGACCCCGACTGCCGGGTTGATGTTGATGGCGAAGTCGCTCTGGCCGATGCCGCGAATTGACGCGGACAGCACCGAGCTGTCACCCGCAAACGGTGCGCCGCCGCTCAACGTGACGCCCGGAGTCTGCGCCGACAGGGAGGCCAGGCTGGTCAGATTCTCCTGCTGCAGCTGATGGCTGGTGAACGCCGTGATCGCGATCGGCACGTTCTGGATGTTCTGCCGACGCTTCTGGGCGGTCACGACCACTTCATGCAGCTTGACCTGGTGCATGTCAATGGGCGCCTGTTGCTGTTGCGCAACGGCAGTGCCACACGATAGCGACAGACCCAGGCCGCACAGCGCGAGCGGCCGGGTTGCGACGCGCCGTTTGAGTTGCCTCAGTTTCATAACAGTGATCCCCCTCCGGAACAATTCGCCCCTTGGTGAACGGACTCTATCGGCCGCAGCCGTCCGCGGGCTGGGTTCGGACGGCGCCTCGCCCGGTCATGCTGCCGGGTTACGATGGGTCTATCATTACAGCAGCTGAGCCTAGCTCACCGGCAGTTTGCGCTGCGCGGATCACAGCGCAAAGGTTATGAACTGGCAGCGCAACCGCCGCAGGGCAGCCCGGGCGGCCGAGCCAGGGACGCTCGGCAGCTGCGCCCAGGATCGATCGGCTTGCGCTGTGGTGCGCGCTGCGGCGGGAACGGCGTGATTAAACTGCTCCGATCCCGCTGCGCAGACAGGCGGCGCTGAGCATCGCGAGGCCGCCAGGAGTTGTATCATTAGCACCACAGTCGAGCCCAAAAGGTTTCCGTTGCCGAGCTCGGTGAAGGTCGTGGCCGGCACCGAGCGGGCGCAGGGGGCGTATCCATACACGATCCAGTTCGGTCCCGAGGACGACGGGCGCTTCTGGTTCTACAATTCGATGCACTTCCCCGAGCCGATGTCGTGCTTCGACATGGTGACCGCTGAGGCGGCGTACTGCGCGCTCGGCGCGGCCAATACCCGCGTGCACTGCCTGCCGACGACCCTCGGCATCGATCATCGGATCATCAACGGCCGGGTCTACATTGGCGGTAACGCCGTGACCGATCCGGCCGAAATCGCGCGGCGCACGGAACAATTCCAGAAGCGCGCTTTTTATTACTACGAGAACTGGGAGCGGCTGTACGGCTCGTGGAAGGAGAAGATGCGTGCCCTGATCCGCTCCGCCGAGGCGCTGCCGAAACCCGAATTACCGGAATTCGAGCCGCTCGAGAACGTGCATGCCGGTCGCGGCCTCGCCGCCAACCACACGCTGCTCGAGACCTACCAGAAGACCCTCGAGGGCTACTTTCGGATGTGGCACCACCACTTCGAATTTCTGCTCCTCGGTTACGGCGCCTATCTCACTTTCTTCGCCTTCTGCAAGCAGGCGTTTCCGGAGATCTCCGATCAGACCATCGCCCGCATGGTGGCGGGCATCGATGCGGAAATCTTCCGCCCAGACGAGGAATTACGCCGCCTGGCGCGCCGCGCCGTCGAACTACGGGTGGAGGGGCGCTTCCGCGACGGGCTGTCCGCGGAGTCCATCATCGCCTCGCTCGAGCAGGCCGGCCCCGCGGGCGAGGAGTGGCTGCGCGAACTCGCCGCCTCGCGTGATCCGTGGTTCAACATCAACGTCGGCGACGGCTTTTATCATTATCACCGCTCCTGGAACGATGATCTGTCGATGCCGTTTGCCGGGCTGCCCGGCTACATCGCCCGCGTCAAAGCCGGCGAGTCCCTCGAGCGTCCCTTTGAGAAGCTGCAGCAGGAGCGGCGTGAGCTGATCGCCGCCTACCGCGAACTGTTGAGTTCGGATGAGGAACGAGCCGCGTACGACCAGATGATCGAGCTGGCCCACCGCGTATTCCCCTACGTCGAGGGACACAAGTTCTACTGCGAGCACTGGTATACCAACCTGTTCTTCAACAAGGTGCGCGAATTCGGCGCGCTGCTCGCCACACATGGCTTCTTCCCGGACGCCGAGGATGTCTTTCATCTCACCCATTACGAGCTCGAGGCGGCGATCATAGATCTGATGAACGCCTGGTCGACCGGCTCGAAGCCGCGCGGACCGGCGCACTGGCCGCCGATCGTGGCCGAACGTCGCGCAGCGCTCGAGATCTGGGCGCAACACCCCACCCCGCCTGCGCTCGGGCCGGTGCCGGAGGTCATCGACGATCCGGCCATCGTGATGCTCTGGGGCATTACCCGCGAGAGCCTGGACACCTGGCTCAACGCCGATGGCAAGGACACCAGCAATGAAATCCGCGGATTTGCTGCCTCGAACGGCGTCGTGGAAGGTCCCGCGCGCGTGATCAAGTCGGTCGAGGACATCGGCCGGATCGAGCCGGGCGACATTCTCGTCTGCCAGATCACCAATCCGACCTGGGCGCCGATCTTCCAGAAGATCGCCGGCGCCGTCTCCGACATCGGCGGCTCGATGAGCCATGCGGCGATCGTTGCACGCGAATTCGGCCTGCCGGCCGTGGTCGGTACGGGCAGTGCGACGAGTCGCATCAAGGACGGTCAGCGAGTGCGGGTCGATGGCGGGCGCGGCGTCGTCACGGTTCTTGCCTGACATGAGTGCGATCCGCTGGTTCTCCGAGGTCGGGCTCGGCGATCGTGCCTGCGTCGGCGGCAAGGGCGGCAGCCTCGGCGAGCTGGTGCGCGCCGGCATCAGCGTCCCACCGGGTTTCGTGGTCGCCACCGAGGCATTCGAGCAGTTCCTGGCTGCGCTCGAGACGCATGAGCCCGTGCGTGAGCGCATCGAGGCATTGCGTGCCGATGAGCTGCCGGCCATCACCGCCTGCTCTCAGGCACTGCGCAGCCGGATCGAGCAGACGCCGCTGCCGAGCGCGCTGAGCGCACAGATCACGGCGGCACACGCGCGACTGTGCGCCGAAAGTACAGAGCGCCCCACGGCCGCCGTAGCGGTACGCTCCTCAGCCACGACCGAGGACGCCGCCGACGCCAGTTTCGCCGGTCTGCAGGATACGCACCTGTGGGTCACGGGCGCCGCGGACACCCTGCACATGATCCGCAGCTGCTGGGCGAGCCTGTACTCGGTGGAATCCATCAGCTACCGCCGGCACCGGGGGCTTCCCGAGCAGAGCGTGTCGATGGCCGTGGTGGTGCAGCAGATGGTCGATGCACGCACTGCCGGAGTGATGTTCACGCGCAGTCCAACTACCGGCGACCGTTCGGTCATCACCATCGAGGGGTCCTGGGGACTCGGCTCGGCCGTGGTCGGCGGGGAAGTGACGCCCGATCGCTGGGTCATCGGCAAGATCACCGGTGAGATCGGAGTGCGGGACATCTCCGATAAGACGATTCAACATCGGCCGGCTGCCGCTGGCGGCATTTGCACCGAGCCGGTCGAGGAGGCGCAGCGGCGCGCCCCCTGTCTCAGCGACACCCAACTGAACACGCTGTGCAGCATCGGCCGCCAGGTCGAGCGTCATTACGGCAGGCCGCAGGACATCGAGTGGGCGATCGAACGCACGAGCGGCGAAGTGCTGCTTCTGCAGAGTCGTCCCGAGACCGTCTGGTCGGCGCGGGAGGCTGCCCCCGTCGCGCGCGGCGCCGACAACCCGTTCGCGCATGTCATGTCAATTTTCGGAGGCCGCAGGTGACGCTCACAGCGCAGGATGTCGCGGATATCACGCGGCTGCTCGAGGAGTCGAGCTTCGACGAACTATATCTGGAACTTGACGGATTGAAGCTCACCTTGCGCCGTCAGGGCGTGGGCGGTGCGCCGGCTGCGCCCGCCACACCGCAGCCGGCCTCTCAATCCACCGCAGATCCAACGCCCGGCGCTGTACTGCCCAGCCCACCGAGCGGGCCTGCGCCCGCGGCGAGCCCGGCTGCACCGCAGGGCACGGTACAGAACGTCGTCGCCCCGTTGCTCGGCACGTTCTATCGCGCACCGAAGCCGGGGTCCGCGCCGTTCGTCGAGACTGGATCACAGGTCAAGGAAGACACGGTCATCGGAATCATCGAGGTGATGAAGCTGATGAACGCGGTGCGCGCAGGCGTGTGCGGCGTCGTTGCCGAGATCCTCGCCCAGGACGGCGTACTCGTGGAGTATGGCGAGGTGCTGCTGCGCATCGACACCACGGGGCAGACGTGACGATCAAGCGGATTCTCATCGCCAATCGGGGCGAGATCGCCGCACGCATCATCCGCACATGCCGACGGCTCGGCATCGAAACGGTGCTGGCGGCGTCGAGCGCCGATCGGCACGCCGTACCGGCACGCTTGGCCGATCGGACGGTGTGCATCGGACCGTCACGCTCCACCGAGAGCTACCTGCAGGTCGGAACCATCGTACAGGCGGCCCTCGGTGTGCGGGCCGATGCGATCCATCCGGGCTACGGCTTTCTCTCCGAACGGGCCGCACTGGCTCAAGCGTGTGAGGAGAACGGCATCATTTTCATCGGCCCGACGGCCGCACAGATCGCCGCGGTCGGCGATAAGCTGCGGGCCCGCAGCGAGGCGCAGGCCGCCGACGTCCCGGTCGTGCCGGGCGGGGCGGTCGAGGGCATGGATGATGCTGTGGCGCTGGCCGAGCGGCTGGGCGCACCGCTGCTGGTCAAAGCGGTCGGCGGCGGCGGCGGGCGCGGCATGAAGCGCATCGAGCACATCGCCGAGCTGCCGCAGGCCGTGCAGCTGGCCGCCTCGGAAGCCGGCGTCGCTTTTGGCGACGCACGCGTGTACCTGGAGCGCTTCGTCACGGGCGGTCGGCACATTGAAGTGCAAGTACTCGGCGATGGCGCCGGCGGTGTGGTTCACCTCGGAGAACGTGACTGCTCGGTGCAGCGGCGCTACCAGAAGCTGATCGAGGAGACGCCGGCGCCAAACCTGCCGGCCGCGTTGCGCGCGCGGCTGCACGCCGCCGCCGTGCGCTTTGCCGAGCGCCTTGCCTACCGCGGGGCGGGCACCGTGGAGTTCCTGGTCGACCCCGCGCGCGATGCGTTCTATTTCCTCGAAATGAACGCGCGCATCCAGGTCGAGCATCCGGTGACCGAGGCGGTCACCGGCATCGACCTGATTGCAGAGCAGATCGCCATTGCGGACGGGGCGGGCCTGCGGGTGAGACAGGAACAAATCAGCTGGCACGGCTGCGCACTCGAGTGCCGCGTGAACGCCGAGGATCCCACGCGTGATTTCCAGCCCAGCCCCGGTCGCGTGAGCGAGGTGAGCTGGCCGGCCGGGGAGGGAATCCGCGTCGACACGCACATCGAGGCCGGCTCACACGTGCCGCCCTTCTACGATTCGCTGCTCGCCAAAATCATCGCACACGCTCCGGATCGCGCCGCGGCCCTGATGCGCATGCGCCAGGCGCTGCACGCGGCCGAGGTCACCGGGATCTGCACCAACTTGAGTCTGCACCAGGATATTCTCGCCGATCCGCAGTTCCAGGCTGGAGGCGTCGATACCGGCTTTCTCACCCGGCACCTGCAGCAATCGGACGCCGGAGACGCCCATGGCTGACATTCAACTGGTCGAGACCTCACTGCGCGACGGCAACCAGTGCGTCTGGGCGGCACTCGGCATCGACACCGCGAGAACACTCTCGATCGCGCCGGTCATGGACCGGGTGGGCTTCAAGGCAATCGACTTCACGACCTCCACGCACATGGGCGTCGCCGTGCGCTACAAGCGCGAGGACCCGTGGGAGCGGATCCGGTTGATGGCCGCGGCAACGCCACGCACGCCGCTGCAGTTCATGTCCACCGGCTTCCGGTTCATCTCCTGGGAAACGGCCAGTCCGGAATTCATGGCGCTCGCCTTTCGCACGCTGGCCCGCAACGGCATCCGGCGGTTCTGTCTGGCTGACCCGATGAACGATACCGACGCCAACATCGCGTGCGCGCGCATGGTGCACCAGGGCGGCGGTGAGTACGTGATCGCCGCCCTGGTGTTCACGATCAGCCCGATCCACGATGACGCCTATTATGCCGAGCGGGCGCGCCGGCTTGCGGCCTGCCCCGACATCGACGCACTCTACATCAAGGATCCCGGCGGCCTGCTCTCCCCGCAGCGCGCCGCGACCCTGATCCCGGCAATCAAGGCGCAGATCGGCGGTAAGCCGCTCGAGCTGCACTCGCACTGCACGATCGGATTGGCGGAGTTGCTGTACTTGGATGCCGTGCCGCTTGGGGTGAGCGCATTGCAATGCGCATCGGGCGCGGCCGCCGACGGTATCTCCAACCCGCCCGCCGGCCGGGTGGTCGCCAACCTGCGCACCCTCGGCCACCGCGTCGACATCGACACCGAGGCGCTCGCGGCGGTGGACCGTTACTTCACGAGCCTGGCGCAAGCCGAAGGTCTGCCGGCGGGGCGGCCGCAGGGTTTTGACGCAAGCTACCAGCACCATCAACTGCCCGGCGGCATGGTTGGCACCATGCGCCGACATCTGCAGGAGAGCCGTATCGCGCACCTGGAGAGCGCCGTCATCGAGGAACTCGGTCGCGTGCGCCAGGAACTCGGCTGGCCGATCGTAATGACCCCGTTCTCCCAGGTGCTGTTGACGCAGGCGGTGATGAACGTCACGAGCCGCGAGCGCTACGCCACCATGCCGGATGAGTTGATCCGTTATGCCCTCGGCCGCTTCGGCAAGCCAACGATACCGATCGAGGCGCAGGTGATGGATCGCATCCGTTCGCTGCCGCGCACACGGGAACTCGAAGCCGAGCCGCCGATGGCGCCGCTGCCCGAGCTGCGCCGCAGGCTCGGTGCCCGGCTCTCGGATGAGGAGTTCCTGCTGCGCGCCACCATGCCGCAGGCCCAGGTGGATGCCATGCTCGCGGCCGGTCCGGCTGCACGTCATTACGATCCGGCGGTACGGCCAGCGCTGGCACTGATCAGAAAGCTCACCGCACGGCGCGACTTGACGGACGTGTCGGTGGAGAAGCCCGGCTTTCGACTGCACCTGCGTCGCATACCGCGGTCGGTGTCCTCATGAGCGCGCCGCTCGCGGACCGAGTGCCGGGTACCCCGGGCACCATCGCCGGCCTGATGTTCGACGTCGACGGTACGCTGCTTCTCAGTGACCGCTCGCTGGGCAGTTATCAGCTGCTGCCGGGCGCGGTGGAGGTGCTGAGCACGTTGCGCGAGCGGAACTGGCCGTTTGTCCTGCTCACCAACGGCAGCAACTACGCACCGGCCGAACAAGCTGACAAGCTGCGCCGCTGCGGCCTGCCCATCGAGGACAGGCAGATGCTCACCCCCTCGGTGGTGACGGCCGATCACATGTCCCGCCGGGGCATCCGTCGTACCCTGGTCCTGGGCACCCGGGGTGTCGGCCACGCATTGGCTGAAGCGGGGATCGAGACGCGCTACACCGGGGAGGCGCACGCTGCCGAGGTGGATGCGGTGTACGTCGGCTGGCATCCGGAATGCGGCATGAAGGACATCGAGACCGCCGCGCAGGCAATCTGGGCGGGCGCCAAACTGTACGCTGCTTCGGATGTGCCGTTCTTTGCGACCCGCCAGGGCCGCACCATCGGCTACAGCTATGCGATCCTCGGGGCGATCCGGCGCCTCACTCGCGCCCCGGTCATCCTCACCGGCAAACCCTCGCTGCACGCGCTGCGCTTGGTCGCTCGTCGGCTGGGCGTTGGGATGCGCGAGGTCGGCGTGGTCGGCGACGATCCGCTGGTCGAGGTCATCATGGCCCATCGCGGTGGTGCGACAGCGCTCGCGGTCACCACCGGAACGACGAGCCGCGAAGACTGGCTGCGCCAGCGCGGCACATGCAGGCCGCACCGCATTCTCGGCGAACTTCGCGAGGTGTTGAGCTGCCTGCCCTAACTATCGCTGCGGTGCCGATAGCCGTGCGGCGTGCAGTCGAACCTGCGCCGGAACCGGCGCGCGAAATGACTCGGATCGGTGAAGCCGCAGCGGGCGGCAATTTCTGCAATCGGCAGCTCGCGCGTCCGGCCGTCGGCGAGCAGCTCGCGCGCCCGCTGCAGGCGAATGCGCATCAACTCCTCGACGAACGTGGTCCCGGCAGCGGCAAAGGCGTAATGCAGGCTGCGCACCGACATATGCAACTCGCCGGCCAGCGAGCCGGGCGTCAGGTCCGGTTCGGCGAATCGGCCATTGAGCGCACGAAGCACCCGCTCGCGCAGCGGTCGCGGCGTCGCGCCTGCGGGTTCGGGTGCGATCGCGAGCTTCAACAGCGCCGCGACGTGTCCGGCCACCTCCTCGGGCGGCAGCGCCAGGCTGTCGCATCCATCGATCTCGAGGCTGCCCACAGCCGCGCACAACGCCGCTCCCCAACCGCCACCGGCCACCCGCAGCGGCACGAGTGCCTCGGGATGCTCCAGGTAGCGACGCAACCAGGCCTCGGGCAAGGTCAGCACCAGCGAGCACGTGGGCAACGGACATTCCACCTCGTAGGGTGCCCGGCCATCGATCAACACGCATTCCCCCGGATACAGCGGCGTTGAGCGCCCCGCCTGGCGCACCAGCACCCGGCCGGCACGCAGCTGCATCAACATGAAGGCCGCTTGCCGCGTGCGCGCGATCTTTGCGCTGGTGCGACGCACACGCTGCACGTCCGCACGGATCATGTTGACGATCGCCGGTCCGAGTTCGGTCTGATCGAGCCGGGCCTGAAAGCCCGTGCGCACGGGCGTATCGATGTCGAGCTCGAGAAACCGGTCGCAGACCGTGTCGACCCAATAGGAGAGCGCCCGGCGCGGCTCAACCGCGTCAGTCGACCAGTGATGCGTGCCTGAGATGAACTGCACGATCCCCCCCTCCACCGCAGACGGGACAGCTCCCGTCGCTCATGCTGCCTCGCCGTGGCTCATCTGACAACTCGCCCCTCGGTGGCATGGTTACGCTCACGGCGAGGCTGGATAGTCAGACTTCACGACCGGGGCGCCGCTGCCCCTTCGGAAAACTCCTCGGAGTCGACGTCGGCCTGGCCGGCCGCACCATACCGGGCGCCGCTCACGGTCCGCTGATTGATCAGCTCATCCAACTGCGCGAGCGTCTCGCTCGGCAAGCGCAGCGCCCGGGCGGCCATGTTCTCACGCAGGTGCGACACCTGAGTGGTGCCCGGAATCACGACGATATGCTCGGCGCGACTCAACAACCAAGCGAGCGCCAGCTGCGCCGGCGTGCACTCGTGCTGCCGCGCAATGTGCCGGTACGGCTCGAGCAGCTGCAGATTGCGCGCGTAGTGCTGCGTGCTGAAGCGCGGCATGGTGTGACGCAGATCCCCGGGCGGCAGCCCCGAGACTTCGGTTAATTGCCCAGTCAAAAATCCGCGCGCGAGCGGCGAGAACGCCACCAGCGTCACGCCCAGCTCGCCGCAGGCCTGCAGCACGGCAATTTCCGGATTACGCGTCCACAGCGAGTACTCGTTCTGCAAGGCCGCAATCGGGTGAACGGCGTGCGCCTTGCGCAGTGTCGCAGCAGACACTTCCGACAGACCGATGGCGCGGATCTTGCCCTCACGCACCAGATCGGCCAACACCCCGACGCTCTCCTCGATCGGCACGCGCCGGTCCCAGCGGTGCAGATAATAAAGGTCGATCACCTCGGTATTCAGCCGCCGCAGACTGTCCTCGCAGTTGCGCCGGATGACCTGCGGACGGCCATCGATCACGCGCTTGCCGTCGACTCCGGCGAGCCCCCCCTTGCTGGCGAGCAGGATGCGCGAGCGATGCGGCGCGAGCACCCGGCCGAGGAGCGTCTCATTCGCACCGAAACCATAGAGCGCAGCTGTATCGAAGTGATCCACGCCGAGCTCGAGCGCGGCGAGCAGCACGCGCTCGGCGTGCTCGCGCGCGATCGGCACGCCATAAGCATGGCTGAGATTCATGCATCCCAGTCCGATGGGACCGACGGTCCACGGACCGATGCGGCGTGATGGAACGGACGATGTGCTCATGCGGTTGCCGCATCATTCTCGCCCGCCGGCTCCCGCGCATCCAGTCCGCACGGCCCGCTAGCAGCTATCGCGAACTGATATGGCTTGGCTGGCGCACGGCCGTCTGTGCCAGCTCGCGCAGCATGCGCGTCGCGTGCCGCAGCAGTGGCGTCGTGGGCTTGTGCGCCGAACTCGCCAGACACAGCTTGCTGATCAGCATGGGCTGCTCGATCGGACGAACGCTGAAGGCCTGGGGCGCGCCCGAGGCGAACACCGCCCCGCGGCTGAGCACGGCATAGCCATACCCGGCACGCACCATGTCGAGTATCGCCGGGATTCCGGAGACCTCCCAGTCGATGCGCAAGCTCACCCCGGATAGCACCGCTTGCGCCTCGACCCGCCGCCGGATTGCCTGGGTGTGGTCGGGAATCACCAGCGGGTATTGCGGCAGCTCGGCGAACGGCACCGGCAGCTCCATGCGGGCCGCGGCGCGCGCGCCACGCCGCTGGCGCTGCCGGGCCGGGCCGATCAGGCACAGCGGCTCATCGAGAATCGGCTCGATGTCGATCGCAGCCTGTGGTTCGGGATTGTGTACCAGAGCGAGATCGACCCGCCCGGTGGCGATCCACTCCAGGATGTGCGTCGAGAGCCCCTCGACGATCACCAGCCGCGCCTTGGCAAGACTCGCCCGGAAGCCCGCGACCAGCGAAAGCGTCAGGATGCGCCCGAGGCTCGGCGGCAGGCCGATGACCACACGCCCCGCCGGCTCCTCGCGACCCTCCTCCAGATCGGCGCGCGCCTGCTGCACCAGATGCAGTATGGCCGTGGCCCGCTCGACCAGGTGCTTGCCCGCCTCCGTGAGCACCACCCCGCGGCCGGTGCGCTGCAGCAGCGCGCAGCGCAGGTCGGTCTCGAGCAGCCGGATCTGGCGGCTCAGCGCCGGTTGCGCCACATCGAGCACCAGGGCCGCTCGACTGAAGCTGCCGAGCTCGGCCACCCGAATGAAATATTCGAGCTGCTTGAGGTTCATGGTGCGATCCCGGCGAGCAGGCCATTCGCCACCTCCTCGAGCTCGGTGCGCAGCCACACATGCACCGGGTCGTCCTGGTGCCGGCGATGCCACACCAGGTACATCGAGACCTCTGGAGCGGAGAATGGCAACGGCGCGGTGCCAAAGCCGCGCATGCAACCGAAGCGCAGCAGCGAGGGGACGCTCGCCAGCAGGTCCGTGCCGCGCAGAAAGGCGGCGACACCGGCAAAATCACTCACCGCCACACCGATCTGCCGGGTAAGGCCGCGCGAGGCGAGTTGATCGTCGAATACCAACCGGCGACCGTCCTCGTAAACCACGGTGACGTGACGGGCCGCGAGATATTCCTCGAGCGTGCGCGGCGCAGCGCGCTGCGCGGGGTCGAAGAAACACACATAGCGGTCGACCAGCAGACGTTTCTGGACGATATCCAATCCCTCCGGCGGGCGCGGCGTGACGATCAGATCGCACCGTCCCTCACGCAGCAGATCAGCGGTCGGCGCACGTGAGGGGATCACGGTGAGCCGCAGCCGCTTCAGGCGCGGCGCGAGGCGCTGCTGAAAGGCCGGCAGGAGCAGATCACGCTGAAAATCGTTCGCTGCAACCGTGAGCACGAGCTCCGTGTCCTGCGGCACGAACCGCGGACCCCGTGCCAGGCGCTCCATGTCCTCGAGCAGCCGCCGGGCCGGTCCCGCCAACGCCTCGGCACGCGCCGTCGCAGCGATGCCACGGCCGGATCTGACGAACAGCGAGTCGCCGAGGACCGAGCGCAGGCGGTTCAGAGCGTGACTCACCGCAGATTGGGTCAAACCCAGCCGCTCAGCCGCCGCGGTCACCGAGCCGGTCTCGAGCACGGCGAGGAACGTGCGCAGCATGCGCCCGTCGATATCGAGCAGGTGCGGTAGTGAGGATTGCAGCTCGCCCATGGGTCGCGCCTGCCCTGCGCCCGTGGACCGTCTGTGCGCCCCCGGCAAGCCCTTTCATTGTGACATACGCGCCCAAGGGGCGCTCGATCCCCGTGCGCCGCACCGCCGGCTCGGGGAGCGGGCGCGCCGGAGGGGTTTGGCGCACCCGCTCCCCGCACCGCTCAGGCAGCCATGGGCTCCATCAACATCAGGCCTGCCGCGGTGTTGGAGATCGGGATGTGGTAATTGGAATGAACCGTCTTCGCCGGGCCGCCGAGCGCTGCGCGCGCAGCCAGCCACATCAGCAGCTCGATGCCCTGGGTTCCGGTCTGCTCGACCAGCTCGCCGATCGAATAGCGCGTCGCCCACAGCGGGTCGGTCGGGAGTTTTTCCATGAACTGCAGATCGAACCGCTTGTTGATGAAGCCGGCGCGCTCACCATCGAGCTGGTGGCTCAAACCGCCCGTGCCGATCACCACCACGCGCTTGTCCGCGTCGTAGGATTCGATTGCGCGGCCGACCGCCTCACCGAGCTTGAAGCAGCGCGCGGCCGATGGCAGAGGGTGCTGTACGGTGTTGATACAGACCGGCACGATGCTGACCGGCCAGGGGCCGCCAGCCGGCCAGAGCAGCGCCATCGGGATCGTACACGCATGGTCGATCAGCATCTCCTGGCAGGTGGTGACGTCGAATTCCTCAGCGACCAGCTTCTCGATGAGGTGCCAGGAGAAGTGCGGATCACCCGCCACGGGCGGCAAAGTCGGGATGCCCCAACCTTCGTCCGAATTCGTGTACTGCGGGGCAGCGCCGACCGCAAACGTCGGCATCTTGTCGAGGAAGAAATTCAGCCCGTGATCATTGTAGAAGATCACCGCAACGTCCGGACGCACCTTGCCGAGCCACGCATGCACGGGAGCGAAGCCGTCGAAGAACGGCTTCCAGTACGGGTCGGTGCGTAGATTGCGGGCGATCGCACCGCCGATGGCCGGCACGTGCGAGGTGGTGATTGCGCCAAGGATTTTTGCCATGACTTACTTCCCCGCCGCGCTCAGCTTGGCTTTGAACTGATCTTTGGACATGCCGGTCTGCTGGGCACCGAGATCCTGTACGTCGAGCCCAAAGATGCCGGCGAGCTTGGCCAGGTAGTAGACGTTGCCGCCAACTGCGATCAGATCGAGCACATTGCGGCGCCGCACTGCCTCGCGCTGCTCGGCACTGAGGCCGTAGCGGGAGCAATACGCATCTTCGTTGCGTTTGAATTCCTCGCGATTGGCCGCCGAATTGAATGAGTAACACATCTTGTTCAACGCATAACCCTTGATGGCCTGCTCCCCATCGAACAGGGTCGTGCCAGGGATCTGTCGGGACGTGCCGGCCTGCATGGGCGATCTCCTCGAATGGGGTACATAACCACCGACTCGAGTATCCACAGCGCAGGGCCGGGATAAACCGCGTCAACCTCATGAATCACATGAGCAAAGTCGATGAGTGTCGTGCACCGCCACGGGTGAGCCCCCGGTGCATCCTAGAGCGAAAAAGACTTCCCTCCTGGAGCAGCGCCGTCGGCCTGCATCGGCTCACAGAGCCTGCCGGGCGAGCCGCCGCGGACGGAACGGGCGGCAGCGCAGCCGCGGCTATATACCCGGCGGGCCCGTCTACCGTCCGGCCCGACGCATCGCTGCACGTCCGAGCACCGCCCCGAACTCCTGTTCGCTCTGGCCACGAGCCAGCGCCTCGAGCATCGAGTCGCGCACCAGACTGCCGACTGGCATCGGTGTATTGACCGCCTCGGCCGCAGCGAGCGCCAAGCGCACATCCTTCAGACCGAGCCGCGCTTTGAACCCGGCCGGCTCGAAGCGCGATTCGGCGATCACCCGCCCGTAGCCCTCGTAAACCGGCCCGGGAAAGAGCGTCTGGCTGAGCAGCGTAAACAGCGTCGCCGGCTCGATACCGTAGCCGCCGGCGAGGGCCGCCGCCTCGCCCATCGACTCGATTGCCGCCGCCAGCATGAAATTCACCGCAAGCTTGGCCACGTTGGCCTGCGCGGCACGCTCGCCGAATCGCCAGGTTCGCTGGCCAATGACATCGAGCAGCCCTTGTACGCGCTCGATGGCAGCAGCCGGACCGGCGGCGAGAATGTTGAGCTTGCCGGCCGCGGCGACGTCCGGCCGCCCGAGCACCGGGGCAGCAATATAACTGCAGCCGGCCGCGGCAAGGCGCGCCGCCAGCTCATCGCTCAGCTCGGGCGAGATGGTGGCCATGTTGACGTGCACGGTGCCGGGCTCGGCGGGCAGCGCCGCCTCGAGCAGCACCTCGCGCACCGAGCGGTCATCGCTCAGAATCGAGAACACCACGTCCGCGGCACACGCCTCGCGCGCCGTGGCGAGCGGCTCCGCCCCGGCGCCGACCAGCCGTTGCGCCGGTTCGCTCGAGCGGTTCCACACCCGCAGCCGATGGCCCGCGCCGAGCAACCGCGTGGCAATGGCGCTGCCCATGTTGCCCAGTCCGATGAATCCGATGCGCATAAGTGCCTCCCGTGTGGTGCCGATGAGGGACGTGCGCGCCCGTGCGGGGCGCGCACGCCTTCCCTGGGCGATGCTAGCATTTGCGCTTGGCGATCCTCGCCGGAGCATTCAGTATGAGCGCACCCCCCCCGGTCGAGTCCTCTGGGCCAGATCGCACGGCCACGCCTGCGCTTGCGGCCGTCATCGATGCGCGAGCGCGTGACCTCGGGGACCTGGTGGTCGGGCGAGTCTTACCCTCGCCCCTGCGCCGCATGGTCGGTCCGTTCATTTTCTTCGATCACATGGGCCCGGCGGACCTGCCGCCCGGTCGCGGCATCGATGTGCGGCCGCACCCGCACATCGGACTCGCCACCGTGACGTATCTGTTCGAAGGACAGATTGTTCATCGCGACAGCTTGGGCTCGCACCAGAGCATCCGCCCCGGTGACGTCAACTGGATGACTGCCGGCCGCGGTATCGTGCACTCCGAGCGCACTGCGGCCGAACTGCGCCGCACCGGCTCACGCCTGAACGGCCTGCAGCTGTGGGTCGCACTGCCGAGTGCCGATGAGCAGACCGAGCCGCAGTTTCACCATCATCCCGGCGCAACGCTGCCCACCGTCGAAGTCGGCGGCGCCGAGGTGCGAGTGCTCGCCGGTGAGCTCTACGCACACCGCTCGCCCGTGGCGGTCCACTCCCCGCTCTTTTACGCCGATGCGGTGCTGCCGCCGGGCAGCGCATTACCACTCACCGAGGCCTATTCCGAGCGGGCGGTCTATCTGCTCGAGGGGGATCTGGTCGGGTGGGGCGAAGCGGCGCGTCCCGGCCGCATGCTGGTGTTTGCCCCGGGCGCCTCGGCGGTACTGCGCACCGAGCGCGGCGCACGCCTGGCGCTGCTCGGCGGCGAGCCGGTCGGGGAGCGTCACGTCTACTGGAATTTCGTGTCGAGTTCACTCGAGCGCATCGAGCAGGCCAAGCGCGACTGGCAGGCCGGGCGCTTCGCGAGGGTACCGGGTGATGCCGAGGAATTCATCCCGCTACCCGAACCGCTCTGAGGCGAGCTCTGCCGTGAACGCGCCCACGTTGGATTTCGCCGATATCCAGTCCGCCCGGCAGCGCCTGCAGGGGGTCGCGCACCGCACACCGGTACTGACCTCGCGCACTGCCGATGCGCTGTGCGAGGCGCGGCTGTTCTTCAAATGCGAGAACTTCCAGCGCATGGGCGCGTTCAAGTTCCGCGGCGCCTACAACGCGGTCGCCCGATTGGAGCCGGCGCAACGTGCGGCCGGAGTCGTCGCCTTCTCCTCGGGCAATCATGCCCAGGCGATCGCACTCGCCTGTCGGCTGCTGCACAGCCGTGCCGTCATTGTCATGCCAAGTGACGCGCCGCGCGCCAAGGTGGCCGCGACACGCGAATACGGGGGCGAGGTGATCTTCTACGACCGCTTCCGCGAAGACCGTGAGGCGCTCGGCCGGCGACTCGCCGCCGAGCGCGGTCTGAGCCTCATTCCCCCCTATGACCATCCGGATGTCATGGCCGGACAGGGTACCGCCGCGGCGGAACTCATCGAGGAGGTCGGGGGGCTTGATGTGCTGCTCGTCCCACTCGGCGGCGGTGGTCTGCTCTCGGGCAGCGCCGTCGCCGCACGCGCGCTGTGTCCCGACTGTACGGTACTCGGTGTCGAGCCTCAGGCCGGCGATGACGGGCGGCAGAGCCTGCACGCCGGGCGAATCGTGCATATCGATACACCGGAAACACTCGCCGATGGCGCGCAAACCCAACATCTGGGCGTGCACACGTTTCCCGTCATCGCTGCTCTGGTGCGCGATATCGTCACGGTGAGCGACGCGCAACTGACTGCGGCGATGGCTTGGTTCGCCGAACGGATGAAACTCGTGATCGAACCGACCGGTGCTCTGGCGGCAGCAGCGGCATTCAGCGGCCGTCTCGAGCTCCGCGGCAAACGCGTCGGTGTGATGATCTCCGGCGGCAACATCGACCTCGCGCGCTTTGCGGCACTGCTGGCGGGCACGAACGGGGCGAACGCGGACTGAGACGGCGGCGGCGGACTCTCAGGCGCGCAGCGCAGGCCTCAGCCGCTGAACGCACGGCTCAGGCACCTGCTGCGTGATGCAGTGAATGCCACCGCCCCCGAGCAGAATCTCGCGCGCCGGCACCCCGATCAGCTCACGCCCAGGACACAGACGGCGCAAAATGTCAGCCGCTTGCGCATCGGTGCGCGCATCGAGCAACGGCATCACCAGACCGCCATTGGCAAAGTAGAAATTGACGTAGCTTGCCGCGAGACGCTCGCCAGCCTGGCGCGGCTTACACGCCGAACTCGGCGCCAGACCGCGAGCCTCCGCTTCGCTCATGTAGAGCGGACCGGGCATCGGCAGCTTGATCACCTCAAGCGGCCGCCCGTGCGCGTCGCGCGCCTCGTGCAACCGCTCCCACGCATCGCGCGAACGCTCGTACTGCGGATCGGCGCGATCATCGGTCCAGGCGAGACACACTCTGCCCGGCGCGAGAAAGCAGGCAAGGTTATCGATGTGCCCATCAGTCTCATCGTTGTAGACGCCAAGTCCGAGCCAGATGAACTGCCGCACCCCCAGATACTCGCGCAGCACCGACTCCATCCGCTCACGCGTCATGCCGGGGTTGCGGTTGGCATTGAGCACGCATTCCTCGGCGAGCAGCGCCGTGCCCTCGCCGTCGACGTGGATCGCCCCCCCTTCGATCACGATCGGGGCACGGTAGCGAGCGCGAGCCTCGAGCGCGAGCACCTCGGCCGCCACCCGTTCGTCCTGATCCCAGGGGTGATAGAGCCCGCCCTGCAGTCCGCCCCAGGCATTGAACCGCCAGTGTACCCCGCGCAGCCCGCCGCCCTCGCTCACCAGATACGTCGGACCGACATCGCGCATCCAACAGTCATCGTGTGCGAGCGGGACAACCTCGATGGCCGCGGGCAGCTGCGCCCGCGCCGCCGCGGCATGCGCGGGCGAGACCCCCACGGCGACCGGCTCGAATCGGCTGATCGCCGCGGCGACCGCGGCAAATGCGCGTTGCGCCGGGGCAGCCTGCTCCCGCCAGTTATCGGGACGCTCCGGCCAGAGCATCCAGCAGCGCTCGTGCGCCTCGAACTCCGCCGGCATCCACCAGCCGTCGGCAGCCGGCGTGCCGGGCAGGAGGCCAGGATCGGGCGGGCTCATGTGCGCTGTTTGCTGTGCCGAAAGCCGTAGAAGACGTAGATCGCACCGCCGATGAACGTCCAGACGACGAGCCGGATCCAGGTTGCATCGGAGAGGAAATACGTCATGCCGAGGCACACTGCCGCCCCGAGCGGGCACAGCACCCACGCCCAAGGCACGCGGAACGGGCGCGGCACATCGGGGCGCGTGTGCCGCATTACCAGCACCCCGATACACACCACCGCGAAGGCGAGCAGAATGCCGATCGAGATCAGATCGGCGAGCACATCGAGCGGGAACAACCCGGCGATCAGTGCCGCGATGACCCCGGTAATCGCCGTCGACACGTGCGGAGTCTTGAAGCGCGGATGGCAGCGGCTCATCACCGGTGGCAGCAGCCCGTCATCGGCCATCGACAGCAAGATGCGCGGCTGGCCGAGAATCGACGTCAGAATGACGGAGGTCATGCCGATGATGGTTCCGAGTGTGACCAGCGAACGCAGCCAGGAGAGCGCCGGATGGGCATTGAGTGCCACGGACACCGGGTCGGCCACATTGAGCTTGAAGTACGGCACCATGCCGGTGACCACCGCTGCCATCGCCACGTAGAGCACCGTTGAGATGATGAGCGTGCCGATGATCCCAATCGGCAGATCGCGCTGCGGGTTGCGTGCCTCGAGCGCCGTGGTCGAAGCGGTGTCAAACCCGACGTAGGAGAAAAAGATGATGCCGGCACCCTGCAGAACGCCCGTCCAGCCGAAGTGTCCGAAGGTGCCGGCGTTAGGCGGGATGTACGGGTGCCAGTTCGAGGCGGAGATGAACTTCAGACCCGCAACGACCACGACCAGAATCACCGCAACCTTCAAAGCCACCATGAAATTCGTGACGCGCGCGGTTTCCTGGATGCCGACATAACACAAGGCACTCAGCGCCAGCACGACCAGCACCGCCGGCAGATTCATGATCGCGCCCGTGGCCACCAGATGGCCGGCAGCGTTCTGCTGGATCGGGGCATTGATCCACGTCGCCGGCAGATGAATGCCCCAGCCCGAGAGCAGACTCGCCACGTACGCCGACCAGCTCACTGCAACGGCCGAGGCCGAGATACCGTATTCCAGCAACAGATTCCAGCCGATGAACCATGCCACGACCTCACCCAGCGTGGCGTATGTGTAGCTGTAGGCGCTGCCGGGCACCGGCAGGAACGCGGCGAACTCCGCGTAGCACAGCGCCGCCAGTCCGCTGCCGAAAGCGGCGATCGCGAGCGAAATCGTGATCGCCGGTCCGGACTGGTTCGCTGCCACCGTGCCGGTGAGCACGAAGATACCCGTACCGATGGTTGCGCCAATGCCGATGGCCATCAGCGCCCAGACCGACAGCGCTTGCTTCAGCCGCTCGGCCCCGGCGCGCTCGGGCGCGACCACGGCGTGCACGGCAAATAACTTGCGCAGCAGCGATTGATTCGCCGCAGGCGACGCTGCGCTCTCGGTGGCATCGTTCATGATCCGGGCAACCCCCATGAGCCAAATATTATGGGCGGCAAGTGTCGCATAGATGACCCCACCCTGCCTGGGGCGGCTCAGCCGTTACGGCGCCCGGGCGAGCCCGTGCTACGATTATCGGCCCGCTCGGGCGGACCCGGGCGGATGATTTTTCTCAAGTTCGCGCGAGGAGCCCGTTAATCATGTCAAGTGCCGCTGCCCCGAACGTCGCACCGCCCGCTGCCGGAGCCAAGATCAGCATCCGTGACGGTAAGCTCCTGGTGCCGGACAACCCGATCATCCCGTTCATCGAAGGCGATGGCACGGGGCCGGACATCTGGCGAGCCAGCGTGCGGGTGATGGACGCAGCGGTGGCCAAGGCCTACGGCGGCCGGCGCAAGATCCACTGGATGGAGGTGTACGCCGGGGAGAAGGCTTTCAAGCAGTGCAACAGCTGGCTGCCGGATGAGACCGTTACAGCCTGCCGGGACTATCTGGTTTCGATCAAAGGCCCGCTCACCACCCCGGTCGGCGGGGGAATCCGCTCGCTCAACGTCGCGCTGCGTCAGCTGCTCGACTTGTATGTCTGCCTGCGTCCGGTGCGTTGGTTCAAAGGTGTGCCCTCACCGGTCAAACATCCTGAACAGGTGGACATGGTGATCTTCCGCGAGAACACCGAGGACATCTACGCCGGCATCGAGTTCGAGAACGGCACGGCGGAGAACCGCGAGTTCATGGCACTGCTCAAGCAGCACTTTCCCAAGGCGTTCGCCAAGATCCGCTTCCCGGAGAGTTCCGGCATCGGCCTCAAGCCCGTCTCACGCGAGGGCTCGGAGCGGCTGATCCGCTCGGCGATCGAATACGCCATCACCAACAAGCGCCGCAGCGTCACGCTGGTGCACAAGGGCAACATTCAGAAATACACCGAGGGGGCGTTCCGCAACTGGGGCTATCAGCTCGCCGAGCGCGAGTTCGGCGGCGAGACCTACACCTGGGAGCAATGGGAGCGCACCAAGGCCGCGCACGGCGAAAAGGCTGCAAATGCCGAGATGGACGCAGCCAGACAGGCCGGCAAAGTCATCATCAAGGACGCGATCGCCGACATCACGCTGCAACAGATCCTGACGCGCCCGGCGGAATTCGACGTCATCGCAACGCTCAACCTCAATGGCGATTACCTCTCCGACGCGCTCGCCGCGCAGGTCGGTGGCATCGGCATCGCCCCGGGCGGAAACATCAACTACCTCACCGGGCACGCGGTATTCGAGGCCACCCACGGCACGGCACCGAAATACGCCAACCTGGACAAGGTCAACCCGGGCTCGGTGCTGCTCTCGGGCGAGATGATGTTCCGTTACATGGGTTGGACTGAAGCGGCCGATGTTATCATCGCGGCGATGGACCGGACGATCGGCCAGAAAACCGTCACCTACGATTTTGCGCGGCTGATGGATGGGGCCACGGAGGTATCGACTTCGGCGTTCGCGGATGCGTTGATCCGCAATCTCTGAAGCGCCCCCGGGAGCGTCGCCATCGACAGAACAGCGGCCATCCTCGACTGGGCGCGCAAGGTGCGCGCGGTGGCGCAGAGCGGACTCGCCTTCACGCAAGATCCGTACGACCGCGAGCGCTACGGGGAACTGCAGCGTCTCGCGGCGGATCTGCTCGCCGGGCAGTTGCAGATCCCGCCCGAGCGGGCCGAGGCGTTCTGGGACGCCGAGGACGGCTACGCCACGCCGAAGGTCGACGTGCGCGGGGCCGTGTTCGATGCCGAGCGCGTACTGCTGGTGCGTGAGCGCGCCGATGGCCGCTGGACCTTGCCCGGCGGCTGGGTGGACGTTAACGACTCGCCGGCCGAGGCCGTCGAGCGCGAGGTGCGCGAGGAGTCCGGCTACCAGGTCCGCGCGGTGAAGCTGGCTGCGCTCGTGGATCGGCGCCGGCACCCCCACCCGCCGAGCGTGCACCATATCTACAAGCTGATGTTCATCTGCGAGCTGACCGGCGGCCACCCCGCCGCCAGTCTCGAGACCGATGCGGTGGAGTTCTTCCCCGTTGCAGCGCTACCGGAGCTGTCGACCGGCCGGGTGCTCGCCCCGCAGATCGTTCGGCTCTACGAGCACCATCTACGCCGCGACCTGCCGACGGAGTTCGACTAGCGGCGCGCGGCCATTGATCGGCGCGCCCAGGCCGGTAGACTTGCGCCCATGAATCGCATTCTCGTCGTGCTCGGAGTGGTGCTGATCGTGCTCGGGCTCGCCTGGCCGTGGGTGCGACGGCTGCCGTTGTTCAAACTACCGGGCGACATCGTCATCGAACGGCCCGGCTTCCAGTTCTTCTTTCCCATCACCACCATGCTGCTGGTGAGCCTCGCGATTTCCATCATCGCCTGGATCCTGCGCCGCTGAGGCAGGCGACTCTGCTGCCCGGCGGGCTTACCCGCCCGGTCCCCTCCCGGGTTCCAGTCCGCGATTGATCCAGATGCACGGCCCCTTCAGGCGGGCGCTCCACCTGCCACTGTACAGGTCGATGCGCACCAGTGGATGCCGCGCGACGGTGCGCTCGCTCAGGATTCGAGATTCGATCAAGTCTCAGGCACGGCGTGCTTGACCGGATGGATACGATGGTTCGGGCTGCCCGCCGAGCGATCCAGGATCCAGACCGGTCAGAGGAGTCAAGCATGTCGATTCCCATCTACTCCTCTGTCCCACGATCGGCGAGCGCAGCCCCGCTGCAGATCCACCGGCTCGCCGGCGAGACCACGGCGCGCGCACTGCTGTCGCATGCACACCTTGTCTTCGCGCTGATCCTCATCATGGCGGCAAGCGGACGGATTGCGATCGATGTGCTCGATTACGAGGCGCAAAACGACAGTGAGCTTGTGCTTGCGCCGGGATCTGTCCACGAGCTGCGCCATCTCAGCGACGCGGCCGGCTGGGCGATTCCTTTCCAGCCCGATGCCCTCGATGCATCGAGCACACGGGGACTGATTCCACTGGCAGACCTTCCTGAAGACACGCTGTTCGATTTGTTGCGCCAGCCGCTGACAAGGGGCTTGCCCGCACCCGCGGGGTTCAACCTCACATTCCCATCAGTCCTGGGGGATTGGCTGCAGCCCCAAGCCTCTGGTAGCGGGGGATATCCTGCGGATCAGCCATGGCCGCATCATCGAGCACTGGGACGTGATGCAACCGCAGGTGCCGTCGAGCAAGGCCGCGAACGACAATCCGATGTTCACTGCGGGACGCTGATGCAACCTCCTGCCGGGGCCTGGTTGGTCTGCCGGCACGAGGATTCGCCCCCTTGCGGAGTCATCTCGTGGCGCCTGAAGCGCTTACCTGACGAGCGGCATGTCCGCGCGGCAATGGGACTCCCTGACCGAGTCCTCACACAACGTCGCAGCGGCAAGCGAATCGACAGCGACAACGGTCCGGCCGCAGGTCCCGCCGCCGTGAGCATCGCGGCATCCGGCTCGGCTGCGCAGAACCGTCCGCCAAATGCAGCGGATCAGGCCCCCGCACGGCCTAGGCGCTGCGCGAATGCCGCCAAGCGCTCGGCAGCCGCATCGAGCGTGGCATCGCGCTTGGCGATGCACAGGCGCACACACGTCAATGGCGGCGCCTCGGCATAAAACGGCGCAAGGGGAATCGCGGCGACCCCCGCCTCGGTGAGCAGCCGCTCGGCGAATGAAACGTCGCCTGGCGGAGCGAGCGCACTGAAATCGAGCAGCTGGAAAAATGTCCCCTCGGCGGGCGGCAGCCGCCACGCATCGCCGGCGAGTGCCGCGCGCAGCCGATCGCGCTTGGCCTGGAAAAACGCCGGCAGCTCGCGCCCGATATCCGCTCGCGCACTGAGGTAATCGGTAATGGCTCGCTGCAACGGATGCGCGATGCTGAAGGTGTTGAACTGGTGTACCTTGCGCAGCTCGGCGCTAAGCGGTGCCGGGGCGACCGCGTAACCGACCCGCACACCGGTGGCATGCAACGTCTTGCCGAACGAAAACACCGCCAGAGCGCGTGCGCGCAGGTGCGGATGGCAGAGCACCGAGGCATGGGTCCGGCCGTCGAACACCATGTGTTCGTAAACCTCGTCCGAAAGCACCGTGATGTCGTAGCCGCTGATCAGCTCGGCGAGCGTCGCCAGATCACTCGCGGTGGCGACGGTACAAGCCGGATTGTGGGGAGAGTTGATCAGAATCAGGCGCGTGCGCCCATTGATCGCCGCGCGAACCCGGTCCCAGTCGTAGCGGAAATCCGGCGGCGAGAGCGGCAGACGGATGCAGCACCCACCGGCCAGACGCACCGCCGGCTCGTAGGCATCGTAGGCCGGATCAAACGCTATCACCTCATCGCCCGCACCGACAATCGCCTGAATACCCGAATAGATCGCCTCGGTGGCCCCGAGCGTCACGGTGATCTCACTCTCGGGGTCGACCTGCACCGCGTAACTCGCCTGGAGCTTGCGTGCGATCCCCTCGCGCAACGCCGCCAGTCCCTCCATGGGTGCGTACTGATTGTGGCCGGCGTGCATTGCGCGCGCGACCAGCTCGACCAGCAGCGGATCGATGTCGTAGTCGGGGAAGCCCTGTCCGAGATTGATTGCGCCGAGCGCCTGCGCGCGCCGCGACATCACGGTGAAGATCGTCGTTCCGACGTGCGGCAGCTTGCTGCGTCCGAGCCAGCTCATCGCAGCGCGACAGCCGAGATCGTGCAGCTCACACGCCCGCCTCCGCGACCGCGATCGCAGCACCGATCACGCCCGCCTGGCCGGCGAACTGCGCGGCCCGGATTCGCGCCTCAGAGCGCAGCAGGGGCGCAAAATCCGCGAAGCGCTCGCTGATCGCACCGCCGAGAACGAACAGGTCCGGCCAGAACATCGCATGCATGCGCTCGAGGTACACGTTGACCCGCTCGATCCAGCCCTCCCAGTCGAGGTTCTGCACGGTCTTGACGTGGGCCGAGGCCCATTTTTCCGCGTCCATGCCGTTCAACTCCATGTGCCCGAGCTCGGTGTTGGGAAACAGGTGCCCGCCGGTAAACAACGCGGTGCCGATGCCCGTGCCAAATGTGAGCATAATGACCGTACCGCGCTCGCCGCGACCGGCGCCAAAGCGCATCTCGGCGAGTCCCGCCGCATCGGCATCATTCAGAAACAGCGCCGGCCTGTTGAGCGTGCGATGCACGAGCGCCGCGCCATCGGCCCCGATCCAGGCATGATCGACGTTCGCCGCAGTACGCGCGCGGCCGTGCTTGACCACGGCCGGGAAGGCGAGCCCGATCGGCCCGGTGGCCTGCGGCAGGCGCGCCGCCAATGCCGCGATCACCGGCATCATCGCCTCGGGAGTGGCCGGGCGCGGCGTCGGTGCCGAAATGAGCTCCCCGATCAGCTTGCCCGCCGCGACATCGACCGCCCCCGCCTTGATCGAGGAGCCACCGACATCAATACCCAACATATTGCCCGTCATGCTCATACTCACGTGTTAGAACCCGCACCTCGAGAAGCCGCGGCGAGGCGGCCGGCCGCAGCCTCAAACGTTCAGCAACAGGTGCTCGCGCTCCCAGGAGCTGATCACCTGCAGGAACACCTCGTACTCGGCTTCCTTGACGATGGTGAACGCCGACACGAACGGCTCACCGAGAATTTTCACCAGTGCCGCACTGCGACGCAGCTCGCGCAACGCCTCATCGAGCGAGCGCGGCAGACCGAACGGCAGCTCGTGCGCACTGCCGGTCACCGGCTCGGAGGGCTGCAACCCCTCGACCATACCGAGATAACCGCAGGCGAGCGAGGCCGCGAGCGCGATATAGGGATTGGCATCAGCGCCGCTGATGCGGTTCTCGACCCGCCGGTCTTCTGGTGCGGACATCGGCACCCGCAGTCCCGCCGTGCGATTGTCGTAACCCCATTGCGCATTGATCGGGGCGGACAGATAACGCGTCAGGCGCCGGTAGGAGTTGACGTTGGCGCAGAACAGCGCCATCGCCGCCGGCAGGTATTTCTGCAGACCGCCGATGTGCGCGAAGAACAGCGCCGAGGGGCTGCCGTCGGGATTGCTGAATACGTTGCGCCGGGTTTTGATATCGACGATGCTCTGGTGAATGTGCATGGCGCTGCCCGGCTCCTTGGCGTGGGGCTTGGCCATGAAGGTGGCGTACATCTTGTGCCGCAGTGCCGCCTCGCGCGCGGTGCGCTTGAAGAGAAACGCCTGGTCGGCCAGATCCATCGGATGTCCGTGGATCAGATTGATTTCCATCTGCGCCGGCCCGTCCTCGTGGATCAGGGTATCGATTTCGATGTCCTGATCCTCACAGAACTGATAGATGTCGTCGAACAGCGGATCGAATTCGTTCACCGCGGCAATGCTGTAGGACTGACGGCCCGGCTCGGCCCGACCCGAGCGACCCACCGGCGGTCGCAGCGGGTAATCGGCGTCCTTGTTCTGCTCGACCAGGTAGAACTCCAGTTCCGGCGCAACCACCGGTTCCCAACCTCGCTGGGCATAGAGCTCGAGAATGTTGCGCAGCACGTGCCTCGGCGCCATGGTCACGCGCCGGCCATCTGCGTAGAAGCAGTCGTGGATCACCTGCGCGGTCGGCTCGGCCGCCCAAGGCACCCGGCGCACGGTCTTCGGATCGGCCTTGAGGATGATGTCGATCTCTGCCGGACTCATGGCCTGACCGGTGTCGGGGGGGTAATCACCGGTGACCGTCTGCAGGAAGACACTCTCCGGAAGACGCATGCCCCCATCCTCAGCGAACTTCTCCGCCGGCATGATCTTGCCGCGGGCGATGCCGGCCATGTCCGGAATGATGGCCTCGACTTCGGAAATGCCGTGATCGCGAAAAAACTGACCGACTTCGCTGACCATGTTCCTGCCTTTCAATGATGACGCGCGCGCTCGCGGCATGCCGCGCCGAACGTTGCAAACAGCGCGCGCGAGAAGGGATTGTCCCGAACCTTCCATTCCGGGTGCCACTGCACGGCGAGCGCAAAGCGCGGCGCATCGGCGACGCGGAACGCCTCGATCAGGCCATCCGGCGCGCGCGCCTCGACGATCAGCCCCCCGCCCAGCCGCTCGATCCCCTGCCAATGCAGAGAATTGACCCGCACGCGCTCGGTGCCGGCCAGGGAGCGCAGAATCCCGTCTGGCTCAAGCGTGACCTCGTGCGCAGGTCCGTACTGGACCTCGAGCGGCTGACTCTCATCGTCGCGGTGGTCCAGGTAACCCGGCACTTCGTGTACCCGCTGGTGCAGGCTACCACCGAAAGCCACATTGACCTCCTGAAATCCCCGGCAGATGCCGAGCACTGGCACCCCGCGCGCGACCGCCTTGCGGATCAGCGGTAACGTCGTGGCGTCGCGAGCCGGATCGTGCAGGGTCCCTGGGGCACTCGGCGGGCCGGCATAATGGTGCGGCTCGACGTTCGAGGGACTGCCGGTGAACAGCAGCCCATCGAGCCGCTCGAGCAGCTCATCGAAGTGCAGCTCCTCGGCGAGCGAGGGGATCAGCAGCGGCAGCGCGTCGGCCACATCGAGCAACGCCCGGGCATATTTCTCTGCGACCGCGTGAAAGGGCTGCGCACCGATCATGCGACGGTCAGCGGGAAGACCAATGAGAGGGCGCGCCATTGCCATGGGATTGGCCGTTATTATATGAGAATCGCCATGGCCGCCGCCCGCACCACATCATATTACACCGCATCGGCCCACCCCGCCCCACGCCGGGAGCCCCTCAGCGGCACGGTGAGCTGCGACGTATGCGTCATCGGCGGGGGAATCGCCGGCTGTTCCGCGGCCCTGCACCTGGCCGAACGGGGCTATTCGGTCGTGCTGCTCGAGCAGCAGCACATCGGCTGGGGCGCCTCCGGACGCAGCGGCGGGCAGGTCATCCACGGGGTCGCCTGCGGGCAGCCCCGACTCGAGCAGCTGGCGGGGGCGACCACCGCCCGGGCCATCTGGGACGTCGCCGCCGAGGCACTCGCCCTGACGCGCCAGCTGATTCAGCGCTACCACATCGCGTGTGACTGGGTCGACGGGTACATGCTGACCGCCCTCAAGCCGCGCCACGACCGGGAGCTGCACGAGGAGATCGAGCAACTGCAGACCCGGCTGAACTACCCGAGCGTGCGTTACGTGCCGCGGGAGGAACTGCGCGCAACGCTCGCCACCGACCGCTACCTCGGCGCGCTGTATGACGCCAACAGCGGACACCTTCATCCGCTCAATTACGTCCTCGGGCTCGCTGCGGCCGCCGAAAGCCTTGGAGTACGCATTTACGAGGACACCCGCGCCACGGAATTCACCGGGCCGCGGGTTCGCACGGCGAACGGGGAAGTGCGCGCGCGCCAGTTGGTCCTGTGCGGCAACGTCTACCTCGGCGACACCGCACCTGCCCTGGCGCCGAAGATCATGGCGGTGGCAACCCACATCGTGGCCACCGAGCCGCTCGGGGAGCGTCGGGCCCGCGCCCTCATCGCCAATAATGCCGCAGTCAGCGACATGAACTGGGTGCTCGATTACTTCCGGCGCTCGGCCGATCACCGCTTGCTGTTCGGTGGGCGAGTCAGTTATTCCGGGCTCGGAGATTTCGATGCCCGCAGAGCGACGCGCGCGCGGATGCTACGGGTGTTCCCGCAGCTCGCGGCGGTCAGCATCGAGTACACTTGGGGCGGCTACATCGACATCACTCTGAATCGCGCACCGGATTTCGGTCGGTTGCAGCCGCAGGTGTACTACCTGCAGGGCTTCTCCGGTCACGGCATCGCCCTCACCGGCATTGCCGGCAAGCTCATCGCCGAAGCGCTCGCCGGGGAGGCCGAGCGGTTCGACCTGTTCACGCGTATCCCGCACCGCAACTTCCCGGGCGGCGCGCTCGCGCGCCGCCCGCTGCTCGTACTCGCTATGCTCTACTATCGGCTGCGCGACCTGCTTTAGAGCAGCTCGGCGATCTGCACCGCGTTAAGCGCAGCGCCCTTGAGCAGTTGGTCGCCCGCGACGAACAGCGCGATCGATCGGCCGCTGGGATCGGAGATGTCGCGACGAATGCGCCCGACGAGAATTGGATCGCCGCCGGAGGCATCCTTGGGCATCGGGAAATAGTTGCGCTCGGGATCATCGACCAGCCGCACGCCGGGCGCGCCGCTCAGGATGTCGCGCACCTCGGCCGGGTCGATCGGCCGTTCGCACTCGAAATTGATGGCGATGGAATGCGCGCGCAGCACCGGCACGCGCACGCACGTTGCGCCGATGCGGATGTCGCTGTCGCCGAAGATCTTGTGCGTCTCGTGCACGACCTTCATCTCCTCCTCGTTGTAGCCGTTCTCGGCATCGATCTTCGAGTTGTGGCTGAACAGATTGAAGGCGTAGGGGTGCGGCAGCACGGTCGGTTGGTAGTCCCGACCCTCGAGATACGCGCGGGTCGACTCGCGCAACTCCTCCATGGCCGCAGCCCCGGCGCCGGAGGCCGCCTGGTAGGTCGCAACAATCATGCGCCGCACGGGATTGCGCCGATGCACCGGCCAGAGCGGCGTGATGGAGATGATGGTCGAGCAGTTGGGGTTGGCAATGATGCCGTGGTGAGTCTTGATCGTCTGCGGATTGATCTCCGGCACCACCAGCGGAACGTGCGGGTCGCGCCGGAACGCCGAGGAGTTGTCCACGACCACCGTACCCTGCGCAACGGCGAGCGGCGCAAAGCGCTTGGAGATGCCGCTGCCGGCGGAAAACAATGCAATATCCACCCCGTGAAAACTGCTCTCGGTGAGTTCCTCAACGGGCAGCGCCTCGCCGCGGAACGACAGCGTCTTGCCCGCCGAGCGCGCCGAGGCGAGCAGGCGCAACTGCGCGAGTGGGAAAGCGCGCTGCTCGAGACAGCGGATCAACTCAACGCCGACCGCTCCGGTGGCACCGACGACCGCAACCACCGGCAGGGCGCCGGCCGAACGACCAGATGGCATGTGCTAGCTCCGATTTTCAGGCTGAGAAAAAACGAAGGCCCCGACGGTCGTTCCGGCGGGGCCTCTGGTGTCTTTCGGGACATCCGGCGCGCTCAGCGCACGTCTTCCCCCAGAGCCCCGCCGTGGAGCTTCTTCCGGGTGTACGTGCACTTTTTAATCGCGGTCATGGTGACGGGCACGCTACCGGAAGCGTCGCGCCCTGTAAAGCGCGACGCATGGACTGCCGGAAGCGTGACCGGCCGCACGAGTGGAACGGATCCGATTTGCTACAAATCGGCTTCCGCCGCGGCGCGGCGGGGCAGCTGAACCGGCGCTGCGGACCCCTGACCCCGGGGGGAACCGGCCAGCCGGCCAGTGCACCGCTGCGCCCGGCTGATGCGCAGGCCGAGTCCACGCCACCCTTGGGTGGCCCCGTCCGGCTCTGCGGCCCGCCAGGAGAACCGTCATGAACGCCGCTGCCGAGCAGACGAGGATTCGCGACTGGCTGATGCCCGCGGCGCTGCAGGCCGGCGTAGCCGGGAGGCTGCGGCTCGCGGAAATCATCGGTGCACTCAGCTACGCGCTCGACCTGACTGAGGGCCAGCCCCCTGGGCACTGCCTGCGCGCCTGCTGGATCGGCATGCATACCGGGCGCAAGCTCGGTCTCGGCGCCGAGGCACTCTCCGATCTGTATTACACATTGTTGCTCAAGGACACCGGCTGCAGCAGCAACGCTGCGCGCCTGTGGGAGCTCTACGGAGGCGATGACCTCGCCACCAAGCGCGACTTCAAGCTGGTCGACTCGCAGAGCCTGCTGCAGCTGGCGCGCTTCGTGCTGCGCCACGCCGGCCCGGGCGAGGCGCTGCGAGTGCGGGTGCGCCGACTGGTCAATCTGTATCGAAACGGCGAAGCGCTCGCTACCGAACTGGTGCACACGCGCTGCGAGCGCGGCGCAGATATCGTCAGGCGACTCGGCTTCGGCGAGTCGGTTGCCGCGGGCATCTTCAGTCTGGACGAACACTGGAACGGCAACGGCCGTCCGCTAGGGTTGCGCGCCGAGGCGATCCCGATGCCCGCGCGCATAGCGCTGCTCGCACAGGTCGTTGATGTATTCCACGCCGTCGCAGGCGAGCGCGGTGCCGACGCCGAGGTGCACCGCCGTAGCGGCTCCTGGTTCGATCCGCAAGTCTGCGCGGCGTTCTCGGCGGCAGCGCACGAGAAATCCTTCTGGGCCGGCCTGCGCCCCGAGGGGCTCGAGCAGCGGGTCTGGGCACTTGAGCCGGCCGCGCGCACGGTGCTGATCGACGAGGAGCGGCTCGACTCGATCGCCGAGGCGTTCGCGGACATCATCGACGCGAAGAGCAGTTTCACCTACGGCCACAGTCAACGCGTGGCACGCTACGCCGAGGCGGTGGCCGTGGAGCTCGGCATGAGCGCACCGCGGCGACGCTGGCTGCGGCGCGGCGCGCTCTTGCACGACATCGGCAAGCTCGGTGTCAGCAATGGCATTCTCGACAAACCCGGACGACTCGACACCGACGAGTGGGAACTGGTCAAGAGGCACGCGCGCTTCACCGAGGACATCCTGCGGCGCGTACGTGTGTTTGATGAGCTCGCCCCCGTTGCCGCTGCGCATCACGAACGGCCCGACGGCACGGGCTATCCGAAGCGTCTGGCGGGGCGGGCGATCTCGCTCGAAACGCGCATCATCACGGCGGCCGACATCTTTGATGCCATTACTGCCGCCCGGCCGTATCGCGGCGCGATCCCCATCGAGCAGGCACTCGCCATGATGGAGCGCGAGCGCGACCTGGCACTCGACGGCCAGTGCCTCGATGCGCTGCGCAAGACAGCCCCGTGGCTGCATTCTGCTGTACCGTAAGCGGTGCGCTCAGCCGCTGATCGCCGTAAGGATGCCCTGCAGAATACGCGCCGGGCTCGGCGGGCAGCCCGGCACGGCCACATCCACCGCGATGACGCTCGAGACCGGCCCGAGCGCCGCCGGGCACTGCCCGAGCATGCCGCCGGTGCAACCGCAATCTCCCAGCGCCACGACCAGCTTCGGATCCGGTGTGGCCGCGTACACGCGCTGCAGCGCCGCGACCATGTTTTTCACTACCGGACCTGTCACCAGCAACAGATCTGCATGGCGCGGACTGGCGACGAAGCGCAGGTTACAGCCCTCGAGGTTGTAGTACGGGTTGCCGAGCGCCTGGATCTCAAGCTCGCAGCCATTGCATGAGCCGGCATCGACGTGACGGATGCAAAGCGCCCGGCCCAACACCGTCGCGATCCTCGCGTCGAGCGCGCGGCGCACGCGCAACAGCTCATCCGGCGCGGGCGCCGGCTCCGACACCAGGCCAATCGATGCGATTTTGCGCAGCGTCTGCAACATGATTACAAGTCCACGCCACTGTAGGCGAGGTTGAAGGATTTATTGATCAGAGGGAAATCCGGCACGATGTTCTCGAGGATGGCGTACTCGAGTGCCGGCCAGTTCTGCCACGATGGGTCGTGCAGGTGACAGCGGCAGATCGAGCCGGCGGGGCCCGCCTGCAACGCAACGAACAGCGGCCCTCGCCAGCCCTCGATCAGGCCCACGCCGAACGACCCTTGCGCCGGCGCGGTCACCTCGACCGCATGCGCGCCCGCGGGCAGCGCAGACAGCAACCGCGCCAAAAGCCGAGCGGACTCGCGCACCTCATCGAAGCGGACCGCAACCCGTGCCCCGACGTCCCCGCCCTGCTGCACCGCTGTCGCAACTGACAGCTCGGTGTACGGCGGGCATGGCAGATCGACGCGCAGATCGCGAGCCTGCCCGCTGGCCCGAGCGGCCATGCCAAGCACCCCGAGCCGGGCCGCGAGCTCGGCCGACAAACGCCCGGTGCCCGTGAAACGGTCGCGCACGCCCTCGTGTCCGTCATAAATGTCTCGAAGCTCGCTGCTCTCGGCAGACACGCGGCGCACCGTATCGGCCAACGCGCCGAGCGCCTCGGCCGAAAGGTCAACCGCAAGCCCGCCGGGAACGATGACGTCGAACAGGTAACGGCGACCGAATGCGCTCGACACCGAGCGCAGCAGGTCCTCCTTGAGGCGAGAGAACTGCGCGAGCCCGAAGGCGAACCCCGCATCGTTGCCGAGCGCACCGAGGTCGCCGAGGTGATTGGCGAGTCGCTCGAGCTCCAGGCACACCGCGCGCAGCCACAGCGCACGTGGCGGCACGTCCACCGCGCTCATGCCCTCGAGCGCTTGGCAATAGGCCCAGGCGTACCCCACCGCCGAATCGCCCGAGGCACGCGTGGCGAGGCGATGGCCCTGCAGAATGGGCAGCTCGGTGAAACGCTGCTCGAGCCCCTTGTGCGCGTAGCCCAGGTGCTGCTCGAGTCGCAGCACCTTCTCGCCTACCACCGAGAACCGGAAGTGTCCCGGCTCAATCGTCCCGGCATGCACCGGACCGACGGCGATTTCGTGCACCCCCTCGCCATCGACCCGCACGAACTCGTAGGGCGCGGCGTGGTTCAGCCAGGGTCTGCGGTCCGGATCGCTCGAGCGCACACCGCTCAGATCGAAGGCGGCGCGCTGCAGCCGGGAGGCGACCGGGAAGAGCCCCTCGAGCCCGGGATAGCTCGCCTGGTCCGCGAGCACGAGTTCGGCTAGCAGCATGCCACGGTCCGTCAGGTAGGCCGCGTAGACAGCCACCTGCCTGCCGGGCTCGCCACCGATCCAAAGTGCCAGCAGCGTGCCGCCCGCTGCTGCGCTGTCCTGCGCGACCTGCCGCCATTCGTCCACGCCCACGCTCAACCCCACCGCGTGGGGCGCACCGGGCACAGGCTGTGCGCGATCCCACCAACGCCTCAGCGGCATGGCTCGCTCCGCACGCGCCGGCACAGGCACCGCATCGCTACGGTCCCCCGATCAGGTGGGCCGCCGCACGATACCAGTCAGCCAGGTAGGGTGGGATGTACAGCCCGAGCAGCAGTACGAGCGCCAGATGCGCGAACACTGGCAGCAAGGCCGGCGGGTGCGCCAGCCGGCGCCCGCTGGTCTCGCCGAACACCATCGGTTGTACCTTGGAGAAGATGCCTGCGAATGCCACGGCAAGGGCCGCCAGCAGAATCGGCGCGGCCCACGGTTGTGTGCGCATCGCCGTGGTCAGGATGAGAAACTCACTGGTGAACACCCCGAACGGCGGCACACCGAGGATGGCGAGCGAGCCGAGCATCAGTCCCCAGCCGACGGTGGGCGAGAGCGTGATCAAACCGCGGATCCGCTCCATCACCTGGGTGCCGGCCTTTTGCGCCGCGTGCCCCGCCGTGAAGAAGATCGAGGATTTGGTCAGCGAATGCACCGTCATGTGCAGTAGCGCTGCGAAGTTGGCGATCGGGCCGCCCATGCCGAAGGCGAAGGTGGCGATGCCCATGTGCTCGATGGAGGAATAGGCGAACAGTCGCTTGATATCGCGCTGACGCCACAACAGCAGCGACGCCAGAACCACCGATAGCAGACCGAAGCCCATCAGCATCATCGAGGGCAGCTCAGAGTGCAGCGAACCCTCCACCAGCACCTTGCTGCGCACCACCGCATACAGTGCAACATTGAGCAGCAGGCCAGAGAGCACAGCGGAGATCGGCGTCGGTCCTTCAGCGTGCGCGTCGGGCAGCCAACTGTGCAGCGGCGCCAGTCCCACCTTCGTGCCGTAGCCGATCAACAGGAACACGAATGCCAGTGCGAGCACCGTCGGTTCAAGCTGCGCTTTGACCGCATCGAGATGTGTCCAGAGCAGCGCAGACATGCCCTGGGCACCCAGGACCTTGCCGGCCGCGACATACAGCAGAATCGTTCCGAACAGCGCCTGGGCAATGCCGACGCCGCAGAGAATGAAGTATTTCCAGCCCGCCTCAAGACTGCCCGGCGTGCGATACAGCGTCACCAGCAGGACCGTCGAGAGCGTAGCTCCCTCCATCGCCACCCACATCAGCCCCATGTTGTTGGTGGTCAGCGCCAGCAGCATGGTAAACATGAACAGCTGATACATGCTGTGGTACAGCCGCAGCCTGCCCGCAGTGAGACGGCCATGCTCGAGCTCGACGCGCATGTACGGTCGAGAGAACAGCGCCGTCGTCAGACCCACGAAGGCCGTCAGCGCCACCAGGAAGACATTGAATGGATCGATGAAAAACTGTTCCGCCCCGAGCAACAGACTGCCGTGGCGGATCACCCCGGTGGTCAGCGCGCACGCTGCAAGGAAGGTCGCCAGACTGAACACCGCGTTGATTTCGGGCGCGCGGCGGGTCGCCCCGAGGACCCCGAGCAGGGCGGCGCCGATGACCGGTAGCGCCAGCAGCAGCAGCAGTGCCATCCTATTCGTGCTCCTTCAACGCCTCGAGGTGGTGCAGGTCGAGGCTCTCGAACCGCTCGCGAATCTGGAAGAAAAACACGCCGAGCACCAGCACGGCCACCAGCACATCAAGGGCGACGCCGAGCTCGACGACCATGGGCATGCCGTAGCTTGCGCTCATGGCGCCAAAGAACACGCCATTCTCCATCGACAGAAATCCCACCACCTGCGACATCGCCTTGCGCCGGGTGATCATCATCAGAAACGCGAGCAGCACCACGCTGACAGCGATCCCGACGGCACCACGGGTAGCGGTGCTCGCAAGGCGGGTGATCGGCTGCGCCAGCGCAAATGCGAAGACCACGATCACCAACCCCACCAGCATGGTCCCGGACACGTTGAGCTGCGACTCGGTGTCCCAGTAAATCTCAAGGCGCCGGATGAGCCTGTGCAGCAGCCAGGGCAAAAACGCCACTTTCAGCGCAAGGGTGAGCGCAGCGGAGAGATACAGGTGCCCCTCCCCGGTCCGCCAGGCGAGCAGCAAGGTTGCGGCCGCCAACACCGCCCCCTGTACGGCATAGAGATTGACGAGCGTCACCACGCGCCGCTGCGAAAGCATGGCGAAGGACAGCAGAAGCAGCAGCGCCGCGCAGGTATCGAGCAGCTGTTGATATAGCGGCAGATGTGTCATTGCACTCACGCTCCAAGCAGCACGTGCACCAGCAGGCCGAGCATCGCAAACAGGAACGCCGTGGCGAGGAATTCCGGGATCCGCATCACGCGCATCTTGGCCGACACGGTCTCGATCAGCGCCAGGCCGCCCCCGGCGGCGGTGAGCTTGATGGCGAGTGCCGGGACGGCGACGAGCAGTCCCATCGGGCCGATGTTCCCGCTCGCCACTCCCCAGGGCAGGAACAGCGCGAACCCGATGCAGACGTAATTGAACAGCTTCAGCTGCGCGGCCCACTCCATCAGGGCGAGGTGCCGGGCCGAATACTCCAGGACCATGGCCTCGTGGATCATGGTCAGTTCGAGGTGCGTCGCGGGGTTGTCGACGGGAATGCGCGCGTTCTCCGCGAGCAGCACCAGAATGAACGCCACCGCACTGAAGGCAAGTCCCGGAGACAGGCCGATGTGTCCCGAGGCGAGGTGCTCGGTGATCACCGGCAACGCGGTACTCGAGGAGATCAGCGAGGCGACAAATATCACCATCAGCAGCGCCGGCTCGGCGAGGAACCCGACCATCATCTCGCGGCGGGCGCCCAGCGTGCCGAATGCGGTGCCCACGTCCATCGCCGCCAGCGTCATGAACATGCGCGCAGCGGCGAACAGCCCGACAAGGGCAATGGCGTCGGCCGAGACGACCAGCGGCAACCGCGTGGCCATCGACGGGATGATGCCCGCCGCGAGCACCATCGCGCCGAAGACGATGTAGGGGGCAATCCGAAACAGCGGCGAGGCGTTCTCGGCGAGCACGGCTTCTTTGTGAAACAGCTTGCGCAGATTCCGGTAGGGCAGCCACAAACTCGGCGCCCGGCGGTTCTGCAGCCAGGCGCGACACTGGTTCACCCAACCGAGCAACGCCGGTGCTGCGGCAAGCGCAACCAGCATTTCGAGCACCTGTGTGATCCAACCGACCGTGCTCATGACATCAACGCCACGGCCAGCAGCACCAGTAACGTGACAAAGCTGTAGAGCAGATAAACCGAGATGCGTCCCTGCTGCACGCGGGCCACGGTATTCGCCAGTCGCTCGACACCGTCGGCAAGCGGTTCGTACGCCAGTTTCCAGATGCGCTCGCGGATCGCAATGTGGTAGCGCGGCGCGCGGTCGGCCGGTGCGGGCAGCTCGCGCTCAATCTCGAAGAAGGACTGGAACAAGTGGCGGATCGGCTGACCAAAGCCCTCGGCCGTATCCTGCATGCGTGCCGTAAGCGCACCGAAACCGCAGTCCCAGGCCGGTGCGCGGCGCACGCGCTGACGGTAGGTGAGACGCACGATGAGCGCGGTGATCAGCACCACGGCGAGCGTGGCCGTCAAGAACACCAGCGGCCCGTATGAGACTGGCCGGCCTGGCACCGGCGCGAGCAGCCACCAGTGGGCCGAGGCCTGCGGAACACGCGCGCCGATCAGCTGCGCGGTGACCGTGCCGAGCGCGCCGATGACCTGCAGCGGGAACAGGCCGAGCAGGAGACAGCCGAACGCGAGCCAGGTGAGTCCCACGCGCTCGAGCCAACCGCAGTCGTGAGCGTGCGCCAGCGACGGCTCGCGCGGCTGACCGAGAAAGATTACACCGTAGAACTTCACCATGACGTAGCCGGCGAGCGCCGCGCCGAGCACCACCAGGGCCATACCCATCGGAATCAGCAGGTTCACGAACGCATGCGGCAGATGATCGGCAAAGAGGAACGACTGCAGCAGCAACCACTCCGACACGAAGCCATTGAGCGGTGGCAGTCCGGCGATCGCCAAAGTCCCGATCAGCGTCAGCCATGCCACCCATGGCATGCGATGCATCAGCCCGCCGAGCCGCCCCAGATTGCGCTCGCCGGTGGCGTGCAGCACCGAGCCGGTGCCGAGAAACAGCAGGCTCTTCATGAAAGAATGATTGAGGCTGTGATACAGCGTGGCGAGTAGCGCCAGTGCGGCCACCGCCGGCAGTCCCGAACCGGCAAAGACGATGGTGAGACCGATACCGGTGAAGATGATGCCGATGTTCTCCACTGAGGAGTATGCGAGCAGGCGCTTCATGTCCGTCTGCACCGCCGCGAACAGCACCCCATAGAAGATCGTGAACAGTCCCAGAATCAGCGGCACGAGGCCCCACCACCACAGCGGATGGCCGAGCAGGTCGAGCCCCACCCGCAGCAGGCCATAGACGGCGGTCTTGAGCATCACGCCGCTCATGAGCGCCGAGACCGGCGAGGGTGCGGCCGGGTGCGCCTCCGGCAGCCACACGTGCAGCGGCACCAGTCCCGCCTTGGCTCCGAAGCCGAGGAGCGCCAGCAAGAACGCCACGCTCGCCCAACCGCCAGAGAGGTGTGCTGCGCGCATCGCCGCGAAGGTGAACTGCCAGCTGCCGCCTTGCAGCACCCCGAAGCACAGCAGCAGGCACAGCGCCCCCACATGCGCCATCAGCAGGTACAGAAAGCCCGCGCGGCGGATCTCCGGAATGCGGTGCTGGGTGGTGACCAGGAAGTATGAGGACAGCGCCATCGCCTCCCAGGCCACCAGGAAGCTGTAGGCATCGTCGGCGATCAGCACCCATCCCATGCTGGCGAGAAACAGATGGTATTGCAGGCCCAGCAGCCCCGGCGCGGTACCTTCGCCGGCGCGGAAATAGCCGCCGGCAAAGAGCGAGATGCCGGCCGAGCTGGCCCCGAGCAATACCAGAAACACGCTCGAAAGCGGATCGAGCCGCAGGTGCATGGGCAGACCCGGCAGGCCGATCGGCAGCACCAGCCGCTCGACACCCCCGCCGAGCAGGCTCGCCCCGGCCAGTGCCGCCAACGCGAATCCGAGCAGCGCCCCGAGCGGGAAGAGCACCCGGCCGGCGAGCCGCACGCTGCGCGGGCGCAGCAGACCGGCAAGACCAATCGCCGTCCAGCCGAGCAGGAGCGCGAGGCAGCCGAGGAGCAGCGTGGGAGGTGGGGAAATCACAGGATGCACCGTGCGATGCATCTTATTATCATTGGATACACCTCAAATGTGAAGAGGATTCCCTGCCGTGCCTCTGGAAACGCGCACCGCCCGTCTGACCGTGCTGATCGACCCGC
The DNA here is from genome assembly GCA_021808195.1 of Pseudomonadota bacterium. Next base: position 174,173 of record JAKBCE010000001.1, read on the forward strand.
GCAAAAAAAGCGTCTTCGAGCGCCTGTGCGCCGAAGAAGACGCGACGCCCTCGCAGGTCGTGCGACGACTGATCCGCGCTTATATCGAGGAAAAACAAGGCCGGCCGTGGCGGCCAGAGGAGCAGCCGCCGCCCGCTCAGCGGGCGCGCAGCTCGAAGCAGCGGTGAATGTGCGGGTTGCGCTCGAAGTCCGGCGGGCGGGTCGCCGCGGAGATATCGAGCAGCGCATAACTGCGCTGCAGCTCGGGGTCGAGCCGGAAGCGCTGCGCATTGGTCGAGAACACCAGCAGCCCAGCCGGGTCGAGAAGCTGCATGCACTGCTCGATTAACGTGCGGTGATCGCGTTGCACATCGAGCACACCGTGCATGCGTTTGGAGTTGGAAAAGGTCGGTGGGTCGAGAAAGATCAGATCGAAGCGCCGGCCGACGCGTACCGTCTCGGTGAGCCACCGCAGGCAGTCGGCCTGCACGAATTCGTGCTGCGCGCCGGTGAGCGCATTCAACGCCAGGTTGCGCCGCGCCCAGTCGAGATATGTGCTCGAGAGGTCGACCGAGGTGGTGGAGCGGGCGCCACCCGCGGCCGCATACACCGTTGCCGTACCGGTATAGGCAAACAAGTTAAGGAAGTGCGCGCCCTGTGCCGCACGCCGCAGGCGCTCGCGGGTCGGGCGGTGATCGAGGAATAACCCGGTGTCAAGGTAGTCGGTGAAATTGACCTGGAACTTCAGCCCGCCCTCCCCTACCACATGAAACGCCCCCTGGCCGGCGACCTTGGCGTACTGCTCGCCGCGGCGCATTCGCCGCCGCGCGCGCAGCTTGATCCGCTCGCGCGGCACGCCAGTGGCGGCCGGCAATGCGGCGAGCACTTCACTGCGGCGGCGGCGCACCGCCTGCTCGTCGATAGTGCGCGGCGCAACGTACTCCTGCACGTACAGCCAGGTCAGCGCCTCCTCCAGCGTCACGTACTGATCGATAGCAAAGGCGTACTCTGGCATGTCCGCGTCGTACAGCCGGTAGCAGGACACGCCCTCGCGCAACGCCCAGCCGCGCAGCCGCTTGAGGTTCTTGGTCAGACGGTTGGCGAACATGCGCGCCCCGGGTGTCTCGGCGAGCGAGCTGTCCGCGCGCGCGAGCGTCCCGGGCTGACGCAGGCTGGCCGGCTCGATGCGCATGCGCAGCAGCCGGCACTCGATCGCTCCGTTCCACAGCGTGTGGGTGCGTGCGGCGCGGATGCCCAGCTCCATGCCGAGCTGCGGCGCTCCGGTCAGCACCGCTGCGCTCCAACCCTGGAAGTGCTCGCGCATCACCGCACCGAGTTGTTGATGGACGGTGCGTGCCGCAGCCAGATCCTCGAGGCGCGCCCCGTAGGGCGGGTTGGTACAGAGCAACCCCGCTCCCGGCCGGGCCGGGCGGGCCGCCTCGAGCGCTCCGACCTCAAATCGCACCCACGCCCCCACCCCCGCCCGCTGGGCGTTGGCGGTTGCGGCACGTACGGCTGCCGGATCGCGGTCGCGTCCGCAGAGCAGGGGCGAATCGGGCGCCGGGAGATGACACCGGGCACGGGCCTGCTCGAGCAGCCGGTCCCATAACCGTGCGTCGTGCCCGCGCCAGCCCAGAAAGCCGAAATAACTCCGGCTGAGCCCTGGCGCCCGTGCCGCGGCCATCAGCGCCGCCTCGATCACCAGCGTGCCGGAGCCGCACAGCGGATCGAGAAACTGCGCGCCCGCGGCCGCCAGCTGCGGCCACTGGCTGCGGATCAAGACACCCGCGGCCACGTTCTCCTTCAGGGGCGCCGCGAGCGCTTCGCTCCGATAGCCGCGCCGGTGCAGGCTCTCCCCGGCGAGGTCGATGTAGAGTGTGATGGTCGTACCGTGTGCGTGCGCATGCACGCGCACATCCGGACGTTCGCGCGCAACGTCAGGCCGAGCGCCGCTCGCCGTGCGCAGCGCGTCGACGATGGCATCCTTCAGCTTCAGCGCGCCAAAGTGACTGTGGCCGATCGTGGGATGGTGGCCCGTAAACTCACAGGCGAGACTCGCGTCGGCGCCCAGATGCTCCTGCCACGGCACGGCGCGCGCGCCGAGGTAAAACGCCTCGGTGCTCGGCGCCTCGAACCGTGCGATCTCGAGCAGCACGCGGTTGGCCAGCCGCGACTCCAGACACGCGCGGTAGCCGACCTCGAGCTCACCGGTGAATGCCACGGCAGCGGCGTGTTCGCGCACGCTCTGCGCGCCGAACGTGCTCAACTCGGCCGCCGCGAGATCAGCAAGTCCACGAGGTACCGTAGCCAGGAATGACAGCGGGTTCATTTGATCACGGTGAGTCGGTCGCGAATCGCCAGCAGCACATCATCGCGCGCCACCTCCCCGAGCAGGGTGTAGCGCCACTGCCCGGGGGTCACCGGCAGAGTCCGGGCCTTCTCGCGCAGAAACGCATCGAGGGCCTCGGTGAGCGACATCTGCGGCGAGAGCGCTTCGGTGACCGGTTCGGCGAGCCTCTCCACCGGAGCATCGAGGTTGATCTCGCCCCGGCGCAGACGTTCGTGCAGATCTCGGGGTCTGAACCACGACACGAGTTGATCGCCGTCCGTGACATAGACGCGGCGCACGGAGTGGCGCGAGAGCCGATCAAACACTTCGGCGAGCGAGGTGTGGCGCGGCACGACCACTGCGGCTGGTTTGATGAGCGGCTCGACCGTGCGCACGCGCCAGTCATCGCCGTGCTCGGCGACGATCGCCTGCGCAAGGGTGGCGGTGTAGACCGAGTTGCCGTGCCGGTAGACCTTGGCGGTGAAGTACGCCGTGACACAGGTGAGCATCAGCGGCAGCACCACGTGATAGTCCACCGTCATCTCGAAGATCATCAGGATCGAGGTGAGCGGCGCCTGCGTGGTGGCAGCCAGGAACCCGCCCATGCCGATGACGCCGAAGGCGACCGGCTGCGAGATGACGTGCGGCATCATCCACTCGAGCGCTCCGCCAAAGAGCGCGCCGACTGCAGAACCGATGAACAGCGAAGGCGTCAGAACACCGCCCACGCCGCCCGAGCCGATCGTCGCCGCGGTGGCCAGAACCTTCGCGAGCAGGATCACGAGCAGCGCCCAGCCAAACACGTTGCCGAGCAGCATGTTGCTCACCACGCTGTAGCCGTTGCCCCAGACCTGCGGCACGAACACGGAAATCAGGCCCACGGCGACGCCACCGAGGGCGAGCTGAAAATACAGCGGCATTTTTAGTCTGACAATCTGCGACTTGGTGAAATCGAGCAGCGCCAGAAACGGCGGCGCGAGGTGCCCGAGCAGCACGCCGAGCAGCATGTAGAAGATCAGTTCCCAATTGTTAGCCACCGCCACGTGCGGCACGATGAACACCGGACTCACGTGCACGACCCGGTGCAGCGTTGCATTGGAAATCACCGAGGCGATCACCAGTGGAACGAAGCTCTCCATGGCCATCGAGCCCAGAACAATCTCCGAGGCGAACAACGCCCCGGAAATCGGCGCATTGTAGGCCGCAGCGATACCGGCAGCCACGCCGCACGCGACCATCAGGCGCAGCCGCGGGACCGGCGCGCGCGCGAGCAGACCGATGCGCGAACCGAGCATGGCCGCAAGCTGCACCATCGAGCCTTCGCGTCCGATCGAGCCGCCCGAGGCAATGGTAAACATCGACCCGAGGCTCTTCAGAATCGACGCCCGAAAGCCGATGCGGCCGTCCCCGACGTTGACCGCCTCGATGTAATCGGCCGCCTGCGCGGAAACGAAGCGGCGCCGCAGAAACAACAGCGTTGCCCCGGCGAGCAGACCGCCAAAGACGGGCATGATCGCCCGATGCCACCATGGCAGGCGCATCGCCACCGCCACCAGGCCCGAGCCGTGCTCGGAATGCGGCCAGTAGCCGCTGAAGATGCGGATGCACAGACGGATGCCCGCACGGAACAGAACGCTGGCGAGAGCGCCGGCGATACCGACCAAGGTAGCCCAGAAGACGATACCGACCAGTTCTTCGTGTCCGAGCAGCCCCAGGCGCAGTCGCGACAGCACCGCGAGCGGGTCGCGGGCAATTTTTCGTGCCTGAGCCTTCAGCTGCGTCATGATCCCAAAGGCGGGGAGGCGTTCCTGGGCGCGGCATTATGCCCGAAGCGCCGCCCACGGACTCCTAGACAAATTCCAAAAAGTCTCCTAGCCTTGCGGGCTCCCCCACCCGGACCGGCATCACAGACGGAGGAGCCACCGTGACCTTCACATTACCCTCGCTTCCCTTTGCACCCGGCGCACTCGCCGCCCGCGGCATGTGCCAGGAGACTCTGGAACTGCATCACGGCAAGCACCATCAGACCTACGTCACTGCGCTAAACGGTCTGGTCGAGAAGAACGAGGCGCTCAAGGGCAAGAGCCTCGAGGACATCGTGCGCATGAGCCACGGCCGCGAAGAGCTCGTGCCGGTGTTCAACAATGCCGGCCAGCACTGGAACCACAGCCTGTTCTGGAATTCCCTGTCCGCCACCGGCGGAGGCATCCCGGGCCACCTGGAGAAGAAGCTGGTCAGCGACTTCGGCAGCGTCGAGAAATTTAAGGAAACGTTCAAAGCCTCGGCACTCGGTCAGTTCGGCTCCGGATGGGCCTGGCTGGTGCTCGGCAACGACGGGCGGCTGAAGATCACCAAGACTGGCAACGCCGGCACGCCGCTCGCCACCGGCGATGGCAAGGCGCTGCTCGTCATCGATGTGTGGGAGCATGCCTACTACGTCGACTTCCGCAATCGCCGGGCGGATTTCGTCGACAACTTCCTCGCCAAACTCGCGAACTTCGAGTTCGCCGCCGCGCAGCTCGCCGCGGCCTGAGTCCACCGTTGACGGCCTGGGGAGGCATCGAACCACGATGCCTCCCCAGGCGCTACTCCCGCGCCCATCGCCGCGCTCCGTCAGCCGCCGCTCGCCACCCAGGTCCGCACCGTCAGCCCGAAGGGGGCACCGCGTGCGCAGTGCAGCTCGCCCTGCACCACTTTGACCGGCAGCGAAGTCAACAGCGTCTCGCGGATCTGGCGCAGCAGCCGGCAGTCGCCCGGCTGCAGCCGCTTCGGCTCACCCGGTCGAATGACGATCAGGCGCTGCACGGCGGACAGTTGCGCCCATTTCACGGCAGCCCCATGCACCACCGCCGGCATACGAAAGCTCACCTGCACGCGTGGGGAGCGCAGATCGCCCGAGGCCGTCCGGCTGCACCGATAGGGCAGAACGTTCAAGCTCGCGATCGGTACGCCAAGCCGCAGCAGAATGCCGTGAAAAACGTACCACAGCTGGTCGCAGGTATAGGTACGCGACAGGTGATCCAGATCCACTACCAAGTCGTAGGTCCGCCAGATGGCCGGCTGCGCCGCCACCGCAGGTTGAACCGCACCCGCCCACCCGCTGATCGGGACTAGTGCGAGCACCCCGCCAAACAGCACGCCTCGCAAACGCCGCATGTGCGTCACCTCCCGTTCACCATCGCCTCAGAGTATTGGAGCGCTCCGGCGCGTCCGGGTTTCCTGCGGGCGCTGCGCGCGCCCCCTGATCAGCCCCCCCGGGGTGCTGCAGTCCGGCGCGCAGGATCAGCGCGAGCCGCCGCCGGTCCGGATCAGCCCCGACCCGCGGTCCGTGCTCGGTGAAGAGCATCAGCCGAGCGGAGCGTGCACGGTAGCGCGGCCACGCCGGCTCGCCGGGCGGGTCCGCTCGACCGGTGCGCGCAAAGGCGATCCAGTACCGCTGCATCACTCGGGCCATGGCCTCATCGGCGGGCGAAGTCTGCGCCCCGTAGCGCGCCCGAACGGTATTGAACACGAACGGGATCTCAGTCGCGTGCCCCGCGCCCCACGCCTTCTGGCGCATCGCCGTCGCAATGTAAGCGTAGCGGTAGGCGTACACGGGCTGCCCGCGCGCCGAGAGAATCCGGGCGATGGCGCGCGCCGGCTGGATCATCCACAGCGCACCGCCGATTTCCGCGCGGACCTGCTGCAGGGAGGCTCTGCCCTGCGGATCAAATGCCGCGCGCGCCTCGGCCGCATGGGCGCCAAACTCGGCAAACAGGGCGCCGAGGGAGTGACCGGGCACCGAGCCCAGATCCGCGCTGTTGCTACCGATCATGACCGGCACGCGAGCCCCCATACCCTGCGCGTAGGCGCGCACGGGCGGACCGAAGTACAGACTGTCATCGACCACAGGTCCACCGACATAGCCGGTCACCTGCGCGCGGGTCGCCATGTTCACCCCATCCAGGATCGCGGCGGCCGGCACCGAACGCAGCGCTGCAAGGGCACGCATCCCCTGCCCCGTGATGCCCAACTGGCGGGCGAGACGCACGCCGATGGCCTGCGCCGAGTGAGCTCCGCCGCGCAGTGCGCGATCCGGTCCAAGCCAGCCCGCACCGCCGCCGGACTCGATGATTGCCTTCTGGAACAGTCCCCGGGCCTGCGGCGTGATCAGCAGCGCGTTGACCGAAGCGCCGCCAGCCGACTCGCCGAACAGCGTGACATTGCGTGGATCGCCGCCGAAAGCGGCAATGTTACGTTGCACCCAACGCAGCGCGGCGATCTGATCCATGAAGCCGAAATCGCCCGCCGGCAGTCCGTGATGCACCAGGGCCGGAAAGGCGAAGAAGCCGAAATTGCCGAGCCGGTAATTGAAGCTCACCAGCACGACGCCGTGGCGCGCGAACGAAGCGCCATCATAGATCGCCGGTGAGCTGCCGCCGTCGACGAACCAGCCGCCGTAGATCCACACCATGACCGGCAGTGGCTTGCGCGTCGCGTGCATGGGCCGCCAGACGTTGACGTACAGACAGTTCTCGCTGGGCCGCGTGCGCAGCGGCGCCATGTCTCCCGGCGTGGGCCGCTGCATGCAGTCGGGTGCAAATCGCCGCGCCGGACGCACGCCGCGCCAGGACGGGGGCGGCTGCGGCGCGGCCCAGCGCAGCGCACCCAGCGGAGGAGCCGCATAGGGGATGCCCTCGAAGGCCAGCGCGCCGCGATCGAGCGTACCGCGCACCCATCCGGATTGGGTCCTCACCGTCAGGGGCGCCGCCGATGCATGCGCCGGAGCGCCGAGCAACCTCACGGCGCCAAGGACTGCCCACCCGGCCGCTTGCAGCAGCCCCGCGAGGTGCAACGCATCCGACCCCGCGCCACCTCGGCGGTTCATGGCACCCGGAAACCGCGGCCGGCGAAGAACTCTCGCATGACGTGCATCCCCGGCGCCAGATCGAGCCCCTTGGCACTTACCCAGGGATCGTTGAAATACGTCGAGGCGTAACGCTCTCCTTGATCGCACAGGATCGAGACCACCGAGCCGGTCAGACCCTGCTCGAGCATCTCGCCGATCAGGTACGCACAGGCCCAGAGATTCGTCCCGGTCGAACCCCCGCAGCGGCGTCCGAGTCGCTCGCTGAGGACCCGTGCGGCCGCAATGCTGTCCGCATCGCGCACCACGACGGCTCGATCGATCAGATCGGGGATGAAGGACGGCTCGACCCGGGGGCGACCGATGCCCTCAATGCAGCTGACGCAGCGCTCGACCGTCGTGACGCGCCGATCGGCAAAATGCCGATGGAACACCGAGCCCTCCGGATCGCTGAGACAAACCTCGGTGGCAAAGTGGTTGTAGCGCACAAAACGACCGAGCGTCGCGGAAGTGCCTCCGGTACCGGCACCGCATACGATCCAGCGCGGCACCGGATGGCGCTCGCGGCCGAGCTGCTGGAAGATAGACTCCGCAATGTTGTTATTGCTTCGCCAGTCGGTGGCGCGCTCGGCGTAGGTGAACTGGTCCATATAATGACCGCGTACCTCGCGAGCGAGCGCCTCGGCCTGCGCGTACACACGGTTGGGGTCCTCGACGAAATGACACTCCCCGCCCTGGAATTCGATCGCAGCAATCTTCTCCGCTGCCGTAGCACGCGGCACCACCGCGATGAAGCGCAGCCCGAGCATCCGCGCGAAATAGGCCTCGGAAACCGCCGTTGAGCCGCTCGATGACTCCACCACCGCCGTATCCGGCCCGAGCCAGCCGTTGCACAGCGCATAGAGAAACAAGGAACGGGCCAGACGGTGCTTGAGACTGCCGGTCGGATGACTCGACTCATCCTTCAGGTACAGCTCGATCCCCGGGTAGTACGGCAGCTCGATCGGAATCAGATGCGTATCGGCAGAGCGGTTGAAGTCCGCTTCGATCCGGCGTACCGCTTGATCGGTCCAGGCCCGGCGCGCGCGCTCGGATTGGGTCATACGCCAAACTTAGCACGATCCTGCCGGCGCGGCAGCCGACCCGGGTTGCCCTGGGCTCATCTGCGTCAGGGGGCGTGGATTTGATATCGGTCAAAAAATCTCCGGCGCGTCCGCATTACCCTCGAAGCCATGGCTGCGGCGGCCGGGGGGCTGGCGCACACCCCTCTCATCCATTACGCCCTGCATCACCATGCGCCTGCTGCTGATCAATCCGAAATCACCCGAAAGCTTCTGGAACTTCCACTGGGCCGTGAGCGAGGTGCTGCCCGGCAAGCGCGCGGTCAATCCCCCGCTCGGTCTGGCCACCCTGGCGGCACTGTGTCCGGCGCACTGGCAAGTGCGCATCGTTGATGAGAACGTCGAGCCGCTGCCGCTGCATCCTGAGGCCGATCTCATCGGCATCGGCGGCATGGGCGTTCAATTCCCCCGTCAGCGCGAGCTCATCGAGTACTACCGCGGACTCGGCCACTTCGTCGTGGCCGGCGGCAGCTTCGCCTCGCTGTGCCCCGAGCGCTACGAGGGGCTGGCGGACGCGGTGATCTCGGGCGAAGCCGAGCGGATCTGGCCGCGCTTTTGCGCGGACTTTGAAGCCGGGCACACCGAGGCGCTGTATCGCGAGGACGGGATGATCGATCTGCACGAAACACCCGTTCCGCGCTTCGATCTGCTCTCCCTCGATCTGTACACGACTGCCACGATGCAGTTTTCACGCGGTTGTCCGTACCTGTGCGAGTTCTGCGACATCATCGTCATGTTCGGCCGCAAGCCGCGCCAGAAATCCCTCGAGCAGGTCGGTCGCGAGCTCGACGCGCTGCGCGCCCTGGGCGTACGCAAAGTGTTCTTCGTCGATGACAACCTGATCGGCAACCGCGCGATCGCCAAGCAGTTGCTGCGCTTTCTCAGCGAGTATCAGCAGCAGCACAGCTACGCCTTCAGCTTCGGTACCGAAACCTCGCTGAATCTCGCCGAGGATGAGGAGTTGATGCGGCTGATGCGCGCGGCGGGATTCCGCTGGACATTCATCGGCATCGAATCCCCCGACGAGGCCAGCCTGCGCGAGATGCGCAAAGTGCAGAACATGCGCGCCGATCCGCTCGCCGCGGTGCAGCGCATCCACGGTCACGGCATCGACGTGCTCGCCGGCTTCATCGTCGGCTTCGACAACGACACGGTCTCGACGTTCGAGCGGCAGTACGAATTCATCGAGCGCTCCGGAATCCAAACGGCCATGATCGGCCTGCTGCACGCCATGCCGCGCACTCCGCTCTATGAGCGGCTGCGCGCGGCGGGCAGACTGCGCGAGGCGGACAGCGGTGGTGACAACACCAAGCTCGACACGAATGTCGAGCCGCTCAATATGAGTCGCGAGCAGCTCATCGACGGCTACCGTGAACTGTACCGCCGTTTGCTCACCGACCGCGCGATCGCCCAGCGCATCGTCAATAAATCACGCTCGCTCGGTCGGCCCGCAAGCGGCATGGAATACGGTGCAGCCACGGGACTTGCGATTCTGCTGCGACTGCTGTGGCGGGGCATCCTGCCCGGCGGACCGGTACGCCACTGGCACTTCCTGCGCACCGTGCCCTGGCGCAAGCCCTGGCAGTTGCCCCTGGTGGTGGGGGACTGGATCGTCGGGTTGTCGATGCAGGACTACGTGCGCCGGCACTTCGGCGCACCGGTTCCGGCGAGCGCGCATCGGGGCAACGAACGACTCGCCCGTCTGGCGCGCACCCTGCGCCGCGCACGGGCCGGCGAGGTCTCGGTGAGTTGCGGTGCGGTGCCCGAGAACACACTGGTACTCGATCTTTGGCTGCACGCGTTGCCCGGTCGGGCGCTGCGACGCATCGGCGCGGACCTGCGCGCCGTGCTGCGCGAGACGCCGGCCCGGCTGACGCTGCGCATCGAGCATGCCAGCGGTGCAGATCTGCTGCGCATGCGGTGGCTGCTGCGCAGGCTGCGGCGCTTCGCCGACCGGGTCTCGATCGATGCCGGCTCGCTGCGTGAGCCGATCCTCGCGCACGCCTGGCCGTTCCGGCTGCACCTGCGGGCGAGCGCGTCGGGGGTTTAAGCGGCGCTCAGGCGAGTACGCCGCCGAGGGCAGCGAGCGCATCGGGGCGCAGCACGCTGATGTCCCGTGCGCGTACACGCAGCCAGCCCTCGCGCTTGAACGTGCCGAGCGCGCGGCTGACGGTCTCGAGTGTCAGTCCCAGATGGCGTGCAATGTCGGCACGACTCATGCTCAGCCTGAATTCGTTCGGCGACAATCCGCGCCGGGCGAGGCGCTGGGAAAGATCGGCGAGGAAGTGTGCGACCCGGCCGCGAGCATCGCTCTGGGCGAGCTCACCGCGCAAGCGCTGCGACTCCTCGAGCGCCTGACCGAGCAGCCGCAGAATCTCCCGCCGCAGGCCCGGCAGCCGCTCCATCAGCTGCTCCAGTTTGCCGATCGGCACCCGGCAGTAGCTGAGCGGCTCAAGCGCGCTCACCTCGCAGGTAAAGTGCCCGCCCGCAAAGCCTTCCAGGCCCACCGCCTCACCGGGCAGCACGAACCCGTGCACCTGCTCGGCCCCATCGAGCGTGACGCTGTAACGTTTGGCCGAACCACTGCGCACCACGAACAGTGCGCTCATCGGCTCACCGGCACGCAGCAGCGCAGCGCCGGCGCTCAGTTGTCGGCCCCGCTCCACCGCCGCTTCGAGCACGCGCGCCTCCTCCCCGGGCAGATGGGCGGGCAGACAGATGGGCTTCAGCGCGCAGTCGCGGCATGAGACGCAGACCGGCGCTCCGGCCCCCAACAATTGCCGTATCGTCGCCATTTTTGGCGAGTATAGCCTCGCCAGCCATCCGGACCATGCGGATTGTCAGTACTTGACACGGATCAAATTCCGCGGCGCCCGGATCGCTACCATCGCAGCATGATGTCGCTCCTGCCTCCCCGTCCGCCATTCCTTGCGGATCTGGATCCGCTCGGTGAGCTATTCGTGCGGCTGTTCAACCACTTTGCCCGCGGTCAGAACATCGGCGCGGCACTCGAGCCGCTCGATGGCAAGCGGGTCTGCATACAGCTCAGCGATGCGCCGGTGCGGCTGCACCTGCGCGTGGCAGGTGGGGCACTCGCGGTCGCGCCCGCCGATGCCGAGCCGCACGTCACGCTGCGCGGGCGGCTCGCCGATTTCAGGCGGCTCGCCACCCGCGCCGAGGATCCCGACACGCTGTTCTTCCAGCGCCGTCTCAGTCTGGAGGGTGAGACGGAGACCGGGCTGGCGATCAAAAACGCGTTGGATGCGCTCGAATGGGACTGTCGGCGCCACCTGGCCGCGTTGCTCCCACAACGGCCGGTGCGCCTCCTGCGCGCACTGTTGCCGCCTCGCTCGGTTCTGCCGCACACTCCGTTCGGACCCAATCGACCGCTGCGTTGAAGCGTCAGCCGCCTCGCTCGAGCACCGGACCGAAGCAATAGCCACCCGGCAAAGCGCTTGGCGGGCACCGCGGCGCCTGTTCCCCGCGCGCCGCCTGAGCAAACGCCTCGATCACCTCCGCGAACGGTGCTGCGGCATTGGAATGCGGCGAGAGGCGCAGCATCCCGACGCCGGCAGCTTCAAGCTCGCTCACGCAGCCGATGAGATTGCGCACCTGCGCCGATTGGGTCTGCACGCCGTTCAGCGCGAACAGCGGCTTGCGCTCGCGAGTATAGACCGTGAGTCCGTCCCGATCTTCCGCGCACACGAATCCACAGTCGTCCTTGTTGGTACGACGCACGCGGGCGCTGAAGCAACGCGCGGAAAATGCGAGCGGCATGCGCCCGTAGGCGAACACCTCACACTCCATGCCCTGCGGCCGTTCGCCCAGCAACTCGGCGATCGCGGCCGTGTCGAGCTCGAGCGGCACCACCCAACGACGGGCACCGAGCGCACCGAGCAGCCGCAACGTCTGCCCGTTGTAGACATTCAGATGAGGACCGGCAACGAACGGTTTGCCCCCGGCAAGCTGCACGGCAGCCATGTCGTTCGCCTCGATGGTCACGTTGCCGGCCACGACCCGCGCCAGCGCCGCCAGCTCCGATTCGGCCTCCATCAGCGCCAGCGTAGTGAAGATCACCTCCTTGCCGGCGGCGGCCAGATCCTCGGCAATCGCCGCCCAGTCGGACTGCTTCAGCGCCCTGCGCTTGGCACAGACCACCTCGCCGAGATAGACGCACTCGACCGGCGCACGCTCGAGCGCGCGGTAGAATTCAAATACCTCCGCACGCTCCCAATAATACAACAGCGGACCGACCGACAGTTTCATCGCACATCGCCTCTCATTGCCATGGCCTGCTGTAGGCGCCGAGTGTCTGGGTCCGCCCCTCGGTGAGCCGCTCGAGCGCCGCGGCGTGCGTGAGGAGGGGTCGATAGCCCGCCGGATCGCGTTGGCATGCATCGAGCGCCGCCCGCAGCGCACGAGTCACCTGCGCCACGTATGCCGGACTGCGTTGGCGGCCTTCGACTTTGATAGCACGCACGCCGGCCGTGAGCAGCTGCGGCAGAATATCGAGCACATTAAGGCTGGTCGGCTCCTCCAGGGCATGCATGATCGAGCCGTTTGCCTCGAAGCGACCCTTGCACAGAGTCGGGTAGCCGGCAGCCTCGCCGGGGGCGAACTCGTCGATGAGCACGCCACTGAGGCGCACCTGGCGGCCGCTCGGCAGTTCCTGCCAGCGCACTGCGTGCGCTGGGGAGCACACTCCGTGGGTATTCGGTGACTCACCGGTCACATGCGCCGAGAGCGCGCAACGTCCCTCGACCATGATGCACAGGCTGCCGAAGCCGAACACCTCGATCTCGACCCCGCTGCGCTCGATGACCCGCCGCACCTGGGCCACCGACAGTACGCGCGGCAACACGGCGCGGCGGATGCCGAAGTGCTGCCGATAGAATTCCAGCGCACACCAATTGCTCGCCGAGGCCTGAACCGACAGGTGGCGGTTGACCTGGGGATACGTCTGCGCAGCGTAGCCGAGCAGCCCCGCATCGGCGAGTATCAGCGCATCGGCGCCGGCCTCGACCGCCGCATCCACCGCGGCGGTGGCCGCCGCCCAGCGCTTCGGTCGCGGATAGACATTCAGTGCGACGAACACCCGCACTCCCCGCCCGTGGGCATACTCGATGCCGCTGCGCGCATCGGCAGCCGTGAAGTTCAGCCCCGGGAAGTTGCGCGCATTCAGCCCGTCGCGAAAGCCCAGATACACCGCATCGGCGCCGTTGTCGACCGCAGCGTGCAGGGCCGGCAGACTGCCCGCAGGGCAGACCAACTCGATGGGGCCGCGCTCATCCATGATCCATGCACTCCCGCCACAACGCATCGACGCGCCGTTCGACAGCCGCATCGAGCCGGATCGGGCGGCCCCAGTCGCGGCTGGTCTCCCCGGGCCACTTGTTGGTCGCATCGAGGCCGAGTTTCGAGCCGAGACCGCTCGCCGGACTCGCGAAGTCGAGGTAGTCGATCGGGGTGTTCTCGACCAGCATCGAATCGCGCGCCGGATCGACGCGCGTCGCGACCGCCCAGATCACCTCCTGCCAGTTGCGCACGTCGATGTCCTCGTCGGTAATGATCACGAATTTCGTATAGGTGAACTGGCGCAGATACGACCACACCGCCATCATGATGCGGCGCGCATGGCCGGGATAGCGCTTGCGGATACTGACCACGGCCAAGCGGTACGAGCACGCCTCCGGGGGCAGGTAGAAATCGACGATTTCGGGAAAGACTCGGCGCAGGATCGGCACAAAAACGTCGTTGAGCGCCACCGCCATCACCGACGGCTCGTCATGGGGCGAGCGTCCCATGTAGCTGCCCTGATAGATCGCCCCGTCACGCAGGTGCATCCGCTCGAGCGTGAGCACCGGGAAAGCGGCCTGCGAGTTGTAGTATCCCGTGTGATCGCCGAACGGACCCTCTGCGGCCGTATCGCCCGGCTGGATAAAGCCCTCCAGGACGATCTCCGCACCTGCCGGGGCATCGAGCCCGGTCAGCTCGCAGCGCACGACGTTGCTGCGCTCCCCGCGCAGCAGGCCTGCAAATTCAAATTCCGAGAGAGTGTCGGGGATTGGCGCTGCCGCGGCGAGCAGCGTCGCCGGATCTGTGCCGATCGCGATCAGCACCGGAAACGGCTCGCCCGGACGATCCGCCTGCCATTCGGCGAAATCGCCCGCTCCCCCCCGGTGCGCGAGCCAGCGCATGATCAGCCGGTCCCGCCCGATCACCTGTTGGCGATAGATCGCGACATTCTGCCGCTGCTTGCGCGGCCCGCGCGTGACCACCAGACCGAGCGTGATCAGCCGCGCGACATCCTCAGGCCAGCAACGCTGAATGGGCAACCGCGACAGATCGATCTGGCCACCGCCGAGTGTGTTTTCCTGAAATGCGGCGCGCGCCACGCGCCGCGGGGCGACGTGCGCCAGCTGCGCGAACTGCGGCCAGCTCGCGATCGCCTCGCGTACATTGCCCGGCCAGTGCGGCTCCTTCAGCGCGGCCAGCAGCTCGCCGAGCTCACGCATCGAACCACCCCGCTCGCGCCCGAGCGCCGCCTCGATGCGCCGCGCGTGGCCGAACAGATTACCGAGAAGGGCGTGCTGCGCTCCGCTCGGTCGTTCGAACAGCAGCGCCGGACCCTCGCGCTGCAGGGCGCGCAGACAAAACGACGTGCTCTCGAGCTCGGGGTTGACCGCAACAGAAACGCGGCGCAAGTCGCCGCGCTCGTCCAGGTGCGCGAGAAAACTGCGCAAATCGTGAAATGCCATCCGCACGCACGTTAGCGCAGCGCATGCGGACGGGTTTGATGCGGATCAAATTCCGCTCGCGGCCGGCCTACTCGGCAGCGGGCTGCATGGCCGCCGACTGCTCGCGCTCGTGTTCGTGGTCCGCAGCGAGCAGCAGATAGACCGCCGGTACGATAAACAGCGTGAACAGCGTGCCAATCGACAGGCCCGTCGCGATCACGATGCCCATTGCGCGCCGCCCAGCCGCGCCGGCACCGCTGGCGAACACCAGCGGCAGCACACCCATCACCATCGCCGCGGTGGTCATCAGAATCGGGCGCAGACGCACCTCGGCGGCCTCTTCGATCGCCTGCAGCTTGCTGCGTCCGGCACGTTGCAAATCGTTGGCAAACTGCACCATGAGAATGCCGTGTTTGCTGATCAGGCCGAGCAGCGTCACCAGACCGACCTGCGTGTAGATGTTGAGCGTCGTGACGCCGATATTGATGAACAGCAACGCGCCAAACAGCGCCGCCGGCACCGACACCAGGATGACCACCGGATCGCGGAAACTCTCGAACAGAGCCGCGAGCGAGAGAAACACGATGATCAGCGCAAACCCGAAGGTGGCGAGGAAGCTGTTCGAGCCTTTCATGAGCTGGCGGGATTCGCCGGCATAATTCGCGCTGAAGCCGCTCGGGGCGACTTTCTGCAGCACGTGGCGCAGAAACGCCAATGCCTCGCCCTGCGGCACCGCCGGCGCACCGGCGATGGTGGCCGAATTCAATCGCTGAAAGTGATTGATCGACTCCGGCACGACTTCCCGCCGCAGATGTGCCACGGTTGCGAGCCGCACGATCGCCCCGCTCGCGGTCCGCAGATGGTAGTCGAGCACTTGATGCGGATTTAGCCGGTACTTCTGCAGCACCTGGGGAATCACCTCGTAGGATCGTCCGCCGAGCTCGAAGTAATTGACGTATCCACCGCCGAGCGCCGCACCGAGCGTGCTGGCGACTTGCTGCTGGGTGAGACCGAGGTCGGCGACCTTATCGGGGTCGACCACGATCTTGTCCTGCGGCTGGTCGATCTTCAGATCGGAATCGACGAAGAAGAACAGCCCACTCGCGCGTGCCGCCGCGAGCACTTTCTGCGAAACCGCGTACAGGTTGGGCACGGGCTGCGCGGTGGTGATCACGAACTGCAGGGGCAGGCCGCTCGCCCCGGGCAGCGAGGGAAACTGGAATGCCGCCACGTGTGCCCCGGCGATGCGATTCCAGCGCTTCTGCAGCAACTGCTGCAGCTGGGTCGCGGTGCGCGTGCGCTCATCCCACGGCTTGAGCAGAATGCCGCCGAACCCCTGGTTGACCGACGGAGCGCCAATCAGCTGAAACGCCTGGCGGTACTCCGGCAGGGTGTCGGCGGCCTTGAAGATCTGCTGCGCGTACACCTGCATCTGCTGCAGCGTCGCGTCCGGCGGCCCGATCAACTGGTAGAGCACCACGCCCTGATCCTCCTGCGGGGCGAGCTGCGTCTTGGAGGTGCTGAACAGATAGAACACGCTGCCGAGCAGAATCAAACCCAGAACGATCAGCGTCGGCCAGGTCGCCAGCCAGCTTGACAGCACGCGCCGATAGCCCGAACGCAGCCGGTTGAATGCACGATCGAGCAGATGCGTAAAGCGGCCGTCCTCCTGTTCACTGCGGAAGATGCGCGAGCTCAGCATCGGGGAGAGCGTGAGGGCGATGATCGCCGAGCAGGTCACGGCGCCGACCAGGGTGAAGGCGAACTGCGTGAACAGCGCCCCGGTCAGTCCGGTCTGAAAGGCGATTGGCGCATAGGCGGCCACCAGCACCACGGTCATGGCGATGATGGGCCCGTTCAGCTCGTGCGCGCCCAGGATCGCCGCATCAAGCGGAGGTCGGCCTTCCTTCATGTGCCGATCGATGTTCTCCACCACGATGATCGCATCATCGACCACCAGCCCGATCGCCAGCACCAGCGCGAGCAGCGTCAGCAGGTTGATAGAATAACCGAGCGCCAGCATGAAGATGAAGGCGCCCACGATGGACAGCGGCATGGCCAGCGCCGGCACCGCCGCGGCGCGCGGACTACCGAGAAACAGGAAGATGACCGCCGTGACGATCAGCAGCGTTTCGACCAACGTGCGCACCACATCAATGATGGATGCATAGATGAACGTCGTGCCGTCGAAGACGATTTTCTGGGTGATGCCGTGAGGCAACTGCCGGGCGATGACCGGCAGGGCAGCGCGCACCTTGCTCGCGACGGTGAGCACGCTCGCGTTCGGTGCCGCCTGGATGCCGATGAACACCCCGGGACGCCCGCTGAAGCGCACCGCCGAGTTGTAATTCTGGGCACCGAGCACCACGGTGGCGACGTCCTTCAGCCGCACGATGGCGCCGTTCTGGTCGCGGATCACCAGGTTGCGGAACTCGCGCAGGCTGTTCGGATTGGTCGTGGCGGAGAGCTTGACGCTCACCATTTGCCCGCGCGTCTGGCCAGCGGCCGACAGGTAGTTATTGGCGGCCAGGGCCTGGTAGACATCGCCGGCCGTGACTCCGTGTGCGGACATGCGCTGCGGATCGAGCCAGGCGCGCAGCGCGAACGTACGTCCGCCGTTGATCTCGGCGAACTGCACTCCGGGTATGGCGTTCAGCTGCGGCTGCACCACGCGCAACAGAAAGTCCGTCAGCGCGTTGGTCGGCAGCACCTTGCTGAAATACCCGACATACATGGTGTCGGTCGTCTGGTTCTTGGACAGCTTGATCACCGGCAGCTGGGCCTGCGGCGGCAACTGGTTGCGCACCGCATTGACCTGGGCACTGATCTCAGTGAGGGCGTGGTTGGCGTTGTAATTGAGCCGCAGCACCGCCGTGATCACCGAGCTGCCCGTGCTCGAGGAGGAGGACATGTAATCGATGCCCTGGGCCTGGGCGATGGCCGCCTCGAGCGGCTGGGTGATGAACCCGGCGACGGTGTTCGCGTCCGCACCGTAGTAATAGGTGGTGACGGTGATGACCGCGCTCTCGGTCTTCGGATACTGGGTAACCGGCAGCTGGAAGATTGCACGCAGACCCAGCACCAGCATCAGCAGGCTGACGACCGCCGACAACACCGGCCGGCGGATGAAGATTTCAGTGAACTTCACGCCAGCTGCCTCAGTGTTCCTGCGGCGAAGGGTTCGCCTCGTCGAGCGGCTGCACGCTGTTGTTGATGAGCACGGCAGAGCCGTTCTTCAGCTTCAGCTGCCCGCTGCTCACAATCACATCGCCGACGCGAATGCCCTTCAGCACTGCGACCTGATCGCCGCGCGTCGGGCCGAGGGTCACGAACACCTGCTCGACCGTCGGGTGCGCCTTGGGACCTGCCGCCGGATGCACCACAAATACCGTGTCGCCGTATGGGTTGTAGGTGATCGCCGTCTGCGGCAGGGTGAGATAGTTGCGCTTGTGGCCCGCGTCAACTTCGGTGTTCACGAACATGCCCGGACGCAGCAGCCGTTGCGGATTTTGGATGGTCGCCTCAACCTCGAAATTGCGCGTCGAGGGATCGACCAGAGGATCGATGGAGGTCACCCGCCCGGTGAAGGTTTGGCCCGCAAACGCACCGGCGGTGACGCGCGTGGACTCCCCGATGTGGATGCGCGACAGATCGCCCTGGGGCAGATGGAAATCCACGAAGATCGGATCCAGCGACTCCAGGCTGACGATTGCCGTGCCGGGTTGCAGATACTGCCCGGGATTGACCGTCGTGATGCCGAGCCGGCCGTTGAATGGTGCGCGTACGGTCTTCTCGGCAACCAGGGCTGCCTGGGCCCGCTTCTGTGCCTCGGCGCTCTTCCAGTTCGCCGTGGCGGCGTCGAGCGTCGCCTTGCCAATCGCCTGCGCCTTGTACTGCAGCACGTCGCGCTGGTAGGTGAGGGACGCATAGTGCGCGGCGGCCTGCAGCGCGTGCAGCTGGGCAATATCCGGAGCCGCATTGAGCTGCACCAGCACCTGCCCGGCGCGCACGCTCTCACCGGAGCGGAAATCGATGCTCTGCACCATGCCGGCAAGCTGCGTGGTCACCTCGACCCCGTGCACCGCACGCAGGCTCCCGACCGCGCGCATCTGCGGCTGCCACTGTGAATAGCGCGCCGTCACGGTGCTCACCGTCTGCGGCTGCGCGGCGTTCATCGCCATGAACTTGCGAATGAAGTGCGCCTTGACGGCATTCCAGGCAACCACCCCGCCCAATACGAGCGCCATCGCCAGCACCACGATGACCATCCGTCGCCACATCACGCGTTTATCCACGACACCCATTCTCCTGTGTCCTCGGGCGGGCACGCGCGCGCGCTCCGGAGACACCACCCGGTGCCGCCCGGAGCGCGATGCGCATCCGCAAGGGTATAGGCTACTATTTTAACCACATCCCCCGGCCGCCCGCTCGCCCCCGGCGCGCCTAGCGGATGACCGAGGGCGATGGGACGCCCGCCCGCGGCGGGCGCCGCGGGCTCAGAGGCGGGTTTCGCGGGAACGGATCCGCCGCCGCTGCTCGACCTGAGCCGAGAACGAGCGCTGTAGCAGCGCCATTGCCTGCAGACGCCCGAGGAGCGCAAAGTGCGCAAACGCGAATCGGCCCTCGCCGAGCGGCACGGCGAATCCCACCCGCTGAGCGTTCGCGATGCTCGCCTCAAGCTTGCGAGTGTTCATCAGCGCCATGCCATAAGTGTGCCGGCCGATCGCCCCGATGCAGAAAATCGCGATCGGCGTGGCGCCGGCGGCGGAATTGGCGAGCACGGGGTAGACGTCGCCGAAGCGGCACGGCGTGTGCACGGCCAGCAGCCAGTGGCAGGAGCCGGATTTGAAGGCGCAGAACTCGCCAAATACCTCACCCCGACGATTGACCGTGGCAGCGTAGGAAAAGTGTCCATCGGCGGTGCTCGAGACCCGCCATTGACCGAAGGTGAAGCCTGCAGCCGTGGCCGCTCCGGCCCATCCCAGCAACAGCGTCAGCAGCATCGTGCCCAGCGTTTTTCTCATTCTGTGTCTCCTGGGCCGGCCGTGCGCCGCGGGCCCCGTGGTAAGCGCGAAGTCCCGGGGTGGCGCCACGGAGGCGTCCGAGCTTCTAATTTTGTGAATTTACTCCTTGATTTTGTCCGCGCCAATGCCGTTGGCGACATATTCCAGCCCGACCGCCGCCGCCTGTCTCAAGCGTTGCTCTGCCCGCGCAGATACTCCTCGACGCTCAATCGCGCGCACAGGACGCCCGCTCTCATCACGAGCACCTCATCGACCAGCTGGGCGAGCCCACTCAACCGGTGCGTGATCAGCAACAACGTGCGCCCCCGCGCGGCGGCCGCGAGGGCGACATACAGCTCGCGGGCCGTGCGCGCATCCAACCCCTCGGTCGGCTCATCGAGCACCAGCACCGGGGCGTCCTGCAACAGCGCGCGGGCGATGGCGATCCGCCGCGCTTCGCCCCCGGAGACCAGTGCGCCCGCCTCACCGAGCACCGTGTCGTAACCCTGCGGCAGTAAGCCGACGAATGCATCCAGCTGCGCCAGGCTGACCGCTCGCTCGATCCGGCCCGCATCGGCTTGCGGAGCCGCCAGCAACAGGTTCTCGAGCAGCGACTGATTGAACAGGACGGTCTGTTGGGCGATCACCGCAACATGCCGTCTGAGCACGTCCCCCTGCAGCGCCTCGAGCGGCTGATCACCGAAGAGCACGCGTCCGCGCTCAAGCGGGTATAGTTTCAACAAAGCGCCCAGCACGGAGCTCTTGCCAGCGCCCGAGGCGCCCACCACCGCCACCCTGGCACCCGGCGCCAGCGTCAGATTGAGATTCTGCAGCGCCCACGGTGCGTTGGGGTCGTAGCGCAACCAGACGTTCTCGAACACGATGGCGGGCCGAGGCGGCACCGGGGCCGAGACCGGCGGCTCCCTGAACGGCGGCTCGGTGTCGGCGAGGGTAAACACGCGCTCGCACGAGGCCATGGTCGCAGACCATTTGGTCAACGCCTCGGACAGCGGACCGATGAGCTCGAAGGACGCGAGCACCAGCAGCGCGAGCAGGACCAGAAGCGGCGGGGACAGCCGGTCACGATGTACGGCCGCGAGAGCCAACACCAGCACCGCGAGCAGCGTCAGCTGCGCGCACAATCCGACCACTGCACCACCGAGCGCCTCGTGCACCTCGAGATGAGTTCGTCGCGCATCCAGGCGCGCCGCCAGCGCATTGATGCGGGCGCTGTGCGTCTCGACCGCGCCCCAGGCGAGCAACTCCGCGTGCCCGCGCAGCGCATCGAGCAGCTGACCGCGCAACTCGGCGCTCTCGCGCACCGCCAGTGCCGCATCCGGCGCCGCTCGGCGCTGCAGCCAAAGCGGCGCCAACACCCCGGCCAGCAATGCGCCGATGAGCAGTATGCCCGCGGCGGCAGGCAGAACCACCAGGCACAGCGCAATGGCGAGAGCGACGCTCAGCAAGGCCACGGCGGCAGGAACCATCACGGCGAGATAAAAGTGCTCCAACGCATCGACATCGGCACGCAGTCGCGCGAACAGCTCGCCGCTGCGCAGCGCCGCGAGCCGCGCCGGCGCAAGTGGAATCAGCCGACGGAACAACCACACGCGCAACCGCGACAGTCCCCGTAACGTGGCCTCGTGTGTGACCACACGCTCCCCGTAGCGACCGCCGCTGCGCAAGATCGCGAACAGGCGGATCGCAGCCGCCGGCGTGTAGTAGTTGATCGCAAGCCCCCCCGCTCCGGCCAGAGCCATGGCCGCGATGAACCACCCGGACACACTCATCAGACCGACGGCCGCCAGTGCGGCGAGCAGCGCGAGCGCGGCGCCGCCGAGCATCCAACGCCGCTCGGGATACGACACCGCGAGCAGCCGACGCAACATCGGCGGCAGGCTCGCCCTCATGACTGCTCCGCCTGCAGCAGTGCGCGGTATGCACCACCGGCACGTTCAAGCTCGAGCGGCGTGCCTTGCTCGACGATCCGCCCCTCGCGCAGCACGACGAGCCAGTCGGCCGCGCGCGCCGCGCCCAATCGGTGCACGGCGAGCAGCACGGTGCGATTGACCGCCGCGGCGCGGATCAGTGCCTCGATCGAGCGGGCGCCCGCGCCATCGAGGTGCGCCGTCGGCTCATCGAGCAGCCACACCCGGGCTCGCTCGCGCAGCAGCGCGCGCGCCAGCGCCAGACGCTGCAGCTCACCGCCCGACAGTCCCAGCCCGCGCTCACCGAGTACCGTTTCCCACCCGCTCGGCAATCTCGCCAGCACCTCGGCAAAGCCGCTGGCCTCGACCGCCCGATCGAGCGCAGCTGCATCGGCGCGCGCCGCGGCAAGCAGCAGATTCTCGCGCACCGTGCCCTCGAAGATGTGGGTCTGTTGCGGCACCCAGGCCACACACTCGCGCCACTGCGCCGGATCGAGTCGGGCCAGCTCGAGCCCATCGATCAGGATGCGGCCCTGCTCGGGTGCCGCGAAGCCGAGCAGGAGACTGAGCAGCGTGCTCTTGCCGCAGCCGCTCGTCCCAACGAGCGCCGTCACCTGACCGGGTCTGATCACCAGATCGCAGTCGCGAATGCCGACCTCGCGGCCCGGATGGCGGTACGTGACGCGCTGCAGCTGAATCTGTGGGGATGGACTGCCGCGCACCGCGGCGGCGCCGCTGAGGGGTATGGCGGGCGCAGACGCACCGGCGTCAAATGCTGCCAGATGCTCGGCTGCGGCCAGGGCATCCATCCGCGTGTGGCGCAATGCCCCCAGCGCGCGCAGCGGCAGATAGAACTCCGGTGCCAGCAGCAGCACGAACAACCCGGCCCGTAGCGGCAACTCTCCCCACAGCAGCCGAAAGCCAATCAACACCGCGACGATGGCGATGCTCACCATCGCGAAGAACTCGAGCACGAGGGCGGAGAGAAACGCCACGCGCAGCACCTGCATCGTCAGCGTTCGATACGTCTCGCTCTCGGCCTCCAGGTGCGCGGCAAACCGCTCGGCAGCCCCGAGCTGGCGCAACGTGAGCAGACCGCCGAGCGCCTCGATGAATGCGGCGCCGAGCCGCGTCAATTGCGCGTAGCGGCGCTCGCTCGCGCGGGCGGCGGCCCTGCCGACGAGCACCATGAATAGCGGGATGAGTGGGGCGGTCAGCAGCAGGACGAGCCCCGAGAGCCAGTCGACCGGCAGGATGGCCAGCACGAGCACGCACGGCACGAGAACCGCAGCCAACATCTGCGGCAGGTAGCGCGCGAAGTAGGCGAGAATGGCCTCGATGCCGTCGACCAGCCGGGTGATCAGATCCCCGCTCGACTGCGCACGCAGGCCATAGGGGCCGAGAGCCTGGGCGCCGCGCAGCAGTCGGGAGCGCAGCGTCTGCGCCAGGCGTTGAGCACCCCGAAATGCGGCCTGGCGTGCACCCACGGCCAGCACGAAGCGCAGCAGGGCCAGGAGCAGCAGCAGCAGCCCCAGCGGCCACAGCTGGCGCAATGGGGCCTGCTCGAACACCCCGGCGGCCAGGAGCGCCGCGAGCACCCACGCCTGCCCGAGCAGAGCGCACGCCAGCAAAGCAGCGAGCAGCGCGGTGCGCACCAGCGGTCCGCGGATCCCGCGGGCCTGTCTGTGCAGCCACTGTGCGGCGGCGCGGTTGCCGGGCGATGGGGCGTCCGCCGCCGCCTCAGACACCAACTCGGGTCCGCTCAGCTCTGGGGACGCTGCTCATCCGAGTGCATCTGGTCGAGGTGCTCCTCGTGGGCATCGAGCATCGCACCGCCGGCGGCGCTCACCAGCACGATCATGGTGGTGCCGATGAGCCATGCGAAGTACCAGGCCCCCTCGTTGCCGAGGATCGCCGCAAGCACGGTGACGATGATGGCCAGGAGCAAAAACAGGATGAAGTAGAGAAAGCTGCGCATCTTCGTGCCCTCAATAAGCGTGTTCGTCGTTGACCACCCTCTCCTCGCTCACCTTGCCGCGCATCACCCAGAATGCCCAACTGGTGTACCAGAGGATCAGCGGCACGAACACCGCCGCGAACCCGATCATCCACAATAGCGTCAGCTCGCTCGAGCTAGAATTCCACACGGTAAGGCTCATCGACGGATCGCTGCTCGAGGGCAACATGAAGGGGAACAGCGCCGCCCCGGCACTGCCGATCACGCCGATCCATGCGCCGGCACCGAGCCACCAGCCCAGATGCGAGCGTGCGGCCCGGGCCGCAAGCACCGCCCCCAGCATGCCCGCGAAGCCGAGCAGAGGCACGAGCCACAGGAGCGGATGTGCGCCGAAGTTCTGCAACCAGGTGCCACCAACGCCCACGGTCTGCTGCAGCGGGGTCTGCGGCACGCCGAGTCCGGGCACGCTGAGCAGCTGGTAGCCGGGCAGCGCATGCACCCAGAACCCGCCCATCGCGAACAGCGCCATGGCCACCAGTCCCGCGACCTGTGCCAGAGCGCGCGCACGCTGAAACAGCGCGCCCTCGGCACCGTTCATGACGGTCAGCGAACCCATCATGGCCGACAGCGACAGCGACAGCACGCCGGCCATCACGGCAAACGGGTTCAGCAGCGCGAGAAAGCTGCCCGTGTAATAGGAGGTCATGTCCCAGTCGAAATGAAACGGCACGCCGTGAAACAAATTGCCGAAGGCCGCACCGAAGATGATCATCGGCACCGCCCCGCTCACCACGAGCGCCCAGTCCCACACGTTACGCCAGGCCGGGTTGTCGATACGGCTGCGGTATTCGAATCCGATCGGCCGCATGATCATCGTCCACAGCAGCAGCAGCATCACCACGTAAAAGCCGGAGAACGCCGTGGCGTAGATGAGCGGAAAGGCCGCGAAGATCGCTCCACCGCCAAGGATGAACCACACCTGATTGCCGTCCCAATGCGGACCGATGATGTTCAGCGCCACGCGCCGCTCCACATCGGTGCGTCCCACGTAGCGCAGAATCGCCCCGACGCCCATGTCCATGCCGACCATGACCGCAAGGCCGATGAGCAGCACGCCGAGCAGCAGCCACCAGATGACTTGCGCGGTTGCAAAGGTATTCATGACTCAACCCTCCAGTTTGGTGCCGTAGGGCGCAGCCGGGACCGGCCGCGGCGCGAGCGTCGGACGCGAATGCTCTGCGCCTCCCCCGCCATGCTCCGGCGGACCGAGTCTGATGGCGCGGACCATCAGGTACATCTCGACGGCAATGAAGATCGAATACAAGGCGACGAAGCCGATCAGCGAGAACGCCATGTACCCGACACTGTGCGTCGAGGCACTCATCCACGTCGGCAGCACACCGTACACCGTCCATGGCTGGCGGCCGAGTTCGGCGACCAGCCAGCCGGCCTCATCGGCAAGGAACGGCACCGGAATCATCCAGACGGCGACCTTGAGTATCCAGGTCTTCTTCTGAATCCGGTCGCGCAGCGAGTAAAGCGTGGCGAGCACGAAGAACGCGAGCATCAGCAGCCCCAGGCCCACCATCACCCGGAACGACCAGAACACCGCTGCGACGGGTGGGATTGTGTCCTTCGCAGCCCTCTGGATCTCCGCCGGCGTGACCTGAGTGAGTCGCGGCGCATAGCGCTGCACCAGAAAGCCGTAACCGAGGTCGGCCTTGTGCGCATCAAACTGCGCCATGGCACTGGCGTCCTGCGGATCGTGCGAAAGCGCCTTCAGCGCCTCGACCGCCGGAATGCCGTTCTCGATTCTCCGTTCCGCGCGCTTCTCGAGCGTATCGATGGCCGGGACCGTGCCGGTGAGCGAGTGGGTGACCAGCAGCGAGAGCACCGCCGGTACCTGCACCGCATCGAGATTGCGCTGCTCGGCCTGCTCCGGGATGGCGATGACATTAAACGGCATGGGCGCCGGTTCGCTGCGCCACAGCCCTTCCATGGCAGCAAGCTTGGTCGGCTGCGCCTTGGCGTCCACGAACCCGAGCGCATCGCCGAGCGTCACCACGCCGATCGTGGCGAGCACGCCAAACAGCACGGCGATGCGAAAGGAACGCTTGGCGAGGTCCATATGCCGCTTACGCAGCATGTAAAACGCACTCACCCCGGCGACGAACGCCGCGCCGGTCACATAACCGGCGATGCTGGTATGGACGAACTTCGACTGCGCATCGGGACTGAAAATCAGCTGCTGAAAGCTGGTCAGATGCATCCGCATCGTGATCGGATCGAAGGCTGCGCCCCGAGGATTCTGCATGAAGCCGTTCGCGACCAGGATCCACAGCGCCGAGAGGTTCGAGCCGAGCGCCACCAGCCAGGTGACCGCCAGGTGTTGTCCCTTGGACAGACGTTGCCAGCCGAACACCATCAATCCGATGAAGGTCGACTCCATGAAGAAGGCCATGAGGCCCTCGATCGCGAGCGGTGCGCCGAAGATGTCCCCGACGAAGCTCGAATAAAACGACCAGTTCGTGCCGAACTGAAACTCCATGGTGAGCCCGGTCGCAACGCCGAGCGCGAAGTTGATCATGAACAACCGGCTCCAGAACATCGCCATCTGCTTGTAGATCGGCTTGCCGGTGGTGACGTAGACGGTCTCCATGGCCGCAAGCAGAAAGCTCAGCCCGAGCGTCAGGGGCACGAACAGAAAGTGATACAGCGCGGTCGCTGCGAACTGGATGCGGGACAGGTCAACAACGGTTCCGTTAATCATCGTTTCCACCCTCTGTGAGTGCGGCCGCCGCGGCCTGCGCACCGCGCGAGCAGACAGCGCGCGCGGGGTCGGACTCTGCGGCCGGATCGAACTGGGCGAGGAGCGCATCCCGAACGCACCAGACGGTGCGCGCCGTTACGCCTTGGCTGCGCACTGAAACTGCGTTGCGCTTTGTCATGGCCCGTGCAGATTAGTACAGGCGCACAGGCGCGGGAATGGCGACCGATACGCCCCCCGCTGCGGCAAGTACCGACTTGCGGATCGGGCGCAGCCACGGGCTGGACGGTGTGCTTGAACGGGACGGTATTTTCAATGACAATCCTCACACCTGGACGGGCCCCTCGAATGCGCAGCGCCATGGTTTGCCGCGGCTCCGTCCCCCATGACAGGCACTTTGGCGCGGTCAGTTGATGAACGACACGTCCACCGAGACCGAGACGCTCGAGCGACTGCTCTCCCGCACCGCGATGCGCGACCGCGCGGCATTCGCCCGGCTCTACGAGCTGACCTCCCCGCGGCTGTTTGGCCTGTGCGTGCGGATGTTGCGCGATCGCGGCGAGGCCGAGGAAGTGCTCCAGGAAGCCTTCATCTCCATCTGGCGCCGTGCGGACGGCTATGACGCCACCCTCGCAAGCGCCAACACCTGGCTGACGACCCTGGTGCGCAACCGGGCCATAGACCGGCTGCGCCAGCGGCGCGAGGACACCCACAGCGATCCGCTCGGCCTTGAGCAGCTACCCGATGAGAGCCGCGGACCGGCCGGCGAGGCCGAGGCGAGCGAGGATTACCGACGGCTCGAGCGTTGCCTTGGCCAGCTGGATTCAAAATACAGCCGCTCGGTGCGTGAAGCCTTCTTCAGCGGTGCTACGTATAAGGAATTGGCAATGCGGTGCGAAGTGCCGCTCGCCACGATGAAAAGCTGGATCCGTAGGGCCCTTCTGCAATTGCGCACCTGCCTCGAGACATGAATACGCCGCTCAACGAGGACGCTAGCGATCTGCGCTACGCCGAGTACGTGCTCGGGGTGCTCGATGCCGATGCACGCGCCGCCGTCGAGCAGGAGCTGGCTGACGGCGCCGCGGCGGCGAGCGCCGTCGCGGAGTGGGGACGGCGGCTCGCACCGCTCGCCGAGGCGATCGCGCCCGAGCCCCCCCCGCCCCGACTCTGGCAACGCATCCGTACGCGCCTCGAATTCGACGGACCGGATCCGGATCGCCGCATGCGGCTCTGGGACAATCTGCCGCTGTGGCACTGGCTGACGCTCGGCAGCGGGGCGTTGCTCGCGGCGGCCTGCGCCGCCCTGGTGTTCCTGCTCGTGCGCCGCCCTCCCACGCCGGCCATCCCCTACATGGCGGCCACCATCACCGAGAACGATGGCCAGGTGGGGTGGACCGCGACGATGGACATTGGCAAGGCGCGCATGATCGTGGTGCCGGCCACGCCGTTGCCGGTGCAGCCGAACCGCACACCCGAGCTGTGGCTCATTCCCCAGGGCGGACGACCGATTGCAGTCGGCCTGATCTCGACCCAGGCACCGATCACGCTGCGACTCAGCGCCACTCTGGTCGCACGCCTCGGGCCCACCGCGCGCCTTGCGGTCTCGATCGAGCCGCACGGTGGATCGCCCACCGGAGCACCCACCGGGCCGGTAATCGCCGCCGGTGCCATCGGCGCAGCGCCCGCCGCCGCCGGTCCTGCGGCAGCGGCTCTGCGCCTGCGCGCCTCGTTGCAACGGCCGGTCTGAGCCCTCCTCATCCCCGGGGAGCCCCCCGAAGCGCTGCGCGTCGGGTGCGGCGTGCATCCAAATGCTGTGCCGCTCCGTATAGCGCACCAGAGTCCCCACTGGTGCCCGACGATGAGCGTGTATCCCGTACCTGCCCCCGTTCCCGCCGGCTCGGCCCGTCCGTCGCGCCGGGAAACGCTGCGCCGCTGGTTCGACACCCGCCAGAGCGGCAACCCGCTCGATCCGAGCCGCGCCGATCGCATCGATTGGCTGCGCGCGGTGCCCTTCATCCTGCTGCATCTGGGATGCCTCGGGGCCCTGTGGTGCGGCTTCTCGCCGACGGCACTGCTCGTGGCCGGCGTGCTCTATGCGGTGCGCATGTTCGCCATCACCGGTTTTTATCATCGCGGCTTTTCGCATCGCGCATTTCGCGCCTCGCGCGGGGTGCAGTTGCTGTTTGCGCTGATTGGCGCCGCCTGTGTGCAGCGCGGCCCACTGTGGTGGGCCGCGCACCATCGCAATCATCACCGCAGCGCCGACACGGCGGGTGATCCGCACTCGCCCCGTGTGCATGGCTTTCTCTGGAGCCACATGGGTTGGTTCCTCACCCGAGGCGCCTTCGACACCGATCTGAAGCGCGTTGCCGATCTCGCCCGATATCCTGAACTGTGCTGGCTCGACCGCTTCGACATCGCAGTGCCCGTGTCGCTCGCGCTCGTGCTGTACGCGCTCGGCGCAGCGCTTCAGCGTTTCGCCCCGCAGCTCGGCACCGATGGTCCGCAGCTTCTGGTCTGGGGCTTTTTCGTCTCGACGGTGGTGCTGTTTCACGCCACCGTCACCATCAACTCGCTCGGCCACCGCTGGGGCTCGCGCCGCTTCCTCACCCCCGATGACAGCCGCAACAATTGGCTGCTGGCGCTGCTGACCTTCGGGGAAGGCTGGCACAACAATCACCATCGCTACCCGGCCACTGCCCGCCAGGGGTTCCTGTGGTGGGAGATCGATCTCACCTGGTATGGGCTGCGGCTGCTCGAGCGCCTCGGCCTGATCAGCGGGCTGAAACGACTGCCCGCGCACGTGCTCGAATCCGCGGAGCGCTGAGGCCATGCGGATCGCAGTCATCGGCGCAGGCATCGCCGGGCTCGCCTCGAGCTGGCGGCTCTCAGCGCGACACGAGGTCACGCTGTACGAGGCGAATGCGTACTTCGGCGGGCACACCCACACCCACCAGATCACCCTGGCCGGCCGCCAGTACGCGGTCGACTCCGGATTCATCGTATTCAGCCCCCGGCATTACCCGCTGTTCAGCGCGCTGCTCGATGAGCTGCAGGTGGCCTCGCAGCCGACCACCATGAGCTTCTCCGTGCGCAACGAGGCGAGCGGGCTCGAGTACAACGCCACCCGGGTCGATACGCTGTTCTGCCAGCGGCGCAACCTGTTCTCGCCGCGTTTCCTCGGCATGGTGCGCGATCTGCTGCGCTTTTACCGCGAGGCGCCGGCGCTGCTCGAGGCGGAGGAGCCGGGCCCGACGCTCGCGGAGTATCTGGCCGCGGGCCGCTACGGCGCGGCCTTTCGCGACGATCATCTCGTACCCATGGCTTCGGCACTGTGGTCCTCACCGCCGAGTTGCATCCTGTCGTTTCCCGCCCGCTATCTGGTGCAGTTCATGGCCAACCACCAGATGCTCTCGGTGCGCGGCCGCCCGGAATGGCGCGTGGTTTGTGGTGGATCGGCCAGCTACGTGCGGGCGCTGCGGGCGCGCTGGCGCGTGCAGGAGCGGCTCGCCTGCCCGGTGCAGAGCGTACGCCGCGATGCCCATGGGGTCAGCGTGACCCACACCGCAGGTACCGAGCGCTTCGACCAGGTCGTACTCGCCTGTCACAGCGATCAGGCTTTGGCGCTGCTGGCGGATGCAAGTCCCGCCGAGCGAACCGTCCTGGGTGCGATCGCGTATCAGCCGAACGAGGCGGTCCTGCACACCGACGCCTCACTCCTGCCGCGCAATCCCAAGGCCTGGGCGGCATGGAACGCGCACGTGCCACGCGAGCCGGACGCACCCTGCACGGTGAGCTATTGCATGAACCTGCTGCAGGGACTCAACGCACCGCAGCCGCTCATCGTCACACTCAATCGCAGCGCAGCGATCGATCCGGCCAAGGTGCTGCGCAGCATCCGCTATGCGCATCCGGTTCACACCCATGCGGCAGTCGCGGCACAGCGCCGGCGCACCGAGATCCAAGGCGTCAACCGCACGTGGTTCGCCGGCGCCTACTGGGGCTGGGGCTTTCACGAAGACGGCATGCGCAGCGCCCACGCCGTGGTCGACGCCCTGGATGCAAGCCCGGACTGCGGAGCATCGCGCAAGGACGCGGCATGAGCGTTGCGCACACACTGAACAGTGCGGTGTACGAGGGTGTCGTGCGCCACTGGCGCCTCGAGCCGCGACGGCACGCGTTCGGCTACCGCATTACGCAGCTGTTGCTCGATCTCGATGAGCTCGAACAGGTATTCGCCACCCGGTGGCTGTGGTCGCTCGAGCGGCGCAATCTCGCTGAGTTTCGCCGCACCGATTACCTTGGACCGACCTCGCTGCCGCTCGCCGAAGCGGCCCGCACGCTGGTCGCACAACACACCGGCACGCGACCGGCCGGACCGGTGCGACTGCTGGCTCATCTGCGCTATGGCGGCTACATCTTCAACCCCGTGAGCTTCTATTACTGCCATGAGGTGGGCGGGGAGCTCGCAGCGATCGTTGCCGAGATCACCAACACGCCGTGGAAGGAGCGTCACGCCTACGTCCTGCCGCTCTCCCAGGCGCAGCGCCGAGGCCGCCACTGGTGCTGGGAGTTCGACAAGACTTTTCACGTCTCGCCGTTCCTGCCACTCGAGCGCACCTACCAGTGGCGCTTCAGCGCACCGGCAGAGCGACTGCGCGTGCACATGTCGGTACAGCGCAGCGGCGCGCGCGAACTCGAGGCCGACCTCGATCTGACCCGACGCGCGCTGACGGGCGCGAGCCTCGCCCGTGTGCTGTGGCGATTTCCTCTGATGAGCACCCAGGTGATCGGGGCAATTTATTGGCAGGCGCTGCGTCTGTGGCTGAAGCACACGCCGGTCTACGACCATCCTCAACGTCTACGAGGTTCCGCATGAATTCCGTCGCCGCCGACTTGAACCGCCCGCGCACCGGTGCGCTCGATCGCTTCCTGCGTGCACGGCTGCTCGCTCGCCTCAGTGCGCTGCAGCATGGCCGGCTCGAGCTGCGCGATGCGCACGGCAGCCTTCTCATGGGCCGCGGCGTCGACGGACCGCACGTGCGCCTTGAGGTGCTCGATCCGGCGTTCTATCGGATGGTCGCCGCCAGCGGCAGTGTCGGGGCCGGGGAGGCCTACATGGCCGGACTGTGGCGCTGTTCGGCGCCCGGACTGGACGAGTCCGATGCACTAGTAGCGCTGGTACGGCTGCTGGTGCGCAACCGCAATCTGCTCGATGGGCTCGAGAGCGGCTGGGCGCACCTCGCCGGCGCCGTGCGGCGCCTCTGGCACACAAGTCGAAACAACACCCGCACCGGAAGCCAGCGCAACATCGCCGCGCACTATGATCTCGGCAACGAGTTCTTCGAACAGTTCCTCTCGAGGGATCTGATGTACTCCTCGGCACTGTGGCTCGAGGCGACCGACACGCTCGATGTGGCCTCGGCGCGCAAGCTCGAGGCGGTGTGCCGGCGGCTGGCATTGCGCCGCGATGATCACTTGCTCGAGATCGGTACCGGCTGGGGCAGCCTCGCGCTGCACGCGGCGCGCCATTACGGCTGCCGGGTGACGACCACGACCATCTCCCGCCGGCAATATGAGCTCGCGCGCGAGCGGGTGCGCGCCGCCGGTCTCACCGGGCGGATCGAGGTATTGCTTAAGGATTACCGCGATCTCACCGGTCAGTACGACAAGCTGGTCTCGATCGAGATGATCGAGGCGGTCGGCGCCGATCACCTCGAGGAGTACTTCAGTGCCATCGACCGTCTGCTCGCGCCGCATGGCGTGGCGCTGCTGCAGGCGATCACCATCGAGGATCACCGCTACGCGCAGGCCTTGCGCGCGGTGGACTTCATCAAGCGGCATGTGTTTCCGGGCAGCTTCATTCCCTCCGTGCACGCCATGCTCGCGGCCAAGACCCGCGCAAGCGACCTCGCCCTGGTCGAGTTCGAGGATTTCGGGGACTCCTATGCGCGCACGCTCGAGGCGTGGCGCAGACGCTTCCTGTCGCGGCTCGCGGCGGTGCGCGCGCTCGGCTTCGATGAGCCGTTCATCCGATTGTGGGAATTCTATCTGGCCTATTGTGAAGGGGGGTTTCGCGAGCGCTCGATCGGGGTCGCGCACCTGAAGTTCGCCAAGCCTCTCTGGCGTCACGAGCGCGCGGAGCGTGCCGCGTGAGTGCGCTGCTGACCTTCGTCGGTTATGAACTGGTGTGGTGTGCCGCGGTCATCGGCGCCGGGCACGGGCTCGCCTGGCCCGGCCTCGGCGCCGCGTGCGTGTTCATCGGCTGGCGGCTCACCGTCTCGCCGCAACGGCGCGTGGAGGCGGCACTGCTCGCCGTGTCGCTCGCCATGGGTACGCTGCTCGAGAACTGCTGGGTGCGCACCGGGTTGATCCACTACGCGGCCGCCTGGCCGTTCGCGTTCGCGCCCGCCTGGCTGCTTGCGCTATGGGCAGCTTTCGGCCTGACCATCGTGCCGCTGTTCGGTTACCTGCATACGCGCCCCGCGCTCGCCGCGCTGCTCGGGGCCATCGGCGGACCGCTCTCGTATTCGGCAGCTGCGCGCGGCTGGCACGCAGTGATGTTTCCACCGCGACCGGCGCTCAGTCTGCTCGCCCTGGCACTTGGCTGGGCCGCCGCACTGCCGGCGCTCACCGCCCTGGCACGGCGCTGGCTCCCCGCGCGGGGTGTCGCATGAGTCCCGCCCGCGCGCTCGGTGTGCTCTGGGCATTGTCGGCTGCGGTGATGTGCCTCGGCTGGCTGTGGCAGCGCCGCCGGCACAATGCAGGTATCGCTGATGTGTTGTGGGCAATGCTGCTCGTCAGCGGCGCTTGGCTGTTGGCCGCCGTCGGCGCCGGTGCACTCACGGCGCGTGTGTCCCTCGCCCTGCTCGGCGGCCTGTGGGGCATGCGCCTGGCGCGGCATCTTGCCAGGCGCGTGCGCGGCGAGCCGGAAGATGGCCGCTATCAGGCGCTGCGTGCCCGCTGGCGCGGTGCGCAGGGGCGCTGGTTTGCGTTCTTCCAGATGCAGGCGGTCTCGATCCCGCTGTTCGCGCTGCCGTTCGTCGCGGTCGCCGCCAATGCTCATTTGCGGCCGCCGTGGCTCGCCGCCGGCGCACTCATCGGGCTCCTCGGAGTGCTCGGTGAGTCGCTCGCGGACCGACAGCTCGCGCGCTTCCGTGCCGCACCCGGCCATCGCGGGCGCACCTGCCGAGCCGGCCTGTGGCGCTACTCACGCCACCCCAACTATTTCTTCGAATGGCTGCACTGGTTCGCCTACGTAGCCTGGTCGGTCGGTTCGCCCTACGCACCGCTCGCCTGGCTCGGTCCGCTCACTATGTACGTATTCCTGCGCTTTCTGAGTGGCGTGCCCTGGACCGAACAGCAGGCCGTGCGCACCCGGGGAGCCGACTATCTCGACTATCAGCGCAGCACCTCGCCGTTTTTTCCTTGGTTCCCCCGCCGTCTGCCACCAGGAGCCGATTGATGAGTACCGTACTGTCCTCCCGCGCCGAACTGCCCGTCGACCGTCCGGCACCCGGCCTGCTTGGGCTCGCCGAGCGCGGCCTGTTGCCCGATGCGCTGGTGCGCCTCGGCATCCGCAGAATGTGCGCCGAACGGCTGCGCAGCGAACAACACGGGGCTCTCGCGGCCGAATCGGAGCGCTTCGCCGCACAGATCGAGGCGCTGCGCGCCAGCCCGCTCGCGATCCACACCGAGGCGGCGAACGCGCAGCACTACGAGCTGCCGGCCGAGTTCTTCGCCCAGTGCCTCGGGCCGCGCCTGAAGTACTCCTGCTGCTATTTCCCGCGCGGCGGGGAGAGCCTGGCCGAGGCCGAGGAGGCCATGCTGCAGTTGTACGGCGAGCGCGCCGAATTGGCCGACGGCCAGCACATCCTCGAGCTCGGCTGCGGGTGGGGCTCGTTGACACTGTGGATGGCCGAGCGCTTCCCGCACGCGCACATCACGGCAGTATCGAACTCCCACGGTCAACGCCACCACATCGAACAGCAGTGTCGCGCGCGCGCACTGGACAACGTGCGTGTCCTGACACGAGATGTGAATTCGTTGATTCTCGATGGCGCACAGTTTGACCGCTGTGTGTCGATCGAGATGTTCGAGCACATGCGCAATTACGAAGTTCTGCTGCGCCGGATCGCCACCTGGCTGAAGCCCGACGGCAAGTTGTTCGTGCACCTGTTTGCGCATCGCACGCTGATGTATCCGTTCGCGACCGACGGCGCCGACAATTGGCTGGGCCGGCATTTCTTCACCGGCGGCCTGATGCCCTCCGCCGACACGTTACTGCACTTCCAGAGCGAGCTCGCACTCGAGCGCCGCTGGCTTCTTGACGGCACGCACTACAGCCGCACGGCAAACCAGTGGCTCGCACGCCAGGACGAACAGCGCGAGCGCGTGCTCGCCGTGCTGCGGGTGAACTACGGCGCGAACGCCTCGCTGTGGTTCGAGCGCTGGCGGATTTTCTGGATGGCGTGTGCAGAGCTGTTCGGGTATGCGGGCGGCCGTGAATGGCTGGTGGCCCATTACCGATTTGCGCGGCCGCGGACCGGAGCGCGTTCATGAGGGCCGCACGCGCAATGCTGGTGCTGCTCGTAGCACTGAGCCTCGCGGCCTGCCGGACGCTCGCGGCCGAGAAGCCGATTCCGCCGGTCGCGCACGTCAACCTCAAGCGCTACATGGGCCGCTGGTATGTCATCGCCGCGATCCCCACGCACATCGAGCGCGACGATTACAACCCGGTGGAGAACTACCGCCTGGCGCCGGATGGGTCGATCTGCACGGTGTTTCGCTTCCGGCGCGGCAGCTTCACGTCCCGGCTGCACACGGTCCACTCGACCGCCACGGTGGTCCGCCACACCGGCAATGCCCAGTGGCACGTGCATCTTTTCTGGTTCCTGCGCCTGCAGTACATCGTCGCCTGGCTCTCACCGCACTACAACCGGGTGATCGTGGCGCGGGATGCGCGCGACTACGTCTGGCTCATGGCCCGTACACCGCAGATCTCCGCGCACGATTACCAGGCAATGGTGGCGCAGGTTGCCGCCATGGGTTACCCGCTGAGCAAGCTGCGCAAGAGCCCGCAACGCTGGCCGGAACCGGGCGGGCCGCGTCCGTCCTTCGCCTCGATCTGCCGGTGAATGCAGCGCAAGCGGTGGCGTGCCTGGAAGATTTGCCGCGCCTGGGGTAGCTTAAGCGCTCGAATCGTCCCTGCGGGGTGTTCCGTGAAGAAGACATCGCTTGCATCGTTTGGGGTCTGCCTGCTCGCCGCCGGCGTGCTCGCCGGGTGCAGTTCGCCGAACGCCGATTGGCAGAAAGCCTCGGCGCAGAGCACTGTGGCCGCGTACCGCAGCTTCATCAAGCACCACCCCGATGACCCTCGGGTGCAGCAGGCCCGCAACCGCATCGCAGCCCTCGAGGACAAGCAGGCCTGGCAGAGCGCGCACAGTGCGGGCACGGAGCAAGCCTATCAGCAGTACCTGACGCAGTACCCCGACGGTGCCTATACCGCTCAGGCACAGGATGCGCTCACCACACTGAAGGAAACGAGCGCCTGGCAGAGTGCCCAGTCCGCCGGCACCGCCACCGCCTATGAAGCGTTCGTGAGCCAGTATCCGAATGCAGCCCAGGCGGGTCAGGCCCAGGCGCAGATCGACAAACTCGCCGGTTTCCAACTCGAACTCGGCCGGTATCGCACCGCCAGCGCCGCCCAGGCGGCGGCCAAGGGGCTGCGGGCGCACTTCGCGAGCCTGCTGAGACAAGTGCAGGTCATACCGCCGTCCGGTACGGTCAAACTCACCACCCTGCGCTCGCAGCAGATGAGCCACGCTGATGCGCTCGCCGCCTGCGCAAAGCTGCGCCGCGCCCGGCAAAGCTGCTCGGTAGTCAAAGTCCAGGCGAAGTCCGGCGGGTTGAGCCTCTCGAGTATGTAGGCGCCTCGCGAACGACTGCGGCTCGGGCTCTCACTGCCGGGGTGACGCGACCGCCGGCAGCGAGCAGCAGGCGGATGGTGTCGAGTAACTGGCGCCGCTCGGCGCCGAGCAGGCCGAGCTCGGCCCGCTCGCGCTGCCGTTGCGCGTCGAGCACCGGCAACAGACCGCTGTTGCCCGCTCGGTAGCTGTCACGCTCCAACCTCAGGCGGCGGCCCGACAGATGCAAGGCGCGCGCCTGCGCGGCACGCAGTTCGGCATCGTGGCGCAGCGCATCGAGCGCATCGGCCACCTGGCCGAAGGCGGTCACGACCACCTGCTGATACAGGTCGGCGCGCTCGTGCAGCACATCGAGTGCGGCG
Source organism: Pseudomonadota bacterium (assembly GCA_021808195.1). The sequence continues at coordinate 211,128 of JAKBCE010000001.1, forward strand.
CGCCGCTGCGCGTGCAATTTACCGCCCTCGAACAGCGGCCCGGTGAGCCCGGCGATCAATGACCACGCGAGTGAACTGGCGTCGAACAGATGAGCCGGCCGCAAGGCCTCCTCGCTGAGCGTGGCACTGAGGACGATCTGCGGATATAGATTTGCCGTTGCCAGTCCCACTGCAGCCGTGGCGGCACGCAGTTGCGCCTCGGCGGCCCGGATGTCCGGGCGGCGCCGCAGCAGCTCCGAGGGCAGACTCACCGGCACCCGAGTCGGCAGTGCCAGTGTGCTCAGGGACAGCTCCGGTGCATGCCAAGAGGCCGGCGTGCGCCCGAGCAGAACCGCCAGCGCATGCTGCGCGGTGGTGAGCTTCTGGTAAAGCGGCGGCAGCAACGTCGCATCGCTCGCCAGCTGACTCTGTGCGGTGAGCACATCGAGCCGCGGCTCGGAGCCGGCGGCGACCGCCCCGCGCACCAACGCCACGTTCGTGCGGTCCTCGGCGAGCAGGCCGCGCACCGCACTGATCTCCGCCCGCGCCGTTGCAACGGTGACCGCCTGCGAGGCGACCTCGCCGCTCAGCACCAGCCGCGTGGCCGACAGCTCGCTGCGCTGATACTGCTCGAGCGCACGGGTCTCCTCGAGCGTGCGGCGCGTACGGCCGAGGTAATCAAGCAGATAATCCACGCCCACGCCACCGGCAACATAACTGAATGGGGCAAAGGCATTCGGGCCGAGAAACTCTGCGCCGTATTTCTCGCGCCCAACCCCGGCATTGAAACCGATCTGCGGATAGCGGGCAGCTCCCCCGACCGTCACCATTTCCCGCGCCCGGGCGAGCGCGGCCTGTGCGGCCGCCACATCGTGATTGTCTGCAAGCGCCTGGCGGACCAGCGTGTCGAGCTCCGCGCAGCGGAACGTACCCCACCACGGCCCATCCGATGCGGCCCCCGGCACCACTCGCTGGCGAAACGCCGGCGGCGCCGCACGCTCGCCGCGAACGAGTTCGTGCGACGGCCGATAGTGCGGCCCCAGCGCAACCTGTGGTCGTTGAAAGGCAGTCCCCACGGTGCAGCCCTCGAGCGCGAGCGCCGTTAGAGCGAGCGTGCACCACCGCCACCAGAAGACAATTCGGGCACGCATCATCGACTCACTCCATCACCATGGGCTCTTCGGAGCGACTGCGCTGCGGTCGCAGCAACAGCAGCAGCGGCAACAGCGACAGCGTCATCACGAACATCAGCTTGAAGTCATCGTTGTAGGCAATCATGCGGGCTTGGCGCGTGACTTCCGCGTTGAGCGCAGCCAGCCCTGCTACCGAGGTAAAGCTGTACGGCGCGGGCAGGCGGATCTGCCCGCCGTAGGGCACGATGTGTGCAACCAGCCGCTCATGCATGACCTGAGTATTGTGAGTCAGCAGCGCGCTGGTGGCCGCGATGCCGATGCTGCTGCCGATGTTGCGCAGCAAATTGAACATGGAGGTTCCCTCGGAACGATGCTGCGTGGCGAGCGTCGAGAACGCCACCGTAGTGAGGGTGACATACGCGAATCCGGTGCCGAGTCCCTGCAGAAAGGTCGTCGACCAGATCAGGCCCTGCGGCATCTGGGTCGAGTAGGAGCACATCAGCAGCAGCGAAGCGGCGGTGGTCCCGAGGCCAGCGCCAATCAGCACTCGCGAGTCCACTCTTCCGATCAGTCGTCCGGCGATCGACATCGCCACGAAACTGCCGAAGCCGCGCGGCGCCATCGCAATGCCTGCCGTGGTGACCGGATAGCCGAGCAGGTTCTCGAGCAGTGGCGGCAGCAGCGCCAGCGTCGCAAACAGCACCACGCCGACCACGAAGATGAGGAAGTTGCCGATCGAGAAGTTCCGATCCCGGAACAGTACCGGACTGACGAACGGCTCGCGCGCCGTCAGCGTCTGTACGAAGAAGACCCAGAACGCCATCGCCATCACGCCGGTCTCGATCCAGATCTCGGGCGAGGCAAACCAGTCCTTCAGCTCACCTCGGTCGAGCAGCAGCTGCAGTGCACCGACCGCAATGCTGAGCGCACCGAAGCCGAGGAAGTCGAAGGAACTCTTGCGCGGCTCGGTTTCGTGCAGATAAACCATCAAGCCGATCGCCGCAAGCACGCCGAACGGCACGTTGATGTAGAAGACCCAGCGCCAACTGTAGTTGTCGGTGAGCCAGCCGCCGAGCACGGGCGCCAGCATCGGCCCCAGCACGACGCCCTGGCCCCAGAGCGCCATGGCACGACCGTGGCGCTCGGGCGGGTTGATATCGAGCAGCACGGCCTGCGACAGCGGTACCAGTCCGGCGCCCGAGGCGCCTTGGATGAGCCGAAACAGGACGATCTGATCGATGGACTGCGCCAGACCGCAGAGCATCGAACTGACGGTGAAACCGATCACCGACAGCAGCAAGACGCGCTTGCGGCCGAAACGCCCGGCGAGCCAGCCGGACAATGGCGTCATGATCGCCGCAGCGACGATGTACGAGGTGAGCACCCAGTCCATCTGTTCGAGCGTCGCCGACATGCTGCCGCCGATGTGCGGCAACGCAACATTGGCAATGGTCATGTCCACCGCCTGCAGCACGGTGGCGAGCGTCACCGCGATGGTAATCGGTACCCGATGAACTTCAGCGTGATCCATACGTGCAGCGAATGCGTGCTCGCGCGACTTAGCCCCTGGCCCCGCCGGCAGCGGCGTTCGCGCGCAGGCGTGTGTCGACGGTGACCGCGGCACTGAGTCCGGAGCGCACCGGCGGCAGCGCGCCGACCAGATGCAACCGCACGCCGACGCGCTGCACAACCTTCACCCAGTTGCCGGTGGCATTCTGTGGCGGCAGGATCGAGAACTGCGAGCCAGTGCCGGGTGTGATGCTCGCGACAACGGCGTGGAAGGTCCGGTCGGGATAGGCATCGATGCTGACGGTGGCGTGGTCGCCCGGACGTATGTTGGTGATTTGGTCTTCCTTGAAGTCCGCCTCGACCCAAACGTCGGCTGTCGAAACCAGCACGAACGCCGGCGTAGCGAGCGGCAGGTAGGCGCCCGCCTGCAAATGCTCGACTTTGGTCACGATGCCATCGGCCGGCGCGCGCACCGTCGTGTACGAGAGCTCGAGCAGGGCGTGATCGAGCGCCGCCTGCGCCTCGGCGACCTGGGGGTTTTGTGCAACGGGAAGACCGGGCCGGCCGCCAAGTCGCGCCAGCACCGCCCGAATCCGCTGCTTGGCAGCCGTGACCGCGGCGTTGGCCTGCTGCAGCTCGAGGCTGGCCCGGTCGAGTTTGGAGCGCGAGGACACCCCGATCGTGAGCAGACGCTGCTGGCGGTGGAATTCCCGTGCCGCATAGGCCGCCTGACTGCCCGCCGAGCGCAGCGCGGCCAGGTCGGCCCGGTAATCGGCCTGCAGCGATGCTACGGCGAGCCGCGCCGCCGCCAGGCGTGCACGGGCAGCCGCCACGGCGATACGGAACGGACGGTTATCCAACCGGAAGAGCAACTGGCCGCGATGCACCGACTCGTTCTCGTGCACGTCGACCTGGCGCACGCGGCCGGAGACGTTGGCGCTGATCTGCACCTGCGCGGCGCGCAGATAGGCATCTTCCGTCGATTGATAGCGGCCACTGGTCAGGTAGAAATACAGCCCGCCGGCCCCCACCAGCAGCGGCACGCCCCACATCAACGGTCGACGCAGCCGCTCGCGCAGCCTGCGCGGCGCGGGGGCAGTCACGCGCAGCGACTCGGCATCATGCCCGGAATCATTCATCGATTGGACCTCGTGGACCTGCGCCCGACCTCGGGAGCAGGAGATTGATCAGCCGGCAAGGGCGGCAGCGCCGTGAGATTCGCATGCACCCGCTCGAGCAGCGCCATCAGCACCGTGCGCTCCTCGCTCGAGAGTCCCTGGAGCATCTCGGCGCGCGTCTCAGTGATGAGCTGCCAGATCTGCTCGAGCACCGGTGCGGCTGCCGCCGTGAGCCACAGCGTATGCGCACGCCGATCCGCGGGATCGAACCGCCTCTGCACCCAGCCGTCGGCTTCCATCCGATCGAGAATGCGCACCAGAGTCATCGGATCGACGTCGGCAAGCTCGGCGAGTCGCTTCTGACTGACGCCCTCGTTACTTTGCAGATGGATCAGCGCCCGGCACTGGGGCAACGTGAGCGCAAGCCGCTGCGCGCGCTCTTCGAAGCGGCGCGTATAGCGACGGCTGACGTCCTTGAGCAGAAAGCCCAGCTGGCGGAACCGATCGAGACTCATACGCAGCTCTATAATATAAAGTTTAATTATATAATTTGAGATTATATACGGCAAGCTGGCAGAACCGGGCGACGGCCGCGCTCGATGCGTACAATGGGCGCTCAACCTCATTTCTGGAGAGTCCGCCATCATGGCCACGGGCTGGGCCGGCGAAGGCGCCGTGCAGGAACAGATCGATGCGACCGTGAACGACGGCATCCGGCGAGCGCAAAGCCGGCTGCCGCAGGGTCCGGGCCGTACGCACTGCGCGGAGTGCGGCGAGCCGATTCCACCGGAGCGCCAGCGTGTCATCCCCGGCGTACAACTGTGCCTGGCCTGCCAAGCGCTCTGCGACAAGGAGGACGAGGTGTTCAGCGGCTACAACCGCCGAGGTAGCAAAGACAGTCAGCTACGCTGAGCCCGAGCCGGCCTCCCCCGCCGCGGGCTGTGCCGCAACCTCGGCGTTGAAGAGACTGCGGACCTGCCGCGAACGCGATCGGGGGAGACGGTGAATTCGACACTACGTGAGCTGTTGCCGACGGTGCTGCTCGCCTGCGCGGTGGTACTGCCATGTGCGCTCGCACAGGCGAGCGGCCGGCACTTGAGCGTCCAGGATTACGCCCGCGCCGAGCAGTTCATGCCGTACGAGGCCTGGCCACTTGTCGACGATGACGTCGAGAGCGTGCATTGGCTGCCGGGCGATCGCTTCTGGTTCATCGAGCACGATGCTCGGGGCGATCATTACCGCATCATGGATGCGGCCACTGGCCGAGTTGCCGCGGCCTTCAATCGGCTCAAGCTGGCCGCCGCGCTCGGTAACGCCATCGGCGCGACCCTCGATCCGTCCGCCCTTGGCGTGAGCGCCATCCGGATCGAGCACGGACAGCTCCTGATCACCCGCGGCGCACGGCAATTCCGCTGCGATCTGAGCGGTGCCGGACACTGCACCCCCGAGGCGCCGCTGCGCGGCAGCGGCGGGGAACCCGGCATTCTCTCGCCGAACGGTCAGCTGCTTGCGTTCATCCGCCACTGGAATCTCTGGGTGCGCGAGGTGGCGAGCGGCAAAGAGCGACAGCTCACGTTCGACGGCGTCAAAAACTTCGGCTACGCCACCCATAACGCCGGCTGGGTGCACTCGGACAAACCGGTGCTGAACTGGTCGCCGAATTCCCGAGAGATCGCCACCTACCAGCAGGACCAGCGCCGGGTCGGGGCGATGTATCTGGTGAGCGCGCGGATCGGTCATCCCCGGCTTGAAGAATGGAAATATCCTCTGCCCGGCGACCGGCACGTATTCAAGATCGAGCCGGTGGTGATTCATGTCGCCTCGCGACGGGTGGTGCGACTGCAGCTGCCCCCTCAGCAACGGCTCTCCAGTCTGTGCGATGAACTCAGCTGCGCCGACACCGGTCACTGGGACGATCTGCAGTGGGCGCCGGACAGCAAAACGCTCGCGCTCGTGACAAGCTCGCGCAACCGGCACCACGAATGGTTGCGCATCGCCAATGCGAGTACCGGCGCCGTGCGCACGGTGTTCGAAGACAGCGTCTCCACCTACTATCACAGCGGCATCGGCGCAGTCGATTGGCGCTACCTGCCGACTGCGGGCGAGTTCATGTGGTACAGCGAGCGCACCAATTGGGGCAACCTGTACTTGTACAGTCTCGCCACCGGACGGCTCGAACATCCCATCACCACCGGCAAGGGCGATGTGACGCAGGTGTTGCACCTCGACCGGGCCGCCGGCACGGTGTGGTTCCGGGCCGTCGGCCGCACGCCCGGCATCAACCCCTACTACGAGCAGCTCTGGAAGGCGAGCCTTGACGGTGGCGCGCCAGTGCTGCTCACACCGCAGAACTGCGACAATCTCATCAGCATGTCACCGGACGGCCGGTACTTCGTTGACAGCTGCTCCACTGCGAGCCGCGCCCCGGTCACCACTCTGCGCGACGCCAATACCGGTCGCATCATCGCAACCGTGGCCAGAGCGAGTCTGAATCGGCTGCGCGCCATCGGCTGGCGCCCTCCCGAGCAGATCGTCGTCAAGGCGCGTGACGGCAAGACAAACCTGTATGGCCTGCTGTTCAAGCCGACTCAGTTCGATCCGCGCAAAAAATACCCGATCATCGACTACATCTACCCCGGACCGCAGATCGGCTCGGTTTCGACCTTCCGGTTCGAGCCGGCGCACCAGGACGATCAGTCCCTCGCCGAGCTCGGCTTCATCGTGGTGGCGATCGACGGCATGGGCACGCCCTACCGCTCCGCCCGCTTCCATCACCTCTGGTACGGCGACATGGGTGATAACACGCTGCCCGACCAGATCGCCGCGCTCAAGCAGCTTGCCCGGCGCTATCCGTGGATCGATCTGCACCGCGTCGGCATCTGGGGCCATTCCGGGGGCGGCAATGCCGCCACCGATGCGATGTTCCGCTACCCGAATTTCTTCAAAGTCGGCTGGGCCGAAAGCGGCAACCAAGACAACCGCGATTACGAAAACGACTGGGGCGAGAAGTATGAGGGCCTGCTGGTGCGCGGTCCCGACGGCACCAGCAACTACGACAATCAGGCCAACGAGTTGCTCGCCGCGCGGTTGCGCGGCCATCTGATGCTGACGTACGGCACCCTCGATGACAATGTGCCGCCGGAAAATACCGAACTTGTCGTCCAGGCGCTGATCAAGGCGAACAAAGACTTCGACATGATCGCCATTCCCAACGTTCGCCATGGCTACGGTTACGCGACGCCGTACATCACACGGCGGCGGTGGGATTACTTCGTGCGCTATCTGGCCGGCAATACGCCGCCGAAGAATTTCGCACTGAAGCCCTGGCCGTGGCGCTGATCGGCGCCCCTCACGGGGCGCTGGCCGCCGCCGCAAGCAGCTCCTCGAGCGGCTTGCCGGCGGCGCGCTGCGCGGCAAGCTGCGCGCTGCCCCAGACCTGGCGGATCCGTCCCTCGAGCAGCAGCACGACTCGGTCGGCGTAGCGCTCGGCAATCTCCAGAGCATGGGTCGCGAGCAGCACCGCTGCGCGCCGCTCGTCCACCAGACGGCGCAGGCGCTGCTTCAGGATTGCCGCACTGGCCGGATCGAGCCCGTTGAAAGCCTCATCGAGCACGATCAGGCGCGGAGCACCAACCAGGGCCAACAGGACCGCCAGCTTCTGGCGCATACCGAGCGAATACGTGTCCAGGTACCGGTCGAGCTGCCCTCGCAGCGCGAGCACCTCGGCCAGATCGAGCACGTCACGATCAATCTCCTGCAGCCCCTTCGCCGCCGCATAGACCTGCAGGCACTGCCGGCCGGTAAGCAATCCCGGCAGACGCTCGGGCGCGCACCCGTAGCCGAGCATCCGTTTCGCCGCCGGCGCTTCGTCAAGCGGCACGCCGGACAACTCGATGCGTCCACTGCGCGGGGGCAGCAGCCCGGCAGCCGCATACAGCAGCGTCGATTTACCACTGCCGTTCGGACCGAGCACGACGCACCACTCTCCGATCGAGATCTGCAGGCTGACCTCGCGCAGCACCGGCTGGGCGTCGTAACCGGCCGTGAGCCCGCGGATGCACAGCACCGGCGGGACGGGCGATGCCTCGGTAGCGCTCATCGCTCGCCTCGCTGCAGCATCGAGGCCGCGCTCGCGCCGCTGCGCAGTGCGAGCAGAGCGCCCGCCGCCGCCAGCACCAGGACCCCTGCGAGCCAGCCCGACACGATGATTCCGGCGAGCGGCAGGTCGGCCGCTGCGCGCGTCACTGCGGCAATGACCAGGAGCAGTGCGGCCCCGAGCACCTGTGCACCCAAGACCCGATGCGTCAGTGCCCAGGTGAAGCGCAGCGGGCCGAGTGCAGTGGGCGCGAGCCAGCGCGCGGCACTGAAGGCCGTGCGCAGCATCGCCCACGTCAGATTCACCAGATGAAGCACGATCAGCCAGGCGGCCGCGGCGGCGAGCACCGTTCCGCCCGACACACCCATCGGTACCGCGAGCAGCAGCAGGATCAAACTGCGGGCGCGGATCCTCGGGCGATCGCGAAATCGTGCTTCCGCAACCGGCAACGCACCGAGCGGCAACAGAGTCGCACGCCCGGGCGCGCCGCGAGCGGTCCGCACCGAGGAGTAATACGAGCGCGGCTGGGGGTACGCACGAGGCGCATCTGCGCTCCCCGGACGCGCATGGGCGATCATGAACGCTGCGCCGAGCGCTGCGCCGAGGGCGATGCCTGCTGCGATGCTGCTCATCACCCGCAAGGCAATCCATGCAGGCCACTGGCCCGCAAGCGACAGGACGAGGAGCAGCGCCGCGGCGAGGAGCAGCACGACGAGCGGACCGACATTCGAGCGTAGCGCGATCGGCAGGTTGCGCGGCAGGGCGGCAAGCCAGTCACGGTGGCGATGACGGATCAGGCGCCCGCCCCGGCGCAGTGCGAGAATTGCCGCGAGCATCGCACTCAGCGTTCCAACGAATCGGGGTGAGAGGGCCGAGACAGCCACGAAATATTCGATGACGCGGATGCGACCCAACAGGCCGAGCGCGAGGAATGCCGCAGTGAACCCGGCAGCGGCACGGGGCCACCGGCGCCAGAGATTACGCCACAGCAGCCACGCGACCGCAATTGAGGGTCGGCGGGCGGCTCGAAGCGCCGGGCGATCGTCCATCGGCACCATCCCTTTAATTGACCTTCGCACAGGATACGCGGCGCGTGCTACGGGTGCTGCCGGCGTGCTACTTCAATGATCGCGCTCTCGTTGATACCGGCAGGCATGGATTCGGCGAGTTCCGCGAACCAGCGTGCGGCTAGCGCACCGAACGGGGCGCCGGCACCGAGCTTGTGCGCCAGTGCCAGCGCGTACTCGACGTCCTTCAAGCGCAGTTGTGGCGTGAAATGCACCGGCCCGTTGTGTTGATTTTCGGCCATCCGCCGCGTGTTGCGGATCACCTGCGGACTGGCGGCCTGCCCGCTACCGAGCGCCTGCGCGAGTTGCGTCGGGTCGAGGCCCGCGCGCTCCCCGAACGCCATCGCCTCGGCGGCCGAGGCGATCTGAACCGCGCCGAGCAAGTTCACCAGCAGTTTGTAGGCCGTACCGGCGCCGACGGGCCCGAAATGTATGATCGAGCCGGCGAGCGCATCGAGCAGCGGCCGGGCTGCCTCGAGGTCGGCCCGGTGCGCGCCGACGAGGAGCGTCAGCGCACCCGTGGCCGCCTGCTCGGGCAAACCCGTCACCGGAGCATCGACATACCGCACACCGAGCGCGGCGGCGCGCGCGCTCAACTCCAGGACCCAATCGTGCGAGAGTGTCGAGCACTCAATGAGCATCGCGCCGCTCGGTAGTGCACCTAGCGCACCGTCGGCCCCGAGCCAGAGCGCGCGTGAGGCCGCGTCGTCAGCCACCATGGAAAATGCGGCGGCCGCACCCGTGCATGCCTCGCGAGGCGTCGCGCATCGACACGCCCCAGCTGCAACCAGCACATCGGCCCGCGAGGCCGTGCGATTGAACACCCGCAGGGCAACCCCGGTGCTGCGCAGCCGGCCTGCCATGCCGAGGCCCATGCGGCCCAAACCCAGGAACGCCACCGTCACCCGATGCCCTTCGTCTTGCCGTGCCGCATACCCGCGCCTGACCTCGTCAGTTGCGCTGCCGGAGCGCTTCGAAGCGAGCGAGCGCACGCTTGCGTGCCTCGTCGTGCTCGACGATCGGCCGCGGGTAGGTCTCCCCGAGGCGCACGCCGGCCTGTACCAGCTCGAGCGGCCGGGCGTTCCAAGGCGCGTGGATCATGGGGGCCGGCAGCGCACGCAGTTCAGGCAGCCAGCGGCGCAGATATTCGCCGTCGGAATCGAAGCGCTCGCTCTGTGCGACGGGGTTGAAGATGCGGAAATACGGCGCGGCATCCACTCCGCATCCACTGACCCACTGCCAGTTGAGCGCGTTGCTGGCGCGATCCGCATCGAGGAGCGTGTCCCAGAACCACGCCTCGCCGCGTTGCCACGGCACGAGCAGATCTTTCACCAGGAAGGAGCCGACGATCATGCGCACGCGGTTGTGCATCCAGCCGGTGTGCCAGAGCTGGCGCATGCCGGCATCGACGATGGGATAGCCGGTGCGCCCCCGGCACCAGGCCTCAAACCCCGCCGCATCTTCGCGCCAGCTGAACGCCTCGAACTCCTGGCGCAGTGGGCGCTGCGGCAGACTCGGAAAATGGTGCAGGGTATAGCGTGCGAACTCCCGCCAGCCGAGCTCGCGCAGAAACCCGTTGCCCACCAGTTCCGCCCGCCCGCCGCCCGGGGCCTTGAGCAGCGCATGCCAGATCTGCCGGGCACTGATCTCCCCGAAACACAGATGCGGCGAGAGCCGCGAGGTCCCCTCGACCGAGGGCACGTCGCGGGCAGTGCGGTAGCTGTCGAACTGCCGGCCGAGAAACTCGCGCAGCCGCACGCGCGCCCCCTTCTCCCCCGGAGTCCACAGCGGCGCAAAACCACTGTCCCACCCCAAACCCGGCAGCAGCCCCCATTCCTCGAGTCGCTCGCTGCGAGGCACGCTCGCACCGCCGGCGAGCTTGCGCGGCACCGGCAGCGGCGGCGCGACCTCCATGGCGCTCAAGCGGTTCCAGAATGCGGTGAACACCTTGAACGGCCCGCCACTGCCGGTCCGCAGCGCACCCGGCTCGGCAAGCAAGGCCCCGGGGAAGCGCTCGAACACCACGCCGGCGGCGGCGAGCCGCTGCGCCACGGCGGTATCGAGCGCATCGAGATCGGGCTCGTACGTGCGGTTGCAGTAGACCCCGGCGACGGCACACTCCGCAATGAGCTCACTCAGCACCTGCACCGCGGGGCCGCGACGCAGACACAACTGCAGGCCAGGCGGGGAAGCCCCCTCGATCGTCCGCAGAGATGCCGCGAGCGCAACGAGGCTGTGGTGCAGCCACCAGCGGGCTGCGCCACCGAGGGGACGCGTGGCTGAACCACGCTCATCCAGAATGAACAACGGGATGACCGGCCGACCCGTGGCGATCGCCGCGGACAGCGCCGGATGGTCGGCGAGGCGCAGATCGTTGCGGAACCAGACGATGAGCGGGCGTACTGCCGCATCGATCGGGGTGTGTTGCTTCGTCATGATTTCGCGAACCTCGAGGCCTGCGCTGCCAGCCCTGTCGGGGGCCGCATCCACCGAGACGCAGTGTGCAATGCCGCCGGGCGAGCTGTCGAGCAATGCACTGGCCGCCCGCTCGCCCACGCGGCAAGCGTCTCAGATACACTGGCGGCCCTGCGGAGCCCGCACACCGTGCCAGATCTTCACGCCCCCTCCTCGCAGCCGCCAGCCGTGCCGTCCCACGTCCTTGCCGGCACGCCGATGACCCCGGCTGCGGGTCTCAGCGCCGCCGAAGTGTCGCGCCGGCGCGCACAATACGGACCCAATGCCGTCGCTGAGCAGGAAATCCCCGCGTGGCGACGGTTGCTCGGGAAATTCTGGGCTCCCATCCCCTGGATGCTCGAGGCCGCCATCGTCCTGCAACTGGCGCTCGGCAAATACCTCGAGGCGGCAGTCATAGCCGTCCTGGTGCTGTTCAACGCCGTACTCGGCTTTGCCCAGGAAGCCCGCGCCCGGGCCACACTCGATGCGCTGAAGTCCCGCCTGGCACTGATGGCCTCTGTGCGGCGCGACGGTGCGTGGCACACCGTGCCGGCAGCCGAGCTGGTCCCCGGAGACCTCGTCAAGCTGTCCCTCGGCGGCATCGTGCCCGCCGATGTCCAGCTGATCGATGGGGAAGTCCTGCTCGATCAGTCGACACTCACCGGCGAGTCGCTGCCGGTAGAAGCGAGCGCAGGCCGCCAGAGCTATGCCGGCGCTCTGGTCCGCCGCGGCGAGGCGCTCGCGCAGGTGACTGCGACCGGCACGCACACGCGCTTTGGCCGTACCGCCGAACTAGTGCGAACCGCTCATGGCCTCAGCACGCAGCAGACCACGGTACTGCGCGTGGTACGGAATCTGGCGATCTTCAATGGCGCGGTGGTCATCGCGCAGGTCGCCTATGCGGCCATGCTCGCACTGCCGACCCATGAGGTGATCTCACTCACGCTGACGGCGATTCTGGCGGCGATTCCGGTGGCGCTGCCGGCAACGTTTACGTTGGCGAGTGCCCTCGGTGCGCGCGCGCTGGCTGCGCAGGGGGTATTGCCGACCCGACTCTCGGCGGTTGAGGAAGCGGCGACTCTCGATGTGCTGTGCTCGGACAAGACCGGCACCATTACCCAGAATGCGCTCGCCGTGACCGCCGTGCGGCCGATGGCCGGTTACGACGAATCGCAGGTGCTGGCGCTCGCAGCGCTGGCCAGCTCACAAGGCGGGGCGGATCCAGTCGACGGCGCCATTCATGCAGCAGCGGCGAGTCGGACGGCACCGGCGGGCGTGCCGCGCCTGCAGGCATTCATCCCGTTCGATCCGGCCCGCAAACGCGCCGAGGCCACCGCCACAGACACCGCAGGCAACTCGGTACGCATCGCCAAGGGCGCCTTCACGGCGCTGCAGAGCATTGCCACCGCGCCGCCGCAGACGGCCGTCGCGGTCGAAGCGCTCGCCGCCGAGGGGTTCCGCGTGCTCGCGGTCGCGTACGGACCGTCCGATGCGCCGCTGCAGATCATCGGACTCATTGCGCTCAGCGACCCGCCGCGCGCAGACGCCGCCGCGTTGATCGGTGAGTTGCGCACAATGGGCGTGACCACAGTCATGGTCACCGGGGACGCCCCGGTCACCGCCAAGGTCGTGGCTCACGAGGTCGGCCTCGACGGCCCGATCTGTCCTCCAGGACCGATACCCGAACGTGTGCTGCCGCAGGACTACGCGGTGTTCGCCGGGGTGTTTCCCGAGGATAAGTTTCATATCGTGCGGGCATTCCAATCCGGCGCACACACCGTCGGAATGTGCGGCGACGGCGCCAACGACGCCCCGGCACTGCGCCAGGCGCAGATGGGCATCGCCGTATCGAGTGCAACAGACGTCGCCAAGTCGGCTGCCGGTATCGTGTTGACCGAGCCTGGGCTGGCGGGCATCGTGAGCGCGATCCGTGAGGGCCGCATCGCCTTCCAGCGGATCCTTACCTACACGCTGCGTTCGCTGACGCAAAAATTGAGCCAGATGCTGCTGCTGGTCGTGGGACTGGTCATGACCGGCCACGCCATCCTCACGCCGCGCCTGATGGCGCTGCTGATGATTACCAGCGACTTCCTCGCCATGTCCGCGACGACGGACAACGTGCATCCCTCGCCAAAGCCAAACGCCTGGCACGTCGATAACATCACCGTTCTCGGTGTCGCCCTTGCGCTGTGCAACGTACTGTTCTGCAGTGGCGTCGTCGCGTTCGGGCGCTACGAACTGCTGCTCGATCAGGCCCGCCTGCAAACGCTCGCATCGGTGACGCTGTCGTTCACGAGTCAGGCCCTGTTTTACGTCGTACGCGAGCGACGCCGACTCTGGAGTTCACGACCGAGCGGCTGGATCATCGTCTCGATGCTCGTGGACGTCGGCATTTTCGCCACTCTTGCCACGCGCGGCATTCTGATGAGCGCGATCTCTCTGCAGCTCGTCGCTGCAGTACTGGGTGCCTGCATCGTCTTTGCCTTCGCCCTGGACACCCTCAAGGCGGCGATTGGCGCACACTTGAAGATGCAGTAGCGGCGACGGGGAGCCTTCAGCTCAGAACATCAGTCCGAGCCCGACGCCGGTGTAGTTGGAAAAGCCGCCGAGATCGCCCTGGATACGCACGCCTTCCTCCAGATCGACCTCGAAATCCGGGTTGATCAGGTACTGCAATCCGCCGTCGGCATCGGTACCCCACCCCTGCAGATAGCCCGAGTGAGACTGGCCGTAGACCTCGCCATAGAACTGCAGGCGCGCGCTCGACGCCCAAGTCACCACCAGATCCGGGTTGAAGCTCTGAAAGCGCTGCCCGCCCGCCGCGGTCGGTTCGGTCTGCGAGGTAACACCAACCATCAGCGACACCCCGAGCGGCCCGTTACCGTAGCTGACGATCGCGTTGAGCGCACCGCCGAGCCCGTGACTGCCATACAGTCTGTCGCCCGAGGGCAGCGTCGCGAGCGCCTCGGCGGTCCACTGCCAGTGCTCGGTATAGCCGAGCGAATGCTTGATTCCGACCACGGTCGGTCCGAAACCGCGCACGGTTGCCGCCGGGCCGCCCGGGCCGGCATTGACGGACTGATACTGAAAATTCGGCGGCAACCAGACGAGTTCCGAATTGCCCGGCAGACCAAACCGCAGCTCGAGATTCGGCAGCGTGTCGATCTGTCCGCCCGGGGAGCCGTACAGGCTGCCGGCCGTCGCACCCGCCTCCACGACGGTCATGCCCTGCGGGACAACGCAGCTCGAGTCCCCGACAGTCGGCCGGTCGAGCAGCCCGAGCAGGCCCGACGGTCCGCTGCAGGGCGCGCTCGGCGTGTCAGCGTATGCTGCTGAGGCGCACACCGGCAACATCACGGCAAGCGCCAGGAGTCCCAACTTCTTCTGCTTGTTCAATATCGGTCCCTCCAGGACTGAGGCCGCGCCGCCGCCACGGACGTGGCGATCCTCGCCCCTGCAACCATGCCGGGCCGGCGCGCCCGCACGAAAATTTATATTTTGCGACCCCGGACTGCGCAATCTCAAGGCCCATCACACTCGAGGCACATCCGCGCCCCGTGTAACGGTCAGGCGCGCCGGTACGCCGGGTTCGACTCGTACCATGAGGAAAGGTTGCACGATGGCCCGGCTGGCCCCGGGTACACGCTCGGCGCGGCTCAGAAATGCAGCTTGTGCAGCAGTGCAGCGAACACTCTCGCATCGCGCGAACTGTCTTCACCAGGCGCGTCCGGCCCGCCGGCCGCTCTGGAATCGGGATACATGCGGAAACTCTCGCTCATGACCACCCGATTGAGTCGCGGCGCAAGCGCCTCAACCACATGTGCCAGAGTTCCAAGGCCCGTGGTCACGCGCTCGGGCTTGTGCGTAATGGCGCTGCACACCATTGCGGCGGCCTGTTCAGGCTCGAGCAGCTGGAAATCCTCGTACAGCTTCGTCGGCGCACTCATCGGCGTGCGCACCAACGGCAGATTCACGACTGAAAAGCGCACGCCGCGGTCGGAGAATTCCCCAGCGGCACACCGCGTAAAGGCTTCGAGCGCCGCCTTCGAAGCATTGTAGGCGGCGAACCGGCTGGCATTCGTGAGCACGCCGATGGAGGAGATACTGATCACCTGTCCTGCACCGCGTGCGACCATCGAAGGCAGCAGGCCAAGAGTGAGGCGAACGGCGGCAAAATAATTGATCCGCATCAGCCGTTCATAGTCGTGAAAACGCTCGTACGTGGCGTCGATGCCCCGCCGGATCGAGTGTCCAGCATTGTTAATCAGGATATCGATCGGCGGCTGCTCCGCGGCGAGGCGGGTCAGCAGCCCGGCGCTGGCGAGCGGATCCGCCAGATCACACTCGTACACACTGGCACGACCGGCGCGCGCCTGCACCTCTGCTCGCACCTGCTCGAGCCGCGACGCGTCGCGCGCCACAAGCACCAGATGCGCGCCCGCGGCAGCAAGCTGCAGCGCGGTTGCACGGCCAATCCCCGAAGACCCACCCGTCACTAGGATGGTCTTGCCGGCTACCGCACGCCGCAGCAGCGTCAGCGGCTCAAGGTCCGGGTCCATCCGCCGCTCCCAGAAGTCCCACAGCCGCCAGGCGTATTGGGCCAACGGCGGCACACGGATCCCGGCCGGCTCGAGCAGGCGCTGTGCTCGGGTGGCGAGAAACGTCGTCGGATAATTGAACATCCCGATCAGCGCCCGCGGGATGCCCGCATCGGCGAGCACCTCATCCAGCACGCGGCGAACTGGGGCGAGCGCCTCGGGCGCCACGTGCACCGCCGCGGCCAGCGTCGCGCCGAGGTCCGAATCTATGCGCAACCGCAATGTCGGGGCATGCGCCGCTGCGGCGAACACATTGAGCGCCTCCGCTACACGGTAGTTGTGCGGATCGGTCAGGTGGAAGCAGTGCCCATCCTCGCCCTCGATGTGCGCCAGGTACGCAACCGCTGCAGCGACGAAATCCACCGGCACGAAATTGACGTACCCACCCTGCAGGCCGATCAGGGGGACCCAGCGCGGCAGCACATCGCGCAGACGCTGAATCAGTTTGAACAGGTAGTAAGGCCCATCGGTTTTATCCATCTCGCCGGTCACCGAGTCCCCGACAACCATGCCCGGACGGTAGATCCGCCACGGCACACGGCAGGTTGTCCGCACGAGCGCTTCGG
Source organism: Pseudomonadota bacterium (assembly GCA_021808195.1). The sequence goes on from JAKBCE010000001.1 coordinate 227,648, forward strand.
CATCGTGTTTGCTCCGAAAATACGGATGATCGAGCCCGACTGCTTCCTCGAACATGTCCTCCGTGAATATTCCCGGATAGCGGCCGGCGGCTGCGATCGAGCTCATGAAGTGAAAGCGACCGGCGCGCACCTCGTGCGCAAGCTCAAGCGCATGCACCGTCCCCTTGACGTTGTTGTCAGTCACCTCGGACGCTGGCGCACTCAGGTCATAAAGCGCGCCGAGGTGAAAGAAGTGCGAGACGCTCGCCCGGAGTACGCTGCAGTCGGCCGCCGAAACGCCCAAGCATGGCGCACCGAGATCCCCCTCAATCGGCACGAGCCGCTCGCCCTGCCCGGCACAATCACGTACGACTCGCTCGAAGCGCGCGCGCGAACCGGGCCGGACCAGCAGGTACAGTCGCTCCCCGCGCGCGGCGAGCTGTTTGACGAGGTGCCGGCCGATGAAGCCGGTTCCCCCGGTGACGAAGTACGGCATGGACCTGCATCCGGCGAGGGCGCCTGAGAAGAGGGAAGCTACGCACGGTCGCCGCGGCGCACATCGTGACAAACCGAAGCTTTACCGGGTAGACGATTGCGCCAAACTTTTCACATGCGTCCTGCACCTCATCCCCGCGTGCCGCCGCCGCGCACATCGAGCGCGTCGGGCTCGCCGCGCGTCCCCCTCTCGCGCGTCGACCGCGCGTTTCTCAACATGGAGCGCACCAGCAATCCCATGGTGATCGTTGCTCTCATCGTGCTCGGTGCACCCTTGCCGCGAGCACGGCTACGCGAGCGAATTGCCGAGCGATTCACGACTCACATGCGCTTCACCTGCGTTCCCGTCGACGGACTCGCACAGGCATTCTGGCAGCCCCTCGACTCATTCAACCTTGACGATCACGTGCTCAGCGCCGCCCTGCCCACCCCCGCCGGTCAGCATGAACTCGAGACGTTGGTGAGCGAGCTCGCCAGCGAGCCGTTACCGGCCGGCCGGCCGCTGTGGAGTTTCCACATCGTCGAGCACTTCGGCCGTGGCAGCGCCATCATCGCACGCATCCACCACTGTTATGCCGACGGCATCGCGCTGGTACGGGTTCTACTGAGTCTGACGGACGACCGCCGCTCCCGCTCGCGCGCCGACCTGGCCGTCCACACCGATCCGAACGTCGCAGCGCCGAAGCCTCCGCATACACTGCCAGCCAGTTGGTTTGCCGAAGCCCTGGGACAGGGTCGCCGTCTGGTCGACGCCGGACTGCACTTGGCATTGCATCCCGAGACGGCCACCTCGGCAGTCGGCCAGGCCAGCACTCTGGCGAGCGAGCTGGCCCACATCACACTACTGCCGGATGATCCGCCGACGCACCTCAGGGGCCCGTTGTGCGGCATTCGACGAGTTGCCTGGGGAAAATCGTTGTCGCTGGAGGAAGTGAAGACCATTGGACGGGTGCTCGGGTGCACGGTCAACGACGTGCTGATCGCAACTCTCGCCGGGGCACTGGGTCAGCATCTGCAGACACTAGGCGAAACGACACAGGGCCTGACGTTACGTGCAGCTGTCCCGGTAGACCTGCGCTCGGCCGAGTCGCAGGACGACCCGCTAGGCAATCGCTTCGGTCTCGTTTACGTCGACCTACCCGTCGGCGTGCGCCACCCGCTCGAGCGACTTTACAGGGTGCAAGCCGCCATGCGAACCCTGAAGGGCTCCGAGCAGGCGCTGCTCACTTACGGTCTGCTCGCGACCGTAGGCAGCCTGCCGCGCCCGGTCGAGGATGTGGTGATGGACCTGTTCAGCGCCAAGGCCAGCCTGGTCGCCTCCAATCTGCGCGGACCGCGCACGGCATTGTCCATCCAGGGGGCAGCGCTGCGCCAATTGCTGTTCTGGGTTCCGCAGTCAGGCAGCATCGGACTCGGCGTCAGCATGCTGAGCTATCACGGACGTGTGCACTTCGGAGTGATGGCCGACCGGCAGATCATGCCGCACCCCGCAGAGTTGATCACCCGGATCAGGGCCGCATTCGAACAGCTCGTGCTCCTGGTACTGCTCGGCGGCAGCGCGTTGCAGAACTGAATCGCCCAAGCGCGACGCCGCGCTCAGGTCGGCAGGCCACGCTTGGCACGGGCCACGTCCAAAGCTTCCATCGCATCGAGCGGCTCACAGCCAGCCGCCTCGCTGTAGAGCTTCTGCGCCTCGGTGCGATGACGCGCCGGATCGAGCAGCAACAGCGCGTAAGCATATTCCATATGGACGATCGGTGAGCGTGGCGCGAGCTGCACGGCGCGGTGGAAATGCTCGAGCGCCGCCCGAGCAGATACTCCGTAGGTGAGCGAAGCCACGACACCGCCAAGCTTGTGCACGATCTCGGCGTGATATAGGCCTAGTGCCACGTGCGCTTCGGCGTGACGCGGTTCGAGCTCTAGCGTCCGCTCGAGATGCGTCTTCACGCGTGCCGCAAGTCCTTCCGATATCGCTTTCAGAATGGAAATGCGCTGACTGTAGCGACCGAGCACCAGTGCCAGGGTGTAATGCGTATTCGGGTGCTCCGGCAGCTGCTGGACAGCCTGCTCGCCGCGTTCGATGGCCGCAAGCAGCATCGAGGTCACGACGCGCTCACTGCTGTGCGAGTAGAGCGAATCAACTGCCGCGGCCCGATTGGCCACACAAGCCCCGAGCGCCCCCAGCGCTCCTCCCAATTCGATCGCCCGGGCAAACGCGCCGGCGTGAAATTCCACCCACGTCGCTTGCAGTGCAGTGGCAAGAGACCGCGCACCGCCGTACTCGCCGACCCAGGCCGCAAACTGCGCAGCCGCGGCCATCGCGCGGGTAATCTCGGCATGCCCCGGCCAGGGCTCCCGGTCAGTCACATGCAGCTTGCTCCAAAGCCTCTTGAGCTGCTCTGGGGTGTAGTGGTGTGCAGCGCGTGCTGCGGAGGCGGAAGGCTTCGGAGGCATGATTTCCTGCGGGAAGTACGCATCCAGCTGTTGATCCTTGCTCGCTAGAGTAACGCGGTCCTTTCCAACACCCAGTAGGGCAAATACGCACCTCCGCAGCCGCGGAGCCGCCCGCAGAGGGAGTAGATCATGGCCGCGAAGCGAAAACCCCGGAAACGCGCCCGCACCGAATCGAGCGCCGCCCCCTCCCGACTCACTGACACCGTGCATCAGATCTGGCTTGCCGGACTCGGCGCGATGGCGAAAGCCCAGCAGGGCACGCCGCACCTGCTCGAGGAACTGATCGCGGAAGGCGCTCGCGTCGATACACGTGTACGCGGCGCGGCAGCCGAGACCTTGCGTGGCATTACCGGCAGCGTGCAACAGAGCGTTGGCGCACGGATGAGTGGGATGCGCGGTCAGGCCGCTGAGGCGGTCGAGAACTTGGAGAAGCTCTTTCGCAGCCGCGTGCGGCGAGCATTGACCCAACTCGGCGTGCCAAGCGGCGAGGATATCGAGGCGCTCAGTAAGCGCGTCGAGATGCTCAACGCCAACGTCGGCCGGCTTGGCGATAAGGGCGCCTCGCGCGGGCGAGGACGCGGACGAGGGCGGGCCAAGCGCCAGCCGCCGATGCCGCCTGCGCCGTAGATCATGTTGACGCTCGAGCCGGCCCTGCGTCGGCGACCGAGCCGCCGGAAATTCGCGGTCGCTCTGGCGGGCGGCGGTCCGCTTGGCGCGTTCTACGAGCTCGGCGCTCTGCACGCGATCGAGGAAGTGATTGTCGGCCGCGCACTCACCGAGTACGACATGTACGTCGGCGTGAGTTCGGGCTCGCTGCTCGCAGCGGGCCTCGCCAACGGCTTTGACGGCACCCGAATGGGCTCGGCGCTCATCCAGGGCGAATCAACGCTCGTGCCATTCTCGCCGAGACTTCTACTGCAACCGGCGATCGCAGAGTATGTGCGCCGGGTGGCCCGCCTGCCGCGCGCACTGCACGGCAGCGTGCGATTGTGGTCTGCCGATACGTTGCGCAGCGTCTGGCCTGCATTGCTCGCTGTTCTGACCAAGATCATTCCCCTGGCCGTTTTCGACAGCCGCCCGCTCGAACAGTATTTGCACGAACTATTCACTCAGCCTGAGCATACGGATGATTTCCGCGCCCTGCACCGGCAGCTGCGCGTCGTTGCCGCGGAACTTGACACCGGCCGGTCGGTGGTTTTTGGCGATGCCGCACACCGACACGTTCCGATCTCGCGCGCCGTGGTAGCGAGCGCGGCGCTGCCGGGGCTGTATGCACCGGTGTCGATCGAAGGACGCGATTACGTGGATGGTGCCCTGGTTCGCACGATGTATGCATCGCTCGCACTGGAGGCGGGCTGTGATTTCGTGATTTGCATCAACCCGCTCGTTCCGTTCGACGCCTCGCGCAGCAGGCGGCGCCGCACCCTTGCGGACGAAGGTTTCGACACCGTACTCGGGCAGACGTTTCGAACCCTGATCCACTCGCGCATGCAGGTGGGCATGGCGAGCTTCCGCGCTCGATTTCCGCACGCTGATACTCTGCTGTTCGAGCCCGACCGGCACGATGAGAAGATGTTCTTCACCAACGTGTTTCGCTATTCCGGTCGCCATCACCTCGCCGAGCACGCCTATCAACAGACTCGGCACGATCTCCGGCAGCACGCTGCGGCGCTCGCGATACTATTGCGCCGGCATGGACTCGAGCTCGACCTTAAAAGGCTGCGCGATTCGCGGCGCACCTTCACGACGGCGGCCGGTGAGCACGCCGCGCGTCTGCGGCGTACCACCCGTCGCCTGAGCGATGCGCTCGAACAGCTGGAAAAAATGCTGGCCGATCGCACCGTAACGGACTGAACCGGCATGGCGGCGGTGTTCTGGCAGACGGCGCTGCTCGTCGAAATTGCGCTCGCCATTGCGATCGGCGGGCCGATCGCCGCCACAGCCGGCGGTTCACCTATCCTGCTGGTGCTCGCGTGCGCCGCAGCGCTCCTGCTCATGCAGGTACTGTTGGTGCTATTCGTGACGCTCCTCAGTCGCGGTATCGCCGGTGGCGGCTTGCGCCCGCTGCACACCGCAACCCTCATCATGGAGAGTGCCGCTTTGCTGCACGCGGCGCTGCGCATGGGAGTTCATTGGGGCATTTGCACCGGCTCGCACCCGCGCTCGGGGGAGCACGCCGGGTTGGCGCGCTCGAGCAACGCCACGCCGGTGCTTCTCATCCACGGAATCCTCTGTAACGGAGGCATCTGGCAGCCGCTTCTCAAGTTGTTGCAGGAAGCCGGATTCGAGCAGGTTGTTCCGATGAATTTGTACCCGCTGTTTGCGGACATCGAAGTCCTTGCTGAAAAGGTCGTCGCGCAATTGCGGGCGCTACAGCACGACAGCGGCGGGCGGCGCGTCGTGATCGTCGCACACAGTATGGGTGGTCTGGTCGCCAGGGCGGCACTTCGATCGGCCGGATCGGCCGTGATCGGACGCATCGTGACCCTCGGGACGCCTCATCACGGCACTGCCATCGCCTGCACTCTTCCCTTTGCACCGACCCGGCAGATGTGCCCGGACAGTGCCTGGCTGAGGCAACTCAACGCCGAGCAGGAGGGACGTTTCGATGTTCCCATGACCTGTCTGTACAGTCCCGAGGACACGTTAGTGTGGCCGCCGAGCAGCGCCATTCTCAGCGGCGCACGCATCGCCCGCGTCGAGCGCTGCGGTCACCTCAGTCTCGCCACCTCGCAACGCGCACTCAGGCTGCTGCGGGAGGAATTGCTGCGGGAGCGGCCATAGATGCCGGACGCGCAGACACCACCGAGCGCGCTTGCACAGCTCGTTGCTCGGATACGAACGCTGCAAAGCGCGGAAGCTGCCGATCCAGCGCTCGCCGCGCGGCTGAAGGACGTGCGCGCCTGGCAGGCCGCGCGCCTCACCCGAACCTATGCGGATCTGGCACATAATCCGGGGCAAACCAGTGCGATCGGATTCTTTCTCACCGATCTGTACGGACCGCAGGACTTCAGCGCCCGAGACCGGCAACTCGCGCGGGCTGCACCGCTTCTCGAGCGCACCTTACCGCGCAGCGCACTGCAAGTCCTCATCGATGCACTGGAATTGTACACGCTGTCCGGCGAGCTCGATCAGACGCTCGTGCGCAGCCTGAGGGGGGGGCCGATTTGTGCGGAAAGCTATACTCAAGCTTACCGCGCGAGCGGGCGAGCCGCCGATCGCGAGCGCCAGATCAGGCTGATCGTGCAGATCGGCGAGCGGCTCGCGCGGGCGGTCGAACAGCCCCTGATCGGACTTGCATTGCGCGCAACGCACGTACCGGCCCACATGGCTGGCTTCGGCGCTCTGCAGGACTTCCTGGAGCGCGGCTTCGCCGCGTTCCAGCACTTGGCAGACGCGCAGGCCTTTCTCACGGCGATCCGCACACGCGAGTCGAGCATCAGCGAGGCATTGCTGCGCGGCGATCCGAGTCCGCTCCGCAACTGAGACGGCCCATCTTCCCCGCCACGGACGGTTGGAAGAAATGCTCGAGTCGAAGGTCCCGGTCGGACCCGCCGCCGCGTATACGGCCTGTGCTTGAAATCACTGCCGGCGCCCCCACTCGCGCCCCTCAGCAGTGGTTCGTGCCACAGGAGGTAGTGAAATGGCCGCATTTTCCCAGAGTGCACCAGACTCACCCTTTGATGAGCTCTGGCGCCTGCAGCAACAGGTCGACGAGCTGTTCAGTGCTTGGTCTGCGCCGGCCGGAGGCATCCGCTCGCTGCCGCGGGGCAGCTTTCCGGCCGTCAACATCAGCCACACCCCCGAGCGGGTTGACGTTTTCCTGTTCGCTCCCGGAATCGATCCGAAGACGCTCAATATTTCAATCCAGCAAAATCTGCTCACCGTGGCCGGACGGCGCGACATTCCTGCCGATGAACGGGCCACGTATTACCGGCAGGAGCGCTTCAGCGGCGAATTCCGCCGCGTGATCGCCCTGCCGGAGGACGTCGATCCGGAACGGGTCAGTGCCCGCTACCGCAACGGCATCGTACAAATTGGCGTTGAGCGGCTCGAAGCGGCCCGGCCACGCCAGATCGAAGTCCGCTGAACATCGATGGAGGTAATCGACATGGCCAGCAACAGCGACGTCTCCTCAACCACCGGCAACGCCAGCGTGCGCGAGCGGCGCGCGAGCAGCACCGAAACCCCGCTGCGTCCGCCGGTCGACATCCGCGAGGATAACGAAGGCATCACGCTGTGTGCCGACATGCCCGGCGTGTCCAAAGAACAGCTCGAGCTGCGCATCGAGGCGAACACGCTGATTGTCGAAGGCAGCGCACAGCTGGAACTACCGGAGGAAGCCGAGGCGCTGTACGCAGACGTTCGCGCCAGCTGTTATCGACGCGCTTTCGCGCTCAGCAGTGAGCTCGACACCGACAAGATTGACGCGAACCTCAAGGACGGCGTGCTGACGGTGCGCATTCCCAAGCGAGGCAAACTGCGTCCGCGCAGGATCGACATACAAGCGGCATGAATGAAATCGCCGCGGGCGCGAGTCGCCGCGAACAATCCGGCGGCCCGCGCCCGCGAGCCGAACGACAGTGAATTTATTCTCGACCGCCCGAGAAACACCCGCTTCAGACGTCAAATCAACTCTCCACGCTGAGGCAACGCGGTTGCGGGAGCGCAATGGTAGGGTAGACTGACCCATATCCCGACGCTCGGCAAGCACGAGCGTACGTGAACCAACACACCGCCCAGCGAGACGTATCGCCATGCACGAGATCCGCATTGCACCGGAAATTCTGGACCAGGTATACGCCCGCCGGCACCGATCACACGCTTTCGATCAACTGGATCTCACACGTACTGCGCACGTGGTCGTCGACCTGCAGAATGGCTTCATGGAGCCGGGCGCGCCCGTCGAGGTGCCGATAGCGCGGGAAATCGTGCCGAACGTCAACCTCATCAGTGCTGCTATGCGCACGCGGGGCGCGCAGAATATTTTTCTGCGTATGACCATCGATGAGGATGCCCGGACAAGCTGGTCAAACTGGTTTGCCTATCTGCACAGCGCGGCGAGTGCTGCGGCTACGGCGGACGCGTTCGTTCCCGGGAAGCATTACTGGCAGCTCTGGCCGCACGTCGATTTCCGCGCGGATGACGTGGCAATTGAGAAGACGCGGTTCGGCGCGTTCGTACCCGGTGCCAGCTGCCTGCACGAATTCCTGCAGGCACGCGGCATCGACACGCTGATCATCACCGGAACGTTGACCAACTGTTGCTGCGAGTCAACGGCTCGCGACGCGATGCAGATGAATTACAAGATCATTTTCGTGTCGGACGCGACGGCAACCCTGTCCGATGCCGCACACAACGCGACGCTCGAAAACATGGCCATGCTGTTCGCCGATGTCATGACCACGGCCGAAGCGGTAGCTGCGATCGAGCGCGCCGAGCTGCCGTGCCGAGCGTAGCCGACCGGGGAAGACTCGAACCGGCCGCAGCGGACGGAAGTGATACGGCAGAGCGACGCGAGCGCCACTCCCTGTTGCCGGCGCCGAGGCGCCGGACGGAAGCGCTCAGCACCCTCCGCTCGGATCAGATCCCGCCCGGATCGGCCCGCGCGGTTTTCGCAGCGGGCGTCGAAGGGGCATGCTGTGCGCCTGCGGAAACCGATGCACAACCGGACTGCGCGCAACCTGAGGCGGGATGTGCCGGGGCGGGCCGGGGAAGGCTGTCGATGGCCTGTAAGGCTTTACGCTGCGCAGGCGTCATGGTTTGCGCATAGATCTTGTGGAACTGCGCGTTGGTGAGCGGCAGATCCGTCCGCCCATTCCAGGTCGAGCCGGCCGGCAACTTGTTCTGCACCCGCGGTGCATCAGCCAGCACCGTCGCGAGGTTGACACCACCCGCGCCGGAGACGGGCACGGGGACTCCCCGCGGATGCGCAACCAGCCGCCCCACCCGGCGCCAGTCGATCTTCTGATGGTGCTTCCACAACGCCACTCGCTCAGCGTGAGTGAGCAGCGAGGGCAGAAGTCTGCGCCAGTCCTTCTTCCAGGGTCGCTTATCCCCCTGCAGCGGCCCATAGGCCACTAGGTAGAGTCGCCCGTGCTTCCAGCCGAAGAGATACGGTTGATTGACCACGCGGACCTCGGTGCCATTCGGCACCAGGTGGAAGATCTGCTTGATGTCCTCGGGGAACAGGTGAATGCAACCATGACTCACTCGCCAGCCCACGCTGACCGGTTTATTCGTGCCATGGATGAGGTAACCGGGCCAGCCAAGGTGCAGCGCGTAGTCCCCGAGCGGATTGTCCGGTCCCGGCCCGACCACGCGGGGCAACGGAGCGCCCTCCTTAGCATGTTCCGCGAGAATCGACGGCGGCACGATCCAGACGGGATTCTTCTCGTGCGAAACGACGTGGGTCACTCCCTGAGGCGTCACAAACCCTCGCCGTCCAATGCCCACAGGGTGCGTGATCAGCACCTGCGGCTGCCCGCGTTTGCGCCGAGGAAAATAGAACAGCCGCATTGCAGCAAGATTAACGACGATGCCGCGATGCGGCGCGTCCGGCAGGATGAACTCGCTCGGGAGCACGACCCGGGCACCGACCGTCGGTACCCAAACGTGAACGCCCGGATTGGCACGTCGCATCTCGTTGTAGCCGAGGTTGAAACGCCGGCCGATGTCCGTCAGCGTCTGTCCCTTCTGAACTCTCACGACCTGCACCGTACCGACGATATTCTGTCCCGGCGCCAGCACGAATTTCTCCGTCTGCACCGGAAGCGGGAGTGGCGGGGGCGCTGGACGGACGGCCTTCGCCAGCGGGGCCGGCGGCGGTGGCGGGCGCAGCGGGGGACCCATCAGCGAACAGGCGCCGACGGCCAACGATGCGCTTGCAACCAGCGCGAGGCGGATGAGAGGGGTTCTCATCGGTGGATTATGGCATCCCTCGCCGAACGAAGGCAGTCTGTCGGCGATCCGCTACAGAGCCGGCTCGGGCAAACCCGCCGATGCGCATCCGCATCACCCAGCGCGACCTCAACACGTGCCGCATCGGGACGCGGCCAGCGTTTCGAGCGGTCACCCACGCCCTGCCCCAACGCCGAGATAGCATCGCAGCCGATCAGCCTGCTGGTCAAACAGAAGCCCGGACCGCGGCCACCGCCTTCGCCTGCCCAACTCGCGACAGCAACTCACCGCTCAGCTGGGGTCCGATTGCGTCCCGCGCTTCGACCCGACGCAAACTGATCCCTAAGACTTCCCTGTCTATACCGTAAGCGTTGCCATTCTGAGGACCGCTCGCCCAGCGCATGTCTGTTCAGGCCCGCGTCGCCCATGCGCATCGGCAACTCCACCAGACCCGAGCATGACACCGGATCCCGGCGCGCCCAGGCGGTCATCTAAAGTACAGGCCTGCGCACGCGATTGTCCGAGGCGATGCTGCAACGGGTCGCCAACGCACTGCTGCCATCATGCCCGATGGGCAAAGTCATGCGTCATGTGGTGCACCGCGACTGCGACAACCGCACCGCGTACGGATGCGTGGCGCGCATAAAATGATGCAGCGCCAGCCCGCTCCGCGCGTTCACCCGCCGGCAACCGACGTGTATACTCACTCCAAAACAAGAGTGGCGGACACGCAGCCTGTAGAGGCGTGTGTTGCAGCGTCACGATTCGAATCGCTGGGGAGGCAAATGCAGTGCGGCCGAAGGCGCGAAGTGTTTCCGCGAGCCCTGTTGCCTCATATCTATTCGCCTGCGTTATGTTGTCAGTTCCCGCCGCGGGACATGCGGGCCAGCACAGGACCCACGCCGGCATAACTCCACGCGTCCTTTCCGAGGTGACGATCACCGCCCGCAAAGTGGTCGAAGACGCCCAACGGGTTCCGGTGACCGCTCTGGCGTTGAGGGGCCGCGCTTTGCGAGATGCCGAAGTATCGAGCATTGGGGAAATTGGCCAGCTCGCCCCGGGACTGACCTTGCGGCACGCCCCAACTACTGCCTCAGCGCTCGAGATGCAACTGCGAGGACAGCTGCAAAACGACACCGTCGCAACAGAAGACCCCTCAATCGGCACCTACGTCGATGGGGTCTATTGGGCCCGCGCCTACGGGCTCAACGCGAACCTGCTCGACGTCAAGGAAGTCCAGGTGCTTTACGGCCCGCAGGGAACGCTGTTCGGCCTGAATACCACTGGCGGAGCACTTGTCATCGAGACGAATAATCCGAAGCTAGACACGCTGTCCGGGACAGTCTCCCTGGGCGCTGGAAATTACGCCGAGCGCAACGGCACGCTCATCGTCAACGCCCCACTGCTGCAGCACAAACTCGCCATACGCGCTGCCTTCAACTTCGACGACCGCGCCGGCTACATCCGCAACATCCTCGACGGCGCGCGCCTCGCAAACCGCCGGCGCTGGATGGGGCGCGTAAAACTCCTGTATCGAATCCATCACGGCCTGACCACGCTGTTTTCTGCAGAGCTGTTCCACACGAGGGAGAATTCAAATCCGTTCCGCCTCGCATATTCAGCGCCCCCCAATCTTGCCTCCCTTGCCACCGCAACTCCGGAAATAGGCTCGTTGTTGAACCTCGAGACTGCGATCGACAACGGACTGTTCATCGGCAGCACGCCGAACGTGGTGGCCGCAAGCCAACAAATACAGCAATACATTGCCGGAGCTCAGGGCGACACGGTGGCCGAGAACAGCAACTGGCCGGACGCAACCGACACCCGCACATTCGCGGATACCACCAGTCTTGCGCTCGCCTCAAGCGTGCTGCGCTTCATTGCCGCTTACCGCAGCGTCGCGGAAAATACCGCGATCGACCTCGATGGATCGCCGTTCAACGGCATCGAAGCGACTTTCCACCGTAATCTCACGCAATGGTCCGCGGAGCTGCAATGGACCGGACTGGCGCTGCGGAAACGACTACAGTACGCTTCCGGTGTGCTCTACTTTGCCGAGCATGGCATTGATCTGTCGAATTCGCAGTCTTTACCCGCCCTGATTCCGACCACTACGGTATACGACGGCGACATCAGCAACCGCAGCATCGGCATATACGCCCAGGGCACGTACCGCATCACTCGAGCGCTGCACCTGACAGCGGGCCTGCGCTACTCGAACGACCAGAAGGGGCTGGTATCGCAAAACCGCACCATCGCCGCCGCAGGAGCCTTCGGTCCAGCGTTTCCAACCGCAACCCAGATGTGCAACGTCGTGCCGATCGGAGCCGCCGCGTTCGGTCCGACCGGCAGTCCGTGCACGCTGCCCGAGAACTTACGCTTCTCGGCGCTCTCCTACACCTTCGGCGTCTCGTATCAGGTCGCGCCGCAGGCGATGGTCTATCTCAAGACGGACAAGGGATTCCGTTCGGGTGGTGAAAACATCCGCGGCGGATTTTTCACCATTGGCGGCAAACCCTACGCCACGATCGCACCGTTCGCGCCCGAGGTCGTACGCGATGTTGAAGTGGGGGTAAAAACGCAGTTTTGGAACAACCGAGCACGCGCAAATCTCGATATCTACCACAGCTGGAACAACGACATCCAACGCACACTGATCGTGATCACCGATCAGACCCCGGACACGTTCGTCGTCAACGCCGGAAAGCAGGAAGTTTCCGGTCTCGAGTCGCAATTTACCGTCCGTGCGCTCGCCAATGCCCGGAATGATGTTCTGCTCGGTCTCGATGGGTCCTATACCGACCCCAAATACACACAATATACCGATCCGATCACCGGCGCGAATCTGGCCAATTCTCGCTTCGAAGGCGTACCGCGCTGGGCCGCCGACGCGTCGTTGAATTACCGGCATCGCCTCGCAGCCAAGGCGTTGACGCTGCACGTCGATTATTCGTGGCGCAGCCAGATGGCTCTGCAGCCGTACAACAACACCGCGGACCCGTACAACGCTTCACTCATCGGGGCATCGACCTCGCCGGCAGTTGGCTTCCTAAATGCCCGGGCTGCGTTGCATTGGCATCACGGCGACATTCAGATCGCGCTGTGGGTCCGTAACCTGATGGACAAGCGCGTTGCGGTCAACGCGGTTGAAGATGGCGCACCGCTCGACCTGGTGGTCACCCAATACAATGCACCGAGAATGTTCGGCGCGACGGCAACCTACCGCTTCACACAGCACCGATGACTCGATAGACGCACGAAGCGGATTCGTGCCCAGCGAGGCCGCATATGTCAGAACGTCCCCAGAGTTCTCCGCAGTCACCGCAACGGGTGGTAATCCTTGGTGGCGGGCCTGCAGGCGTCGCCGCAGCCTATTGGCTGAGTCATCCGCTGCAACAGGGCAAGTATCAAGTCACTCTCTGCACGCAAGGTTGGCGTCTTGGCGGCAAGTGTGCCACGGGGCGCGACCTCGGCTGTTGCGAGCGCATCGAAGAGCATGGGCTGCACGTGCTGATGGGATGCTACCAGAACGCCTTCACAACTATCCGGGACTGCTATGCAGAATGGCGGCAAGTAAAAAAGGACCCGCGCAATCCGTTGCAGACATGGCGCGATGGGTTTCTGCCCCAGTATAGGGTCTCGCTGATGGAGCGCGAGGAGTCTGGATCGCAGATTGCCTGGCAACCGCCATGGAACATCGAATTCCCTCCCCTGCCTGGATGGCCGGGCGACGGTACCGACGCCGACTCGCAAATGTCCCACCGCGATGCGGCGCCCGCAGACGGCATCGACGATGCCGCACTGATCCTGCGCATGGCGGAGTGGCTCAATGCTCGCGTTCCCCCGCAGGCCCCCTTCAAGAGCGCAGTTGCGGCTGCCGTCCTCGAACTACGCCGTGCCATTCGGACTCCGAGACTCAGCATTGACAACGCAGTCACCGCGCTGACCCAGGCGCAGATCAGCGTTGGAGTGTATTTGAGCGCGACCGCAAAAGGACAATCAGCACAGGCAGGACTAGGCATGGAAGCAGAGCTATCGCCGTTGCGCACAACGGGGCTCGATTTCGGTCATATCGCCATGCTGGCCGATCTCTGCGTCGCGATCGCGCTCGGCTATCTTCTCGACATTTTCGGACACCCGAATGGTTACGACACGCTGAACGCACAGGACTACAAAGCCTGGTTGCGTAGCCATGGGGCCACGGCGCAGACAAGTGCCTCGGCGCCTGTTCGGGCGTTCTATGATCTGGCCTTCGCAACGGTGGGCGATGCGCAGAACTGGACCGGCTCAATTGCCGCGGGGGTATCGCTACGCGCCCAGTTGGAGATGGCGTTTGGTTATCGAGGCGCGCCGCTGTGGAAGACGGCCGCCGGCACGGGCGATACCGTGTTCACGCCATTCTATGACGTGTTGGTGTCTCGTGGCGTACGCGTCGAGTTCTTCAACCGCGTCACCGCAGTGCGTCCGACCAGCGACGGACAACTGGGCGAGATCGACATCTGCGTACAGGCGCTCACACAGGATGGCTCGGCCTATCAGCCGTTGATCCGGGTGAAGGATCTCGATTGTTGGCCCGACCAACCGCTGTGGAGCCAGCTGAAGAATGGCGATTCGCTGAGGCAGCAAGTCTTGCAGTCGGGCTTTGATTTCGAGTCGAGCTTCTGCAGAGTGTCGAGCGGCGTGACCCGCACGCTCACACTCGGCGAGGACTTCGATCTGGGCATCGTTGCGATGCCCCCAGATGCGCTTCGGCCAGTCACCACGGCGATCGCCGGGACCGGCACACAGTGGCAGCGGGCTCTGCAGGCCAGCTCTTCAGTCGCCACACTGGCGCTGCAGTTGTGGGTCACGCGCGATCTGAGTGATCTCGGCTGGCCGTACGGCTCTACCATCCTCACCGCATTTGCCGAGCCGTTCGACTCCTGGGGGGACATGTCGCATCTCATTCCAATGGAGGGGTGGACGAAACCGGCCCCGCAGACGCTTGGATATTTCTGTGGGCGGATGCAATTGAGCAATCTTGCGCCACCACGCGAGATTCAAAGCGCCGCTCAGTTCGCCGCGGATCATTGGGTGGCAAATCAGCTACCGAGGCTGTGGCCAAAGGCCGGGCTTTCGCCCTGGCAAGACCTGGGCATCGTGAGCGTGTACTGTCGAGCGAATACTGATTTGTCCGAACGCTATGTGGCAACTCCCGGCGGGCAGAACGTCGCCAGCCGCTTCGACCCGAGCGTGCCGGCAGGGCTGAGCAATCTGTACGTCATCGGCGACTGGACGAAGACCCGCTTTAGCGGAGGATGCTTCGAAAGCGCGGTGGAATCGGCCATGCTTGCCGCACGGGGAATCAGCGGATTCCCGCCGTCGGTAAAGACGGCCCGGTGATCTGGCGATCGGGCGGACCCATGGCAAAGCGCAAAATCATCATCCTCGGCGGCGGCATTGCGGGCTTGAGTGCCGCCTACCATTTAACCCGAACGCAGGCATTGCGCGATCAATACGACCTCACGGTCTACCAGCTCGGCTGGCGACTCGGCGGCAAGGGCGCGAGCGGCCGGGATGTCAGCGGGCGAAATCTCGAACACGGACTGCACGTCTGGTTCGGCATGTATGAAAATACCTTCCGCATGTTTCGCGAACTCTACGACGGCCGCCCGTCGGATGCTCAACACGCTCTGCAGAGTTGGCGGGACGCGGTGAAGCCGCAGAATTTTACGCCGATCGGCGTGTGCGATGCCGCCGGAAGCTGGTGTTACGTCCCGCTCACCTGGCCGACCAACGAACAGGTACCCGGTGAGGGCGGATTACTGCCGACGCTGAGCGCCATGATCGAGACGATCCTGGGGTGGATCGTGCTTTTTCTCTCGGGCAGGGATCAGCTCGCCGAGGAGCAGGTGACTGGGCTCGGCCCCCTCCCTGTCGGGCTTGCCACGAATCCGCGAGCGAGTACGGCTCTGAACGCTGCCCGCGCCCACCTGCGTGCCGCCGACGCAAGCGTCACTGCATCTGCCGCAGAGTGCCTCGAGAAAGCCGCCGCCTTGATCCGCTGGGCCCACGATGCGCATGCGTTGACGCTCACTGCCGGTGCCGCACCGCGGGGCGCGCATGCGCTCACGCATGAGGCGCTCAACCTTCTCTGGGCGGTAGTTAAGGGGGTGGCCGAAGATGTGTTGGTTCCCGATGCACCGTTGATCGCGCTGGATGATCTGGACCTGCGTGCGTGGCTGCTCAAGCATGGCGCGGATCCGAAGGTAGTCGGCTCTTCCAGCCTGGTGCGCATGGCTTACGACACCATGTTCCAGTACGTCGACGGCGATGCTGGCCGGCCCAATCTGGCCGCTGGCACCGGACTCGGTACGATTCTGCGGCTGGCCGCAACCTACAAGGGCGCGGTGATGTGGGCGGTGCAGGCCGGAATGGGCGAAGTGATGTTCGGCCCCCTTTACGATCACCTGGTTGCCTGCGGGGTGCAGTTCAAGTTCTTTCATAAGGTGACCGACCTCGAGCCGCAGACCTCCGGCGAGAACGATTCGCAACCGCGGATCAAGACCGTACGCATCGATGTGCAGGCCAAGCCCGTGCAAGGCGGCTATGACCCAGTGCTCCGGCGCGATGGACTGACGCTGTGGCCGGCCGCGCCGGATTGGAGCCAGCTCCAAGATGGGGCCGCCATGCAGGCCGCGCACGTTAACTTTGAGAGTCATTGGTGTCAGTGGCCCGCGGCAGAGCAGCTGGTCCTCGAGCACGGCCGGGATTTCGATGCAATCGTTCTGGCGATCGCCCTCGGAGCCCTGAAGCCGCTGAATGCACAGGACCGCAGTCCCTGTGAGTCACTTATGCAGTGCAACCCCGCTTTCGCCCGTTGGCTCACCCAGACCGAAATCGTGCCGTCGCTCGGAGTACAGCTCTGGAGCAACCTCAGCACGGCGGAGCTTGGCTGGACGCGCGAGAAGCCCGCCGCCGTCTCCGGTCCGGAGTATCTGGACATCTGGGCCGATATGTCACAGGTACTCGCGTTCGAATCCGGCCCGTTGCCGAAGGCGCGGTCCCTGCATTACCTCACCGGCACGTTCCCGACCACACTCTATCGGCAGCCCAGTTCTGCGGTGGATACCCCTGCGCTCGGCGCGCAACAGCTGCGCAATACTACAATCGAATGGCTGAACAACTGGTCCGCTCTCATGTGGCCAGCGGCGCGTCACGGGGAAAAGTTTGACTGGAACGTACTCAATGCGCCCGATGGCCTCACAGGCGATGGTCGCCTGAACGCTCAGTTCCTGCGACTCAACATCGACCCGACCGAATGCACGACGCTCTCCGGTGCGGGCAGCACGCGCTTTCGGCTGCATGCACACGAGTCGGGCTTCACGAACCTCATCCTTGCCGGCGAAGGCACCGCAATGGGTCTGCCCACCTCGTTCGAAGGCGCCGTGATGTCGGGCGCAGCCGCCGCCCGCGTCATTTGCGGCGATCCCGAAGTCATCGTCGGCTACGATTTCCTCGAACGCCGGCCATCGCAGTGGGAGAACTCATGAGTACAGTGCCGTACATCTCCTGGCTCGGCCACGGCGCCGCCTGCCTGTCTCCCCCCGGTGTCTTCACCGATGCCCGCGCGACGATCTTCGCCATCGTAGCGAACCAGAAGGCAATGCAGGCGCTGACCGACAAGCTCCTCAACCCCGCCGGCTGCGGCCAAGTCTATTACGAAGCGGCCGCCCCGCTCGCGGTGATCAGCTTTCTCGATATTGCACGCTGTACATCAGGGACCGACGTCATTGGCTGGCTGCCCGGCCGGGAATGTGCACTCTGGGTACCGCTGATCGAGCGCCGGACGGGCGAGTCTGCGCGGGAACGACTGGTATTCTGGTCGCCTTATATTTTCATCGATTACGCAATCGGCATGGTGACCGGTCGGGAAATCTGGGGCTGGCCCAAAGTGCTCGCAAAGATTTCGGTTGCGGACGACAATCCAGACCATGCGAGTTATGCCTGCGCAACGACGGTCTTCCCGACGCTGTCACTCGACACTCCGGGCGTGACGGACACGCTCCTTAGGGTCACCACCAACGGCGCCAAGAGCATGCAGCAACGGGTCACCTCCTGGCGCACGACCGAGGAGGCGGACACGGCGATAAAAGGCTCGTTGCTAGCAAATCTTGACGAGACTCTGGTGCGCACCTGCTCCGCGCTACCGCTCTCCCCGTGCGTCGCCCTGAAGCAGTTTCGTGACCCGGCTGATGCGACGCGCGCGTGTTATCAGGCAATCTGCGATTCGCCGGTGGAGCTGACGCAGTTCAAAGGCGGTGGCCTACTGACCGGAGACTTCGCGCTCGAGGTCACGACCTGCATGAGTCATCCGATCGTGCAGGATTTGACGGGGCAAGCGCCACAGCCGCAAGCAACACGGCTGCAGGTGTGGTTCGCGGCGTGGTCGTTATTCGACTTTCAGGCGCTCGGCGGCGGCAACATCGTGGTTGCCCGGTAACGCCTCGGCGGGCTCGCTCGGGCATGCGCCGGCCTCCGTCCCGGGAAGTCCGTCCTGCGCACGCGTGATGCCTTCGAGAAACACGCGGCGATGCTCGGGCTGTTGGTAGAAGATCGCTGCAAGCTGAGGCATCGACATGTTCGTCAGTTGCGCCACCTGGGCGAGCGCCGCCTGAGCGGCGGGCTTGTCGTTCAAGTGTCCGTATGCGGACGCCATGAGACCGATACTGGTTGGCGAGGCACTGACATGGGTGGCCTCCTGGCTAAACGTCAGGGCTTCGGAAAATCGGCGCTGCGCTAGGCGAATCGACGCGAGCGCACCCAGTTGCAGGTTGCGGTTGGGCGAGAGCGGATCGAGGCGCATCGAGCGTTGCACACACTCTTCGGCCAATTGAAGTTCGCCGAGGGAAGTCGAGATAACCGCGCGCGCCAGCAGCGGGAATGAGGAACCTGGATTGAGTTCGGCGGCGCGGTCGGCCAGACGCGCCGCCATAGTGACCTCGCCCTGCAGCCAATAAGTCAGCGCGGCCGTTCCGAGCACCTGTGGGTCGTCGGAGCCACCGAGCAACGAGCGCTTGATCAGTTCCATCATGGCGTGGCCGTGAGCCGGCACGTCATCGGTCCACTGGTATTGTGCGATCACCGCGTGGCAGCTTGCTGCAAGGCTTAAGGCGAGAGCAAAATCCGGGTCGAGCTGCAGCGCACAGTTCAAAAGTTCCAGCGCCTTCTCGATGCCGGCGCGCGTGTACGTGCGAAATGGGACCAGTGCACGCAGATATAGCTCGTAGCTCTGCAGATCAGAGGTCGGCCGCTTGGCCGAACGCTGGGCCTCCGCATTCTGAACGGAAAATTCGATTACACCGGCGACTCCGCTCGCAACCTCGTCCTGCAGGTCGAACACGTTCTCCAGGCGACCTTCGAAGCGATCGGCCCAGATCTGGGCGTCGGTCGATGAGTCGATCAGCTTGACGATGATGCGTATCTGCTCGCCGGCGCGGCGCACGCTGCCCTCGAGGATATAGCGCACCCCAAGTTTGCGGGCCACTTCGCTTGGCGTAAGCAGCTGGCCTTTGAGGCTGCGGCTCGAGCCACTGCCGATCACGAACAGAGTGCGGATCCGGGTCAATGCGCTGACAACTTCGTCCATTAAGCCGTCCACAAAGTACATCTGCTCAGGATCATTGCTGAGATTGGCGAACGGCATGACCGCAATCGACCGCTTGCTCGGCCATTCTGCCGATGCCGCGGGATGCGAATCGGCGAGAGGCTCGCCCCAGGGTGATACGGGGGCGATCAGCCGGTAGCCCCTGCGCACGACGTTGGCGATGTACTTCGGATCCCGGGGATCGTCTCCCAGAATGCGGCGCAAGGCGGCAATAGCCGCGTAGACGGAGTCGGGACTGACGACGACATCCTTCCAGACGGCATCGAGCAGCTCTTCGACGCTCAGAACCTGCCCAGGGCGCTCGGCCAAGCACACCAGCAGCCGCATCGCCCGCGGCTCGAGCTTGGTGACGACCCCGTTCTTGCAGATCTCATCGAGCGACGGATCTACGCGTAAATCGCCGATCTTCAGCAAGCGGTCACCCCGTGAGATTACCGATAACGGCATCGATCCAGCCATGGACTCGACGCATTCTCTGCAGGGACGAGACACCTCTTTTGGATCGTATTAACGGGCCTGAGAGCTGTCAATCGGCCTCCCCCTGAGGCCACCGGGCGCGCCGCCTTCAGAGAATCCCTAGACATCTTTCAAAGCGGTCTCAGGACTTCGCCCGCCTGTGAGGGGCACTGTGGCACCACGACCGAAGGGGCCCTGCCTGCCGGTCGCAGTGCAGACCGATCATCCAATTCATCGCAATACGCACGAGAACTCAACCATGAATACGAACACGATTTCTCGCAAAATCGCACTTCCGATTGCAGCCGCATTGCTCGTTGCGCTTGGCTCGGGCGCGTTTCCGGCCCCCGCGCACGCAGGCGACGTGCCCCGCGTGGCCGTGAGCTTCGCCGATCTGAATCTCTCCAATCATCTGGGTGCCGCAGTTCTTTACCGGCGCATCGAGGCCGCAGCCGTACAGGCCTGCAGAACCTCCTATCGATTCGATGAGACTGCTACAGCGCAGATCCGCAGGGTGCAATGCCAGCAGCGGGCGGTGCGTAATGCCGTCAAAACGATCCACGCACGTCTGCTGATCGCCATTTACAACGCGCATCACCGCACGCCTCTGCGGAGCACGATCGAGGTGGCCCAGGCGCGCTGAATGCGCAACGGGGCGGCGGCAGGCGCCGCCGCCCGAGGCCGCAACCGGTGGACGGGTGGAGCATGCAAGAACACGCTTGGTCTCTGTGGCTAAAGCTCGATGCCGGAGCACGGTCTTTCTCCCCTTGCGCCAACCGCCCGATCCTTCTAAGGCTTTCCGCCCCCCCCCAGAGCCGCCTTAAGGCGGCTTCACCCACCCCCATTGCGGTCCGTCCGATCGCAGAAATTCCTTCGCCGAATGCAGAGCCGGAGCCCCCCGCGCTCCGATATCCCACCTGGTGTGGTTTCGGATGAGCCCCCCGCCTCCCCGATCGACACGATCGAGAAGGCGGGCAGACCTTTGACCAGGCGCCCCCGCGAAATCGGCTTGGGACCCAGGGCTCAGCAACCGCTGCGACTGCGAGCGGGGGGCGGGAACGCGAGACCAGATCAGCAATTCCGCCAGCGGGGACGAGATGTCTCGAGCGCTCCGCGCCGTGCAGCGGCAGAATGCCATCCACGACGACCGTATGTGCCCCCCAGATGACCCGGCTGACCGCCACCTTGACGGTGGCAAAGCACCCTCCCGCTGCAGCCGGTCGAAACCGCGCCACATCGGACGCATGCTAATGCGCCATGGTCGCCAAAGCGGCGGCGTCGAGATGTGCAATCGTGCGAGTGTCCTGAAACGCGCGCACCCCCTCGATGCCCTGTTCGCGCCCCATGCCTGAAGCCTTCATGCCGCCGAACGGCGCGCGCAGATCGAGGCGAGTGGCGCCGTGGTCATTCACCCACACGTACCCGCAGACCATCTGGCCTCCAACCCGGTTGGCAGCGTGCGGATCTGCAGTCCACACCGAACCGGCAAGACCGGCCCAGGTGTCATTTGCCATCCTGATCGCCTCAGCCTCGGTTTCGAATGGAATGACCGGGATGACCGGTCCGAACTGCTCTTCGGTCACGACACGCAATCTGAGGTCGGGATTGACCACGATGGCCGGGCGCACGAAATTTCCACCCGCCATATCCCGGCCCGGCAGCTCGCCAAACTCCAGCACCGTGGCACCGGATTCCTTCGCTTCCCTAATGAGACTCTCGACGAAGGCCTTCTGCGCAGGCGAATGCAACGGGCCCATGGTGGTGTCCTTATCGAGCCCGTAGCCGAGTTTGACCTTCTGCAGGCGCGCCGCAAGGCCATTGACCACCTCATCGACTCGCGAGCGGTGCACGAACAGCCGCTTGGCGTTCATGCAGATCTGGCCAGTCGTGTCGTAGATTGCCGCGAACAGTCGATCCAGGTGCGTGCCGTCGAGGATGGCATCGGCAAGTACGATGGCGGCATCGTTGCCACCCAGTTCCAGCGTAACGCGCGTCAGGCTCGCGGATGCCAGCTCCATGATCCTCTTACCGCCGCCGACGGAGCCCGTGAAGCAGACTTTGGCCACGTCAGGATTGCAGATGAGTGGACTCATATTGAGATCGGGTCCGGTCACGACATTGAGCACCCCAGGGGGCAGTTCCCGGGCAATGCGCTCGACGACGCGGGTCGTGGCGAGCGGCGCGCTCAGCGGCGGCTTGACGATGACCGTGTTGCCGGCGAGTAGCGCGTGCGGCAACGATGCCCCCAGAATCGCAATGGGCCAATTGAATGGCACGATGATGGAGACCACCCCAAGCGGCTGGTAGCGCACCGTGCTATGCACCGGAATCGCAGCAGGGATCGGCGGCAAGACCTTGGCCGCATCGACTTCATCGACGAGACTCAACGCCAGCTTCCAGCGCAGTTCGAGCACCAGGGAATCGATCCAGGCCTCCAAGCGGATCTTGCCATTCTCCTGCGACAGGACGGCAGCATCCTCATCGCGGCTCTCGGCGATACCGGCGAGCGACGCCAGCATTCTTGCGGCACGTTCTCGCGGGGCGAGTGCCGCCCAACCCGCGTAGGCGGACTTGGCGGCCGCGACGGCATCGCGAACATCCTGCAGGCTTGCCGCTGCGGCATGACCAACGACCCGGCCCGGCTTGGCAGGATCGACGATTGTCATCTTGTCTGCAGTTTGACGTTGCTCGCCCCCGATGAACAGGGCAGTGGTTACTGGCGCTGACATGAGGCAATACCTCTTTGAACACTATCCGGCTACGGGATGGGCAATGCGCCCAGGCCGGCGCCATTTGCGAATTCAGCAGTCACCTGGCGCTGCTTGAGGCTGCGGGGGCAACTTCGGCCGAGAATAGGCTGCGCAGCGGCGCCAGTCTCGACTGATACGGAAATTCGTCGCACCCATCGGTTCTGCACTGTCATCACCGAGGCGTCCACCCGAACCGCAGCCCTGGCACCAGAGCACGAGCCTGCAGGCATGTCCGACACGCTCTCCGTGGTCCGCTTCGAATCGTCTCTTTTGCGTGGACGCCAAGGCCGGATCACGCACAGCGAAGCCGTCGCCGCGTACGCGCCGCTCGGCCAGTTCGCAGACCCGAGTGCCGCAACACGGAAAATCAGGATGTTGCAGCGATCTGCAAGGACTCGAGTTAGGCAATCCGAGTCGTCCCCGACGAGATCGGCGCAACCTCACCGCGCAGCCGTCACATGCGCCTTGCCCTGCGCGATTCACTGAGCCGCTTGCAGCAGCCGCGCTCACCGGCACGGCAGGGCCGAACCGGCGCCACCTGCTCGTTTGCGTGCACCGGACGCTTCAGCTAGACTTGTGAGCCCGCTGCGAGCCACGCCCGCGCGGCCCCCGGCCCTCACGCGACCTGCGACCGCCTGTCACCCGGCAGGATCGGGCATGACACTACGATCTTCGCGCCCCACTGGCACGGGCCGATTTATCCGGGCTCTCTACAATCGATTTGCCATCCGAACGGACAGACATGCTTTCCACATACAACGTCACGATGCAGTTTGGGGCCAAGCCGCTGTTCGAACAGGTCACGGCCAAGTTTTCCGATGGTAATCGCTACGGATTGATTGGCGCCAATGGCTGCGGCAAATCAACTCTGATGAAAATCCTGAGCGGGGAGCTCGAACAGAGTGCCGGCGATGTCGTGTTGCAACCCGGCAGGCGCCTCGGCACCCTCAAGCAGAACCAGTTCGCTTACGAAGACGAACGGGTACTCGATGTGGTCATGCAGGGCCACGTGGAGATGTGGCGCGCGATGCAGGAGCGCGACCGCATCTACGCCGATCCAAACGCCACCGACGCGGACTACATGAAAGCGGCGGAACTCGAGGTTAAATTTGGGGAATACGGCGGTTACGATGCCGAAGCACGCGCCGGCAGCATCCTGATCGATATCGGCATCGTCGCTGCATTGCACGAACGCCCGATGCGCGAGGTGGCTCCGGGATTGAAGTTGCGTGTATTGCTCGCGCAGGCTTTGTTCTCCAAGCCGGACGTGCTGCTTCTCGATGAGCCTACGAACAACCTCGACATCCATTCGATTCGCTGGCTCGAAGGCGTACTCAACGACTATGACGCCACGATGATCATCATCAGCCACGATCGGCGCTTTCTCAACCAGGTATGCACCCATATTGCCGACCTCGATTATCAGCAACTGAAGATCTACCCCGGCAATTACGATGACTTCATGCTCGCATCGCTCCAGGCACGTCAGCGTGTCGAGGCAGCGAATGCCAAGGCCCAGGACCGCATTTCCGATCTTCAGGAATTCGTGCGTCGCTTCTCGGCGAACGCCTCGAAAGCCCGCCAAGCGACCTCGCGGCGCAGAGAGCTCGAGAAGATCAAGCTTGAAGAGGTGCGGCCCTCCTCGCGACAAAATCCGTATATCCGCTTCGATCAGCGCAAGAAGCTCTACCACTCAGCCGTCTCCATCGAAGAACTTTCGTTTCGATACCCAGGATCGGATGTCGATGTTCTGAAGAAGATCAGCTTTACCGTCCGAGCCGGAGAGCGGGTCGCCATCATCGGTGCAAACGGGGTCGGCAAAACCACCCTGACACGGTGCCTGATCGGTGAGCTGAAGCCCTGCGCGGGCGAGATTACCTGGGTTGAGAACGCAGAACCCGGCTACATGCCCCAGGATCCGCAAGCGGAATTTGCCGAGAAGGTTGACTTATTTACCTGGATGTCTGAATGGACAGGCAAAGCGGACGACGATTTGATCGTGCGTGCCACGCTCGGGCGACTTCTGTTCTCCGGCGATGAAGTCAAGAAATCGGTAAAGGTGCTTTCGGGAGGCGAGAAGGGCCGGATGATCTACGGCAAGCTGATGCTCACCAAGCCGAACGTTCTAGTCATGGACGAGCCTACGAACCACATGGATATGGAGACGATCGAATCGCTGCAGACCGCACTTGAGTTATATCCCGGAACGCTGGTCTTCGTGTCTCACGATCGGGAGTTCGTCAGCGGTCTTGCAACAAGGATCATTGAGCTGAGGTCCGACGGCACGATCGAGGATTTCTCCGGCACGTTCGACGAATATCTCGCCTCCCATCCGCTAGTCGCCTGAGCGCGAACACGCCTCTGCAAGCGCTGAGGGTCGGGCAGTGCTTTGCTCGCAGCGGCACCGTGCTCGCGATTCGAATACGCGCGAATTCAGCGCTGCATAGTCCTGCGCGAATTGTGTCCGCGATGACAAGTCGTGACCCCCATCACGACCGACTCGCTACCCGGGGTGGACGACAGCGCGCTAAGATCGGCGCGGAAACGAGCATTGCACGCGCTCTGTGCGCACCCAGCATAGGGCGTGCACACTCGTAAGGTAGCGGAGCCGGCTTGTAGCCGAGGGGCCATCCACTCGAGTATGAGCATGGTGCGGCAGTGAATTACTGAATCCGTCACAGGCAAATTGAGGGCCTCGAGCCATCCGGATTGGCTCTCAGCATACGCCGCATTTTACCGATTTCGAGTCGATGATTCAGACTGAGTTGGTTTCCCTCAGATGCGCCGCAACAGATTTACGCGCACTCGACCCGTTCTCACTGCAGGACGCGAGTGCACCAGACTACGCCAGTGCCGTGTTCGCGGATGTGGCGAACGGGCCATGCCTTCCCGCCCGGCGCATGCGCCGGCCAGCTCGCCCGTCATTGCACTCCGTCGCCATCGCGACGTCCATGGCATACGAGTCTGAGTCTGAGTTCGAGCGCACGGACGCACTCCGCGCGACTTTCCTTTTCGTACCTCCGCCGTGCTTACCAATGATCGCGACCCAAGTCTTCAGCACAACCAAGCTCGAAGCGCTCAACGGCCGCGGCAGCCGAGGTGCTCGCGTAAGCCATAACCTCGCAGACACCGTGGCGGTCGTCGACGAAAGTTTCCTCTCATTGATGAAGTGCGCAACGCGCCAGAGAATCTTCGTGACTGGGTCGCAAAGCAAATTTCGTGACGACTCGATGCACCGGAGTTTCTCGATGCTCGACCGGGCCATGTACGGGGCGGCCCGGACAGTCCGTCCCACGTTCCCGTTCTCATCAAATTCTTTGAACGGTTTGTGCAGTTGCGACTGCCCGCATATGAACTCATCCGATTCACTTCATGCACATCTCCCACACTCCGGCACATGCGGTCTGCTGGCCTTTCTTATCATGTGGCTGAAATGCTCGCGGAACAGGAGGACGCGAGCCGGCCACTCGGCATAGTGTGGCGTCGGCGCACTCATTCACTGAATTCTGTATCCCCGGCGAGCGTTTACTAGAATGTGGTTGGCGTTCCAGACTGTATTCCATAGTCGAGAAAGCGATGCAGATGGCCATTGACGATCAGCTTCTGAGGCTGATCAACAGGATGAGTCGGGTACGGAGGCGAGGTCTGCAGGCACACATTCACGACGGTCGATCAGAAGCGTCCTTTGCTGATTCTCACCCGCGATCCTGCAATCACGGTCCTGAACTCCGTCACCATAGCGCCGATCGCATCGACGATACGAAGCATCCCCACCGAAGTGATACTGACCAAAGAAGATGGACATCCCCACGCCTGCGCAGCGAAGTTCGACAACCTTGATGCCGTGCCCAAGGGCCAAATTGGGGAGAACATTGCGCAATTGTCACCGCATAAAATCAAACAGGCAAAGGCGCCGTCTCGTTTGCGCTAGCGTTGAACGAATATTGAATCTTTTTACACAATCGGCTGTAGTGACGTACTTGTTTCAAGCAATGAGGCCGATCGAATGCCCGGGGCCGTTCAGAGGTACAAATCGCCGAAGCCTCCCATCGGTCGAGGACCGACTTAAGGGGTCAGGTCAGTGGATTTACTTGCTTTCTTGACTCATCGCGGCGTAACCCGTCCCCGGCAGCGGGCATGGCAGCCATCCGCAGGTTATTTCGCCGCGCACCGGCCGCATTTCAAGGGCGCGGCAGCCGGGTCCCGAGGTTTTCACCATGAGGTCGGCTCACGATGGCCATGATTCCGCTTTCTATTCTCGATCTGTGCCCCATCAACGAAGGGGGCTCGGCGACCGAGTCCATTGCCAACACCGTCGATCTTGCCCAACACGCGGATCGCTTCGGCTTCACGCGCTACTGGATGGCTGAGCATCACGGCATGCCCGGCATAGCCAGTGCAGCAACCTCGGTGTTGATCGGCCACGTGGCGGGTGAAACTTCGCGTATTCGCGTAGGTGCGGGTGGCATCATGTTGCCAAATCATTCACCGCTGCAGATAGCCGAACAGTTCGGCACGCTCGCGGCTATATATCCCGGGCGCATCGACCTGGGACTGGGGCGCGCGCCAGGCTCCGATCAAGTGACCTCACGGGCATTGAGGCGCAAGTTGAACACGGATCCGGATGAATTTCCGCGTGACGTGCTGGAACTGATGGCGTATTTCGAAGGCAACGGTCCGGTGCGTGCGGTGCCGGGCGAGGGCCATGCGGTTCCGATCTGGATCCTGGGCTCCAGCCTCTTCGGCGCGCAGCTCGCCGCGACGCTGGGATTGCCATATGCCTTCGCCTCGCATTTTGCGCCCGCTCAAATGCTGGATGCGATTGCCTTGTATCGCGCGCGCTTCCGGCCGTTGCGCCATCTGGACAAGCCATACGTGATGTTGGGCTTCAATGTCGCGGCTGCGGACACGGATGTCGAGGCGCACTACCTTGCTTCCTCCTGGCAGCAATCCTTCGTAAATTTGCGCACCGGCCGTCCGGGACGCCTTCCGCCGCCGGTGGAAGGCTATCTCGAATCCCTGCCGCTGCAAGGTCGCATGCTGCTCGATCAGGTACTATCATGCTCCGCAATCGGCTCGCCTGGCGTGGTGGCGGACGGGATTCATGCGTTTGTCGAGAAGACCGGCGCTGACGAGTTGATGTTGACCACCAACATGCACGACCATGCGGCGCGCCGCCACTCTTTTGAAATCGTGGCCAGCCTGATCAAGACTTCCTGAGCCGAGAAGATCTTCTGCATGGCGAGGTCATTGACGGCTGGCTGGCTTGCCGCGTTCAAAGGCGGAAGCGGAGATATTCCTGTGAGCCGCTTCCTCGAGATCGTTGTCACTATCGTCGACGGTAGGTGGGCTAGCCCTTACCGGAAGGGTATCGAACCCTCTGGATTCCATCGAAAGGTCGCCATCCGCCACATCGGATCTCCTCCTAGGCAGGATGCAGGGCCTCGGATTTGATCTTCGCCGCGAGGCGCAGCTGAGCACTCTGACCGAGGACGTGGTCCGCTCGAGTGACATCGAAGGCGAGATTCTCGATGCTGATCAAGTCAGATCCTCGATCGCACGGCGGCTTGGCATGGACATCGGCGGACTTGCGTCGGTCGATCGCGATGTCGAGGACGTGGTCGAAATGATGCTCGACGCAACCACGCATTACGCGCAGGCTTTAACGGCAGACCGATTGTTCGACTGGCACGCCGCACTCTTCCCGACGGGTCGCAGCGGGATGCAAAAGATCGCTGTCGGCAAGTGGCGCGATGACAGCAGCGGGCCGATTCAGGTCGTCTCAGGCCCGATCGGGCGGCAGAAAGTGCACTACGAAGCGCCACCGGCTGCGCGGATCCCGGAGGAAATGAATCGCTTCCTACGATGGTTCGAATCTCCTAGCGATGCCAACCCACTGTTCGTTGCGGGGCTCGCGCACCTGTGGTTCGTCACTGTCCATCCATTTGACGACGGCAGCGGGTGCATCGCGCGCGCAATTGCCGACATGGCACTCGCCCGTTCCGAGCGCAGCAGCCAGTGCTTTTACAGCCTGTCAGGACAGATCCGCAGCGAGCGTGCTGAGTATGACACGATGCTCGAACGTACGCAGAAAGGCACACTCGACGTTATGCTGTGGCAGGAATGGTTTCTCTCGTGCCTGAAGCGTGCGATCGAATGCTCGCAAGACTCGCTCCGCGCCGTCTTATAGAAGGCCCATTTCCGGGAACGCTTCGCATAGCGACCACTGAACGCACGGCAAGTGAAGGTGCTAAACCAGCTTCGCGACGGCTTCGTGGGGAAGCTCACCACCTCGAAATGGGCAAACTGACCAAGTGCTCACAGAACACTGCTTAGCGCGACATCCTGGATCTCGTCGAACGGGGGCGCGCTGCGCAATGATCCCGCCGGCGGCCGAAGCACCAGCTACTCGCTCGCAATCAGCGACTGACGCCGGAACCACTCCAAGAAATGCTGGTGGAAAGGGAGGAACTCGAACCCTCAACCCCGGCATGATGAGCTCGGTGCCGCGCTCGAAATAGCTCTTAGATTCAATAACCTGCCAAATAGACGTCCCGTTGCGATTGTCACGACAGAGCACGACTGAGTCCCGCAGATTTCCCGCAAGGCATGAAGCAGAGCCGCCGACTTGCTACGATGTGCTACGTTTGCTACGATGGGATCATGAGTCGCATGATTACACAGCGAGAGCTCCGCAATCAGTCTGCGGCAGTGCTCCGCGAAGTCGAGGCGGGACGAACACTCGTAGTAACCCGCAATGGCACACCGGTCGCGGAGTTACGGCCGGTTCGGCCGCGCCGGTTCGTACCCCGGGCCGCGATCGCTGGCGCTGCAGATCACGCCCCTAGGATCGATGCCGAGCGTTTTCGCGCCGATCTCGATAACGTGATCGATCAGCGCATCGATGGCTGAGCCGACAACGAGAGGACTCCTCGACACGTCAGTGATTATCGATCACGACGTGATTGCTCCCGAGTTGCTTCCGGATGAATCCGCAATTTCCGCCGTAACTCTCGCCGAATTAGCCGCGGGCCCACATGCCACAGACGACAAAGACGAGCGTGCGCGACGCCAGGACCGAATGCAGTGGGCAACTGCAACGTGGGATCCGCTTCCGTTCGACGCGGAGGCGGCTCGAATTTACGGTCGTATGTTCGCGGCTACGCGAGCGGCTGGCCAGTCAAGCCGCTCGCGGCTTGCGGACTTGCTCATCGCCTCCACGGCGGCAGCCAACAACTTACCTGTCTACACTCGTAATCCGGATGACTTTCGCGCGGTGAAGGGGATCGTTAAGATCATCACGCTTTAGATGTCTCGCAGGTGAGCCGCGTGCTCTGGTTCACGTACGCAGCTTCCTGGTCGAGGAGTTTGGTGGGGGGGGAGAGTTGCCGGTCGTCCTCAAAGAGGTTGATACGGCTGATGAACTGTCGCGCGGCAGATGGAGAGCACTCGGCGTCTTCGAGTGGTGTGCGCGATCTTGCTCGTCGCCCCGGCTCGAGTGCACCCGCTCGCGCCAGGTGGCATGGAAAGGGAGGGACTCGAACCCTCGACCCCGGCATTATGAGCTTGCTGCTCCGCTCAAGATAATCTTTATATTCAATAGCTTGCCAAGGGACGCTCCGCTGCGATTGGCACGACGAATCACAACCGAGCACCACCGACTCCCGCAGATCTCCCGCATTTCCTGGCCACGATTTTGCCGCCTGCGCCCGGGCCCGGGCCCGGGAACCAGCGGTGGCCAAGCACTTCTTAAAGGAACGAGTTCGGTAATCGATGAGTATTAAGCAACTCGTTAATAAGTATTGACTGCATACCTGCCCCATCGTAGGGTACACCATGCGTCACACCGCACCCCCCCGTTTCATCGGCAGAGCCGCCGAGCTCGGCGCGCTCGAGCGCCGCTACAGCTCGAACCGCTCCGAACTGATACCCGTTTACGGCCGCCGCCGCGTGGGGAAGACGGAATTGCTCGTACGGCTGTCCGCGGGCAAACCGACTGTCTATTTCACGGCGAGCGACAAGCTACGCACTCCCCAAATTGGAGGATTCATGCGCGCCGCCGCGGAGTGGCTCGGGAATTCCTCGCTCGCGGAAGCGGCTCCAACGACGTGGGAGGCTGCTCTCAAGCTCGTAGTCGGCGCCGCACCGGTAAATCGGAAGCTGCTGCTGGTACTGGATGAATTCCAATGGGCATGTCATTCGAGTCCGGAGCTTCCGTCTGTAATTCAGCGGCTTTGGGATCACGATTGGCAGCACAGCGGGCGATTGCTGCTAATTCTTTGCGGCTCCTTCGTTGGCTTTATGGAGCGCGAGGTGCTTGGCTCGCGATCTCCTCTTTACGGCCGCCGCACCGCGAGCATTCGGCTCGAGCCCTTTAGCTTTCGGGAAGCTGCAGACTTTCAACCGCAATGGTCGTTGGAAGAGAAAGCTCGCGCATATTTCGTTTGCGGCGGTATCCCGGCCTACCTGCGGCGCTTTGACCCTCAGTTGTCGGTCGCACAAAATGTCGCACGCGAGTTCTTCGAGGTCGACGCTTATTTCAAAGGCGAGCCTGAATTCCTACTTCGCGAAGAACTGACCGAGCTCAAACAGGCCGCAAGCATACTGGAGGCCGTGGCACTGGGAAGGCGTGGCCAAGGCGAAATCGCTCGGGCCGTGGGTCTCAGCGCAAGCGCCCTCGCACCCCATCTTAAGACCCTCGCCAACCTGGGTTATCTGGAACGATTATTTCCCTTGAGCCCAAAGCGACCTGCGCGCACGGCTGTCGTTTACCGAATTGCCGATCCTCTTTTGAGATTCTGGTTCCGCTTCCTCGAGCCCAACTGGAGCCTGTTGAGGCGATACACGGCAGAACGCGCGTTCGAGCACATCGTGGCCCATCACTGGGACGCCTACTGCGGGGAGGCCTTCGAGCGGCTCTGTCGTGAAGCGCTGCCGCTGTTGTATGAGAGCGAAGGGATCACAGGGCGCTCTCAAATCGGCGAATATTGGGGCCGCGACGTGCAAATCGATGTCGTAGGCGTGAGAGCCGACGATTGGATCGATCTCGGGGAGTGTCGATGGCCGGCGCGTTCATCGGTGACGGAAGCGGCTCGTGAACTCAGCGTGCGCGCCACGCATTACCCGGCCAGCGGCCGGACGATAATGCACCGCGTGTTCGTCCGGTCCAGACCACGCACCCTTCCTCACGGAATCCGTGTCCATGATCTGGCCGAGCTGTACGCCAAATGAGCGCCACGCGGCACAGACGTAACGGTCTTTAGAATGGAAGGCCGGCAACGGCTGGGTCATCTCATGATCTGGTGGTCTTTTGCCCGATCGTATTGTCGAGAAGGATCGCGTGGGTAGAGTCCGGGGGCGGTTTCGCCCGAATTTTCGGCGAAACGCCCTCTACCTGATCCCCGCGCGCCGCTGGCAAACTGGTGGAAAGGGAGGGACTCGAACCCTCGACCCCGGCATTATGAGCCAGCCACTCGGCTCAAGATAAGCTTTAAATTCAATTACCTGCCAAGGGACGCCCCGCTGCGGTTGGCACGACGAAGCACGACTGAGCACGACCGATTCCCGCGAGTTTCCCGCAGGACTGCACAGCGACATCTCGCTGATTCTGGGTTGCGTCGGACCTGGAATGTGACTATATTCGTTATTCGCGAATCGCGAATAACGAATATCCATGAAACGTCCCATTAACTCACAGCTCGTCCTCAAGCCCCAGGATCTGGTCGTCCTCCTGAAACTGCTGCTCCTGGGCGATCAGCGGCGCAGCTTCGCCGAACTGGCGGCAGAGCTGTCGATGTCCGCCTCAGAAGTCCACGGAAGCGTGAAGCGAGCGATCGCGGCCCGACTGGCTTACCAGGTAGACGGCCAACTACGGGTGTCCAAAGCCGCACTGAAGGAATTCCTGTTACACGGGGCAAAGTATGCGTTTCCCGCGACTTTCGGTGTTCCAACCCGCGGCATGCCGACTGCCTACGCTGCGCCGCCGCTCTCCGCCGCAATCGTGCACTCGACTGCCGAAATGCCAGTCTGGCCCAGCCCCGACGGAGAAGAGCGGGGGATCAGCTTTTATCCCCTCTATCCAACGGTGCCTCAGGCAGCCCGCAAGGATCCCGTGCTGTACGAGACGCTTGCTCTATTCGATGCGCTGCGCGGGGGAGCCGCACGCGAACGGAACATGGCCGCAAAGCTTTTGGAGACCCGTTTTACATGAGAGGCCATGATCCCAACCTGACTCTGCTTGAATCGGTTGTCGCCGCCTTAGGTCCATTGTCTCAGAAATTCGTATTTGTCGGCGGCTGTGTCACAGGGCTCCTCGTGACTGAAGCAGCAAACCCCTCCGTGCGCGTGACTCGTGATGTCGATGCAATTGTGCAGGTTGTATCGCTCGGCGAATACCACGCGCTAGAACGACAACTTGAAAATGCTGGCCTGCGACATGATCAAAGTCCAGAAGCGCCTGTTTGCCGCTGGCGAGCCCATGGCGCACTCCTGGATATCATGCCGACCGACAAGGCGGTATTGGGTTTCGGCAATCGTTGGTATGAAGAAGCAGTCCGCACGGCATCTATGTGGCCGTTACCGAGCGGGACAGTCATTCGCCTGATCTCTGCCCCTGTCTTCATTGCGACGAAACTGGAAGCATTCGCCGATCGCGGCGAGGGTGATTTCCTCGCCAGCCACGATCTGGAGGATATTACAACCGTCGTGGATGGGCGTTCTCAACTCATCGATGAGGTTGTGGCAGCTTCGCCTGAAATACGCAACCATCTCAGCGCACAATTCAGAGCCTTGCTCCAGACTGCGCACTTTGTCGACGCACTGCCCGGTCATCTTTCCGGTGATGCCCAAACTCAAGCACGCATCCCGGTTATCCTGGAACGACTCCACCAGCTATCCGGCTTGACGTAGCCCCCTCGGTTCACGCCGGGAATTGGGCGGCACCCAGGACAAACACAAGTGACCGAAAATACTGGTGGAAAGGGAGGGACTCGAACCCTCGACCCCGGCATTATGAGCTTGCTGCTCCGTTCAAGATAAGCTTTAAATTCAATAACCTGCCAAGGGACGCCCCGTTGCGGTTGTCATGACTGAGCACAACCGAGCACGACTCATTCCTGCAATGATCCCGCACGACGCCCGAGATGGATGCGGAGAATAGAGCGCTATTATCCGCAGTCTTTGCGGATTTCATCCTTGTCTCCGCGGAGAACAAGTCACATAATCTCCGCGTGAACTGCGGAGATATGATGTACGTCTGGGAGCACAAGAACTGGCCGAACCTGATCTGCGACAGCGGACAGCTCGCAGTCCTGCTCGCGCGGGTATCGCACGAGCAGGGTCGCCTGCTCGGTAAGATGGAGAACCTCGGCTTCGATTTACGCCGCGAGGCGCAACTGAGCACCTTGACCGAGGACGTGGTCCGCTCGAGCGAGATCGAAGGCGAGAAACTTGATGTCGGTCAAGTCAGATCCTCGATCGCGCGGCGACTCGGCATGGACGTTGGCGGGCTGGCGCCGGTCGATCGCGATGTCGAGGGTGTCGTCGAAATGACGCTCGATGCCACGACCAATTACGCGCAGCCCCTGACGACGGAGCGGCTGTTCGATTGGCACGCCGCCCTCTTCCCCACCGGTCGCAGCGGTATGCACAAAATTACCGTCGGCAAATGGCGAGATGACGGGGACGGGCCGATGCAGGTCGTCTCGGGTCCAATAGGTCGACAAAAGCTGCATTACGAGGCGCCGCCCGCCCGGCGCATCCCAAACGAGATGAGACGCTTCTTAAAATGGTTCGGAGGACCTGGCGACGCAGACCCGCTTCTCGTCGCGGGACTTGCACACCTTTGGTTTGTCACTATCCATCCCTTCGATGACGGCAATGGGCGCATCGCCCGTGCGATCGCCGACATGGCGCTCGCCCGCTCGGAACGGAGCGGACAGCGCTTCTACAGTATGTCAGCGCAACTCCGCCGCGAGCGTGCCAACTACTACACGACGCTCGAGCGTACGCAGAAAGGTGCGCTCGACATCACACCGTGGCAGGAATGGTTTCTATCCTGCCTCGGTCGCGCGATCGAAAATTCGCAAGATACGCTGCGCGCCGTCTTGCAAAAGGCACATTTCTGGGAACGCTATGCGCAGCAGTCGCTGAACGCACGGCAAATTAACGTACTGAACAGGCTGTTTGACGGCTTCGAGGGAAAGCTCACGACTTCGAAATGGGCGAAGCTCACCAAATGTTCACAGGACACCGCATATCGCGACATCATTGATCTCGTCGAGCGCGGCGCATTGCGCAAAGACACCGCCGGGGGCCGGAGCACCAGCTACTCGCTCGCAACGGAGAATTAGCGCCGGAACGGCCCGGAAGTCTCTGGTGGAAAGGGAGGGACTCGAACCCTCGACCCCGGCATTATGAGCTCGACGCTGCACTCAAAATAACATTTAACTTCAATAAGTTAGCCGTCGGACGCCCGTTGCGATCGTCACGACTGAGCACAACCGAGCACGACTGATTCCCGCAAAATTCCCGCAACTCCCCCAAACGCACGGTTGACGTGGTGTCTATCAGTGTTCGCTTCGTCACACCGAGCTCTCCATTCCAACGATGGGCCTCAAGAACACACCGCCATCGCCGCTTCGGAGCCGCAAATCGCTCCTGGCGACTCATCGGCAGAGGCCGATAGTGCGATTTCGAGGCCGCCACGCCACGCTGGCGAGCACGTGGCGAACCGATCGACCACCTTAGCTGCAAGTTCACCGCGTAGTGGACAGCTCCAACCTCATTAGAACATCGCCACAGAGATGAGGCGAGGACCACGGTAAGCGCTAGGACCCCAAAAATTGCCAGTCGCCCCGCGAATCGCGCGATTGAGGCGCTCACTATCAGTGACCGAGTCAAACCCTGCTGGACAAGGTTGGGGTAAAGCGAACACGCCGCCCGACGAGTCCCCATGGGGCCAAGGCGTCGGGCTGAGCCGGAGCCAGGGCTTTGTCCCCACGAGAAGGCATCAGGGATGGAACGCTCTCGGCGATGGCGATGACGACGATGGTGGGTATTACACGCACCACTTACACCCTACTGGTGCTATTATTACCCGCATGAAAACCCGCGACCTTGAGACCGCACTGAAGACCTTCCGCGAAAAGGGCGGCACGCTCCGCACTAGAGACCTGGTCGCGCTCGGGGTGCATACCGACGCGCTCTATGCCCTGCGGGATGGCGGTCAAGTCGTCGAACTCGCCCGCGGCCTCTATCGTCTGGCCGAAGCCGGGGAAGCCGAGTATCCCGACCTCGCAGTGGTAGCGGCACGAGCTCCCAACGCGGCGGTCTGCCTGATCAGTGCACTCTCGTACCACGGCATCACGACCCAGATCCCATCTTCCGTGCACATTGCCGTACCGCGAGGCAGCTACCACCGCATCA
>JAKBCE010000093.1 GCA_021808195.1 Pseudomonadota bacterium
TCAAAATCGTGTGACTCTGCGGTCGGCCCCGGGCCGACTCATACCCGGCTTGAGCCGTCTCTCGGAAGCCCTCGCCTTTAGGCGAGGGTACGTTCACAGTCATTCCCGTGGGAGTGCTGAAGCATCGTCCGGCTCGCCCCGGCGTATCGAGTCCGCCGGGGCGAGCCGTAGCGCGCCAGCTGCTCCGGCTACGCCTTCGCAAATCACATGGGAGATCGAAATGATCAAGACAACGACTGCGCCTTACGGTATCGCGCTGCTGCGGGTGAGTCTCGGAGTGTTGTTCCTCGCGCATGTCGCGCTGAAGATTTTTGTCTTCACCGTCCCCGGCTTCGTCGGCTATTTCGCCTCGCTCGGTCTACCCGCCGTCGCCGCGTACGGCGTGATCGCGCTGGAGCTCGTCGGCGGGGTTGCATTGGTGCTGGGGATCTATGCTCCCTGGGTCGCGGTGCCGCTCGCGATCGAGATGTTCGGCACCATCGTCATGGTCCACGGACACAACGGCTGGCTGTTCACGGACAAGGGCGGTGGTTGGGAATATCCGGCGTTCTGGACGATCAGCCTGATTGCGCTCACGCTGCTCGGTGACGGTGCATTCGCACTACGTCCCACTCAACGCACGGGTTGAACGACGGATGCACCGGCAGCACCGGCACGGCGCGAGATTTCGCGCGTGCCGGTGCCATCCATGCGCCTAAGTCGTCGACTCTTCGCCGGTAAGAAATTCGCGCATCAGCCGCAATAGGGCCTCGGCGCGAATCGGCTTGCTGAGGATCCTCAACTGCGGATCAGGCGCGAGACCGCGGATGGCGCTCGAGGTGTCGCCCGTAACCAGAATTGCCTTGAGCTGCGGACCGAGTCGCTCGCGCAGCGCGCTGATCACCTGGATGCCCGTCTGATTCGGGCCCAGGTGGTAATCAGTCATCAGCAGATCGAGCCGTGCGCCGCCATCGACGGCCGCGAGTGCTTCCTCGGCCGAGGCGACCGGGATCACCTGGTAACCCTCGACCCTGAGCAGCATACGCGTTGCATCGCGCACGCTAGGATCGTCTTCGACGAGCATGACGCTCGGCTGGCCGCCGGTCGCGCGCGGATCGGCTCCGTTGGCGATCTCCTCTCCCTGCGCCGTGGCGACGCTGGCCTGCGGACCGGCTGCTGGCAGCAGTAACGAGAATGTCGAGCCCGAGCCGACGCGCGAGCTCACGTTGAGTCTGAGTCCGAGCAACTGAATGATTCGTTTGACGATGGACAGCCCGAGCCCGTAGCCGTCGCGCGATGTGTTGGTGCTCACTCCGACCTGGTAGAACTCGTCGTAGATCAATGCGAGCTGATCGGAGGGGATCCCGATGCCCGTGTCGCTGACGTCAAGCCGGACCGCCGCCTCGTCTAATGGTACACAACGCAGCGCAACAGAGCCCGCGCGCGTGTATTTGACGGCATTCGAAACCAGATTGCGGACCACTTGCTCGACCAGTGAGGGGTCGCTGCGCACCCAGACGTTGGCTGGAATCGCTTCCAGCACCAGGCCCTTACCCGCCGCAACGCTGGAGAACTCGCGACGGATTTCATCGCAGATTCGCGCCAGCGAGAAATCGGTGATCTCCGGTTTGATCGCACCCGATTCGAGCTTGCTGATGTCGAGCAGCGCATTGAGGAGTCGCGACATCGCGCCGATGGCTTTCTCTTGCTGCGTCAGTGCTTCGGTGAGCAGAGGGTCACGGACAGTCCGGCGCAGCGTGCCGTTGAGCAGTGCCAGCGCCTGCAGCGGTTGGCGCAGGTCATGGCTCGCAGTCGCCAAAAACCGGCTCTTGCCCTGATTTGCTCGATCCGCGCTCTCGCG
This sequence comes from Pseudomonadota bacterium, assembly GCA_021808195.1. Next base: position 1,841 of record JAKBCE010000093.1, read on the forward strand.
CGCCAGATCGGCAAGTTCACGCGCCTCTTCAGCCACCGCCCGCGCCGCAATCAGTTCTTTCTGAATGCGCTGCCGATCGCTGACGTCACGGATTGCTGCGACGACCAGGGTTTCGCCGCCGTCGACGACTGGACTGAGACTGATCTCCACGGGAAATTCGGATGCATCACGCCGCAACCCGTAAAGCTCGAGATTCTGGCCCATGGGGCGGGCCCGCATGTGCGCGCGGTAACTGGCGCGGTGTTCCAGGTGACGTGTTCTGAAGCGCTCGGGGAGGAGCGTTTCGATGGGCCGCCCCACGATCTCCTCTCGCGTATAACCGAAAAGTGCAAACACCTGGCGGTTGACGAACCGCACCAGCCCAGCGGCATCGACGATGAGCATGGCATCGGGTGCCGCCTCGAGGGCGCTGCGCGCGAGTTCTGGGGGCGTCAAGCGCATGACGAGCGCTTCCTTTGTATATTCCCTGACTTGACCTGATCAGCCCGCTGACGATGCTGCAGCTGCCGGCGTTTCCGACGAGCGCCACGCCACACTGCCGCGCCGATTTCGTTCGATTTCCGTCGGCGCTTTCGCGGGTTCACCGTCGAGATGCTCCGGCGCTGAGCATACTTTTTTTTGCTCCGGGTGCGCAAATGCGATTTGGACCCACTCTTGGGTGAACCGGCCACCGTGGGCACAAAATGGAACTGCGGCAGGGCGAAGGGCGACTGGCCCGTACGGCCCCGACTGTGCCGGGGCGGGCCGCGCTTCCGTTGAGAAACCTGCGATTCGGCAGCTTTGGCGCCGGGCGCCGTCACGGGCATGTTCTCCGCACCCGCGTGGTCCGTACATCTACGAAGACGAACCATCGCACGTCGGTGGCAGCATCCCAAGCGTACACGGATCGAGGGATGTTGAGTGGAAAGCTCGATCGTTCTTGGAATCGGCAACGTTCTGCTCAGTGATGACGGCGCCGGCGTTCATGCGGCCCAATCTCTCGCGCAGCGCCTGCCGGAGTCGTCCGGAGTGCGCGTCATCGATGCCGGAACGCTCAGTTTCACGCTCCTCGGATATCTGGAGGACGCGGAGCGTCTGATCATCTTCGATGCCGGCGACTTCGGCGCTGAGCCGGGCGCGGTCCGCTGCCTCGAATGCGACGCGCTCGATGCCTTCATCGCCGACGGGACACGCAGGCGTTCCGTCCACGAGGTCGGACTTGCAGACCTGCTCGGCATGGCGCGCTTGCAGCAAACGTTGCCGCCCCAGCGCGCACTCTTCTGTATCCAGGCCGGTGATCTGGGATGGGGCCTGGAGCCGAGCGCGCCGGTCCGTATCGGGATCCAGCAGGCTGCCGAAGCCGCGCTGGGTCTGCTTGAGCGCTGGCAGTCATGAGCACTCTTGGCGGCATCCCGATTCACGTCGAGCCGACCGGCGGCCCACAGGCCGCAGGCGCTCTCGGTGCCGGGCTCGGCGCGATTCTGTCGGAACTTGCCACCCTGCTCGAGGCGTTGCGCCGCAGGGGCGTGGAGGGCGCGATCGATCTGCGCAGCCTGCCGCTGGGTCCGGACGATCTGGATCGCCTGCAAGGCATCCTCGGTACGGGGGAAGTGGATATCCGGATCGAGGCCAACGGCGAGAGTCGCATTCGCGAGACGGCAGTCGGCGGCCTGTGGTGGACGGAGCATCGCGATGCCGCCGGGGCGCTGCTCGCGGTTCTGATCGAAGTCGCACGCGTTCCGAACATCCTGTCGCCGGCCGACGAAGACCTTGCGCTCGGAGCAGCACGACTTCGAGCCGACGCCGCAGCGCAATGCGCCGAATTTGGGGAGAGTCCGCATGGCACGACCTGAGACCGAGCCGACCATTGGGGAACTGCTTGATCGCAACGGCATCAGCCGTCGCAGTTTCGTCAAATACTGTACCGCGATGGCATCGCTCCTGGCGCTGCCGCCGATCGCCGCCCGAGCGATGGCAGCAACATTGCGGGCCGCGCGACGGCCCTCAGTCATTTATCTGTCGTTCCAGGAGTGTACCGGCTGCCTCGAGTCGTTCACCCGATCGTTCGCGCCGACGATCGAGAACATGATCTTCAACGTGATATCACTGGATTACGACGATACGCTGATGGCTGCGGCCGGAGCGCAGGCCGAAAAGGCGCGGGCGCAGGCCATGGAGGCGAACTACGGGAAGTACCTTCTCGTGGTCGATGGCGCCATTCCGACCGCAGACGGCGGTGTGTACCACTGCGCCGCTGGCCGCACCGGCCTCGACATCCTCACCGACTGTGCCAAGGGTGCTGCGGCGATCGTCGCGGTCGGTACCTGCGCATCATTCGGAGGTCTGCCGCACGCCGATCCAAATCCGACTGGTGCCCGGGCGATCTCGGAACTGGTGCCGGGCAAACCGGTGATCAATGTGTCGGGTTGTCCTCCCATTCCGGAGGTGATCGCCGGGACGTTTCTGCAGTACGTGACGACAGGGCGGGTGCCGGATCTCGATGAGCACCTGCGGCCGACCGTCTTTTACGGCAACAGCATCCATGATCGGTGCTATCGGCGTCCGTTCTATGACCGCGGGGAATTCGCCAAGACCTTCGATGATGAGGGAGCGCGCAACGGCTGGTGTCTGTACGAGCTCGGCTGTAAAGGACCCACCACGTACAACGCCTGCGCGACGGTGAAATGGAATAACGCGGTGAGCTTCCCCATCCAGTCGGGACATCCGTGCCTCGGGTGCGCTGAGCCGGACTTCTGGGACCGCGGCAGCTTTTACAGCCCGATCCCCACCGCGCGTTGGGGTAAGGCCGGTGAGGTCAGTGCCGCGGAAGCGGGCACACTCGCCGCAGGTGCGGCGCTCACCGGTGTCGCCATCGGCGCCGGCAGCGTCGTGTTGGCCCGCAGGAGAATCAGTCGCCACCAGCGCGCGCCGCATTCAGAGTCCGAGACACACAACGAGGAGTAACGCCATGGACCTCGTCGATTTCGCCCGTGGAACAGCATTGAAAGTCGCTTTCGTCGTGTTCTTCGTCGGGGTGCTCTGGCGTCTCGTGAACGTGATGCTGCTGCGGCACAGGCGAATGCTGAGCGAGCCGCGCCGCAGCGTTGGCGCGGCAGTCCTCGGCGGAATCAAGGGGATGGGCTCGCGATCCTGGCCGCACCCGGAATTCATCAAGCGGACGGTGACCGGCGAGGCGCTCGGGTACTCCTATCACATCGGTTTGTTCATCGTCATTTTGTTCTTCGCGCCGCACATCATCTTCTTCGGAAGCTTTGCCGGAGTGCGATGGCCGGCGCTGCCGAGCAGCGTTATCACGATCTTTGCCGTCATCACACTCACTCTGTTCGTCGCCGTGCTGTCGCGCCGACTCGGACATCCGGTGCTGCGTCGCCTGTCGAATTTCGACGACTACTTCAGCTGGTTCATCGTCGCTCTCGTGCTGGTGACCGGCCTGATGGCCACGGCGCACGTCGGCGGTCCGTACCAGAGAATACTTGGGCTGCACATTTTGAGCTTCGATCTGCTGCTCATCTGGTATCCGTTCGGAAAACTCATGCATTCGTTCTACATCTTCCCCACCCGGGCAGTCGACGGTTACCTCATGACTCGAAAGGGGGCGCCATCGTGAATTCCTCATCTGTCGAGCTGCGCGCCAACCTGGCGCCTGAAGAGGCCCGGATCGGAGAGCGGGAGCGGGTCGCGGGCGCCATGCGGGGTTTCGCACGGGAGTTCGGCGCGCTGAGCGCGCTGCGCCTGGAGGCGTGTGTGCACTGCGGAATGTGCGCCGATGCGTGCCACTTCTACATTGCGACCGAGGATCCTCAGTACACCCCGGTGCTGAAGGTCGAACCGTTCAAGCAGGCCTTCAAGCGCGAGGCGGGTGCCTTCGCCCCGCTGTTCCGGTGGTTCGGACTGAAGCCGAAAGTCACCGCCGAGGAGCTCGAGCGTTGGCAGCATCTGCTCTATGACAGCTGCAATCTTTGCGGGCGATGCTCTCTGATGTGCCCCATGGGCATCGACATTACTGAACTAATCGAACAGGCGCGTCGGGGCATGTTCGAAGCGGGACTTGCTCCGAAAGAGCTGTACGAAAAGGCGGCGCACCAGCGGCACAGTGGACAACCGGAGCCCACGAACGAGCCGTACCGGGAGCAATTGCTTGCGATCGGACGGCGGTTCGGTGTGGAAATCCCGCTGGACAAGCCGCATGCGGAAGTGATGCTCACGGTGCCGAGAACCGACATCGAACACTACCCGGCTGCGGTTGCCGCGCTCGCACGCGTCATGGCGCACATGAATGTGGACTGCACGTTCCGCACCGACGGACTGATCGCAGAAAACTACGGATACTATGCCGGCGGACGCGATTGGCAGCGCCGCATCAGCATGCGGTTGATCGATGAAGCCGTTGCCTGCCGTGCCAAGATTCTGATCGTCCCGGAGTGCGGGCATGCGTACTCGGCGTTGCGCTGGGAAGCGGCCGAACTGCTCGGACGGCCGCTCCCGTTCAAGGTTCTGCATGTCACGGAATACCTCGCCGATGCGCTCGAGGCGGGCCGGTTGAAGCTTCGGCCGGCTGACACGGGCGTGACTGCGTTTCACGATCCCTGCCAACTGGTGCGAAAAGGCGGCGTCACCGATGCCCCGCGTCGATTGATGCGGGCGATGGGCATCGAGCCTACCGAGACGGTGCGGCACATTGGCTACAACATTTGCTGCGGCGGCGGCGGCGGAGTTTTTGACATCAAGCGCGCTGCGCCCTTGCGCTACAGGGTTGTCGAAGAGAAGTTCAATGAGATCGATCAGACCGGAGCGCAGACCTTCCTCACCAGCTGCTCGGACTGCCGGCGAACATTCGATGACGGGAAGCAGCACTTCAACTGGCAGCAGACGCCGCGCAGCCTGCTGGAGCTGCTCGCCGATCACCTCCGGAGCGCATAAGAGGGGAATTCGATGAGCACGCAGACGATAGTGGTTGATCCGATCACGCGCATCGAAGGTCATTTGCGCATCGAGGCGCAAATGGATGGAAACGTGATCTCGAATGCGATCAGCTCCGGGACGATGGTGCGTGGGATCGAGATCATCCTGCGCGACCGGGATCCGCGCGACGCATGGGCGTTCGCGCAGAGAATTTGCGGCGTCTGCACGCTCGTGCACGGCATCGCTTCGGTACGCGCAGTCGAAGATGCGCTGCAATACGATATTCCGCCGAATGCGAACCTGATCAGAAATCTGATGATTGGCGCGCAATTCGTGCACGACCACGTCATGCATTTCTATCACCTGCACGCGCTCGATTGGGTGGACGTCGTCTCGGCGCTGTCGGCGGATGCGAAGGAGACTTCGAGTCTGGCCCAGTCGATCTCGACGTATCCGATGTCTTCACCGGGATATTTCGCAGACGTGCAGCGCCGGGTGAAGACGCTCGTGGAGTCCGGGCAGCTCGGGATTTTTGCCAACGGCTACTGGGGGCACCCGGCGTATAAACTGCCGCCGGCGGCGAATCTGCTGGCGGTCGCGCACTACCTGGAGGCTCTCGCCTGGCAGCGCAGAGCGGCCGAATTGCACGCGATCTTCGGTGGTAAGAATCCGCATCCGAATTTCGTGGTCGGCGGCAGTCCGGTTGGCATCAGCGTGCATGAGACGAGCGGAACCGGTACGACGGCCGTCAATACGGTGGGTCTGGCGCGGGTGGCGGACATCATCGGGCACATGCAGAGTTTTGTCGATCAGGTGTATCTGCCCGATACGCTGGCGATCGCGTCGTTCTACAAGGATTGGCTGACGCCGGGACACGGGGAAGGTGTCGGGAATTTCCTCTGCTACGGGGACTTCCCGGCGAGTGGTATCCCGAATCCGACGCAAATGATGATTCCGCGCGGCGCAATTCTCGGGCGCGATCTGACGCGGATTCATGAAGTCGACCTGAATGCGGAGGCGGAAATCGAGGAGTTCGTGGCCCACTCCTGGTACGACTACACGAGCGGCAAGGACTCCGGCCTGCACCCCTACGAGGGACAGACTCACCTGCACTACACGGGACCGAAGCCGCCGTATGCGCACCTCGATCCGGCGGCGAGCTATTCGTGGCTCAAATCCCCTCGCTGGAAAGGTCATCCGATGGAGGTGGGGCCGCTCGCGCGGGTCCTGATGCTCTATGCGAGTGGACACGAGCCGACCCGTGAGCTGGCCGACAAATCTCTGGCCCAGCTGAATGTGCCGCTCGCCGCAATGTATTCGACCCTGGGCCGTACCGCGGCGCGTACGCTCGAGGCAAAAATCATCGCCGATGCCATGACCGGCTGGTATCAGACCCTCATGAAGAATATCAATACCGGCGACGTGCGCACCTTCAATGCGCAGCGCTGGGACCCGCAGTCCTGGCCCGCCCATGCGAAAGGCGTCGGATTCACCGAGGCACCCCGCGGCGCGCTCGCCCACTGGGTCGTGATCGATGACGGCCGGATCAGTAACTACCAGGCGGTCGTGCCGAGCACCTGGAATGCCGGTCCCCGTGATTCAGCAGGCCTGGAGGGTCCGTACGAGGCGTCGCTCAAAGGGCAGTCGCTGGCTGTCATCGATCAGCCGCTCGAGATTCTGCGCACTATTCACAGCTTCGACCCCTGCATCGCCTGTGCGGTCCACCTGAGCGCACCGGGCGGTGAGGAGCTGCTGCAGGTCAAAGTGATCTGAAGCGCACCGGATTCGCAGCCATGCACGAACTCGCGGTCTGCCAGGGATTGCTCCGAGAGGTCGAGGCAGTGGCCCGCGCGCACGAGGCGGACAGGGTGGTCGGGGTGACGGTGCGTGTGGGGCCATTGTCGGGCATCGAGCCCGACCTGCTGCAGAGCGCCTTCCCGATGGCGAGCGCCGGAACGAACGCCGCTGAGGCGCACCTCGTGATCGAGCGCGCGGCGGTCCGGGTCCGTTGCCTCATCTGCGCCCGGGACTCGGAGGTTCCCAGTACCCGCCTGCTGTGCGCGCACTGCGGCGAGTGGCGTGTCGAGCTGCTGAGCGGCGCGGAGTTGCTGTTGACCCGAGTCGAGCTGACCAGGAGGGGCGATGCGTGATTGGAATGGCTTTGCCAACGGGCTGGAGTCCGCTGCACTGGCGCTCGTCCGGCGCGCCTACGCGGCGGGAATGCAGGGCGAATTTCGCGAGCCGACGGCGCCGCTGAACCCGCCGTCGCAGCCG
>JAKBCE010000094.1 GCA_021808195.1 Pseudomonadota bacterium
TGCTGTCGAGCGGACTCGATCCGCAGACCCCGGGTCTCGATCTGCAGCGCGCCTGCGGCACCAGCCTCGAGGCGGCGATCGCGATCGGCAACAAGATCGCCCTCGGGCAAATCGACTGCGGCATTGCTGCCGGCGTCGATACGATCAGTGATCCGCCGGTCGTCTATTCACGCGACTACCAGCAGCTGCTGCTCGCCAGTTACCGTGGCAGGACTACCGGTGAGCGCCTCGCTCCGTGGCTCGGGCTGCGGCCGCGGCATTTCAGGCCCGTGTTTCCCACGGTCGCCGAGCCTCGCACCGGCCTGTCGATGGGCGAGAGCACCGAGCTGATGGTGCAGCGCTGGCGCATCGGGCGCGAGGCGCAGGATCAACTCGCCTACGAGAGTCACCGCAAGGCGGCCGCGGCGTGGCGCGAAGGCTTCTACGACGATCTGGTCGAGCCCTACCTGGGACTTGCAGCCGACAACAACGTGCGCTCGGATACGTCGCTCGAAAAACTCGCCAAGCTGCGGCCGAGCTTCGATGTGCGCGACGGCACTCTGACGGCCGGCAACAGTACGCCGCTCACCGATGGCGCGAGCGCCGTGCTGCTCGCCTCCGAGGCGTGGGCCGAGCGGCACCGGCTGCCGGTGCTCGCCTACCTGTCGTACGGCAAGGTGTGGGCGGTGGATTTCGCGAGCGGACACGAAGGACTGCTCATGGCGCCGGCGTATGCAGTCCCGGCCATGCTGCGCGACGCCCGCCTGACATTGCAGGATTTCGATTACTACGAGATTCACGAGGCGTTCGCGGCCCAGGTGCTCTGTACGCTCGCGGCGTGGGAGTCTGCCGAGTTCTGCCGCGACCGCCTCGGTCTCGATGCGCCGCTCGGCGCCATCGAGCGGACGCGGCTGAACGTCAAGGGCGGCAGCGTCGCGATCGGCCATCCATTCGCGGCCACCGGCACGCGCATCCTGGCGACGCTGGCGAAGCTCCTGGCCGGCGACTCGGCGGCCCGGCGCGGCCTGATTTCGGTGTGTACCGCCGGTGGCATGGGCGTCACGGCGATCGTGCAGAAGTAACGGGTGCGGGTGCGCTGCCCGCAGGCGCGTCCGCAGAAGCAAACACAGACGTGCAGTAGCACGCAGGGAGGAGGAGTGCGCAAGAGCGCAGCGCGGGCAGTGCGCCCGTGACGCTGCACCAGATCCGCCGGCGCAGCCGCCGGCGCGAGGGAGGATTCAAACCGGTCATCCACCGAGCGAGCTGTCGGAGAGAGCGCTATGAGCCCTGGCATCTTCGAGGACAGCAGGACGCTGCGCGATGAACTCGCGGTCTTACTGGGGGAAATGCCGCTGTTCAGCGGCCTTGCACCTGCGGTCCTCGGCGCCATCGCGGCGGCCGCCGAGTGGCTGTCGCTGCCCGGCGGTGCGGTGCTGTTCTCCGCCGGAGAGCCGGCCGATGCGCTGTACGTGGTGCTCAGCGGCAGTCTCGCGGTGCTGACCGCCGGCGGGCGCGCCCAGGGCCGCTTTCTCGCCCGGCTCGCCGCCGGGGACACCGTCGGGGAGATGGGGCTGATCTCGGGTCATCCACGCACGGCCAACGTCGTGGCGCTGCGCAACACGGAGCTGGCGCGCATTTCCGCGCGAGCATTCAACGAAGTACTGCGCCGTGAGCCGGAGGCCATGTGGCGCATTGCGCAGCTGATGGTCGGTCGGCTGGAGCGCATGGATGGCCCGCCGCCGCGCGCACATGTGCGCGGCGCCTGCACCTTCACGGTCTTGCCGCAGAGTCTGGAGGTCGACTTCGCGGGCTTCTCTACCGGGCTGGTCAATGCACTCGGCCAGTTCGGACGCACCGAGCTGGTCTGGAATGCGCGCGGCGCGACGCACACCAGTCAGTGGTTCAACAACATCGAGTCTTCCAACGACTTCGTAGTCTACGTGGCCGAGCCGACGCCCAACCGCTGGACCAAGCTCTGCGAGCGCCAGGCCGACGCGCTGCTGCTGCTGGCGCGCGCCGAGAGTCCCGCCGGCAGCTGGGCGGCGCTGCGCTGGCCGCACGATCACAGCCTGACCCCGCAGCGCTGGGAGCTGGTGCTTGCGCACGACAGCGGCATCGAGACCGGGGCGGCGGCGCGCTGGCTGACGAACCTGCCGGACATCCCGCACCATCACGTGCAATCTGCGGCCGACTATGGGCGCCTGGCGCGAATGCTCACGGGGCGTGCCGTCGGACTGGTGCTCTCGGGGGGCGGGGCGCGGGGTTTCGCCCACATCGGTGCCATCAAGGCGCTCTCGGAGGCGGGTATCCCGGTCGACCTGCTGGGCGGCACCAGCATGGGCGCGATCCTCGCCGCCGGCGTCGCGGCGCGCTGGAACCTCGCGGAAATGATCGAGCGGTTTCGTCACTACTTCGTGGATTCGCGACCGTTGCGCGATTACACGCTGCCGTTCGTCTCGCTGGTCTCGGGCCACAAGGTCAGCCGCCTATTGTTCGAAGCATTCGGCGAGACCGCGATCGAAGATCTGCCGCTCGCGTATTTCTGTGTCTCGGCAAATCTGACCTCCGGGCATACACACGTGCATCGGCGCGGGGAGTTGTGGCGCGCGCTGCGCGCCTCGGTCTCAGTGCCGGGCGTGCTGCCGCCGGTGGTGCAAGACGGAGAGGTGCTGGTCGACGGCGGGGCGATGAACAATCTGCCGGTGGACATCATGCTCGAGCTCGGCCGCGGTCCGGTGATCGGCTGCGATGCGGGCGCGGACCGGGCCTTCGCCACACATGGCGGTGAGATCGACGTGCCGCTGCCCTGGCAGATCATGCGCTGGATCAAGGCGCGCCGGCAGTTGCCGAACATTTTCCAGATCCTCTGGCGTACCGGGATGGTCAACAGCTCGACGCAGACGGCCGCACAACGTGAGCGGACCGATCTGCTGCTGCGTCCGCCGCTCGCCGCCATCGACATGCTCAACTGGCGGGCCTTCGATCAGGCCGTGCAAGCCGGCTACGAATACACCTTGCGGCGCATCGATGAGCTGCCGGAGGACTCACCGCTGTGGCGCAGTGCCGGACCGGCTTCGCGCTAGGCGGCCGCCGGCCGCGAGGGCCGGGCTTGCCGACGCACGCCGGGAACTGTATGTTTATACAATCTCGCGGCCAGCTCCGGTGCGGTCATGATCACGCTGTTCCACCATCCCCAGACACGCTCCACGCGCTTCATCTTCCTCCTCGAGGAGTTCGGCGTGCCCTACCAGATCCGGCGCGTCGAGGTGCGCAAGCGCGACGGCTCGGGCGCCGTCGATCCGCTCAACCCGCACCCGCATGGCAAGGTGCCTGCGATCAGTGACGATGGCACCGTCGTATTCGAGTCCTCCGCCATCGTGCTGTATCTCACGGACCGATTTGCCGACCGCGGGCTCGGGCCGCTGGTCGGCGAACTGGACCGTGCGCCGTACCTGTCCTGGCTCGCCTACTACAGCGGAGTGCTCGAGCCGGCCTTCGTGTCGAAATTCCTCAACGTCGCCGTGCCGCGCGGGACGGCTGGCTGGGTGGACGTCGACGAAGCGGTGCCGGCCCTGACCGCGCTGCTCTCGCGCGGACCCTACCTGCTTGGGGAGCGCTTCAGCGCCGCGGACGTGCTGTACGGGACGACGTTTGCGATGTTCCGCAACACTCCGTTGATGGAGCGCAACGCGGTGATCGACGCGTATGCCGACCGTGTGGTGAATCGGCCGGCCTTTCAGCGTGCCATGGCACGCGATGCGGCCTGACGCACCGGCGCAGGGACACCTCCGGCCGCGCTCAGCACCGGTATGACGAACGACGTCTCGCGTGGGCACGACGCCGCACTCGTGCTCTTCTGCCGCCGCCCGGCACCCGGTGAGGGTAAACGCCGTCTGGCGCGTGCCTTGGGCGACGAACGGGCGTTTGCCGTTGCCGAAGCGCTGCTGCAGTGCGCCCTGGAGGATGCTGCCGCGTGGCCCGGCCCGGTGGTGCTCTCGCCGGCGCGGAGCGGGGACGCCGCCTGGGCGGCGGGACTGTTGGGGGGGGAAGTGCAGGTCATCCCGCAGCCCGAGGGCAATCTCGGCGAGCGGATCGCAGCGGTCGACGTGCTCGTGCGCCGCCGAGGCTGCAGTCGGGTGTTGTTCATCGGCAGCGATGCACCGTCGCTGCATCTGTGGCAGCTCACGGCGGCGGCTGTGGCGCTCGAGCGCGTGGAGGTCGTCTTGATGCCGGCGGCGGACGGCGGAGTGACGCTGATGGGGTCGCGGACGGGATGGCCGGACCTCACCGCGCTGCCCTGGAGCGAGCCGGCGCTCGGTGCGGCGCTTGCGCAGGTCTGTCGCCAGTCCAGCCGCTCGGTGGAGCGGCTGGAGGGTTCTTACGACATCGACGAACCGGCCGACTGCCGGCTCGCGATCGAGCGGCTCACGGGCGACCCGCGGCCTGCACGGCGGCGTCTGCGCGAGCTGCTGTGCGGCCTGAGGCTCCCCGCGGCTCCGCTGCGCCCCTGAGCGGCGCGTCAGCTGCTGAGAAAGTCGAGAATGGCCCGCTGCGCCGCCGTCAGCTGCTCGTGCGGCGTCACGACCGCCGAGCGCAGCGCGTGCCGGCAGGGACGCGACTCATCGTCGCGGTAGTGCGCGACAGCGCGCCCGATCAGGCGCTGAACGTGCGTCAGGCTGTCACGGAACTGACTCATGACCTGATCGACCGATACGTGTTGAGTCGGATCATCGAGCCAGCAGTCGTAATCGGTCGCGACCGCTACGGTGCAGTAACCGAGCTGCGCTTCGAGCGCGAGGAACGCCTCCGGCACGTTGGTCATGCCGACCAGATCGGCGCCCGCGCCGCGCAACCAGAAACTCTCCGCGCGCGTGCCGAGCCGCGGACCCTCGACGCATGCATACGTCTTCTCGCGGTGCAGCGGCAGTCCGAGCGCCTCGGCTGCCTCGGCAAGCAGTGCGCTCGTGGCCGCGCACGCCGGGTGTGCGCTGGAGATGTGCGCCACCATGCCTTGACCGAAGAAGCTCGCGGCCCGCAGACCTTTGGTGAAATCCAGGTATTGCGAGGGCAGCGCCAGATCGCCCGGGCGGATCTCCTCGCGCAGACTCCCGACGGCCGACACGCCGATTACCGTGCGCACCCCGAGGCTCTTCAACGCCCAGATGTTGGCGCGAAAATTGATTTCGCTCGGCAGCAGATGATGCTCGAGGCCGTGCCGCGCCAGAAAGGCGACCGGCTTTCCATCGAGGCTGCCGAGCATCACCGGCGCCGACGGCGCGCCGAACGGCGTATCCACGTGCCTCGTTTCGTTGACTTTCAAGCCGTCCATTCGATAGAGGCCGGTACCGCCGATAATGCCGATCATCATGGGATTCTCTGTTGCGCCAGTGGCCGCGAGGCTGCAAGATGCCTCAAACGACGCCGGGCAACAAGATCGACATCTGTTCACGGGGAGCCCTCCATGAATACCCCTCCATTTCCTTCGCTGCGGCCGCCGCGCTGGCCGGGGCGAATTACCCGTGCGGGTCTGTGGATTCTCGCGGCCGGACTGCTCGTCACGCTCGCAGCGGGCCCGCTCAACCGCTTCCATCTCGCCGGTGTCGGTCCGGCGCTGATGACATTGGTGATCGGCCTCGGCGTGGTGGTGTTCGGCACGGCGACGACCATCGTCGGCGTGCTGTTCTCGACGGTGAAGGGCGCGCGCATCCCGGGTACCGCCGCGGTGGTCGGCATCATCATCGGTCTGGCGGTGACCGCCTACGTGCTTTCCTGGGTGGAGCGGGCGCGTACCAGCCCGCCCATCAACGACATCAGCACGGATCTGCACGACCCGCCGAAGTTCGAGCGCGTACTGGCGTTGCGCGCTCGTGCGCGCGCAACCGTTCCGGCGCAATACCGTCGCGAAGTACCCGGTCCAGGCGGTAGAATGATCGACGTACCGCAGCTGCAGCGCGAGTACTACCCGTACGTCAAGCCACTGTTTCTCGCGCTGCCGCCGGCGCAGGCGCTCGCCAGAGCGCGGCAGGTGGCCGCGGCGCTCGGCTGGCGCATTGATGCTTTCGAGCCGGCGCAGGGGCGCCTCGAGGCGACGGCCCACACGTTCTTCTTCGACTTCAAGGACGACATCGTGGTGCGGGTCAGGCCGAACGGTACCGGCTCACGCGTCGACGTGCGCAGCGAGTCGCGGGTCGGGCTGAGCGACATTGGAACCAACGCGGCGCGCATCCGGCAGTTTCTCGGCCGCATGCAAACGCCCTGAGACGAGGCACTGGCATTCATGAGCGGCACTGCCCGCGACATCGTGTTTGAAAAACGTCTGGCCGCGCTGCTCGCCAGCGGCGCGCCGGAGCTGCTCCAAGGCGGTCGCCGAGGCGTCGAGAAGGAGTCGCTGCGCGTGACTCCCGAGGGATTGCTCGCGCAGACGCCGCACCCGGCGGCGCTCGGCTCGGCACTCACCAGCGAGCACATCACCACGGACTACTCCGAGGCGCTGATCGAATTGGTCACGCCCACGTTCAATACCAACTGGGAGTTGCTCCAGTACCTGCTCGACTTGCACCAGTTCGTCTACCGGCATCTCGGCGATGAGCTGCTGTGGGCGACCAGCATGCCGTGCCGGATCGAGCGCGACGAGGACATTCCCATCGCCCGCTACGGGCGCTCGCACATCGGGCGGATGAAGAGCATCTACCGCGAAGGTCTCGGCGTGCGCTACGGCCGGATGATGCAGGCGATCTCCGGGGTGCATTTCAATTACTCGTTTCCGAGCGCCTTCTGGCCGGCGTATGCCGAACTGCTGGGCTCGCGCGATGACTCCCAGGCGTTCATCTCGGCGCGCTACTTCGACCTGCTGCGCAATTACCGCCGTCACGGCTGGCTGGTGCTGTATCTGTTCGGTGTTTCGCCAGTGGTGTGCAAGTCATTCTTGCGCGGCCGCGAACACACGCTCACGGACCTCACGGCGCACAGTGCCTACGAGCCGTACGCGACCAGTCTGAGGATGAGCGACATCGGCTATCGCAACCGCAACCAGGCGGAACTGACCGTCTCAGTCAACAGTCTCGCCGAATACGTGCGCGACCTCAGCCGGGCAATCAGCACGCCGCATGCGCCGTATGCCGCGCTCGGGGTGCGCAGCGGCGATGTCTATCGGCAGCTCAATGCGAATGTGCTGCAGATCGAGAACGAGTACTACAGCTTCATCCGGCCGAAGCGCGTGGCGCGCTCCGGCGAGCGGCCGACCCAGGCGTTGGCCCGCGCCGGCGTCGAATATGTCGAGGTGCGCGCGCTCGATGTCAGCGCCTTCGACCCGGTGGGCGTGAACCAGAACAAGATGCGCTTCCTCGAGGCGTTCCTCGCGCTGTGCCTGCTGAAGGAAAGTCCGCCGATCGCCGACCATGAGCAGCATGCGGTCGATCACAACCACCTCACGGTGGCGCACCGCGGGCGTGAACCCGGTCTGATGCTCTGGCGCGATGATCGCGAGGTGCCGATGCGCCAATGGGCCGAGGCGCTGCTGGAAGAAATGGGCCCGTTGTGCGAAATCCTTGACCGTGGCGAGGCGGCCAGGCCGTACACGCAGGCGCTCGCCGTGCAGAGCGCCAAGATCGCCGACGTCTCACGCACCCCCTCGGCCCGCATGCTGGCGGAATTGGCCTCGACCGGGGAGTCGTTCGCGCAGCTCGCCTTGCGGATGTCGAAGCTGCACAAGGCGTATTTCCTCGAGATGTATCCGCCGAACCAGGCGCGCCTCGCGGAGTTCGCCGTCGAGGCGCGGCAGTCGCTCGAGCGCCAGCAGGCGATCGAGGCCGCCGATCGCGGCACGTTCGAGGAATATCTCGACCACTACTTCGCGGCCTGAGCCCGGTCCGCCGACGAAAAAACGGGTCAATCTCCCGCACGGGCCATTGCGCAGCGCGGGCCGGTAAGGGATTCTTAGCGGCTATGAACGCGCTTTCCGTCCAGGGTTTGACCAAGACCTACCGCAACGGCGTACAGGCCTTGAAAGGCATCGATCTAGCCGTCGAGGAAGGGGACTTCTTCGCACTGCTCGGACCGAACGGAGCCGGCAAGACGACGCTGATCGGCATCGTGACCTCGCTGGTGAGGAAAACCGGCGGCGAAGCGAGCATTTTCGGCTACGACATCGACCGGCAGCTCGAGCAGGCCAAGAGCTGCATCGGCGTGGTGCCGCAAGAGATCAACTTCAACCAGTTCGAGACACCACTGACCATCGTGGTCAACCAGGCGGGCTTTTACGGTATACCGCGCGCGATCGCCCATCAGCGCGCGGAGAAGTACCTCAAGCAGCTGCAGCTCTGGGAGAAGCGCAATCACGCCTCGCGCGGGCTTTCCGGCGGCATGAAGCGCCGTCTGATGATTGCGCGCGCGCTGATGCACGAGCCGCGTCTGCTGATCCTCGATGAGCCGACCGCAGGTGTCGATATCGAGATCCGACGCTCCATGTGGGACTTCCTGCGTGAAATCAATCAGCGCGGAACGACGATCATCCTCACGACCCACTATCTCGAGGAGGCTGAAACGCTCTGCCGCAACATCGCGATCATCGACGGCGGGCGCATCATCGAGCGTGATCGCATGAGCAACCTGCTGCGCCGGTTGCACAGCGAGACGTTCGTATTCAGCCTGCGCCAGCCGCTCACCGCGGCGCCGGTCCTCGAGCGCTACCCGGTCAAGCTGATCGATGAGACGACGATCGAAGTCGAGGTCTCCAAGCAGGAAAACCTCAACGATCTGTTCGCGCGGCTCTCGGCGCTCGGCATCGAGGTGCTCTCGCTGCGCAATAAAGTCAACCGCCTGGAGGAAATCTTCATGCGCCTGGTCGAGAAGGGAGCCGCAGCATGAGTACGTTGGTGGAACATTCGGCAGCGGCCCCGCAATCGATGGCGCAGATCCGCCGGGTCGGCTTTCAGACGATCGTCATCCGGGAATTCCACCGGATCGTGCGCATCTGGAGCCAGACGATCCTGCCCTCGGGCGTTACCGCGACGCTGT
>JAKBCE010000095.1 GCA_021808195.1 Pseudomonadota bacterium
CAGCCGACCCGCCCGGTGAAATACGCGCCGAGATCGAAATCCTCGGTGCGGTGGATCTGGTTGTGGTTGTGCAGCTTCGCGTATTCGTCCTGCACCAGATCGAATTCGAGCCACGGGTAGATGAACCGGCGGTTCGCCGGCAGCAGCGTCGGGCCGCTCCAGAGCGAACTCGGCGCGAAGTGGTGCTCATCGTAGGTCCAGCCCACGCTGAAGCGCCGGCTCCAGCCGCGCACCAGGCCCCGCGACCAGCCGAGGTAGCCCTGCAGTTGCCGGTCGTGCTCGGAGAATCGATCGATGATCTGGCCGCGGTCGTAGAGCGGCTGGTCGAAGGTCGTGTCGGTGAGCGAGAGGCCGCCCGCGTGGCGGGTCTCGAGCGCGTAGAAGGGTCGATTGATGATCAGCTGGCGCGTGCGCCCATCGCTGAGGTTGCCGTACGTGGCCGACACGGTGGTCCAGCCGTCGAACAGATGTCCGTTGGAGACCGAGATGTCCGACTCGCTGCGGTCCACCGAGTGCAGGTGCTTCAGCGCCAGTTCCGTGCCCGTGCCGAACACGTTCAGATCCTCCAGCTGCACGCCGGTGCGGCTCTTGCCGCCGCTGCGCGAGAAGTCGAAGCCGGGATTGAGGGTCCACACGTCCCGCGTGGTCACCAGCACGTCAACTTTGCCGTCGTGGTAGCGGATCGGGCGGATCGAGGCGTCGTAGAAGTACGGATTGGCGCGCAGCAGCCGGGCCGACTCGTCGATCAAGTGCGCCGAGAAGCGCTCGCCGCTGTGAAACAGCAGCTGCTTGCGGATCAGGCTGCGCCGGGTGCGCCGATGCAGGCGATTGGCGAGCCTGAAGAGCGCGTGGTCATCCTTGGGGTTGTGCAGATTGAAGATGTTCTTGTTGTGGATGATGATCCGCCCGATCACCGCCCCGCGGCGCTCGAGCTCGGCATCGGAGGGTAGGGGGGACGCACGCGCCGATCTGCGCTTCGTGACTACCCGTGCGCTCGAGGAGTGCGCTGGCGCCGCCGGGCGGGCGAGCGCGCGCGGGCAGACCCACTGCAGTCCCAGCGTCGCGGCGGCCGCCAGCAGAGGCGCAGCGCACCAGGCTCGAGCGGCGGCTACGGTCAATACGTGCGCCACGCTGCGTCGGTGGGAGTGCCCGGTGCGCTCCGTCGGCGCGCTTGCCTGCTGGGTCGAGGGTCCGGGCTGCACCGCATTGCTCCACTGCCTCTCACGTGACGAATCCGGTGACCACTGTACAGGCCGAGTGGCCGAGCGGACAGTGCGGCATGCCGCCAGGCGCAGAACCTGCGGTCGGGGCCCATCGTTGCGCGGCTCGGCCCGCGCCCAGGCTTACGCTCGGCCGTGACGCGAATGCGCCCGCGCGCGAGTCTGGTGACGGAGGTCGGCGCGCCCGCCGATATCCCCCGCCCGCAGACGGTCGGACTGCGCCCGCGCATCGCTTCTCGGCATGGTCGGACGGCCACCGTCCGATTGGTGATATTTCGGTCACGACACACACTTACTTTAGCGTCGATGTATCTGCCTGCGGTGCGGCGCGGCGCTCGGGCGCGTCGTCTGCGAGCCGGTGTCGGTTCCCTTTACAGGGTGGCGCCGCGCCGATCGCGCTGCGCTTCGGTGGAAAGACGGCGCGCGCGTGATGTTTCGCTACGGGCGGCCACTAAGCAAAGACAGGCGGTGTGCATATACACCGCTTTTGGTCAGGTTCGAGTCGCTCAGCCGTGCTTCATGGTCGGTGTCGATCGTGGGCTGGCGTGTCGTGTTCAAAAATATAACAGTCAGGAGAGTGTCGTCGATGCGGCGACACTCCCGACGCCACGCATTGCGCCGCTTCGGCAGCCGCCGTCGCGACGAGCGTGGCGCTTTCCATTTCAACATTGATCTCCTCGACTGCGCATACACCACGTGTTGTGTTGTGTCGGATATTTTTACTACGCGAGCGATGTTACCGGAGTAATGCCCGAGAATTATCATGTAACTGATTGATGCGTGTGCGATCTCATCGTGATGGCACGGGGATTGCTTGTTGGCGAATGCACTGCGGACACTGTTGAGCGCATGGATGTTGGTGTGTGCGCTTCCGTGATCTGCAGGCAGGTCGAGATCTCGTCAATCACGGAGCATCCCTATGTCGCGGCATCATTCGAAGCGTCCCCGTTCCGCCATCGATCACGCGGTTGCCCTTGCGCTGCTGGCGTGCGCCGCCGGCGTCGCCGTGGGGCATGCGGCAAATTTCACCTGCACGCTGACAGCGAGCGGCAGCTGGACCACTGCCACCAACTGGACCGGTTGCGATGGCGGTGTGCCGAACAATGCGGGTGGAAATACCTTTGATGCCATCCTCGCGAGCGGAACTGCCACGCTGCAGTCGGGCGTGACCTTTGGAAACGCCACCGTCAATGGGGGCGATTGGCAGCTGTTCGGCAGTACCGCCACGGCGACGCTGACCGGCGGGGCGGGCATCTCCGGAGTTGGGGTGATCGATCTCAGGGACGGGGCCAAGCTGAATATTGCAAACGGGCTGAATATGCTTGGTGGGGGTGCCAGGCTGTGGTTCGACATAGGCGGGGGCGGCGGCAGCCAGATGACGGTGGGCGGAAATCTCGTCAACAGCGGTGGCGAGGTGGACATTGGCAACAGCGGCATGACCGGTGCGGACCAGTTGAATGTCACTGGAAATTTCGTCAATACCAGTGGTTCCACCTTCATCAATGGCGGTGTGACTCCGAGTGCGACGGCGACCCTGGTGGTCCAGGGTGCAGCGCCATCGACGCTGACCGGAACGTACCAGATATTCGGGAATACGGGAGGTGCGGCTCTGGAGTGGGGCAGCGGAGGGATCACGCAGATTGGCGATGGCGCGTCGAATGGCAGTTATCTTCTGCTCGACGGCGCCAATGCGTATGCGGAAATCGGTGCCACCCACAGCAATAGCGCGCTCACCGGGCTGGCGACGATCGCATCAAACGGCACGCTTGAGCTGCGGGATGGGTCGACGGTCACCACGAACGGCGCGCTGACGGTGAACGGGGGCGGCAACGTGTACGTGGATGCCCTCAACGGAAGTGGCGGCAGTCAAATGACCGTGGGCGGAGATCTGAGCAACGGAGGGCAGGTGCTGGTCGGGAACGGCGGGATGTCGCACGCGGACCTGCTGAGTGTGCAGGGAGTGCTCACCAATACGGGACTGGTGACCGTAGCCGGTGGGGGAACAACGGGTGCATCGGCGAACTTGCAGGTCGCCGGAGCAGTACCCTCGACGCTCACTGGCCAATACCACCTCTTCGGCGGCACGGGAGGTGCGGCTCTGGAGTGGGGCAGCGGAGGGATCACGCAGATTGGCGATGGCGCGTCGAATGGCAGTTATCTTCTGCTCGACGGCGCCAATGCGTATGCGGAAATCGGTGCCACCCACAGCAATAGCGCGCTCACCGGGCTGGCGACGATCGCATCAAACGGCACGCTTGAGCTGCGGGATGGGTCGACGGTCACCACGAACGGCGCGCTGACGGTGAACGGGGGCGGCAACGTGTACGTGGATGCCCTCAACGGAAGTGGCGGCAGTCAAATGACCGTGGGCGGAGATCTGAGCAACGGAGGGCAGGTGCTGGTCGGTGGCGGAGGGATGTCGCATTCGGACGTTCTGGCCGTACAGGGCAGTTTCACCAATTCATCCACGGGAACGGTGAACATACAGGGGAATTCAGGTCCAGGAGCCGTCGCTGCTATCACCGTCGGGGGCTCGATGAGCAATGCCGGCAACGTGGTGATTGGCAGCTCAGGCTCGCTGGATGTCGCCGGCGCAGGTGGATACTCTCAGACCTCCGGGGTGACGACGGTGAGGGGCACGCTCACCGCCTCGAACGTCGTTAATGGCGGTGGGTCGAGCGGTGGAACGTTGCAGGGCACGGGCTCGATCATAGGAGACGTCACCAATTCGGCGTATCTGTCCGGGGGGGTGAACGGGCAGCCCGGCACTCTATCGATCACCGGTAACGCGATCAACAGCGCCCAGGGCACGGTGGTCAGCTACGAGAGCGCAAATCCGGATGCCAATTCGTTGATTGCTGTTCATGGCGCTCTTGCGCTGCAGGGTGGGACCCTGCTCGCGAATGCCGTCAATGGCCTTACCTTCTCTCCGGGCCAGAGCTTCACCGTGATGACGTTTACGCCGGGTTCGATGCGCGGGCTGTTCGCCGATGTGCAAAGCGGCTCCGGCGCCGCTGGCGCTCATCCAACATACCTGAATCTCGGGAACGGGACGACGCTTGCTGTCAACTACAACGTAAATTCAGGCAACGTCACATTGACTACGGTCGCAACGCCGACGACGACCGCCGAGAACTGGAATGGCGGCGTCGGCACTTGGAGTACGGGTGCGGACTGGAGTTCGCAAGCGGCGCCCATGTCCTACTCGGACGTCAATATTGGCAGTACCTCAAGTGGTACGGTCACGCTCAATCAGGACTCGACCGTCAACAGTGTGACCGTGCAAAGCGGTAACGCATTGCAGTATCAGAGTGGTGCGCCGGCCGCACTCACGGTGGGAGAGAACGTCGCGATCGACGCCGGTGGGTCGGTGGCCCTGAGTTCCGCCGGAGATCTTCTCACCACGGGTGGGGCGATCAGTAATGCCGGGTCGCTCACCATCGGGAGCGGGAGCGTCGCTGACGTCGTGAATCTCTCGGGCAGCACAGCGGCTGTCGACAATAGCGGAACCATTGCGCTTGACGGTACGCTGCAAGGGCAAGGGGCGCTTCACAATGGCAATGGCGCCACGATCACCCTGGCCAACGGATCGCTTCAGACGACGTCTTTCGTCAATGCAGGGTCGACGAGTGGATATGGTTCGGTTGCACCGTCGGTGCAAAACAGTGGTTCGATCACTGCGTCGGGCGGTACGCTTTCGGCCCAAAATGGCATCAGCGGCGCCGGTGTAGTGCAGTCCGATGCGTCGGCAACCCTTTCGCTCGGCGCGAACAGCAGCGCAGGGGCGCTGGTGAACGACGGCACACTGGCGCTCAATGGACACACGATCACGGTGAGCGGCTCGTATCAGAATGCCTCGAGCGGCGTCGGCAACTCGTTCGACAGCCGTGCAAATGTCACCGGAGGGGGGCAGATTCTGGCCGCGGGTGCCAACGCAGCGACCGCCCAGACGATCAGCGTCAACGGCGGCGCAACGACCTCGGGTGACGTTACGATCAATTTCGGCAACGTCCGGGTCGGAAATTCAGCGAGTGCGACCTACACCATCGGTAACGCCAACAGCGGCGGGCCGGCGCTCATGGGAGCGATTCAGACTGCGGCCGGCGGCGGCACGCTCACCGATGCGCGCCTCAGCGGCTCCGGGGTGAGCGCGCAGAACTGGGGGCCGGTGCAAGCCGGAGCGCACAGTTCCGTCTATCAGGTCACCTTCGATGCGAACACTGCCGGGGCGCTCACGGGGCAGAGCGTGCACCTGGTGAACAACTTCGACAATACGAATGCGCAGAACATCAGTATCACCGGAGCGGCGTATGCGCAGGCGGTCGGGCAACTGAATAATACGGCGGCCCATCCGGACAGCTTCGACTTCGGCACGATCCAAGTCGGACAGACCGTGACCAGCAATGCGCTCAGCGTGAGCAATGTGGCGAGCGGACCGAGCGGCTATGTCGAGGATCTCAACGCGAGCTTCGGCGCGGTCGGTGCCAATGGTGGCACGGGTGGCGCAAGCATCGTGGGCAATGGGACGATTGAGGGACTGCTCGCCGGCGCGACGAACGACTCGGCGCTGAGTATCTCGGTGACCGGTACCCAAGCCGGCACCATCCAAAGCGGGATCGGGGTCAACTTCTACACCGCCGGGACCGTGGCAGGGCGCAGCGACGGGTTGGGTGCGGCACTCGTCGGGAGCGCCACGGTGCCGGTGGCGGGAACCATTCAGACCAACGTCAACGTGGTCAATGCGGCCGATCCGGTCGTGAACAACGCCCCGATCGACCTCGGCAATGTGCGGCAGAACGCCGCATCGCCGAGCGCCTATGTGAGCCTGACGAATGAGGCGACAACGGCGCCGCAGGCCGCGCTCGACGCGAGCATCAGCGGGGACTCCGCCGTGAGTGCATCGGGGAACTTCTCCGCACTGGACCCGGGACAGACCAACGACACGGCCCTGCAGGTGGGGCTGAACACCGCAAGCGCCGGGCATGTCAGCGGATTGGCCACGGTCGATCTGGTCTCCGATGCCAGTAACATCGGGGGCTGCGCGCCGCACTGCACGATGAATCTGCCGGCGCAACAGGTCGCGGTGAGCGGCAATGTCTACCGGATTGCCGATCCGACTGCCAACACCGCGTCCGTGACGCTGGCGGCGCGCGTCGGGGGCAGCGCGCCCAGTGCCGCAATCAGTGTGACCAACGTCTCGCCCGATGCGTATACGGAGGGATTGGCGGCGACGCTGGGGGCGACTCCGCAGGGCTGGACGCATAGCGGTTCGATCACCAATCTCGTGGCGGGCGGCACGGATGCGAGCTCGTTGCAGGTGGGGCTGTCGACGGCCACCGCCGGGGTCTTCAATGGCAGCGAATCGGTGAATTTCACCTCGAACGGGTTGATCGACCATGCACAGGCACTGGGGGTCGGCAGTGCAACGGTGGCCTTGCAGGGTGATGTGTACACCACGGCAGTCGAGCACCTCGGGACAGCGGCGGTGAATTTCGGCGTGGTGCACGTCGGGCAGGCGGTGGCTGATCAGACGGTGGCCGTGAGTAACACGGCAGCGCAGAGTGCGCTGAACGATACGCTCATCGGTCAGTTGAGCATGCAGCCTGGCAGCGCGGGGGTGTTCAGTACCGGTGGGACACTCGGGGCAGGGGTTGGCGCCGGTCAGACCAACTCCAGCAGCCTGACGGTGGGCCTGAACACTGGCGTTGCCGGGGTGTACTCGGGCGACGCGCAGTTCACCGGTAAAAGTCACGACGCTCAGCTGACGGACCTGCAACTGGCCACACTCGGGATCGCCGTCAGCGGACAGGTCAACAACTACGCCAATGCGATCTTCCAGCTCGCCACGGGCGGTGGGACATTGAGCCGCAGCGGCTCGATGTACACGCTGGATTTCGGTAACCTCACCCAGGGCAGCGCGGTGAGCTCACTGCTCAGTGTGCTCAATGACGTGAGTGGGCCGGCGGACAACTTCGGTGGAACGTTCGCCTACGGATCGCTCAGTGGCATCTCGCTGAGCGGTGCGAACTGGAACGCCCAGAGCTGCACCCAGAGCGGCTACGCGTTCTGTCTCGGCGCCCAGGGCATGCTCGGCGGGTTGGGTATCGATGTGAATACCGGAACATTGGGGACGTTCACCGATACGATTGCGTTGAATGGCATGGGGTTCTATCAGGGGGCGAGCTACAGCCCTTATCATCAGAACCTTACGCTCACGGTGGACGGCAATATCATCAGCGGCGGCGGTACGAGCTTGCCGGAGCCGGGCACGTTGCCGCTGTTCGCCGCGGGCGCCGCGCTGCTGCTCGGGCTCGCGCGCCGCCGCCGTGCCGCCGCCCGGCGTGAGGGGGTACGGCGATGCTGAAGAATGTGCAGTTCTGGGTGCTGAGCGCGCTCGGTGCGGCCTGTCTCGCGGCGGTCGCGGTCAATATCCTGCTCGCCTCGAACAACCAGGGGCTGCGTCTGCGGGTGAATGAACGGGCGCAATTGATCGGCCGCAGCGCAACGGCGGCACTCGTGTATCGGCAGATGGTGCAGGCGCTGGCGCAACTGTCGGTGCGTAATCACGATCCGCGCCTGCAGGCGGTTTTGGCGCGTCAGGGGCTGAAAGTGAGGGTGCAGCCTGCGTCGGTGCAAAGTGGTGCGCCGCGAGCACCGGCGTTGCAGTCCGGAGCGGGTCTCGCAGGAGTTCATCATGAGTGATCGACACGCGGCAGATGTGTCCGTGCCGTTGGCCCCTCGCAGTCGCGCCTCTGTCCTGGCTGCCCCCGTCGGGCCGCCGGCCGATCGTCCCGGGGGGCATGCCGCCGAAGCGTACCCCGCGGAGACGCGCACGGCGGCACCGCGCGGCGGTCCGGGCGCCCGCGGCGTGTTCGTGCCCCTGTTGCTCGTGACGCTGGCGGTGCTCGGGTGGGCGCTGTTTGAAACGGTGGCGCTTCGCGCAGCACACCTCAGCCTCGTGCAGACGCTTCAGGCGCAGCAGGCGCAAGTGGTTCAGGCGCACCGTGTGAGCCGCGCACTTAGTGTGCTCGCGGGCGATACGCAGCGGCTGGCCGAGGCGGGCGACCCCGGTGCGCGGTTGATCGTTGCGCAGTTGCAGAAGCGAGGCATCACGATCCACCCGTCGGGCGGCCAGGGCGGTGCCTTGCCGTAGGTGGGTGTCTGTGCCACGCCCTCAGGGGTTCCGGTAGGTCACCTCACAGCGGCTCCCGCGCTCGATCGACTCGCCGGCACCGGCGCTGATGATCGCGTTCATGCCGAAGGTCACGCCACGCAGCTGCGGATCGAAGCGAAAGCGGCGCAGTACGGGCAGTGGATCGAGGTCAGGCTCGCCCGTATGCTGATCGCGGGACGGAATGATGCAGCGGGTGCAGGGCTTGACCAGGCGCAGCGTGACCGGGCCGATGCGGATCGTGTCGATGCGGTCTTCGGCGAACGGCTCGAGCCCCTCGAGCACGAGATTCGCCCGAAAGCGGTTCATCGGCAGGGGGGTTGCGAGCCGCACGTTCAGCGCCTCGAGCGAGGCCTGAGCGCAGATCAGCAGCGGAAAGCCATCGGGGAAGGCCAGGGGGGGCGGGAGTGACCCGGCGTAGTGCGAATCGGCTCGACGCGTCGGACTGTCCGGGGCGTACACGACGCGCACCGGTTCCCCGAGAAGCGCGCTGACCCACGCGGCCGCCGGCTCGCCGGCATCGATGCCGATGCACGCATCCCGCCAGATCCGCACCGGCCGCACCGCCGCCGGCGCCG
>JAKBCE010000096.1 GCA_021808195.1 Pseudomonadota bacterium
GGGACCTCTCGACGATCACACCGGCGCTGAACGCGACCGCCGTCTATGCCGGCACCACCGTGATCAGCCAGGGCAACGAAGCGCTGCGCGGCGTAGTCACGGCCCGCAGCGGCAACACCCTGACGCTCTCCGGCGCGGAGTACATCTGCCAGGAAGGCCCTTGCTACTCGAACGCCTCGTTCAACTACTACCCCACGGCCACGGTCACGATCGGCTCGGGGACCGTGGTGAGCCAGGACGGGGTCGCTGCCACGGGGCTGAACACGCAATCGGTGTCGGTCGGCCAGCAGATCACGGCACTCGGGGTGGGTTCGATCAGCAGCTCGAACGCTCTCTCGATGAATTCGAACCCCGGACAGATCCGCCTGCAGCCGACCCCCCTGTGGGGCACGCTGAGCAGCGGGGCCTCCGGCAGCGCGACGGTGAACCTGCTCGAGCTCGCCAATAACGCACCGGGCGCCTTCAACTTCGCCGGCACGGGCGTCACGAGCAGCGAGGACGCCAACGCCGCGAGCTACACCCTGAACACCGGCACGTTCGACGCGAGCACGCTCAGCGCCAGCACGCTGATCAATGCCGTCGGCATCGTCGCGCCGTTCGGCGCAGCTCCGCCGGACTTCACGACCAGCGCCGTGACGAACATGACCACTGGCCCCTCGACGCTGATCGTGGAGTGGACCGCCGGTACGACCGCGCCATTCACCAGTGCGGGCAATTCGGGGATCGTGGTGAACCTCGGCAATACGAGCATCACCTCGGCCATCCTGCGCACCGGACCGCAGACCGTGCAGCTCTCGAGCCTCTCCGGCAGCCCGACCATCATCGCTGGCTGCGCCAGCGGCACGTGCAGCGGCAATTCCGAGTACGCCATCGGCAACGCCACGAATGGAGTCAACGTGTACGGCGGCGCCTCGAGCTTCATCAGCGGGCTGTCGAGCACGATCAACGGCACGAACAAGGTGTTCAAGCTGGTGGCGATCGGCACCTACGACTCGAGCACCAACACCTTCTACACCCAGCGCATGGACGTCGCGCTCGAGTAATGCTGTGACTGCGGTGCACCGGGCGGACTGCCGCCCGGTGCACCGGTCGGTGCGCCGACGGAGCGTTCAGAACGTCACGACGGTACGGATCGACTCGCCGCGGTGCATCAGGTCGAACGCCTCGTTGATGCGCTCGACCGGCATCACGTGCGTGATCAGCTCATCGATGTGGATCTTCTTGTCCATGTACCAGTCGACGATCTTCGGCACATCGGTGCGCCCGCGCGCCCCGCCAAAGGCCGTCCCCTTCCACACCCGCCCGGTCACCAGCTGAAACGGCCGGGTCTTGATCTCCTGGCCCGCCCCGGCCACCCCGATGATCACCGAGACGCCCCAGCCGCGGTGACAGCACTCCAGCGCCTGGCGCATCAGATCCACATTCCCCACACACTCAAAACTGTAATCCGCTCCGCCCCCGGTCAGCTCCACCAGGTGCGCCACCAGATCGCCCTTGATCTGGCGCGGATTGACAAAATCCGTCATCCCAAAGCGCTCCGCCAGCGCCTTGCGCTTCGGGTTCACGTCCACCCCGATGATCTTGTTCGCCCCCACCAGGTGCGCCCCCTGGATCACGTTCAGCCCGATCCCCCCGAGCCCGAACACCACCACGTTCGCCCCAGGCTCGACCTGCGCGGTGTTGATCACCGCCCCCACCCCGGTCGTCACCCCGCAGCCGATGTAGCACACCTTCTCAAACGGCGCGTCCTCGCGAATCTTCGCCACCGCAATCTCCGGCAGCACCGTGTAGTTCGAGAACGTCGAGCACCCCATGTAGTGGTGCACCATGCGACCCTCGTACGAAAACCGGCTCGTCCCGTCCGGCATCACCCCTTTGCCCTGCGTCGAGCGGATCGCCGTGCACAGGTTCGTCTTGCGCGACAGGCACGATTTGCACTGCCGGCACTCCGGCGTGTACAGCGGTATCACGTGATCGCCCTTCTTCACCGAGCTCACCCCGGGGCCGACGTCCACCACCACCCCAGCCCCCTCGTGGCCGAAAATCGCCGGAAACAGCCCCTCGGGGTCCGCTCCCGAACGGGTGAACTCATCCGTGTGACACACCCCGCTCGCCTTGATCTCCACCAGCACCTCTCCGGCCTTCGGACCCTCGAGGTCCACCGTCACCACTTCAAGCGGTTTGCCTGCCTCAAAGGCAATGGCGGCTTTGGATTTCATGGTCGTGCTCGCGTATCAGAGGGCCGCAACGGCGAGGGAGCGCAGTCTACGCGGGCCACAGCGCAGCACGGCCCTCCCCAAGGTGGCGCGTACGGTCACACCATCGCACTGTCCCGTTTCGGAACACATTGGGCCGCGGCTGTATCAAAGTCGGCTCTGAAGGCTTGCACAAGCCCGTCACCGGCGCATAATTTGTCCTGGACGGATGCAACGGGGGGCTGGACATGCTTCGGGCCATCGACAATCGTCATCGCCACCCGCAGGCGGCACCGCGCAGAGCACTACGGCCGGAGGATTCAGGCGCCCCGGAGTACATCCGCCGCTCCTGGCTGCGCTGCCTGAACCAATACCACCTCGATCCAAAGTCCGAGCGCGAACCGTACGTGTTGCCGCGCCAGGAGCGGCTCGAGCGCAAGGAACACAACCGCGACCTGCTCGCGCTCGCCGATGCCGAAATGGCGCACCTGTATCACCAACTCGCCGGTTCCGGTTATTCGATCATTCTCACCGACCGCGACGGCGTGCTGCTCGATTACTACGGCGATTTCAGCTTCCGCAATGCGGCGTTTCGTACCGGTCTGGTGCTCGGGGCGATGTGGGACGAGGAACACGGCGGCACCAACGGCATGGGCACCTGCCTGGTCGAGCGGACCCCGTTGATCGTGCACCGCGAACAGCACTTCTTCTCGCGCAACAGCGGACTGACCTGCTGTGCCGCGCCGATCTTCGACTTCCGCGGCGAGCTGATTGCGGTGCTCGACGCGTCCGGGGAGTCCGACCGGGCTCAACAGCACACCTTGGTGCTGGTCAACATGGCCGCGCAGATGATCGAGAACCGCCTGTTCCTGCATCACTTCCGCGATGCATTCGTGGTCCGCTTCCACAGTCGCCCGGAACTGCTCGGCACCTGGGGCGAGGGCATCATCGCACTTGATGCCAGCGGCCTGATCAGCGCCCTCGACCGAAATGCTCTGTTCCAGCTCGGGCTGAAATCCCAGGCCGATCTGCTCGGCTCGCCGCTCGAGCGGGTGTTCACCGTCTCGCTGAATGCACTGCTGGCGCGCAGCCAGCGCAAATCCTTCCACCCGCTGACGCTCTATGACGCCCACCACGGTGGCCGCATGTTCGCGATCGCCCAGGCGCCGCAGTCCAAGCGCGCCGGCAAACCGCGCGGGGCCAATCCGGCCGCGCCGGAGGGGCTCGATCCGGACCGCGGTCCGCTCGAGGAGCTCGACTTCGGCGATCCGGTCATGGCACGCAACATCCAGGCGACCCGGCGCACACTCGCGCGCGAGATCCCGATCCTGCTGATCGGCGAATCGGGCACTGGTAAGGAGTGCTTCGCGCGGGCGCTGCACGCCTCGAGCGAGCGGGCCGAGAAGCCGTTCGTAGCGCTGCACTGCGGTGCGCTCACGGATGGCGAGCCCGCCGGGACGACGCTCGCCGAGCAGATGCGCTCGCGCATCGTGCAAGCCAATGGCGGCACGGTCTTTCTCGATGACGTCGGGGAACTGCCGGCGCCACTGCAGTCCCAGGTATTGCATCTGATCGAGGAGCGCGCCCTGCCGGCCGCCGGCGGTGCAGAAGCGGTCCGCATCGACGTGCAGCTGGTCAGCGCCACGCGCCGCGATCTGCACGAACCGGTGCAGCGCGGGGCATTGCGCGAGGACCTGTTCTACCGCCTGCAGGGACTGGTGCTGACGCTTCCGCCGCTGCGCGAGCGCAAGGACAAGGCGGCGGTGATTCGCCACATATTCGCCCAGGAGAGCGCCGCAACGCCCGCGGTCAGCATGGGCGAGGACATGATTGACGCGCTCAAGGCCTACAGCTGGCCCGGCAACATCCGCCAGCTGCGCAACGTGCTGCGCGGCATGATCGCGATGCGCTCGAACAACCAGCTCGATGCCGGCTGCCTACCGGCCGAATACGGCGCCGGAGAAGTGCATACCGAGGAGCCGCTGTGCGCCGAGGCGCAGCGGCTCAATCCCCTGGAGCGCGCCGAACGCAGCGCGCTGCTGCACGAAATCGAGCTGCATCAGGGCAACCTCAGCCGCGTCGCTCAGTCCCTCGGCATCGGCCGCAATACTCTCTACCGCAATCTTCGCCGGCTGCACATCAGCCTGCCGGTGCGGCGCTGAGGCGCGCGGACTCCGCTGCGCCCCCGGCGCGCCAGGTCTTCGGCGCGATGCCGTGCCGCTTCATCTTGCGATACAGCGTGTTGCGGCTCACGCCGAGCGCGGCGGCCGCGCGGCTCATGTTGCCCCGATTGACGTCGATCACGCGCAGCAACGCCGCCCGCTCGGCGCTGCGCAGCAGACCCGGACAGCGCGCCGGTGCCGATGCGCTCTGCGCGCCGCGGGCGGCGACGATCTGCACCGGCAGGTCGCACTGGCGCACCACGCCGCCGTCGCAGATCGCGACCGCGGTCCGAATGACATTGCGCAGTTCGCGGATGTTGCCGGGCCAGGGATAGGCGAGCAGGCTCGCGAGCGCGTCGGGCTCGATCTGCCCCGTATCGAGCCGCCACTCCGCGGACAGTGCCGCGAGGATCACGCGCTCCTTGTCGAAGCGCTCGGCGAGCGCCGGCAGTTCGAGCGTCAAGCCGTTCAGCCGGTAATACAGGTCCTCGCGGAACGTCCCGCAGCGGATCATCTCGCGCAGATTGCGGTGTGATGCGGCGAGCACGTGCAGCTCCACCGCACACGCGCTGTCGCTGCCGAGCGGCAGGATCTGGTGCTCCTCGAGGACCCGCAGCAGCCGGCTCTGCAGCGCCTGCGGCATGTCACCGATTTCATCGAGAAACAGCGTGCCCCCGGAGGACTGCGCAATGCGCCCGCGCAGGCCCTCGCGGCGCGCCCCGGTGAACGCTCCGGAACGGTAGCCGAACAGCTCGCTCTCGATGAGCGTCTCGGGGATCGCGGCGCAGTTGACCGCCACGAACGGCCGGGCCGCGCGGCGACTCGCGCGATGGATGGCGCGGGCGAACGCCTCCTTGCCGCAGCCGGTCGGCCCCTGGATCAGGACCGGGATATCCGTATCGGCGATCCGGTAGGCGCAGCGCACGTTGTGCAGCATCAGGGGGTCGTCGCCGGCGAGCTCCTCCAGGCTGAACTCGGCACCGCCAGGCGCGGGGTGCACGACGACGCATTCGACGGACACGTCTCCGACGATCAGCCCACGGGATTCGTCTGTTGTGCTGATCATACGCTAGCCCCCTGCGCCGCCGCGGCGCTGCGTCATGTGTGTCATGTCCCAGCGTGACAGTGTCACTGAACGAAACACTAGCGGGCCCGCACGCCCCCCATCGCCGCGCTAGTGTGCGCGCCGCCCCGCGCCGCCGACCGGATCATGCGCGCCGGCAGCACATTCCGCAGCGCCGGTTGTTCCGTAAGCGTGACACTGTGTACCGACACCGCCGCCCGCCCCCGCCCCCAGCAGCCACTTGCGCCGATTGAGCGTGTGCGGCGCGCAACGTGCCGGCCACAGCGGCGGCGTGGCACGGGGATTGCTCTGCGCAGGCGTCACCCAAACGTACCACGCAGGGGGCTCTGCAATGAGATTTCGCAACGCGAACGTCCTGGCCGCTGTCCTGTGCGCCGCACTCAGCGCGCCGGCCGCACACGCCATCAGCGTCAAGGCCGGAAAATGGAAGCTGTCGTTCAACGGCAACGTCAACGCGCACTACATCTATTCGCAGTGCGAGAAGCACCCGAGCGTCGTGGCCGGCGGCCTGGCCTGCGTGGCGAGCAACGGGTCCTCCTCGGTCTCGAACGGTCTGCTGCCGGCCGCCCTGACGGTCAGCGGCGCGACCGTCCAGGACGGCTACCACATCGGCTTCACCTTCGGGCTGTACCCCGGCATCAGCACCAACGACGGCGGCAGCCCGAACCTGCAGGTCGGCAGCTCCAACTTCGGCCACACCGCCCTCGGCACGGCGGGACTCGATGTCCGCCAGGCGTTCCTCACGGTCGGCAACAAGCACTTCGGCACCATCATGGCCGGCCGCAACATCGGACTGTTCGCCTCCGATGCGATCCTGAATGACATGACCCTGCTCGGCGTGGGCGCCGGCAACGGCAATTACGCCGCTCCGGCCAATACCTCACTCGGCTCGATCGGCCTCGGCTACATCTACACCGACTGGCTGGCGCAAATCGACTACACCACCCCCACGGTGCACGGCGCGAACGTGACGGTGGGCATCTTCGATCCTCTGAACACGCTCGGGCAGGTGCCGGCAAATCATTCCACGCCCGGATTCCAGGCCAAAGTCACCTACACGCTCGGCAATCTGTACCTGTCGGCGAGCGGACTGTACCAGCGCCAGGCGATCGCCTGCTCGGACCCGTCGCTCAACGCCACCGCGTGCGTAATCGGTGCGAACAATCTGCACTACAGCAGCGCCGCGTTCGATATCGGCGGCAAGTACACCGCCGGGCCCTTCCAGGTCATGAGCTGGTACTACCGCGGCAACGGCGTCGGCACGACCGGTCTGTTCGTGAACTCGAACGACTCACTCGGCCACCCGCGCGGCTCGGAGGGATTCATCGCGCAGTTGACCTACACCTACGGCAAGACGAAATACGGCATCAACTACGGAGAAAGCAAGCTCGACCCGACCGCGCTGGATCTGGCCAACGGCACGCTGGTCGAGATGAACAACAAGTGGACCGCCGGGGTCTATCACCACCTCACCCACAATCTGCTCCTGGTCGGAGAATTCAGCCGGCTCCAGTCGACCAATGACATGGGTCAGAAGAACGCCAGCTGGAACATCAATGCCGGCCTGTTCCTGAGCTTCTGACAGGCCGACGGTGCGCCGCCAGTGGTCCGGAAACGGACCACTGGCCGGCTCTTGCCCCCATTTTGCGCTGACCTCGGTACAATCACGGCGGGCGAGCGGTACGGTGCAGTTCCGGCGGCGCCCGCGTGGATCCCCGGACTCTGCCAGCGGAACGACACGAGCAGCCATGTCCTCAACACGCAGCCTGTCCCTCAGGCCCGGCCAGGGCCGGCCCGCAACACGTACCGTCTGGCTCACCGCAACCGCAGCGGCATGGGCGGCAGGCGGCCTGCCGGCCCGCGCCGCGCCCGCGCAGCGTCTCACCGACATCGTGGTGACGGCCACCCGGATCGCAATGCCCGCCTTCGACGTGCCAGCCTCGATCAGCAGCGTCTCGGGCGCCGATTTGCGCGACGACGCGCTCGGCATCAATCTCGCCGAGGGTGTGCGCTCGGTCGCCGGCCTGCTGGTGCGCAACCAATACGACTACGCACAGGACCAGCAGGTGTCGATTCGCGGGATCGGTGCCGGCTCGGCGTTCGGCGTGCGCGGCGTGCGGATCTATCAGGACGGCATCCCGCAGAGCGGCCCGGACGGTCAGGGCCAGGTCTCGCAGTTCAACCTCGGCTCGGCGCAGCGCGTGGAGGTGCTCGAAGGGCCGTTCTCGGCGCTCTACGGCAACTCCTCCGGCGGTGTGATCCAGATATTCACCGCCTCGGGAAAAGCGCCCGGCTCGCTGCGCTTCGACCTCGGTTTCGGCAGCTTCGGCGCCGTGCGCGCCGGCGTCGATGCCAGCGATGCGCTCGGCAAGCTGCGCTACAACCTGGACTTCACCCACTTCTCCTGGCAGGGCTTCCGGCCGCAACAAAAGGCACGCAGCGAGTCCTTCAACGGTAAGGTGAACTACGCGCTGAACTCACGCAGCTCGCTGACGTTCGTCGCGAACGTGCTGTCGCGCCCAGACTCGCTCGACGCGCAAGGACTCACCGCCGCGCAGCTCGCCGTCAACCCCGATCAGACCAGCGCCGGGGCCCTCGCCTTCCATACCCGAAAGGCACTCGATCAGCAGGAAGGCGGGCTGATCTTCAAGCACGCATTCGGCGCACACCAGCAGTTGCGCCTGATGGGCTACTACGGTCACCGCAGCGTGCTGCAGTTCCTCTCCATCCCGGTCGGCGCGCAGTTCGCACCGGCGAGCTCCGGTGGCGTCGTCGATCTGCACCGGAACTTCGGCGGCGGTGATGCCCGCTGGAGCCTCAAGACCCGCCTCGCCGGTCACGCACTCGCCTGGATCGCCGGAGTGAGCTACGACACGCAGAACGAACTGCGCCGCGGGTATGACAACTTCATAGGCCCGGCGCTCGGCGTGCAAGGTGCGCTGCGGCGCAACGAGAACGACATTGCGCGCAACATCGACGAATACACGCAAGCGAGCGTCTCGCTGTCGCGGCAGTGGAGCGTCATGCTCGGCGTACGCCACAGCGAAGTGAAGTTCATCACCCAGGACCACTTCATTACCCCGGGCAACGGCAACGACTCCGGCGGCGTGACCTACACGGCCACCTCGCCGGTGGCCGGCGTGCTGTACGCGCCGATCGACTGGCTGCACCTGTACGCCGCCTTCGGCCAGGGCTTTCGTACGCCGCTTGCCTCCGAGCTCGCCTACCGGCCCGACGGTGCGCCGGGCCTGAACCTCGCACTGCGTCCAGCACGCAGCAACAATGGAGAGATCGGCGCGAAATTTCAGGTCGGGCGCACGCTGAATGCCTCCATCGCGGCGTTCCTGACGCATACCAATGACGAAATCGTCGTCGT
Source organism: Pseudomonadota bacterium (assembly GCA_021808195.1). The sequence continues at coordinate 8,818 of JAKBCE010000096.1, forward strand.
CACCGACAGTGGCGGCCGCACCACGTATCAGAACGCCGGGCGGACGCGCCGCAGCGGCGCGCAGGCCTCGCTGGCGTATC
>JAKBCE010000032.1:0-9046 GCA_021808195.1 Pseudomonadota bacterium
CCCGTAATGAACCGGTTTTACGGTCAAATTGAGCTCACCGGTAGCGCAATTCAGGACGCAGCATCTTTCAACAATCTGAACAGAGATCTCAAAGGATTCATCAATTTGCCATTGGCGAAGCATCTGGCGGCTCGCGTGGTGGGTGGATGGAAACACGATGGTGGATTCATAAACAACGTTGATTTGCTGCAGCGGGAGGGTAGTGGATTTCTTGCTACACCTACCCCCAGCGTTCCGGGTGTGCTGACTAGCGGCCCGCTTATCGGTCCAGAGATGAAGGATACGAATACCGCAACGCAATGGTATCTTAGAGGCTCTGTACGATGGCAGCCCACGCGGGCGCTACAAATCAATGTCAACTATCTTCATGAGTACATCAACTCTGCGAACGCACAGTATTCAAATCCCGGATACTCTGGCGGTCCGCTTAATCTGACTACGGCGAGTCCCGGACCAGTGACGGCGCAAAATCCAGCTAAATGGCCGAATTCCACATTTACCCTGAACCCGGGCGGAGATTACAATTCCACGGCCTTCACGTTATCGCCGTATGTAGACAGAGTTGATCTTGCGACGGCGGTCGAAACACTCGATCTCGGATTTGCGTCCGTGACGTCAGCGTCGTCAATTTATAACAATGATAGCTATGCGGCGGCGGATTACACGCCTGCATTCTTCAGTAATGCAGGCTTCAACTTCAATGTCTACCCGCCGTACAACTTCTATCCGCGCATGCTGGCCATCACGGAGGTTCCTACAAAGGACCATTCATTTACTGAAGAACTTCGGATTGTCTCGGAGCACGACAACAAGTTCGACTACGTCGCCGGTGTCTATTTCAGAAAAGAAGGCTCAACGGTACAGTTTCATCAGTACATTCCGGGTATTACGGACTACCTGGCGTATTCTGGGCAGCCGAATCCGACAACGCATGGCGATGAGGATTGGCACTATATTAGAGATACGTCCTTCCAGGACATCGCTGGCTATGGGCAGCTTACTTGGCATGTCACTCATCAGTGGCAAGTGACGGTAGGCGCGCGAGTTTTCCATCAGAAATTCAATACAAATTCATCAAGCCATTTTTTCCTATGCGGAGCCATATGCTCGCAGAATCTTACGGACCCGACCGGGTTTAGCTCTGGGAATTCGACCTTCACGACCACCAGAGCAATTAAAATGGTGAATACAGCATATGATTTTTCGAAGAACACGAAGGTGTACGCAACCTATTCGGAAGGATTTAGGCGCGGTGGTGCGAATGCGTTGCCACTTAGGGCCTGTGCAGAAATAACTTGCGCACGTTATAGCTGAGGTCACATAATTCAAGTCCGTGGCAAGTGTCACGGACATCCGACTGAAATACAAGAGATTGTCTCGCGTGATGAGTGAGCGCTCTCGACGTATGTGGGCGGCTGCCGAAGCTCGTACGATAGGTTGGGGCGGAGTGTCGCGGGTGGCGCGCGCGACCGGAATGGCGCGCAACACCATCGCGAGTGGACTGCGGGAGTTGAAGAGGCGCGGGCGTCCGCTTCAATGGGAACGAGAGCGCGTGCGTCGGCCCGGGGGTGGTCGCAAACGGCTGACGGACCACCAGCCCGAATTGCTCGCCAAGCTTGAGGCGCTGATAGAGCCGACGGTGCGCGGGGATCCCCAGTCGGCGCTGCGCTGGACGACCTTGAGCGTGCGCAAGCTCGAGGAGGCGCTGAAGAAGGACGGCGTGACCGTCAGCTTCCGCACGGTTGCGAATCTCCTGAAGAAACTGAACTATACGCTTCAGGGTCATTTCAAGCGTTCGGAAGGCAAGGTGGATCACCGAGACCGGGATGCCCAATTTCGCTACATCAACGATCAGGCGGTGACCGCGCTGCGTGCCCGCCGGCCAGTGATCTCGGTGGATACGAAGAAGAAGGAACTCGTGGGGCACTATAAAAACGCGGGGCGGGAGTGGCGTCCGAAGGGCGATCCAATCGAAGTGCTGACGCATGATTTCCCGGACCCGGAAGTTCCCAAGGCGGTGCCCTATGGGATCTACGATATCGGCGAGAACAAAGGCTGGGTCAATCTCGGCATGAGCGGCGACACCGCTGAGTTCGCCGTGCAGAGCATCCGGGAGTGGTGGCGTTACATGGGCAAGCCCCGTTACCCGAAAGCCCGTCGCCTTTTGATCTGCGCCGACAGCGGTGGTAGCAACGGTTATCGCTGCCACCTGTGGAAGCGAGAGTTGCAACGGTTTGCGACAGAAGAGAGGTTGACGATCACGGTATGCCATTTTCCGCCGGGCACCAGCAAGTGGAACAAAATAGAGCACCGCCTCTTTTCGTTCATCACCGCGAACTGGCGAGGCAGGCCTCTGACGGACTACCGTACCATCGTGAATCTCATCGCGGGCACAACAACCAAGAGCGGACTGATCGTCAAAGCGCGTTTGGATCGCAGAACATACAAGCGCGGAGTCAAGGTACCCAAGAAGGAGCTGCAGGCGCTCAACCTCAAGCCACATGACTTTCATGGCGAATGGAATTACACCATCACGCCCAAACAGCGCCCTGCATAACTGCTCAAGTTATTATTGCACAAGCCCTTAGTGGGATCTACGCGACGTTGCCGCGCTACCAGACATTCTCGCCCGATTTCGCCAAGAATTATGAAATCGGCATTAAGGGAACGGCTCTAAATAGACGACTGAGATACTCGGCGGATATATATCGGTTGGACATTTCTGGGTTTCAGTTTGACGGCGAAGACTTTAGCTATTTCCCGGCTACCTATAACGGAAAGAACTCGCGGACGCAGGGAGCGGAATTGGCGTTGACCGCTGCGGTCACCAGAAATACGCAGGCGACAGTCGGATACAGTTATACAGAGGCGAAAGTCACCAAGACCTTCGAGTTGCTTGACTATCCGACCTATGCAACGGTGCCATCCTTGGGAGGAACCGGTCAGACGGCGCCGCTGTTCAACGGGCCAATTACTGCTGGAACGCCGCTACCGGGCGTTCCAAAGAACACGTTTTCATTCTCGCTGGATCATACAATTCCCATTGCAAGTATTGGAAACGGCGGGGGAGCACTGACCCTCCATGTCGATGGCGCATATCGAAGCTCGACAAGCGCAACGATTCTTGCCTCTACACCCTTTAACTGGAGAATACCATCAAGCTTCTCTGGTGACTTCAGGGCGACGCTGTATACAGGGGGCGCGATGACCTATTCGGTATTCGTGGAGAATTTTACGAATTGTCTATGTTATTCCGGCGGCCAAAATATCCAGGCATATCCGAATTATTCCAGGGATCGGTACATTTCCCGTCCTCGCACGTATGGTATTTCTGTGCAATACAATTTTCATTGACGGCATGCGGATAAGTCGTGCCTGAAGTCAGCAACTGATTGCAGAATACCGTTGAATTGATTTCAGTGTATTCGGGATGAGAATTATGAATTTGGAGGAGAGAATGCGAACGCGAATATCCTTCGGAGCGATACTTTTTCTGTGTGCGTTCATGGCGTCTGCTGCTGCCAGCGCGACCAATCTTTCGGTCATTGATAACCACGCGTTTTATCCAGAAGGGCCGCTCTGGTGGCATGGACGACTGTACTTCGCAGAGTACGAAGGAAACGACGTTAAGGTCGTGTCACATGGGAAGATTGCCGTATTTTGGAAGAAAATGCATTGCGGCCCGGATGCGGTTATTCCTTTCGGAAAGAATTCCCTTCTGATCGCGTGTTACAGCGGCGATTACTTGACGATTGTGAACGCGGACGGCAAGGAACTGCGTGTGATCAAGCGAACGCAGGATGGCAAGGTGTTCGACGGTCCGAACGACGTCACACCTGATAGACATGGTGGAATATATTTTACGGCATCCGGTAAATACGACATTCACGCGCCAATCACGGGAAAAGTCCTGCATCTGGCTGCGGGTGCACGCGTTGCGACGGTGGTGGCGCGTCTGATCGATTATTCCAATGGGTTGACTCTGACGAAGAGTGGACGGCATTTGCTGGTCGCTGAGATGCTCGCGGGCCGTATTCTGTCTTTTCAGGTGTTGCCACATGACAAGCTGGGCGCCAGGACGGTTTGGGCGCGCCTGCAGGATCTGGCGCCGCCGACTCCAGGTGAAGGACCGTATAATGGTCCTGATGGCGTTAAGGTGGGGCCGGATGGCAACTATTATATTGCCCAAAACGGATCAGGCCGAGTCTTGGTCGTGGCGGGAGATAAAAAGCTTGTGCGGGTCATCTCGGTCCCGACCAGGAATGTGACGAACATTGCGTTCGGACCTGCGTCATCACCTGGTGCAAAATTCAGAGTGTTCATCACTGGAGTCTTTAATCAGTGGAAGCCGCCATATTTTGGTGCTGTGTACTCATGGACGGGAAAATGACCGGTATTTAATCGTTGGCAATGCGGGAGTGACAGAGGAATGCCAGGAATCCTTTGAGGTTTCCTTCCTGATTGCCACGGCGGATGCTGGCGGATGAGCATCTTGATGAGCGATCACAGTAGACTGTTTTCATTCCGATTCGCTTGGCCCGTCGCAGGGTTGGCATTTGGAGGCTCGCTGGCATTGGGAGGGCTCGATGTGCTCATTTTCTCCGGGAGGAAGCGGGGAGGGGCAGAGCATTTGCGGGGTCCTTCGAAGACCGATTGGATTCGCCAGGCACCGCCGTTCGCCTCGAGCGAAGGTTCTGCGGCGAAGCGGCCGATGGCATGGCTAGGTGATAGCACGCCCTCGCCACACAGCAAGATGAGGAAACCCGGTCGGCGGTACGAACGCTCACAAACAGTCTCTTGATCATGCGAAGTTCTGGTGGAAATTCCCGATCTTGAGAGAGTCGGTAGATTGGATATCAATCAGGTTAACATAGGGACTTGAGGCATGGCGCAGACTTGACAACCTTGCGCTGCGACCGGGGTAATGCTCGCTGCTGCTTGGAGGGTGCCGTGAGACGAGCGAGAGCGGGAAGTCCCGTGTCCTGGAGCAGGCGCTGCAGAGGGGATGGTGCGTTTGGCGGTTTTGATCTCAGTAGCTGCACAGCGGTCTCGAACCGGACCCCCCGCAGGTTTGGCGAATTCGAATGGTGCGAGTGATGGCCTGCTCCCGGGGCATCTACTTCGTTGAGTCGACGTCGTGAGCTGTGTGCAACAGGGTGCTGAGCAGCGACAGTTCGGCGCCTCCATGACTCGCGGTGCGCCACTGTTCCAGTGGCGGCAAATGGTTTACTGCGATGCCAGCAAGTCGAGCGAGAGCGATCAGGGCCGACGGAATACGACATGGAGATGGAGTTGGCCGACGCTTGGTCGGCGGACTACATCGAAGCACGCAGGAGTGACAGGAATTCTCTGGCGGTGACTCCATCATGGCGCACGTGCCTTGTTGGATGGCTTGGGAATCGGCCGACTCGCGCATCGGCGTTACCGACGATCGTGACGGTGGCCCGATCTGCTGTTGATGCTAAGGGGTGTCCCGCGGTTCCGATGATGACGGCTCCGCCGCATCATGGCCGGTCTGGAGCGGAAATCATGTCAGATCCAGTTGATCTTGAGCCCCATCTTCGTGGCTGGAGAATGGGGGGAGCGGAACGGACGCGGGAGATGTGTCGGGTAATCCGGCGAGTTTCAACCCAGGGCGGCCGTGAGGGTGCAGTGACAGACTGCGAAGCCCAATGGGGTGAATCGTGGGTGCCTGCCGTCCGAGGGCGCTCTCGCACACGACTGTCGCTGAGAACTCGGTGATCCGGGTGGAATGAGCGGATGTGCGACGGAGTTCTCGTTCCAGTCAGTCCGGGCATCCGCTTGGCTTCGGTCTGTTCATTGCCGCAGGCGACGAGATACCTTGCTGGTCACACTCTGAGCGGTTGCCGGTCACGTGAAGGGGAGTTTCACGCCTGGTTGAGACAGGTCGTCGTGAAATGTTAAAAGAAGGACCGTCAGTGCGAAGTTGTCGTCTTAAAAAAGGCCAGAGCGAACTCATGATGCCTGCAACGCCTCGAAGTGAGATGGAGCGTGCTCGCCAAATGTTGCAGAGTGGTGATCTTGCGCAGGCAGAGAAAATTGTAAGAGACCTGATCACTAATCAGCCTGGACAGCCCGAGCCGTGGCATATGCTGAGTTTGATCGAAGCGAAAGCAGGGCGAGTTGCCGGGGCGTTGAATTCCATACGTCGTGCGCAGGAGATTGATCCCGACAATCGAGTTTTCCGCCTACAGGAGGGGCAGTATCTTGCCTCGATGGGGCTTAGGGCAGAGGCTCTTGCAGTCGCGTCGGCATTGTGTGATCAAGTGCTTGAAAGAGCGGAATATAACGACGCGCTGGGAAATATTTTTGCGCTGTGCGACGAGCCGTTGCGCGCGATTCCGTTGTTCAGACGCGCAGTCATGCAGGCACCAAAGAGTGCTACCTATTTGTACAACCTTGCTGCAGTTCAGCGAATGGCGGGAGAACTCGATGCTGCAGAAGAGGCACTTAATCAAGTCTTGAAAATTGATCCGAGTAATGCGTACGCATACTACACGCGTGCGGATTTGAGAATCCACACGGAACAGGATAATCACGTTGATGAGTTGATCAGCGCTCTTAATGGGCGCGTGCGCTATACGGCGGATAGGATACTACTGTGTTTTGCACTGGCCAAGGAACTCGATGATCTTGGTCGATTCGAACAGGCCTTCGAGTATCTTAAGCGAGGAGCGGATCTACAACGAGCGACATTCCGATACGATGTTGCGCAGGACGTCGAAACGATCGACGGAATAGTCGAAGTTCACAATAAGTCCGCGATTGATGTCGCAGCAAAATGCGACGGGAGCGAATGTATCTTTGTCATGGGGCTGCCCCGATCGGGAACCACATTAGTTGAGCAGATTCTCGCTAGTCATAGTGCGGTCTACGGTGCTGGGGAGCTTCAGGCGTTTCCGCTTGCGGTCGTTGATGCCGCACAGCGCCAAGTGCAAAGACGCGTGGGCAAGAAGGAGCTTGTGGAGCTGTCCTTGCGTATCGATCCGAAGCAGTTGGGGCGGGATTATTTGCAGAGGACGCGCCCGCAGACTGGAAAGACTCGGATGTTTGTCGATAAGCAGCCCTCGAATTATTTATATGCGGGGTTGATCCGCAGGGCATTGCCGAATGCACGTATGATCTTCGTCGTGCGTGACCCAATGGATAGCTGCTTTGCGATGTATAGAACGCTCTTTACGGGTGCTTATCCGTTTTCCTATACTCTAACGGAGTTGGCAACTTATTATTGCGCATGGGACCGTCTGATGAATCATTGGAGGGATGTTTTTGGTGAGTGCGCATTGTTTTTGAGATATGAGGATCTCGTTGGAGATTTCGAGGCGGCTGTGCAGCGGATGTTGGGGTTTTGTGGGTTGGAATGGGAGTCTGGGTGTCTGTCATTTTACCGCCAGAAACGTACAGTCTCGACTGCTAGTGCAACTCAGGTGCGGCGTCCGATCTATTCCACATCGGTAGGAAAGTGGCGTGCGTATGCGGGTCAGCTGGAGCCGCTGCGTATTGGATTGGGGAAATTGGCAGATTGTGGCAGTGGGTGATGCGCGCAGTTTCAGCGGGAGATGGAGCGAGTTGACGATATGAGCGTATTCGGTGCGTGATGTGATGTATTGAGTGGTTCTGGTGTGTATGCTGATGCCGGCGAATCCATCGCCTCATGAGTGGATTTGCGAGAGGGGCGAGTGGGTGTTGCTGCGTTGGAGTTTTCTGTGTTTTCGTGCACTAGCGGGTGGGCAAACGCCGGGGGTGCTTGGGTTGCGGCGTCCGCGAACCATGGCGTCGAGGCGCGTGAATCTGTGTGCAGATGCTAGAAGGTTGGAGTGAAAATACTTTTCGTTTGCTTGGGTAATATCTGTCGTTCACCGACCGCGGAAGGGGTGTTCCGCGCCGTTGCTGCGCGCGAGTTGCCGCAGCGCGTACTGACCATCGATTCAGCGGGTACGGCCGGTTATCACGTCGGTGAGCCACCTGATCGGCGTACGTGCGAAGCGGCGGCCCGACGAGGTTACGACCTGTCGGACCTGCGGGCGCGGGTCGTGGAGCCGAGTGATTTCGACACGTTTGATCTGATCTTGGCGATGGACCGGCAAAACCTGCTCGCCCTGGAGCGGCGTGCGCCGAGGCATGCGCGGGAGCGGTTGCGGCTATTTCTGGAGTTCGCGCCCGACCGCGGCACGCTTGAAGTGCCCGACCCGTATTACGGCGGTGCCAACGGCTTCGAACACGTACTCGATCTGGTCGAGGCAGCCGCCTACGGATTGTGTGCGGCGTTGCGGGATGATGAACCTCTGAGGCCGGCGGCCCGCGCAGACTGAGCTCGGTGCTCGTCCCTGGGACGCGCACCTCGCGCGTCCCAGGGCAGCAGGCTATTCCTCCGGGCCGCGTCGGCTGCTCGGCACCCAATCCGGTGGAGCAGAGGACCACACCACGTGCGGTTTGTTGTCCCGGCCGCTGCCCGGGGCGGGCGCAGCGGTGGGTTCGACGTGCACTGCAGTGGGCTTGGGCTCCTCGTGCCAAGTGGCCGGCTTCTCCTCACGCGTCATGGTGCTTGCTGCCGGTGCTGGCGCTGCGGGGGCCGGTGTCGGGGCTGGGGCCGGCGCCGCAATCGATGGCGCGGGTGCCGACGGTGCAGCAATCGGCGCCGGCGTGAACGGTGGTGGGGGGGCGGCAGCTGCGCGAGGCTCGCCAGGTTCAAAAGCCGGTACGCGCTCGGCCGGCGGCTCGTGACGTTCGCCGCTTGTCGGGCGGTTCACTTCGCCCGGGGATGGGCCCGTGCCGTTGGTGCGCGCCTCACCGGGGATCTGCTCCCGATTACCACTGCGGCGTCCGCCGCGCCGTCCACGCCGCCGACCGCGCCGTTCACCACGCTCCGCAGCGGGACGCTCGGCGCCGCCGGGCACTGCGGCTTCGGCCGGTCCGCTGCTGGGACTCACTGCGCCGCCTTCGCTCGAGCGGGGCGCGAGGCTGCGCTCGTGATCTCGTTCCCGTTGACGGCGTTCGGGACGCTCGGTGCGTTCCGGACGGTCAC
>JAKBCE010000032.1:9146-37689 GCA_021808195.1 Pseudomonadota bacterium
CGGGGCCGGCTGTTCCGCCTCGACGGCAAACAATCCCTTCAGCCGCGCCCACAGGCCCTTGGCCGGTCGGGACTCGGCTGGAACGCTCGGCGCCGCATGCGGGGCGCCCGGCGGCGGCGCAGTCACGGGTGCCGGGGTGGCGGGCAGGAGGGCGGCGACGGCCGGCACTTCTGCCGCCGGGCGCTGCTCGCGGGTACCGCCGGGCTCAGTCACCTCGGGGGCCGCCGGTATCAGGTAGCTGGTCTGACGGTTCTCAGGCAGCTCGGCTTCATCCTCCCGGACGCGCTTGATCGAGTACTCGGGAGTCTGGATGTGCGGGTTCGGCACAATGATCAGTTCCGCTGCGCTCTTGCTCTCGAGCGTGCGCAGCCATTCGCGCTTTTCATTGAACAGGAACGTCGCGACGTCCACCGGCAGTTGCGTGATGACCTTGGTGGTATGTTCCTTGCGCAACTCCTCGCCAATCAGGCGCAGCACCGCCAGTGCCATCGACTCGACGCTGCGGATGCTGCCGATCCCGACGCAGCGCGGGCAGACGATGTGGCTCGATTCCCCGAGCGAGGGCCGCAGACGCTGGCGGGACATCTCGAGCAGGCCGAAGCGCGAGAGCTTGCCGATCTGGATGCGGGCCCGGTCCATCTTCATCGCATCGCGCAGCCGATCCTCGACTTCGCGCTGATTCTTGCCCGACTCCATGTCGATGAAGTCGATGACGATCAGGCCGCCGATGTCCCGGATCCGCAGCTGACGGGCGATTTCGTCGGCAGCCTCGAGATTGGTGTTAAGTGCGGTGGTCTCGATGTCACTGCCCTTGGTGGCGCGCGCCGAGTTGATGTCGATCGAGACCAGCGCCTCGGTGTAATCGATGACGATGCTGCCGCCCGAGGGCAGCTGCACCTTGTGCGCGTAGGCGGACTCGATCTGGCTCTCGATCTGAAAGCGCGTGAAGAGCGGGATGTCATCGGTGTACTGCTTCAGCCGCCGCTGCGCATCGGTGGGCATGAAACGCTGCATGTACTCCTGGGCCTGCTGGAAGGCGGCCGGATCATCGACCAGCACTTCGGCGATATCGTCGGAGAGGTAATCGCGCAGTGCCCGGGTGACCGGATCGCTTTCCCGGTAGACCAGAAACGGTGCCGTGCGGCCTTCGGCGGCCGCGGCGATCTGGTCCCACTGCGCTTTGAGGTTATCGAGGTCCCATTGCAGCTCCTCGGCGCTGCGGCCAACGCCGGCGGTGCGCACGATCGCGCCCATGCCCTCGGGGATGTGCAGCTGATTCATCACCTCGCGCATCTGGTCGCGGTCCTCGCCCTCGATGCGGCGCGAGACACCGCCCGCACGCGGATTGTTCGGCATCAATACCAGGAAGCGCCCGGCGAGGCTGAGGAAGGTGGTCAGCGCCGCGCCTTTGTTGCCGCGCTCTTCCTTTTCGACCTGGACGATCAGCTCCTGGCCTTCGGAGAGCAACTCGCGGATGTTCATCCGTCCGCCCTGCGGCGGCTGGCGGAAGTAATCGCGGGTGACTTCTTTCAGCGGCAGAAAGCCGTGGCGCGTGGCGCCGTAGTCGACGAAGCAGGCTTCGAGGGAGGGTTCGATTCGGGAGATACGGCCTTTGTAGACGTTCGCTTTCTTCTGTTCGCGGGAGGGTATGTCGATACTCAGATCAAAGAGCTTCTGTCCATCGACCAGTGCGACTCTCAGTTCCTCTTCCTGAGTCGCGTTCACGAGCATTCTTTTCATGTGCCCCTACTGTTGTACGGTGAGGGGCCGGCAAGCACACGGGAGGCCGCGGCGCGAACGCGCTGCGGCAGCGAAGATTTCTGCGACCCGGCGCATGCGCGCGAGTCATGATCATTGCGATGCACGCCACGACATAGGCGGGTGCCGGAAATCCTTCGATGGTCTCAACCGGAGGCGCCGCCCGCGGAACCCGGTACCTTAAAGGGTTCAACGCCGGAGGCGATCTTGTCGGCCCAATACGATGGCCTCTCTTCGGAGGTCCAACTAACATGCGGCGCGCTGCGCCGCGTACCATTGGCGCGTCCGCTCAGCGGACGGCGGACGGAGTATACTGCAACGATTGCTGTAGAAACAGTGTCTTACGCGAAAGACGGCGGTGTCGGAGAATAATGGGGCCGAAGCGCGCACCGGTGTGCGCTATATCGAGGTCGGCGCGGACGAGGTGGGGCTGCGGCTGGACAAGTTCCTCAGCCAGCACCTGCCCGGCGTGCCGCGGACGCGGCTGTTTCGCATCATTCGCAAGGGCGAGGTCCGCCTGAACGGTCACCGGGCGCTCCCCGAGACGCGGCTTGCAGCGAGCGATCGGATCCGGGTGCCACCGGTGCGGCTCGAGAACCCCGAGCGCGCCGCAGCGGCCCCGCGCGGACCGTCGCCGACGCTCATCGACACGGTCCGGCGTGCCATCATTCACGAAGATGCGCGACTGCTGGTGCTCGATAAGCCCGCCGGGATCGCCGTGCACGGGGGCAGTGGCATCGAGTTCGGACTGATCGAGGCGTTGCGGGCACTGCGGCCCGATGAGCCGCTCGAGCTCGTGCACCGGCTGGATCGGGATACCAGCGGCTGTCTGCTCGTGGCGCGCACGGCAGCGGCGCTGCGCACCCTGCACGCGCTGCTGCGCGAGGGGCGCAGCGAGAAACGCTACCTGGCGCTGCTCTGCGGCCGCTGGGAACTCGGCCACAAGCGTATCGATGCGCCATTGCGCACCGATACGCGGGTCGGCGGTGAGCGCACCGTGCGGGTGGTCGCCGGTGGCAAGCCTTCGGTGAGCGAGTTCCGCATCGTGCAGGCCTACGGGCGCCGCGCACGCAAGGGACCGAAAGCGAGTCTGCTCGAGGTCACGCTGCACACCGGACGGACGCACCAAATCCGGGTGCACGCGGCCTACGCCGGCCACCCGGTGGCCGGAGACCTGAAATACGGCGATGCGGCCTGCAACGCCGCGCTGCGCGAGCTCGGCCTGAACCGGATGTTCCTGCACGCCCACAGCATGAGCTTCGAGTGGCCTGACGGGGCTCCCTTCAGCGCCAGCGCGCCACTTCCGGCAGAGCTCTCGGCCGTGCTTGAACGGCTGGAGCGCTGAGGCGTCTCAGGGGATCGCGCAGCCGGCCCGACGCAGCGCCGTGGCGAGCCAGATCAGCGGCAGGCCGATCAGGGCCGTCGGATCGGTGCTCTCGATGCGCTCGAACAGTGCAATGCCGAGTCCTTCGGCGCGGAATCCGCCGGCGCAATCGAACGGCCGCTCGGCCTCGACATAGCGTTCGATCTCGAGCTCCCCGAGCGGCCGGAACACCACGGTGGTGGTGTCCAGGTGCACCTGGTGTACCGTGCCGCCCGCGCCGAGCAGCGCGCAGGCGGTATAAAAGCGGACCTGCGCGCCGCTGACCGAGTGCAGCTGTTCCCGGCAGCGGCGGGCATCGCCGGGCTTGTCGAGCACCTGCTCGCCATGGGCGGCGACCTGGTCGCTGCCGATCACGAGGGCCTGCGGATGGCGTTCGGTGAGTGCCTGGGCCTTGGCGAGCGCGAGGCGCACGGCGCGATCGGTCGGCTGCTCGCCGCGCTGGTGCGACTCGCTCACCTGCGGTGGCACGGCGGTAAAGGGCAATTGCAGCCGCTCGAGCAGGGCGCGGCGGTAAGGGGAGGTCGAGGCGAGGATCAGTTCAGGCATGGGCGTGCGGGCCGGCACAATTCGGCTCCCCGAAACAATGACTTAAGGGTTTCACCGGACTTTGACTTGCCGGTACCTGATACCTATTATACGCGCCCCATGCCGCAACCCTGGTCCAAGCCGCTCGATGTCGATCGGCTGTCCCTTGGGGCCGCTGTGCTCGATTTCGACATCGCATTAGCGCAGTTGCCGCGGCTGAGTGCGCGCGCCGAATTGATGGGCGGCAGCGTGCAGGGGACTGTTCGCTTCGGGCGCGATGCGGGTCGAGCGGTGGCAGATGTGTCGCTCGCGGGCACGGTGCAACTGCGCTGTCAGCGCTGCATGCAGCCCATGGCACTGCCCTTGAGCGCGCACGTGAAGGTTGCGCTGCTCTTGAGCGAGGCCGACTCGAGCACGGTTGACGACGCGTTCGAGCCGGTGCTGGCGCCAGAGGGGCGTATCAGTGTCGCTGAGTTGATCGAAGAGGAAGTGCTGCTCAGTCTGCCGATCGTGCCCATGCACGCCGGGGATGAGCAGTGCGAGCCGCTCGAGAATGCCGGCGGTGCGAGTGAGCCGCCGGCCGAGACGACGCAGCGGCCGTTTGCGCGGCTGGGTGAGTTGTTGAGTCACAAGTGATTATCCGCGCGTTGCGCGCATGAGGACATTATGGCCGTTCAGAAAAGCCGCAAGACCCCTTCCAAGCGCGGCATGCACCGTTCCCACGACGGAATCGCCGCGCCGGCGCTGTCGACCGATCCGCAGTCGGGCGAGACGCATCTGCGCCATCGCATCACCCCGGATGGTTTCTACCGCGGCCGGCGCGTGATCGAGAAGCCTGCCGAGGCCGATCAGGAATAACACGCGCGCGCGTGCCTGTGTTGCCGATCGCCATCGATGTGATGAGCGGCGATCGCCAGCCGCAGGAGTACATTGCCGGAGCGCTCGCAGCGCTTGCCGAAGACCCCGAGCTGCAGGCGCTGCTGGTGGGCGAGAGGCAGCTGATCGAGACGGCACGGGCGGCACAGCCGCCGGCGCTGCGCGCGCGGATCGAGACCGTGCCGACCACCGAGGTGGTCGGTATGGACGAGCATCCGCGTGAGGCGGTGCGCCGCAAGAAAGACTCCTCGATGCGTGTGGCGATCGAGCTCGTCAAGAGCGGACGCGCCCACGCGTGCGTGAGCGCTGGGAACACCGGTGCGCTCACCGCGATCGCGCACTTCGTGCTGAAGATGCTGCCAGGCGTGGAGCGTGCGGCGATCATTTCGGCCATTCCGGCCGCGCATGGGCATACCCAGATGCTCGATCTGGGCGCCAACATCAAGGCGACTCCCGAGCAGCTGTGCCAGTTCGCCACCATGGGCTCGATCATCTCGCGGGATGTCTACGGACTGACCCGTCCGCGCATCGGGCTGCTCAACATCGGTGAAGAGGACATCAAGGGGCACGAGGTCGTGCAGGCGGCGCACGCACTGTTGCAATCGAGCGCACTGCACTACGTGGGCTTCGTCGAGGGCGATGACATCTTCTCCGGCGAAGTCGACGTGGTGGTGACCGATGGGTTCACCGGCAACGTTGCGCTGAAGACCATGGAAGGGGTGGCGGCGCTGATCGGCGCGCGGATGCGCCAGGAATTTCAGGCCTCGTGGCTCGACCGGCTGGCCGGCCTCGCGGCGCGTCGGGTACTGCGACGCGTGGCCGGTGGTCTCGATCCACGCCGTTACAATGGGGCGTGCATGGTCGGGCTGACCGGGATCGTGGTAAAAAGCCACGGCAGGGCCGACCGGATGGCTTTCTCAAAGGCCGTCCTCACCGCCGCGCTCGCTGCGCGTCATGGACTGACAGCGCACATCGCTCAGGCGCTTGCTGCGCCGCCATCCATCGGGAGTTCGACGCCTTGATTTATTCGCGCATCGCTGGCACGGGCTCGTATCTGCCCGAGAAAGTCCTCACCAATTCCGATCTCGAAAAGATGATGGACACGAGCGATCAGTGGATCCGGGAGCGCACCGGCATCGAACGGCGCCATATCGCCGCCGATGGCGAGACCACGGTCGATATGGCCGAACAGGCGGTGCGCCGCGCGCTCGATGCGGCCGGTTGCCGGCCCGAGGATGTCGATTTCATCGCCTTCGGCACGACCACGCCGGACTTGCTCTTTCCCAACTGCGGTGTGCTGCTGCAGGCGCGGCTCGGCTGTCGCGGGGTGCCGGCCTTCAGTGTGGAGACCGCTTGCAGCGGCTTCATGTACGCCCTCGCGATCGCGGACAAGTTCGTGCGCGCCGGGGAGGCCCGCCGGGCCCTTGCGATCGGTGCCGAGACGCTCTCGCGCATCACGGATTGGACGGACCGTTCCACGGCGGTCTTGTTTGCCGATGGTGCCGGTGCGGTGCTGCTCGAGCCGGCCGAGCAGCCGGGGATTCTCTCGACGCATCTGCACGCCGACGGGGCATACAAGGATTTGCTCTACAGCGGTGGGGGTATGGATCCGAACAAGCCGCGCCGCGTGATCAGCATGACCGGCAGCGAGGTGTTCAAGGTCGCCGTGAGCACGCTCAGCAAGTCGATTGACGAGGCGCTCGCGGCCAATCACCTGGAGCGCTCGGCGCTCGACTGGCTGGTGCCGCACCAGGCGAACCTGCGCATCATTCAAGCCACCGCCCGCAGGCTCGATCTGCCCATGGAGCGGGTGATCACCACGGTGCAGGATCACGGCAATACCTCGGCGGCCTCCGTACCGCTGGCGCTCGATTTCGGCACCCGCTCGGGCAAGATCCAGCGCGGGCAGCTGATGCTGCTCGAGGCGTTTGGCGGTGGATTCACCTGGGGGTCGGCCCTGATCCGCTACTGAGCCGAGGTTCTGCGGGCCGCACGGGCTGCGCAAGCAAGGGTGTTACTACGCAGATGCCTAATTGCTATATTTATCAATGACTTGGATAGGCATTCGCTGTGCCCGAGAACAAAAGCCTCGTTCTCTTGATTTAAACTCATGAACAAGCCCAGCCTAGCCCTGCTTGCTCATCAGGAATGCCCAGTTCGTTAGCGGCGCGTTTCTCCTGCCGCTTCGTACACCCCATTTAAGATCTTTTGCACCGCATCACCGATCGATCCTTCCTCGTGCCCATCCACGGAGAGCTTTAGCTCGAAGTCCTCAAAGATCTCCCGCGTAGACGTTCCGTCGTTCCGCACCAGAACAAATCCCGCGACGTTTACTAGCCCGAGCCTCAGGTCAATCTCGCGCCCATAGCCAAAATAGGCCATCCCCGCGCTGACGTATTTCGAGAGCGATTGCGTCAAACCTCGCTCGAGCGCGGTCATGGGCAAAAACTTTCCCGGGTAATGCGCCCGCTCCCTCAGCAGGCGGTGATTAATGCCCCAGATCTCCCCCGTCCTGAAAACCTGGGTCGTCGAAATCAGTGACCCGTCTGCCTCAAAAGCGAACGTGATCTCCCCGAATCTGTTTCTTTCGTGCGACCAGCCGCTTGAGGTGCCGCACAGCGGCTCGATATCCGACTTCGCATAATCGTTTAGCACTTCGACCGTAAGCGGCAAGACCTTCTCGTGCGGCCATATGTGCAGATAGATGAGCGGTTGATCTCTTGTATAGGTGAACGTCTGCGATTCACGGCGAATAAGCGGTTGACCTAAATCCCAATACCAAGCGGGGTTGACGGTTGCCCCTGCGGGCGAGAATAGCTGCGGACGCGGTCGGCTGGCCCCAATGTATTCTCTGAGAATTACCGCCAATTCAGCTGTGAGTCGGCGCAGAGCCTTCATCCTTTCTTCCGCCTGAGCTTTCGGCGCAAGGTCGAACCGGACCGGCCATCTGCGATGGGCCAAGTCGAATGGGAGTTCCTCTGGCTGGCCGTAGTGCGTGTTCATCACTTTAAGTAGCACCCTGTCCCCGTGGACCCCAATCGCAAATCCGACCTCAAGCGCGACGTTGCTATTGATCAGCCGCTTACCACCTGGTGTCGCTCCGGTGAGCGTCACATCAGCGACAATAACCTTAGCATTACTGATCTTCTCGAAAATCGTATCAGCAATGACGGGGGCTCCCAGAACGCCGGCCGTATCCTGATCGATACCGGGTCGCTCAGCATCGTCGATCTCTAGGCTCTCGACAGCGGCGTCGAGGGCTTCACGAATAAAATGCTTACTGATGTCTCTAGGTGTGTCCGACTGCCACGAGTAGAAAATTTTCACGGATCTATATCCTACCAAGTCGAGTGCACTGATGAATCCAAGCTGCTATTAGCCAATGCATTCTGGTGACTCACGAGGAACGCATCGAAGGGCCGGCACCGCCCGTCTCCGTGGACAGCTTGTCGTCTTTGCTCTTAGTCTCTGGTCCTACCTCCTGATCCTATGCCGCATGGGAGTCTCCCATAGAAAACATCTATCAGCAAAGCCCGGCCTTCGCTCCACCATACTTTGCTTCTGCCTACGTGAACTTGCTACCAGCAGACGGCGATAGTTGCTGGATCATCCCCTGATAGGGAAACGGCGAGCTTTGTAAGTATTCCTTAGCCGATTTTGCCACCTTACCAAAGAAGTCCTTCCCTTACCGACTCCCAAAATAGATCGTCTTATGAGGTCCCTCGCGCTTAAATGCTCGTTTCTAGACTGTCATGCAATAGATTGTCTCATTCTCGGAGAGACACGCCACCTGACCTTGTATCTTTCCAGCATATGAAGATCACGTACACAATTCAGCCAACCAAGTCCGCATCTGCGGAATCACTGATATTGGTTCCAGATCAAACTGAATCTCTGGCGCGTGTCGTGATTGAAGGCATCGCTCCAGCGGTAAGGGAAATGCTGCCCTGCTTTACGGCATACTTGGATCGATACCCAACCGACAGATGGTTGCTGTTTTCTGATTACGTCCTGAACAACGATGACAGATACCACGATGTTTATGCTTTCACTATGATGCCAGGAGGTAACTACTGGAACGCAATTGCTGACGAGTGCCACGCCAACTCCAGATTTGACTTCAAACGCGTGCGAACTATCAGCCCAGCAATGCTTTCGCTGCTTCAAGATGAGCGTTTTTTCACGATCTGCATCGCCGTAAAAAAACCCGGTATACTAACGAGAGACCGCGTCTTGCTGCGCCAAATCGTCGACCGCTCAGCCCTAGCAATGGAGCAAGACAGAACGACAGGAGCCAAAGCCGAACGGCTTCTGAAGATGAAATATTTGCAGAGGGAGATAAGGAAAAAGCAGTTTAATGTCAAGCTTCTGAATTATTCGATTCTCGCCTCTACCTTTGCTGGCTACCTTACCTACTTGGTGGCGAGCTATTGGCGAGCAACTCGTATTGGTTGGTTTTCAGACCGCGATGCACTCATCGATGCAAATGACGCGATTGCACACAGCTTTTACAGCACCGCAGTTGCCGCCAACTGCTATCACGGATGTTCCGGGTGGTCAGGGCCGGTTCTGGGCAGCAATCCCGCTCCGGCGCTGGAGGGCACGCCTTGGTCAGATCCATTCACAAGAATTCCAGATTATTTTGCGGGGACAGTTGCCGGCTGGGATTTTGACCAAAACTGGTTGCTCGTCGGAGATAAATATTTGGTGATGCTGCGAGATGTCATCGCAGAATCCACCAGAGCCCACGTGATCTCTCTGCACCTCCAAGCTTCCGACACCGCCCTGCAAGGCTTATCCAGACTCGTTCGATCAACCCGCGTGCACACCCTGGGGCAAACAAGATCGAAGGATTCAATTGGCGAATGAGTTGTTTGATGCGGGAAGCCGTTGCGGCTTTCGTGCTAAACGACTCGGGCGAAGACAGGGCGTCCGGGGCTAAGTGACGAGTGCCGCGGGGGTTTTATCCGCGCAGACGAATACCGGATGTCAAGGAAGTGTGAGCGAGCAGGTCCCGCGGCACGAGCATTCACGTTCCGGCGGGCGCAGCGCTTACCGTCCCAGCGATTTGGTCTGACTTCGCGAAGAACCCCAGAATGGCAGCCTCGCTAACTTTTGCGTGCGTGAGGCGCAGCAGCAATACTTTTAAACTCCGCCATACGGAGCTTAAAAATTCGGTTATCGATGTTATAATTTATTACATTGACTGCGCTCAATGTTCGAGCCGGCTTTTACCCTTATGCCGGAATGAACGCCGTGGCGTCGCGGGCAATGGCCCTATCGATAATGGTGAACACGGCCCCATCAAGAACCACCCCATCCCCAGTCGCGGTGTCTAGCATCTTTCGCCACTGCGTGGGTGAGATTGTGTTTTCACCTAACGCACGGTACAGATTGAACAGGTGCTGCAGGAGCTTCCGCGCCTTTCGACGTGCTCTGAACCGGAACGGGTACGTGACTAGCTTCCACAAGGTGAAGAGCGCCCAAATCGAGAAGAGCACAATGGCGCCTGTTCGATGACCCTTCGTCGCAAGGTAATAGACGGTCACTATCGGCAGTGCGTACGCAAGGGTCACGCCAATAATCCAAAAGAGAAAGCTGAACCCGTAGTATTTCAGCTCGCTGCGGCCTGCGAACGCTGCGGCCCAATTCATTCCAGTGCCAGCACGAGTATTGAGCATGTCCCGCGCAAATGCTTCAAATTCCGAGAGCACAATGGAGTCGAGAAAAATCCAATCCAGCCTGTTGGTCTGTATCTCAGGAAGCTGTAAATATCTCGCGGCGACCTCCGATAGCTCACTCTTATTGATATCAAATCCTCGAGTATCATCTTCCGTTCGAAATATATTGAGCTCCTGGTGGTACCAGAAGCCACGAGGCTTCTTGGACGCATCGAGTTTCTCGTCCCACGCATTTTGGTGTAGAGCCTGAAACAGTTCCCCGACGGTGCCCCAGGCGGAGGACAGCAGGCCGCGGTACTCAGGTTCAGACATCGACCCTGCGAGCGCTCGGGCTCTCAAATTTGGCAGGAGCCGCCGCCATTCATCGGAAATCGCTTGGCACCCAGAGGCGGAGGTGGTCTCGGCCCAACGATTCGCGCAAATGCGTTCAACTCTGGCTACTGAGCTCTCCGTCAGCGGAACATCATGAATCCGCCCCTCATCGGTATCCGGCATGTCAAAGTCTAGGTCCATGGTTGCCCCGCGCGGGATGATGGCGCCTGTCTTCGAGTTATTTATAGAGCAGATGCTATCCGATTCGACGCCTATAGACCAGACTCGGGTGACATCAGACGGCTTGGATACGAATTTTGTGCCCAATCTCAACGCCGTTTTCTAGGTAGCTGGATAGGCAATCACCACAAGCACAGCTCCTTGACGCGACTTCCGCAGTTCGGAAACTGCGGCTTTGCCCGCTTAGCTTTTACCACTGTCGTCCAGTAGTCCAGCTACGCCATTTGCTGTGGCTCCATGCACACGTGATAACGTGACCCAGAGTTCCTGGAGTTCAGCTGAAAACCGGCGGCGGTTCACAGCACACAGCTGGTCACTAAAAGAAGATATCGCCATGCAACTGAGAATGAATCTCAAGTAGAACCAGAATGCGTGTAAAGGTTCGTTTGCTCAACTATCACGGTCGGCCCCTATTGAAGGCCGAGCGTGACCGAAGCGAGGAATTCACCGGCATGCTCACCGTGTGCGAGAACCGCCAGCACCGCTTCGGACGCGTCGTGACGAGTGCAACGCTGTCCAGTCAAACCGCAGAAACATCCGTCCCTATTCTTGAACTGCACGACGCTGTTCTGCTGTGGATTGACGCCGGTCACATGAGGCTCAGAGGCTTCGAGATTCACGACCTGGTGGAATATGCCCAGACCTGGGCTATCGAGGTTCTCTGATGCTACGCGTGAGCGTGCACACGGGCCTTCCCTCTGGTGTGTCTCGTTACAATAGAACTGACTGGCTCGATATTGGGTATGAAAAGCTGGATGCCGATGCGGAGTACAAGATTGTCCTGTTCGAAGCCGGAATCGGGGCGCACGAGCCGGTCATATTGAGATGCTACCCTCGCTGGTCTGCAAGTCTCTGGGACCTCGTTGCTCGTTCGATTGCAATGGCACTTTGGCCCGAGCCGACCGGAAGGCAGGAACGGGTAGCCCCTGCCAATTTTATAGACGACAAGCGTGTTGCGTTTGCAGAGCACACCACCGCGGTGGTAACTCACCTTCCAGAGCACGGAGCCGCGTCTCGCGAGATCGGAACAATGCTCATCGTGCATAGCCAAAAGGCGCGAGGTGTCTATCGGGCGAGCGTGGATGAGGACACGCGGGAGCGACAAATCGTCACGCCGTTTCTCTTCGCGCCATCGACGCTGAGCCCAATTGAGCTTGTGTTGCGCACCGCACTGTTTATGCTGCACGGTGCCATCGACCTATTACCGCCTCGTCCGCCGCTCGTGATACCGCCCCGCGATGAGGACGCCGGCAAGAAATATGTGAGGCTGAGTCGAGTGGCCGAACCGGCCCGCTCAGGCCTGGTTCGCTGGATGCGAAAGGCAGGCCGCGAGCCTGAGGTGAACCCCAAATTCCCAGCCGGCCGCATTCCTGAAGCCTGGTATGAGGAATTCTTGAGGACGGCGATTTGAGCGAAGACGCGGCAAGTCCGGTCGGCAAGCCAGAACCCGCTGCAGACAGCGTCTCGCGGCCGGTCGAGAAGATTAAATACCGTCGCAGGCGCCAAGGCACTGCTCATTGGCATCTTTCCCGGAAAGCGGTGGATATCTCGCTCCAGGAAATACTGAGTTGGGATGAAGCGAAGTGCCGTGAATTTCTGATAGAAGCCCGTTGGGGCGGAAAGGACGGAATACGCTGCCCTCACTGCGGAACCGTAACTCGGCATTACACCCGCCCAAAGCAGAATCGCTGGATTTGTAGAGGCTGTCGCAAGTATTTCAGCCTGATGTCCGGAACGGTATTCGATTCACACAAGATGAGCCTGCAGGAGCTCATCGCCGCCGCATTGATGTGGGTAAACTCAAGTGGTGGCCAGCCAGCACTGGAACTGCGGCGACATATTCGAAAGAGCTACAACACAGCCTTCACTTTGCAGCACAAGCTGCGAGAAGCCTTGCAGCGCGGATACAATGTTGGGCTATTGAACGGTGACTTGGAGGTTGATGCTTCGCATCAATCGGGTCGGCGTTCATTTGAGAAACGAGGTCGGCCACAGGTGAGCCTGAAACTCACTGAGGAAACTGCCAAAGAGGACGTTGAAGCTGCGATACATCAGAGTTCTCGGGCAGCGGCCGCAAAGGAAGCCCGCCTCAAAGGCTCCGGCAAAGACGAGTACGGTGCCGCCTTGCCACCCGGCCGGCGTCTCGTCATGGCCGTTCGTAAGCGCAGCGGGACAAAAGGCTTAGGGGCTGTCGCCACACGAATTGCGATTGTCATGTCAGAACAAGAAGCGGGACCTGCCAAGCAGGTGCTGCAAGACTTTACTGCAATCAGCGAAAGCACGTTGAACAGCGACGCCTCTCCTGCCTTCAAGGAAATTGGAGGAAAGTTTCGCGAGCACCGATTCGTCGAGCACAGTACTCGATTGGTCGGGGAAAACGGCGAAAACAATAATCTGGTTGAAGAGCTCAACTTTCGACTGGACCGGGCCGAGAGTGGTTCGTATCTGAATATCGAGGCGAAATATCTACACGACTACGCAGTTGAGGTAGCTTTCCGTGCCGATACTCGACGACTCTCGAACCGAGAGCAGCTTAAGCTGTTGCTGAATATCGCACTGAACGTTGGCTTGAGCCGCGATTGGCGGGGGTTCACGCACGGGCAGCATCGAGACATCGAGAAGCTTCATCGAAAACCCTCGGCAGCGCCTGCCAGTGGGCCGCCGAAAGGCCGAAAGCCGCGTCCACCTCGCTGAGCAGCTAGCCCTCTGCTGTGGCCTCTGCGTCCACCTCGCGTACCGCCATGCCTTGTGCTTCCGCGCGAGCCACCAAGGAGTCCAGTGAACTCGGTGCCAGCGAGGCAAGCCAGTACCGGTTCAGCATCTGGCTTCCGATGGTGCCGGGATGTTCTTCTGGGACGGCTTTGAGCATTCCCATTTGCACCATTTCATGGCAGCGGCGTTTCAGGGAATTCCTGAAAAAGCGCTCGGATTCTTCTGGAGTCTCGAAAATCAGGCCGTATTTGAGCTGCAGCGCCCAGGCAATTTCTCGAACGAGCAATCCTTCGGTACCGGCAGTCTCGAGCACGGCCTTTATGGCGAGCGTCAGTCCGCCGCGCGATCCACGCGGAATCTTCTTGACCGCGGCGATCGGCCTAATAGCCGCCGGGTCAATGCGGTCATCGAATAGCCTGATTATTCGGTCGATAGCTTCTAAATCGCGGCGAGCTTCGGCGATGTTCGAGGCAATATCGGCCGCAATCCGCTCAAAATGGATTATTTTACCCGCAGTTCGGGCTCGCAGGTCTCCGAGAAATACGGCATTGGTGTGGCGCTTGGGCATTGAGGGCATCCTCCGAGGGTACCCTTCGTTTAGCGCCGGCTTTCCGGTTTAACCCCCGATCTGGCCGATAAAAAACACACGTTTTTGCCTTCTGTGGCATGTGCGTAGTAACACCCGCAAGCAAAAAAAACGCCGCGCAGCCGCGCGGCGTTTTCGTAGGAGCGAGGGGCTCTTACTTGGAGATCGAACGCTTGAACATGCGGTCGATCTTCTGGTTGATGGCGTCGATTTCCGCCTTGTTCGACTGCGCGAGCGAAAGCGCCTCATTGGCGGTGCTCTGGGCAGCGGCGGACTTCTGGTCGGCGGCATTCTGGGCCGCTTCGGCCGCGCTGTTGGCCTTGTCGGCAGTGCTCTGCGCTGCGGAGACCTGGGTCTGCAGCTGGGCCACCTGCGACTTCAGGTTGGCGATGTCCGACTTGATGGGGGTCAGGTCCTGGCAGCCGGCGAGACCGACCACGAGTGCCGCGGCCGCGGCCACCTTCACTACGCTCGCGTACTTCATAAAGTCCCCTTGGGGTTGTTGATTGAGGAAGTCCTGAAAATGCAAACGAACCGAGGTGCAGCAGCCCCCACGACTCGAGGGCGCAAGTCCAACAAATTTACCGTGGGAATGCAACCCTGTTCGCACTGATTTAACTGGATTTTGGGTTTGTACCGATGACGTTGAATGTACAGATGAATGGGCGCTGAATAAAACCGTGGCGCACGCGGGAGAATCATGTTGCGTGGATGTGGGTGAGGGTGCAACGGGCGGCGTTGCGGCACACCGGCAACAGGTGCAGGCCCCAGGTGTATCACCAATGAGTCATTGACAGTCGGGCGCAAATGGCAATGGACGACTTGCTAAACATCACTGCATGGATATAATTACAGCCTTGTATAGGCAAACAGGCTTCGCCATGTCTGACCTCACCCCCCGACAAATCCAGGTTCTGCGCCTCATTCAGCGTTTCATTGCGCACGAGGGCATGCCCCCGACCCGGGCCGAGATCGCACGCGAACTCGGTTTCCGTTCGGCCAATGCAGCCGAGGATCATTTGCGCGCTCTGGCGCGCAAGGGCGTGATCGCACTGGTGCCAGGCGCCTCGCGCGGCATTCAGCTGAAGGACACCATCCGTGAGCAAATGGGGCTGCCGCTGATCGGCCGGGTCGCGGCCGGCCGGCCGATTTTCTCCGAGGAGAATATCGAGGCGCGGCTCGACGTCGATCCGGGGGTGTTTCAACCGCGGCCGCATTACCTGCTGAAGGTCACGGGAATGAGCATGAAGGATGCCGGCATCCTCGATGGGGATCTGGTCGCGGTACATCGCACGGCCGATGTGCGCAGCCGGCAGATCGTCGTGGCGCGCCTGGAGAATGAAGTGACCGTGAAGCGCTATCGCCAAGAAGGCTCGGTGGTATGGCTGCTGCCGGAGAACAGTGACTTCGAGCCCATCCGCGTCGATCTGAAGGAGCAGTCGCTGCTGATCGAGGGCATCGTGGTCGGAGTGTTGCGTCGGGGGAAAGGCCACGGCCTGATGTAGCCGCCGGCTGCGATCCGACGCTGAGCGAGGCAGGCGTGTATGACCGCCGATCTTCCGGGGAACGGCGCTGCGCCGGCGCGTCTCTCGCTTGCAGACCCCCGTCTCGAGTCCTTGTTGGCGCACCCGTCGATCTGGCGGGCCGGCTCCGCGGTGCGGGCGCCGGTCTGGCCGAGCGGATTCGCTCGACTCGATGAGTGCCTGCCGGGCGGGGGCTGGCCGCGCAGCGGTCTGATCGAGATTATCCCGGCGCGTTTTGGTCAGGGCGAACTGCGGCTGCTGTTGCCGGCGCTGGCGGCGATCACCGCCCGCGACGAGGCGCGTTGGTGCGCCTGGGTGGCGCCGCCGCTGCAGCCGTTCGCTCCGGCGCTCGCGGCGGCCGGTGTCGTGCTCACCAAGTTGCTGCTCGTGCGCGCACCTCAGCGCGGCCGGCGGTCGTCCGTCTTGTGGGCCTGCGAGCAGGCGCTGGGTTCGGGCGCATGCGACAGCGTACTCGCCTGGACGCGCCATGCACCGGCCCGCCAGTTGCGCCGGGTGCATCTGGCGGCGCAGCGGGGCAATGCGTTGGGGGTGTTGTTCAGGGCGCGCGAGTCGGCACGGGAGGCTTCTCCGGCGATGCTGCGGATCGTGCTCGAGTCACGTGCGGGCGGCGTGCGGGTCACGCTGCTCAAGAGCCGTGGTGGCGTGCGTGGCGCTTTCGATCTGAGCTGGGCGTCGCAGCGCAACAGACCGAGCGGATCCCCATGAGCGCGCCGAGGACTCTGGATCTGTTTGCGCCGGCAGCGCTGCCGGCGCGCCGTACGTCACCGGCGCGGGCCGTGGTGGTGCCGCAGACAACGCAGCGAGGCGCTCGAGCGTCGGATGCGCCGTTGTGGCTGGGTATTCACGTTGCGGCTCTGGTGGCGGAAGCGGCCGGAACAGTGCCGCAGACGCTGCAGGCGCTGGCGAGGCGCGCGCAGCGGTTCAGTCCGCGCATCACTCTGGCGCCGCCCGATGGGCTGCTGCTCGAGGTGCGCTCGAGTCTGCACCTGTTCGGTGGGCTGGAGGGATTGCGCCGCGCGATGGCCGAGGAGTGCGCCCAACTGACGCCGGCGGTGAGCCTGGCCTTTGCACCGACACCGCTCGCGGCACTGGCCGGGGCGCGCACCAGCGGTTCGTTCGTGGTGTTGACGGCGGCACAGCTGACCGGCTCGCTCGCCCCGGTGCCGCTCACTGCGCTGCGTTGGCCGCCGGAGCTGATTGCGCGTCTGGCCTGCCTGGGCGTGCGCACCATCGGTCAGGCGCTGCGTTTGCCGCGCGCGGGGTTCGCACAGCGTTTCGGCGCCGCGCGGCTGGCCGATCTCGATCGGCTGATGGGGCGCGCCAGTGATCCGCGGGCGTGCTACGAGCCGCCGGCGCGGTTTCGCCGCCGGCGCGAGTTGTCGTACGAGTCGACGAACCTCACGCTGCTCGAGGCGGCGCTGCGGCCGCTGCTCGAGGCACTCGGCCGGTTTCTCGCGGCGCGTCAGTGCGGGGTGTTGGCGCTGGAGTGTCGGCTGTGGCACCGCAACGCTCCACCCACCGGCTGTGTGTTGCGACTCGGGGCGCCGTTGGCCGATACGCAACGACTCGCCC
The DNA here is from genome assembly GCA_021808195.1 of Pseudomonadota bacterium. The sequence goes on from JAKBCE010000032.1 coordinate 26,337, forward strand.
AGCTGCTCGGTGAGCGTCTGCGCACGCTGCGGCTGCCTGAGCCGGTGCGGGCCTGCGAGTTGCGTGCCGGTGTGCCTGTCTCACGCGTGCTGCACTCGGCGGGGCTGTGGCAGCCCGGTGAGCAGGGCGGACTCGCCGCCGGCTCCGACCTGGATCTGCTCGAGCGGTTGCGTGCCCGGCTCGGCGCCGAGGCACTCGAGACGCTCGCACTCGTGCCCGATCATCGGCCGGAGGCCGCCTGGCGCGTTGTGGCGCCGCAGGCCGACGCGTCGACCCGTCCGGCCCGGCAGGCAGAGCGCACCGTGCCGCTCTTTGGCGGGGCGGTGCGCCCCTTGTGGCTGTTACCGGCGCCGCGACTGCTGCGCCAGCGCGGCGGTCTGCCGCGCTACCGCGGCGCGCTGCGTCTCGAGGGCGAGCCGGAGCGGATCGAGACCGGCTGGTGGGACGGGCGGGACATCGCTCGCGATTACTACAGTGCCTGCGATGTGTACGGTCGGCGGTTGTGGCTGTTCCGCGAGCGCGAGCCGCCGCACCGTTGGTTCTTGCAGGGTGTGTATGGGTAGCTTCGCGTATGCCGAACTGCACTGCCTGAGCAACTTCACCTTCCTGCGCGGCGCCTCTCATCCGCAGGAACTCGTCGCGCAGGCGGCCGCGCTCGGCTACCGTGCGCTCGCCCTCACCGATGAGTGCTCGCTCTCGGGCATCGTGCGGGCGCACGTGGCCGCCAAGGCGCACGCTCTTCACCTGATCGTCGGAGCGCAGTTCAGGCTCGCCTGCGGCCTGCGCTTGGTGGCGCTGGCCACCGATCGACACGGCTACGGACGGCTCTGCCGGTTGATCACCCGGGGCCGGCGCGCCGCGACCAAAGGTGACTATCACCTGACGCGCGATGATCTCGCCACGACACTCGAGCACTGCGTGCTGCTGTGGCTGCCGGGCGAGGATGCGCAGCAGGAGCAAGCGCACTGGCTCGCCGCCGCTTTCCCCGCGCAGGTCTGGATTGCCGTGGAGTTGCTGCGCGACGGGGCGGACCGCGCGCGGCTCGAGTCCCTGCAGCGGCTCGGTCGCCAGAGCGGTCTGCCGCTCGTAGCGAGCGGCGATGTGCACATGCACGTGCGCGCGCGGCGCAGACTGCAGGATGCGCTCACGGCCGTCCGTCTGAACGTGCCGATTGCGCAGGCCGGTCGCAATCTGTACCCCAACGGCGAGCGCTATCTGCGCGAGCCGCAGCGGCTCGGCAAGCTCTACCCGCCAGAGCTGCTTGCCGAGACGGTGCGCATCGCGCAGCGCTGCACGTTCAGCCTCGATGAGCTGCGCTACGAATATCCGCGCGAACTGGTCCCGCCGGGGCAGACTCCGGCCAGTCATCTGCGCCAACTCACCGAGGCGGGGGCGCGCTGGCGCTGGCCGCACGGCGTGCCGGCCAGCGAGCGTGCCGCGCTCGAGCATGAGCTGGGGTTGATCGGCGAGCTCGGCTACGAGCCGTACTTCCTCACCGTACACGATCTGGTCGCCTTCGCGCGTCGCCGCGGCATTCTCTGCCAGGGCAGGGGCTCGGCGGCCAACTCGCGGGTGTGCTACTGCCTGGGCGTGACGGCGGTCGATCCGCAGCGGGGCGCGGGGCTGCTGTTCGAGCGGTTCATCTCCAAGGAGCGCGACGAGCCGCCCGACATCGACATCGACTTCGAGCACGAGCGGCGCGAGGAGGTGATCCAGTACGTTTACGCCAAGTACGGCCGGGAGCGCGCGGCACTCGCCGCCACGGTGATTCTCTACCGCACGCGCAGCGCGCTGCGCGATCTCGGCCGGGCGTTCGGGCTCGCCCCCGAGGTGTGCGCGCAGCTCGCCAGGGTGACGCAGGGGTGGGATGCCGGGGAGGCGCTGCCCGAGCGGCTGCGCGCCGCCGGATTCGATCCGGGCAGTCCGGTGCTCGCGCGAGTGCTGCCGCTGGCGCGCGAGCTCACCGCTTTTCCGGGCTTTCCGCGCCACCTGTCCCAGCACGTCGGCGGACTGGTGATCAGCGCCGGGCGGCTCGATGAGCTCGTGCCGATCGAGAACGCCGCCATGGCCGAGCGTACCGTCGTGCAGTGGGACAAGGATGACCTCAACGCCCTCGGCCTGCTCAAGGTCGATGTGCTCGCACTCGGGATGCTGAGCGCGTTGCGCAAGGCGTTCGACCTGGTGAACGACGTGCGCGGCACGCGGCTCGCGCTCGGCACCTTGCCCGCCGAGGATCCGGCGGTCTACGCCATGATCGGCCGCGCCGATACGGTCGGGGTGTTCCAGATCGAGTCCCGGGCGCAGATGGCGATGCTGCCGCGTCTGCAGCCGCGTTGTTACTACGACCTGGTCATCGAGGTGGCCATCGTGCGGCCCGGGCCGATCCAGGGGGACATGGTGCACCCGTACCTGCGACGTCGTCAGGCGAAAGAGCCGGTGCAGTACCCGAGTGCGGAGGTCGAGGCGGTGCTGCGGCGCACGCTTGGGGTGCCGATCTTCCAGGAACAGGTGATGCAGCTCGCCGTGGCGGCCGCCGGGTTCACCCCGGGAGAGGCCGATCAACTGCGTCGCGCGATGGGCGCCTGGAAGCGCAGCGGCGGCCTCGGTCACCTGCGCGAGCGGCTGCTTGGCGGCATGGCTGCACGCGGCTATCCGGCACAGTTCGCCGAGCGAATCTACCAACAGATGTTGGGTTTTGGCGAGTACGGATTTCCGGAGTGCCTGGTGGGTGAAACACGGGTGCTCGATGCCGATACCGGCCGCTGGCCCACCATCGAGGAGCTGATCTGCGGCCAGGCCAAAATCGCCACGACACTGGCGTGTGACCCGGCGCTGCGGTTGCGCCGGCGCAGAGTGCTGGCGATCAAGGCGAGCGGCGTGAAGCCGGTCTGGCGCCTGCGCAGCGCGCTCGGCCATTGCCTGGTGGCGAGCGCAGAGCATCCGCTGCTGACACCGAACGGGTGGCGAACGCTCGGGCGGCTGCGGGTCGGGGACCAGGTGGCCGCGGCGCGGGCGCTTTGCCTGATGAGGACACGGCGCTGGCCGCGCCACAAACTGCTCGTGCTGGCCGCCGTGCTCGCCGCGGGCCGACCGCGCCGGGGAGAATCGGTGCATTTCCCGGTGCGCTCGCGCGCGCACGGCGAGGAACTCGCCGCGGCGCTCGAGCGCTTTCCCAACACCCACGCCGTGGTGCAACGCCACGCTGCCGGCTTGCAGGTGCGCTTGCGGCCGCTCGATCGGCGCCGAGCGCCGGGCGCGCTCGCCTGGCTGGACGCGCTCGGCCTGGCAGGTCTGAGGGCGGGACAGCAGCAGTTGCCGGCGGCGGTGTTCGAGCTGCGCGATGCGGATATCGCTCTGCTCATCGCGCGGCTCTGGGAGTGCGCCGGTCGGCGCTCACCGGCCGGGCATGCTGTCTATGCCACGGGTTCGCAACGGCTCGCCTCGGAAGTGCAGCATCTGTTGCTGCGGCTCGCCATCATCGCGCGGGTGCACCGGCAGCAACGTATGCACCGGGGGCGACGGCTGGAGCATTACGTGCTGACGGTCACGGAGCCACAGTCCGTGCAGCGGTTCGGGCGGCACATTGGCCGGCGTTACCTCGAACCACGCACACGCACGCTCTGGCAGGCGGCGGCCGCCTCTGCTCGGGGTGGCGCGCAGCAGCATGCGGCAGCGGCGGACTCGCAGGTGCTCTGGGACCGGATCGTGCAGATCGAGGCGCTCGGACAACGGCAGACCTATGACCTGCAGATCGAGGCCGACCACAGCTTCCTCGCCAACAACCTGATCGTGCACAACTCCCACGCGGCGAGTTTCGCGCTGCTCGTCTACGACTCGGCCTGGTTGAAGTGTCACGAGCCGGCGGCCTTTGCCGCCGCGCTGCTCAACAGTCAGCCGATGGGCTTTTACGCCCCGGCGCAGCTGGTGCGCGATGCGCGCGCGCATGGCGTCGAGGTTCGCCCCGTGGATGTGTGCGTGAGCGAGTGGGACTGCACGCTCGAGCCGCAGGGACCGTCGCAACCGGCGCTGCGTCTCGGGCTGCGCCTGGTGAAGGGGCTGTCACGAGCCGGGGCGGTCCGGCTGCTCGAGGCGCGCGGCACGCAAGGGTTCAGCGACGTCGAGGCGCTCGCGCGGCGCGCCGGACTCGACCGCGGCGACCTCGAGGCGCTCGCCGCCGCCGGCGCCTTCGCCGCCCTGAGCGGTAACCGCCATCTGGCCTTCTGGGACGTCGCCGGCGTCGAGCGGCCGCTGCCGATCGAGCAGGGCGCAGCTTGGGATCGGGCGGCGAGCGCACCTGGCACACCGGATGGCCCGCCCGCGCAGTGCGCGCCGCGCCCGCTGCTCGCCGCGCCGACGGAAGGGCAGAACATCGTGGCCGATTACGCCTCGCTGGGACTGACGCTCGGGCGTCATCCTCTGGCGCTGCTGCGCGCTGCGCTCAGCCGCCGGGGTCTGTGCGCGGCCGATGCGCTCGCCGGGCTTGCCAACGGCCACGCGGTGCGCACGGCGGGCATCGTGCTGATGCGCCAGCGTCCGGCCGCTGCCGGCGGCGTTACGTTTGTGACGTTGGAGGATGAGACCGGTCAGGTGAACATCATCGTCTGGGAGCGCATCGCCGCGGCGCACCGCGAGGCGCTCGTGTCGGCCCGGTTGCTCGAAGTCCACGGACGGCTGCAGCGCGAGGAGGGCGTGACGCACCTCATCGCCCGGCGGCTCATCGATCGTACGGCGTTGCTCGGCACGCTGCTCACGCGCTCGCGTGATTTCCATTAGTGAGCGGCGGCGCACTCATTTCTTGCGGCGGCGCGATCGGGAGGCCGGGTCGGCCTCATCGCCGATGTCATAGTCTTCGAAGTCGCTGGTGAGTTCGGCGGTGTGTTTTTCCTCAAATAACCGCTCGAGTCGCCGCCAGGCCGGGTCGCCGGCTTTCGGTCCGCGGTGTTTGGCCAGATCGAGATCCTTGATGACCTGATCGAGATCGACGTCGCCTTCTTCGACGACCGGTTCTTCCTCGTCCTCGAACTCTTCCGACTCGGATTTCTCACTCATGTGACACGCCGGGTTCCCACCTCGGGAGGGTGCGCAGAATTAAATCACATGCCGCGCCGAGCGCAACGGTGTCCTTAATGAATCAGATCGTCGAGGCGGAAGATCGGCAGGAGCATTGCAAAAACGATGCCCATGACGAACAGTCCCATCACCACGATCAGCAGCGGACCGAGCAGCCCGACCATCGCCGCCATGATTGCGTCGAGCTCGCGCTCCTGGCTGGCAGCGGCCTGATCGAGCATGGAGTCGAGCTCCCCGCTCGACTCCCCGCTCGAGATCAGGTGGATGGCCATCGGCGGGAACAGCTTGCTCACCGCGAGCGAGCGGCCGATCGGGGCGCCCTCGCGCACCCGCTCGGCCGCCTCCAGTACCGCATCGCGCATCGGCAGGCTCGTCACCACCTCCCCGGAGATGCGCAGTGCATCGAGCACCGGTACGGCGCTCGCCGAGAGAATGCTGAACGTGCGCAGGAAGCGCGTGGTATTGAAGCCGCGCACCAGCTTGCCCGCGAGTGGCAGACGCAGCACCAGGTGATGAAAGCGGCGGCGGGCTGCGGGGTTGCGCAGCCACCGGCGCATGAGCACGACCGCCAGCACCGCCCCCAGCACGAGCCAGATGCCGTGCACGCGCAGGAAGTGACTGGTGCCGATCAGGATGCGGGTGATCAGCGGCAGCTCGGCCTTGCTCGCCTCGAATACCGAGACCACCTTCGGCACGACGTAGACCATCAGAGCGGTCACGATCAGAAAGCACATCACCGTGAGTACGATCGGGTAGAGCATCGCGGCGAGGATCTTCTGACGGATCTCCTCGCGGCTCTCGGTGTAATCGGCCAGGCGCTCGAGCACGGTGTCGAGGTGCCCGGCCTGCTCGCCGGCCGCCACCGTGGCGCGGTAGATCTCCGGGAACACGCGCGGAAACTCCGCCAGTCCATCGGCGAGCGTGTGGCCTTCCATCACCTTCGAGCGCACGCCGAGCAGAATGCTCTGCACCCGCGGCTTCTCGGTCTGCTGCGAGACGGCGAGCAGCGACTCCTCGAGCGGCAGTCCGGCGCGCACCAGAGTCGCCAGCTGGCGGGTGAGCAAGGTGACGTCCGCGGCCGAGACGCGTCGCAGTGCGCCGAAGGCGCGCTGGCGTCCGGCTTCGCGCTCCGCGACTTCGTTCACCGCCACCGGCAGCAACTGACGTTCACGCAGCTGCTGGCGGATGTGCCGCGGTGTGTCGCCCTCGAGGATGCCCTTGAGCTCCTTGCCGCTCGCATCGAGCGCGGTGTACTCGAATGCCCCCACGTCAGTCTTCCCGAGTCACCCGCAGCACTTCCTCGAGAGTCGTCTCCCCGCGCAGCACGCGCATGCGGCCGTGGTCGCGGATTGAGGGGGTGGTGCGGCGTGCATGCCGCTCGATCTGCTGCTCGCTCGCCCCGTCGTGAATCATCGTGCGCAGCGTGTCATCGGCCACGATCAGCTCGTAGATGCCCGAGCGTCCGCGGTAGCCGCCCATGGCGTCCTCGCCGGCGCGGTACAGCGTCGGGGTCGGTCCGCCGAGCGGCAGGTTGAGCAGGCGCCGCTCGGTCTCACCGGCCTCGAACGGCCGCTTGGTCGCAGGGTTCAGCACGCGCACCAGGCGCTGGGCGAGCACGCCGATCAGGCTCGAGGAGAGCAGGAACGGCTCGATGCCCATGTCGCGCAGGCGCGTCACCGCGCCCGCGGCGGTGTTAGTGTGCAGTGTCGAGAGCACCAGGTGACCGGTGAGGCTCGCCTGCACGGCGATCTGCGCGGTCTCGAGGTCACGGATCTCACCGATCATCACCACGTCGGGGTCCTGGCGCAGGATTGCGCGCAGGCCGCGCGCAAACGTCATCTCCACCTTGGTGTTGACCTGGGTCTGGCCGATGCCGTCGATGTAGTACTCGATCGGATCCTCGACCGTCATGATGTTGCGGGTATTGTCGTTCAGCCGCTCGAGCGCCGCGTACAGCGTCGTGGTCTTGCCCGAGCCGGTCGGGCCGGTGACCAGCAGGATGCCGTGCGGCTTGTGGATGAGTTCGTCGATCAAGCGCTCGGTGCCCGGGTCCATGCCGAGCGCGGTGAGCTCGAGCCGTCCGGCCTGCTTATCGAGCATACGCAGCACCACCCGCTCGCCGTAGCCGGCCGGGATGGTCGAGACGCGCACGTCCACCGCCCGCCCGGCGATGCGCAGGCTGATCCGTCCGTCCTGCGGCAGGCGCTTCTCGGCGATGTCGAGTTTGGACATGACCTTGATGCGCGAGACCACCAGAGGCGCGACGGCCCGCTTCGATTGCAGCACTTCGCGCAGCACGCCATCGACCCGAAAGCGCACCACCAGGCGATTCTCGAACGGCTCGATGTGTATGTCCGAGGCGTTCTCCTTCACCGCCTGGGTGAGCACCGCGTTGATCAGGCGGATGATGGGCGCATCATCGTCGCTGTCGAGCAGGTCGGCCTGCTCGGGCAACTCCTGGGCGAGGTGCGCGAGGTCCTCGGTCTCATTGAGGCCCTCGACTGCCTGCATGGCGTCCGAGCCGGCCTCGTACACCTGCTGCAGCAGCCGGTCGAATTCCTCTGCCGAGACGCGCGCGAGGCGGATTGGACGGCCGAGCACCCGCCGCGCCTCGGCGAGACCGAGTGCGGAGGCCCGCTCGCGGCACACGCACTCGGCGCTGTCCTCGCTCAGCGTCTTGACCAGCACCCCGTGGCGCTTGGCGAAGGCGAACGGCAGACGCGGCGAGGGGGTGCTCAGGGCTACGGGGTCCATGCGCGACGGTTCGCTCACGGCTTCGGCGGACTGGCGGCGCCGGCCGGCGCGCTCGCCGATGGGGTGCTCGGCGGCAGTGGCGGCAGGCTTGGGCGCGGTTCGCCGGGCAGCAGATGCGGAAACTCCGGTGCGGGCAGGGCGCCTTCCTGCTCGAGCATGTAGCGGTAGTTGAGGTTGCTCTCGTTGGTGGCCTCGTTCTGGTCGCGCAGGATGGTCGGCTTGATGAAGATCATCAGGTTACTGCGCGTGGCGGTGTCGTTGCGCGATTTGAACAGCCAGCCGAGCACCGGAATGCCGCCGAGGAAGGGCATGCTGTTGTGGTTGCGGTCCTGGGAGTTCTCGATCAGCCCGCCGAGTACCACGATGCCCTTGTTCTGGATGAGCACGTTGGTGGTGATGCTGCGCTTCTGGGTGGTCGGATCGACGGTCGAGACCGAGGTGGGCAGCACGCTCGAGCTCTCCACCGAGATCTTCAGCATCACCGAGTTGCCGGTCGCTGAGATGGTCGGCGTCACCTTCAATATGGTGCCGACCTCCTCGCGCTGTACCGTCTGGAAGGGCGTCACCGTGCCGCTGGTGACGGTCGAGGCGTTGGTGTACTGGCCGGTGACGAAGGGGACCTCGTCGACCGACTTCAGTACCGCCTGTTGATTGTCCATGGTCACCGCCGAGGGGGTGGCCACGATGTTGGTGTTGTTGTTGCCGCGCAGGGCGCGCAGCATGGCCGCGAACGAAACACCGCCGGCCGAGATCGTGCCGATGCCGATCGTCGTGCCCTCGAGCAGCGAGGTGGTGAGGTTTGCCGGGTTCTTCGCCGCGGCGACCAGATCGATGATGCTGGTGCCGCCGACCGGCTCGACGAACCCGCCGAGCGGCAGCTTGTTGACCTGGGAGTAGGCCGCCCAGTTCACCCCGAGGTCATCGGTCTTGTTGACGTCGACCTCGGCGATGATGGCCTGCACCAGCACCTGCGGGCGGCGGATGTCGAGCTGCGCGACGATGCCGAGAATAGTGCGCATCACTTTCGGCGGCGCGGTGATCACCAGCGCATTGTTCTGCGTGTCGGCCCAGACGAGCGCGTTCTTCTCGGCCGCCGTCTGTGCGGTGCCTTTGACGTTGCCGGCGGTGGCGATCTGGGCGAGCTCCTGCATCTGCTCCTTCAGCTTCGGGGCGAGCTCCTTGGCGCTGGCGTAGTGCAGGTACACCACGCGGGTGTCGCCGCCGGCCGCCGAGGGCGTATCGAGCTCGGCCACGAGCGCGCGGATGCGCAGCCGCTCGGCCGGATCGCCGCTGATCAGCACGCTGTTGGTGCGCTCGTCGGCCACGACTTTGAAGGTGCGGCCCATCTGCGCGGTCGCCTGGCCCTGGTAGAGCTGGTTGATGACCTGCACGACCTGCGTGGCCGAGGCATTGCGCAGCGGCATGACGTCCACGTCCTGGTTGCCCACGCGGTCAATGCGCTTGACGATGCGCATGATGCGATAGACGTTACTGGCGCGGTCCGAGATGATCAGGATGTTCGAGGGCGGGTAGGCCGCCAGGTGGCCCCACTCGGGCACCAGCGGGCGCAGAATCGGCACCAGCTCGGCGGCACTGACGTTCTTGACCGGAATCACCTGCGTGACCAGCTCGTCCGAGCTCGAGCTGACGTGCTTCGGCAACAGGATCGAGGGCATCTGCCGCTCATCGGCGTTCGGCACGATCTTCACGATGTGCGCCCCGGAGGGCACCGCGATATAACCGTAGACCTGCAGAATGGAGAGGAACGCCTGATAGAACGCCGCCGGGGTGAGCGGCGTCGAGGAGTACATCGTCACCTGGGCATTGACGCGCGGGTCGAGGATGAAGTCCTTGCCGGTGGCCGCGCTCACCGCCTGAATGATCTGGCGGATGTTGGCGTCCTTGAAGTTCGGCGTGATGCTGGCCGCGCCGGCGCGCGCCACGGGGCCACCGATCAGGACGGTGGCGAACACGCTGAACACGAACCAGCGCAGACCTTTCACAAAGAGCTTCCTCATCGCGGCGGCGTGCCCGCATTGTGCAGCATGGCGCCAAAGGGCAGCGCGTGCGGCGCGCTGGCCGGGCGGCCGGTGGCGGCCGGTGGGGGCAGGGACTGTGCGGCCTGTTCGACCTGCGCCAGATCGAGCGTGAGCACCCGCTGGGTGCCGTTGCGCAGCACGGTCACGGTCGCCTCGCTCGAGGAGCCGAGCGTGTTCAGGATTTGCTGATCCTGGGCCGGATCGGTGAGCGGGGTGCCGTTGATCTGCAGGACCAGATCCCCAGGCTTAAGCCCGAGGCGGGCAAAGGCGACCGGGTCGCTGCCCGGGTAGACCCGGTAACCGAGCGGACGGCCGCCGGCGAGCACCAGTTCGGGCCGCAGCAGTTCGCTCAGAATCTGCGGGCGGCGGGCGACGAGGGCGCGCATGCGGGCGACGAACTGCGGGGCGGTCGTCTCCGCGGGCGGCAGTGCCGCGGCGCTCGGCGGGGCCGCCCCGGGTGGCGCCTGCTGCGGCAGCGCCAGGGACTGCAGCATGCCATTGCGCCGCAGCAGCACCTTGTTCGGCAGTACCGCGGCGAGCGTCGCGCCGCCCGGCACGCTGTCACCGACGGCGTAGACTTTCACGCTCTGGGCGTTCGGCCCGAGGATGGCGAGCCCCTCGGCCGGATCGTGCGCGGCGATCACCCCGGTGAGCACCAGCGGCAGGTCGGTCTGCGGGGCATTGGCCGAGAGCGGCTCGGCCGAGGGCGGGGCGATCCCGAACAGGTGACTGGCGATGAGCTCGGCAACGTTCGTGGCACGGACCTGCGGATGCCAGGCAGCCAGGGGTAGTCCCTGCGGTGCACCGCCGCCGGCCAAATCGGTCACCAGCAGCGCCGCCTGCGCCGCGAGGGCGAGAGCGAGCAGCCCGACCAGCAACCCCGGCGCACGGTTGAGCAGCCGGTTGCGCCACGGATCGCCGGAGCGGAATCCTTCGAGCCAGGACGCGGTGCTCATCGATGCTTCAGCATGTTCGGTAGAAGATAGACCGTAAAACGCCCACAGCGTGCGACCGCAGCAGTCGATCAATGATACGGGGCTGCCGGTTCCGCTCACAAGCGCTTGTTTCTGTTTGAGACCGCGATCGCGAATTGCCGGCGGGCAACGACCCGGCGCGGGCGGCTCTTGTGTTGCGCCGTCGGCCACCCTATAAAGAGCTCATGAGCGACCCCCATCCGACCCGACCCGATAGCGGGGTACTCGTCGAGGAGGCGCGGCCGCAGGTCAAGCCGCCGCCACTGTTCCGGGTGGTGCTGCTCAACGACGATTACACCCCGATGGAATTCGTGGTCGACGTGCTGGAGAAATTCTTCAGCCTCGACCGGCCGACGGCAACGCGTATCATGCTGGAGGTGCACACTCAAGGTAAGGGGGTGTGCGGGGTGTTCACCTTCGAGATCGCCGAAACCAAGGTCGCGCAGGTCACCACCTACGCGCGTGACAACCAGCACCCGTTGATGTGCACGCTGGAAGAGGCGTGAACGGCAAGAG
>JAKBCE010000097.1 GCA_021808195.1 Pseudomonadota bacterium
ATGGGCGATCTGCACCGGGGATGGTTCTGGTTCGGGGAGCAGGGACTGTCGTACATCCAGCTCGGTCGCGCCTGGCAGATCGGATTCTTCGCCGGTCTGGCGATCTGGAGCGTGCTGATGTTCCGGGCGCTGTGGCCGAATCGCCCGGCGGCTCGCGCCGCTCTGCGGGCGTTCTGGACCGGACGGATCCGTCTCGAGCACCTGCTGTGGGCCTCGACCGCGAACATCGCACTGCTGTACGCGTTCGGGATGATCCCGCTCACCGGCATCGAGAAGTCTTTCACCATCACCGATTTCTGGCGCTGGTGGGTGGTGCACCTGTGGGTGGAGCAGTCCTTTGAGTTCTTTGCCGCGACGGTGAGCGCTTATCTGCTGATGGCCACCGGGTTGGTGTCGCGGCAGTTGTCGGAGCGGGCCGTGTATCTGGAGCTGATCCTGATCTTCCTCGGTGGCGTGCTCGGGACCGGACATCATATGTACTGGGTCGGTGAGCCCGGTCTCTGGGTGGCGGTGGGCTCGATGTTCTCCTTCATCGAAGTGCTGCCGCTGCTGCTGCTGGTGATCGAGGCACTGCAGCAGCACCGGTTGATCCGGGCCGCCGGTGAGTTTCCGTATGGACTGGCGTATCTGTACGTCATGGGCGCGGCCTTCTGGAACTTCGTCGGCGCCGGCGTGTTCGGCGGCGGCACGCTCAACGCACCGCTGGTCAATTACTACGAGCACGGGACGTTCCTGACGCTGAACCACGCGCATACGGCGTTGTTCGGCGCGTTCGGGTTGCTCGGCATCGGGCTGATCTACTTCTGCCTGCGCTATGCGGCCGGTGCCGAGGCGCCCTTCAGTGAGCGGGCCGGTCGATGGGCATTCTGGCTGTACAACGGCGGGCTGGCGTTGTGGATCGTGTTCAACTTCTTTCCGATCGGCTGGCCGCAACTCGCCGCAGTCTATGAACACGGATACGCCTATGCGCGCAGCTCGGCGTTCTATGACACGACGCTCTTCTGGCAGTGGATGCGCATGCCCGGGGACATCGTCTTCGCTGCCGGCGCCCTGTTGATGTCCTGGGACTTCCTGATCAAGCTGCGCCCGCTCCTCGGACGTCGTGCAACGGCCCGACACGGTGCCACGGTCCTTGCCCACCAGCCGCAGCAGGAGGCACGGTGAACGATCCGCGCGCAGCGGGCGGTACCGGACACCCCCTGCTCTCGTACGCCTTCCGGCCCTTCTTCCTCGCCGCGGCGCTGTGGGCAGCACTCGCGATCGGGCTGTGGATCGGCATGCTCACCACGGAGCTGTCGCTGCCGAGCCGGTTCGATCCGCTCGACTGGCACATCCACGCGATGCTCTTCGGGTTCGTGCCCGCGGCGATCGCCGGCTTCCTGCTCACCGCGGGGGCGAACTGGACGGGGCGAGAGCCGGTGAGCGGCGCGCCGCTCGCTCTGCTGGTGATCCTCTGGAGCCTCGCGCGTCTCGTCCAGCTGATCGGCGCCTGGCTTCCGCTCGGGGTCGTCATCGGGACGGATCTGGCTTTTCCGATCGCCCTCACCGGGACGGTGGCCCACGAGCTGATCGCGGCCCGCAACCGCCGCAACTACCCCATGATCGTGCCCCTCGTCGTCCTCACCGTGGCGCAGCTGTTGATGGACCTCGCCGCGGAGGGCGGCTTCCCGTCGCTCGCCGGCTATGGCTGGCGGCTCGGGCTCGCCGCTGCGTTGATCCTCATCTCGGTGCTCGGCGCCCGCATCGTGCCGAGCTTCACGCGCAACTGGCTGCTCGCGCGTCACCGTGAACCGCCGCCGGCGAGCGGCGGTCTGCTCGAGCGCGCCGCACACGCGCTGATGCCAGGGGCGCTGATGGCCTGGGCCTTCCTTCCGCAGGCCCGGTGGGTCGGGGTACTCCTCGTGGGCGGCGCGGTGCTCAATCTGTGGCGGCTGATGCGCTGGCGTGGCATGGCGACGCGCGAGGAGGCGTTGCTGCTGGTGCTGCACGTCGGCTACGCGTGGCTGGTCGTGGGCGTCGGGATGCTCGGCATCGCCACGCTGACGCCGGCATTTCCGTTGGCGGCGGCGATTCATGCGCTCACCGCCGGGGCCATCGGTACGATGATCCTCGCCGTGATGACTCGCGTCAGCCGCGGACACACCGGGCGCACGCTGACCGCCGACCGCGCCACGATCTGGGTTTACGCGCTGGTGGTGCTCGCGGCGGCCGTGCGGATCGCCGCGGCGCTCGCCGCTCGCGCACAGGAGGACCTTCTCATCGCCTCGGCGCTGCTGTGGATCGGCGCCTTTGGCCTGTTCGCGCTGCGCTATGCCCCGCTGCTGCTGCGCCCGCGCCCGACGGGGTGACTCGCGGCCGCCTGCCCTTGCGCGCTGTTCCGCGGACGGCACAGCGCGCAAGGGCGCGAGGATCCGCACCGCTACGGATGGCGCCGACGGGCTCACCGTGCCCTAATGGGTCCCCGGTGCCTCACCGAGGAGCACGCGCAAGATGCCTGCCACGGACCTCAAGGGGCCGCGTCAACGCGACCGTCCGCGTCGACACAAGATTCTGATCGTGGGCGGCGGTGCGGGCGGGCTCGAGCTCGCCACGCGGCTCGGCGACCGGCTGGACAGGCCCCGCCGGGCACGCGTCGAATTGATCGACGCCAACCGCACCCACCTGTGGAAGCCCCTGCTGCACGAAGTGGCCGCCGGCAGCATGGATCTCAGTGTCCATGAGCTGAGCTACCTCGCCCAGTCGCACTGGCATCACTTCCGTTTCCGGCTGGGCGAGATGACCGGTCTGGACCGAGCGCGCCGGGAAGTGCGCGTCGCACCGGTGCTCGATGAGACCGGGGTCGAGATCACCGCCGAGCGTCTCTACACCTATGACACCCTGGTGATCGCCATCGGCAGCCTCACCAACGATTTCGGAACGCCGGGTGTGAAGGAGTACGCCATTGCGCTCGAGACGCCGGCCGCCGCAGCGCGCTTTCACCGCCGGCTGGTCAACTCGATGATCCGCGCGCACGCGCAGCGCGAGCCGTTGCGCCCCGAACAGCTTCAGGTCGCGATCATCGGTGCCGGCGCCACGGGCGTGGAGCTCGCCGCCGAGCTGCACAACACGACCCGTGATCTGGTCTCGTACGGACTCGATCGGATCGATCCCGATGCGGACATCCGCATCAACCTGATCGAGGCCTCCGAGCGCATCCTGCCGGCCCTGCCGGAGCGGCTCTCGAGCGCCGCGGCGAAACTGCTCGGCTCACTCGGTGTGCAGATCAGGACCCAGGCGCGGGTCGCGGCAGTCCTGCCGGACGGCGTTCGGCTCGCGTCCGGGCAGATCATCCCGGCCGAACTCGTCGTCTGGGCTGCGGGCGTCAAAGCGCCGGAGGTTCTGCGCGACCTGGACGGGCTCGAGACCAACCGTTCGAATCAGCTCCTGGTGCGCCCCACCCTGCAATGCACCCGCGACGAGAATGTCTTTGCACTCGGGGACTGCGCGGCCTGCCCATGGCTCGGCCGCGAGGGGATCGTGCCGCCGCGCGCGCAGGCGGCGCACCAGCAGGCGACTCACATGGTGCACCAGATCGAGCGGCGCCTCGCGGGCAAACCGCTGCGCGACTATCGTTACCGGGACTTCGGCTCGCTGGTGTCACTCGGGCGCCACAGCACCGTCGGCAGTCTCATGGGCGCGCTCGTCGGCGGGAACCTGATGCTCGAGGGTTACTTCGCGCGCCTGATGTACGCGTGGCTGCGCAAGCTGCACGAACTGGCCCTGCACGGCCCGGCGAAATTGACCCTCGATACGCTCGCGCGGCTCATCACACGCCGCACCGAGCCGCACGTCAAGCTGCACTGACGCTGACGTTCACCTCGATCGGTACGGTGCCCCGCAGCGTCGCGAGGATGACGCAATAGCGCTCCGCGGTCCCGACCAGCCGTTCACAAGCCCCGAGGTCTGTTTCACCCGTCAACTCGAAAGACAGCCGGATCTTCTGAATCCCGACCGGCACCGTCTTGTCGACACCGAGGGTCCCGCGCGCATCCCACACACCCTCGGCGATGATCTGTCCGCCGGTGATCGGCACGCCCGTCGCGGTCGCCACCGCGAGCAGCGTCACGCCCGCACAGGCCGCCAGTGACTCGAGCAGCAGATCCGCGGAACAGGCCACCGCACCCGTGCCGCCCGTTGCCGGATGCAGCCCGGCAACGGGCGGACGATCCGCCAGTCTGACGGCGAGCCGCTGCGGGTCGAGGTGCAGCGCGACGCGCGAGGTCACCTGCGCCGATTCCGGCGCGCTGCGGTAGGCCTGTTTGATCGGGCCCTGCAGCGCTCTGAGTTCTTCGGCGTTCACCGCTGCGCTTCTCTGATCGTGACCACTGCTCCGGCGCGGCTCAACGCATCACGTCGTCGGCGCGGTGCCGAGATACTTCGCAAACCAGCCGAGCGCCCGCAGCAGGACGTCGCTGCGGTCGGCCGGCTTGTAAAAGGCGTGACCCTCATCGGCGTACACCACCAGCTTCGCCGGCACGCCCATCGCGCGCAGCGCATGCCAATACTCGAACGACTGCGGGGCCGGGCATTCACCGTCGTATTGCCCCACGACGATCAGTGACGGCGTCTTGTCATGTTGGATGAAGTTGATCGCCGAGCTCTTGGCATAGACCTTCGGGTCCTGGTAGACCGAGGCGCCGAAGAACGGGATCATCCACTCGTCGATCGAATTCTCCCCGTAGTAGCTCTTCCAGTCCGAGAGCCCTGCGCCCACCACGGCGGCCTTGAACCGATGGGTCTGGGTGGGGGCGAACATCGACATGAAGCCACCGTAGCTCCAGCCGGTCAGCCCCAGCCGCTGCTTGTCGATCGGGTAATGCGCCTCGACCGTATCGATGCCGGCGAGGATGTCGCGCAGATCGCCATACCCCATGTCGCGCCGGACCGCCTGCTCGAAGCGCTCGCCCTCCCCGAAGCTGCCGCGCGGGTTGGGCATGAACACGAAGTAGCCCATCGCCGCGAGCGGGACCGGACCGTAGCCCTCCCAGGGCCAGCTCGGACGGGTCGCCCAGCTCGGGCCGCCGTGTACGTAGACAATCATCGGATAGTGGCGGTGCGGATCGTAGTGCGGCGGGAACAGCAGCCAGCCCTGCACTGCAAAGCCCTGGTTACGCCAGTGCACCGAGACCGCCTGACCCCACATCGGCTTCACACCGGCGTTCGCGTGCGTGATTGCCTGCGGCGCATCGATCACGGCCACCGGTTCGTGGGCGGCATTCGTGCGCAGCCGCACCGTTTCGATCTCTGGCGGCGTATCAAAGGTACTGTCGATGAAGGCCAGAGCCTCATTCGAGGCGGACACGGACACCGCCGAGGCGAATGTGCCGTCGCCCACGTTGGCTGGCACCGTAAACAGCACCTGCTGGGTGGCCGCGGCCTTCCCGTGCAGCGTGAAGGAAGACAGTCGCGTCGAACCGCCGGCGAAGGACGAGACCAGCAGCGACTCATTGCCCGTCCACTGCAGCCACGAAGGACTGATGTCGATGCCCGGCGTGACATCCACCGGAGCGCCGCCGTTCACACCCACGACGTAGACGTCACCTCCGGTTGCGCCCTGATCGCTCATCAAGCCGCCGATGAAGGCGATCTCCGCGCCGTCCGGGGACCAGCGCGGCAGCGCGATCTGCAGGCCGTGCAGCGACCCGCTCACACTCGCCGGATCGAGCGTCACCTCGGGCGCCGAGCCGACCTGCTGCGTGTACAGCTTCGCGGTCCACCAGTTGTCGCGTCCCGGCGGGGGCGCTCCGACATAGGCCACGCGCGCGCCGGCCGGTGCCCAGTCGTATTCATAGACGAAGATCGACGCCGGCGTGACCTCACGAACGGTGCCGCCATCGGCCGGCAGCATCGCCAGACGCTGATGCTCGACGCCGGTTCGGCCAATGACGCCGATCTGCGGTTTGGTGGGCGAGACCGCGGCGATCGGGTGCAGATCGCCGTGCACGTAGAGGAAGCTCACGGCGCGGCCATTCGGCGTCCAGGCGAGCTCGTGCACGAACCCGTCGAGGTGCGAGAGCCGCCAGGCCGTGCGGCCATGTGCGGGAACTTCATACACATCCAACTGATTGGCGTGCGCCGCCGGCTCGTTGCAGTTGGAGAGGAAGGCGAGCGTGCGGCTGTCGGGCGACCATTGCAGACTGCCGTAGCGGCATGCGCGATCGCCATCGGGGATGCGCACGGTGCGCACTTCGGTGCCGTTTGCCGCCGCAAGCTGCAAGGCTTGCGTCGTATGCGTGCCGTTGCGCTCAGTCACCGTCCAGGCAATCATCTGACCGTTCGGCGCGAGCGCGACCGCCGTGAAGCGCTGCACGTCGCGCAGCCGCCGCATGATGTCGGCAATCCGCGCCTGCGTCGCGGCCGTCGACACGGTACTCGCCCGAGCGCACACAGGGCTCAGCACCCCGGCGCACAATGCCATCATCGACGCTGCCGGCCACACGATTCTCGCGCGAAGTCGCATACTCACCTCTGCACCGAAGTCCCCGACCGTTGGCACGGCCTCATCATTCGAGGGTAGCATGCGTGCACGGCCGGGTCGATGCGAGGCCGGCGGCGCGCGTCGCGCGCGCAGACGTCAGTCAGGTTTGAAACACGAGGACGGTTGGAGCCGCGCGGTCAGAATGCACACACCGTGGCGTGCATCAGCGGGGCGGATTTCAGCCAGAGCGAGGCGCCCTGCGGGCCGCACTGCGCGTGCAACGCTTGCCCCGCGGGCAGTCGCAACCACGACCAGCGCGCAAAGTGCTCCCCATCCTGCGTGAAACCGCCGCCCAGAACCAGGAGTTCAAGACCGTGCGGATTCGGCAGATGCAGCGGTGCGTGCGCGGCCCAGGCATCGAGCCGAACCTCCTCGTAGGTGTCGTCGAAGAGCACCCGCGAAGTCTCCTGACCGTCTCCGCACGGCCCCGCTGTGCCTTCGCCGGGCCGCAGTGTCACGAATGCGGCGTCGTCGCGGCGGAACTGCCACAGTTTGACGAAGATGATGCAGCCGGCCTCACTGCCGGGCGCGTGGGCGCTCGCGGGCGGGTTGCGCACATAGGAACCGGTGGGATAGTTCCCGCGCTCGTCCTGGAACACGCCCTCGAGCACCAGGAACTCCTCCCCGCCCGGATGCACGTGCCGCGGGAAACGGCTGCCCGGGGCATAGCGGACGATGGAGGTCGCGCGGGCTTGCTCGGTGCCGATGCGGAACAACATTCGCCGCTCGACGCCCGCAGTCGGGCTGGCCACCCAGGCGAGTTCAGCGGCGTGCACCACCGCCCGGCGCGAGAGATCCTCGTTCAGAAGCATGCTGTACCCTCCGCCGACCGGCGTCGACCCGCCCGCAGCGCCCCGCCCGGGTGCCGCGGCGCGGCTTCGGCGGTGAGCACGACGGATGGCAGCGAATCGGGGCGCCATCCGAGGGGGCAAGTATAGCGCGCACCCCACGCAGAGCGCCGGACGTCCCGCGACGCGCCGAACGGAGGGCGTGCGCCGCTCAAGGGACTGTACCGGCGCACGCGGCGGCGCAATAATGGCCGGGTAGGGGCGTTGTGAGTGTTGCCGTCAAGAGATCTGAAGATCCGACGAGGCTCGCCATGAATACCGCGTTTCGAATGGTTCGCACCCTCGGTGGGTCGTTCATCGCCGGCCTCGTGCTGCTCGCCGTACCGGCCCCGCGGGCCGCGGCGCAGCCGGCCTTCCTCGGACCGGTGCCCCGACCGACCTGCCAGCCCGGGGATCGGACCGAGACCGGGGTCGACGGGCAGCTCACCACCGCCGAACGCGCGAGCGGCGCTTCGAAGAAG
The DNA here is from genome assembly GCA_021808195.1 of Pseudomonadota bacterium. The sequence goes on from JAKBCE010000097.1 coordinate 7,827, forward strand.
CCCTACGCCTGCAATCTCAAGGTCATCGGCGAGTACGCCGGCCAGGGTGCCGGACATCAACTGATGTGGTACGGGCACTGCGCCTACGTCACCACCGAAGGCTATGAAGCGGGCCAGAAAGGCGTCCCGCCCCTGCGGCACCCGGGCATCCAGGTGCTGGATGTCGCCCATCAGCGCGACCCGCGCTACGTCACCCATCTCGATGATCCGGCCTCGCTTTACGACTGGGAGGACGGCTCGGTCAATCCGCGCCGCGCCCTGCTCGGCTCCGCGGAAAGCTGGATGGGCGCCGGTCCGCAGCCGGCCGTCTCGTTCTACAGCCTCACGCAGTGCACGCACCCTCGACTGCTCGCGAGTGTGCAGATTCCCGATGCGAACCTGCAGGCGCATGCGGGCAACTTCGCCTATGACGGCAAGACCTACTGGATCGCCTCGTTCAACAAACGCCGGCTGTACGCGATCGACGTCTCCGATCCCCGGCACCCGAAGGAACTCATCGACTGGAGCTTCCCGGACCGTGAGCCGGGGGGCGCTGGCGCCCACCAGATCTGCCACCGGATCTCGCTCAATCAGTTCGCCGTCGACGGCCATCCGCCGGACACGCTCCTGTTCTGCGGCGTGGTCGGACACCTGGTGCATGCAGGCGATTTCAGTTCGGGTAACGGCCTCGTCATCTATGACGTGAGTCAGGTTCAGGAGCGCCGGCCCCATCCGCAGATCCGCGTGCTCGGCTCGTTGTACTGGAAGGACGGGGACATCGCCATCGAGCCGGATCTGGCGTTCATCAACGGCAGGCCGTTCCTCGGCGTCGGCGATGAGTGCGGCTCGGGCGGGTGCA
>JAKBCE010000098.1 GCA_021808195.1 Pseudomonadota bacterium
CCGAGTCGTCGAAGCCGGTGAACTGTCGGTCGACGAGCAGGGGCTGAAGACCCTCGGCGTGCCGCTCATCGCCGGACGGAACTTCCGTCCCGACGAAATCGAACCCTATACGCCGGGCACACAGGCACCCCCCGCCGAAATCATCATCACGCAAGCGCTGGCCCAGGCCCTCTTCCCGCACGGCAATGCACTGGGCAAGACGGTCTACGGCAGCACCCCGAGAACCATCATCGGCATCGTCAGCAATTTCATGGGGCCCCAACTCGGCCAGGGAGCGTACGACACCATCCTCGCCCCGACGCTTCCCGGCCAATACGGCGGCTACTACCTGCTGGTGCGCACCGAACCGGGTGAGCGTGCGTCCGTGCTGCATATCGCCAAGCAGCACATCGGTGTCGCACACCACTATGGCGTCATCCAGTACGCTCAAACCCTCTCGTCGGCCAAACGGCAGATGCATTCGGCCAACCGCAATGTCGCCATTCTCCTGGTCATCGTAACCGCCCTCATGGTAGCGGTCTGCTGTCTGGGAATTTTCGGGCTGACCACGTTCAACGTCGGCAGCCGCACCCGACAGATCGGCACGCACCGGGCGCTCGGGGCCCGGCAGCGGGACGTCGTGGCACACTTCCTTGTCGAAGGTGCGCTCGTGCTCAGCAGCGGCGCAATTCTGGGCAGCATTCTCGCCCTCCTCATTGGCAGCTGGCTCACCGCGCACTACGCCTTACCGAGACTGAATCTCGTTTATCTGGTCGCGGGCATCGTCATGCTCACGGCAGTGGGCGAACTTGCCGCCTGGCAGCCGGCGCGTCGCGCAGCTCGGATCCCGCCTTCGGTGGCGACACGCACGGTGTGACGCATCATGCCCCGACCTCTTGCCGTACGCGCACATACCTCACGCCGAGCTTCACGAATGACTACGCAGCCTCCGCTCACCGCAATCACGCAAGATCGCTGCGACGCCCATCGCTGCGGAACACTGGGTGGCAGCAGGATCCTTGCACTGTTCCTCTGCGGTGTGCTGACCTTCTGCGCCATCCGTTCGGCTGGAGCGACGAACTTCCTGCAGGTCTACCAGGATGCGTTGCGCAACGATCCAACCTACCGGCAGGCCTATGCCAACTACATGGCGGCGCGCGAAGCGCGCCCCGAAGCCTGGGCCGCGCTGCTGCCGCAGATCACCGCGACGGCCGGGAAGACCTGGAGCCATTCAGCGGGCCGTAGCGGGCAGATCAACTCCACTGCGACTGGCACGCTCTACTCGTATCAGCTGCCGTACACCTCGAACAGCACCGCAAAACAATGGAGTGTGAATCTCACCGAGAACCTCTTCTCCTGGACGGATTGGATGAACCTCAAGGCGGCCGACAAGCAGGTCGCCCAGGCGCAGGCAAACTACGAGGCCGCGGCGCAGAACCTGATCCTCAGGACCGCGACGGCGTACTTCAACGTCTTGGCTGCCGTCGACACGCTGCACGCTCAGGAATCCTCTCTGAAAGCCCTTACGCTCGGGCTGACGCAGGCCAAGGAGCGCTACCGAATCGGTCTTATCGCCATCACCGACGTCGAACAGGCCCGCGCCGCGCGGGACACGGCGGCTGCCGCAGTCATCACGGCCAAGCAAACGCTCGCCAATGCCCTCGATCAGCTCCAGGTGATCACAGGAGCCGAATATAAGGACATGGACGAACCCGGGTCGGGGCTGCCGCTCGCCATGCCCCATCCTGCCAACCAGCAGACCTGGGTCCAGACCTCGCTGCAGCAGAACCTCACCCTGATCGCCGCGCGCCTGGCCGCCAATGCCGCGCAGGACCGGGTTCGCGCCGCCTTCGGCAGCGATGTCCCGACCGTGAGTCTGGTCGCGAGCCGCTCGTACAGCACCGGCAACACCAGCGAGACCGTCTTCGGGCAGCTCTTCCACGGACTGGGCAGCACGAGCAACGACCGGCAGATCGGCATCGAGTTCTCGCTGCCGTTGTTCAGCGGCGGCGGGGACGAGGCCCGCATCCACCAGACGCAATACCAGGCCATGGCCGCACGAGATGCCGTTGAGCAGGCATCCCGCACGACCGTGCAGCAGGCGCGCGACGCTTATCTCGGCGTCGTGACCGGCATCGCAAATGTCCGCGCGCTGCGCCAAGCCCTCATTTCGAGCCAGACCGCCTTGAAAGCCACGGAGGCGGGGTACAAGTTCGGCACCCAGACGGAGGTCGACGTCCTCAACGCGCTCAGCGCTCTGGTGTCTGCGCAGACGAACTACGCAACCAGCCGCTACAGCTACATCAACAGCCTCATTCAGCTGCAATACGCCGCCGGCACGCTGTCGGCCCCCGAGGTGGCCACCATCAACGGCTGGCTCACCCGAGCGGTTCGCGTCGCCGCCTCCGGTGCTCTGACCCCTGAGGGCCTGACGCCGCCGGCCGCACCGAATCGATGAAGGTCGCTCGATGAAACCGACCGACGGAGTCCCTTGGAAGACGGGTGCGGATTGCGCTGCGGCTCCACGGTGCAGCCTCGTGCCCCGTGGCGCTGAACTGGAGTGGATGTGATGCTCAATTATTACCTTCGCATGGCCTGGAAGAGTCTGCGCCGGACTCCGGGTCTCTCACTGTTGATGATCTCGGGTATCGGGCTCGGCATCTCCGCGTGCATCGTCACCCTCACGGTCTTCCACGCCATGTCGGGCAACCCGATCTGGTGGAAGAATCGCGTGCTGTACGCGGTCACGCTGGATTCCAGAAAGCCACACGACAGGATTCCCAAAGACCGCGGCACCCGCGACGAACTCAATTACCGCGATGCGACCTATCTGTTCACCTCTCGGATCCCGAAGCATCGCGCGCTCATGACCCTGCTGATGGGGGCGGTCACGGGCGCACCCGGACAGGACCGGCCACTGCCGGTCCTCACCCGTGCGACCACATCGGGCTTTTTCCGGATGTTCGATGTCCCTTTCCAGTACGGTGGCCCCTGGAACGCCGCGGCGGATCAGGGGCCTGAGCCGGTCATCGTGCTGAGTGCGCGCGAAAATGAAAAGCTCTTTGCAGGCCGTGACAGCGTGGGGCGAACGCTGCTTTGGAACAAGCACCGCTTCCGTATCGTCGGCGTCCTCGCACACTGGGATCCGCAGCCGCGCTTCTACGATCTCACCGGCTCCGGCAGCGGCGATTTCGGTAAACCGGAGAATGCATACATTCCCTTCCAGTGGGGGCCGACGCTGCACATCTGGCCGGCCGGATCACTCGACTGTCGCCATTCGGCTCCCGGTGGCACCTACGCCTCACTGTTGAGTTCCGATTGCGGTTGGATCGAAATGTGGACCGAGCTGCCGGGCGCTGCGGCGCGCCGGCGCTACCTGGCGTTCATGAATGCCTATACCGCACAGCAGCGCACGCTGGGCCGCTTCCAGGGAATTCTCGATAATCGCCTCTGGACGGTCGGCCAATGGTTACGCGCGCACCATGTCGTCAGCGAACGCAGCCGGATGCTCGTGGCGCTCGCGTTCGCACTGCTCACCGTCTGCCTGATCAACACCGTGGGCCTCTTGCTCGCCAAATTCCTGCGCGGTGCTCCCCTGCTCGGCGTGCGCCGCGCGCTCGGAGCGCGTCGCGGACAGATCTTCGCGCAACACCTCATCGAGGCCGCGGTGCTCTGCGCACTCGGCTCAGCGCTCGGTCTCGCGCTGGGGGTGGCCGGTCTGAAGGGCGTTCGCCTGCTTTACCTCCACAGCGGCGCCGCCTACGGAAAGCTCGCCCATTTTGATCCCTTGGGGATGCTCTGGGCGCTCGGCCTGTGCATCGTCGCCACATTGGTCGCCGGTTTCTATCCGGCCCTGCGGGCCGGGCGCGTGACACCGGCCGCCTATCTCAAGAGTCAATGAATGAGCACTGGCACATTGAGGCTCGCATGAAACTGCACCTGCACCCGCTATTCTCGACCCTGCGGCGCAACCCGGCCGGGGCCATCCTGGTCGCGCTGCAGATTGCAGTTACCCTCGCGGTACTGGTCAACGCTGCCGCCATGGTGACTCGATCCGTTGCCAAGATGCGGCGGCCGACCGATCTGAACACTCGCGACACCTTCGTCATCTCTGTCGGGCGGGTCACCAAAGACTTCAACGTCACCCGTGGCTCGAGCGAGGACCTGGCGTATCTGCGCACTCTGCCAGAGGTCGCCGCGGCGACGGTCACCCAAGGAATCCCGATGACTTTCGATGGATTCACACTCCCACTGACGCTGAACACAAAGGGCGCAGGCCCCTCACTGCCTGCCGCCATCCTCCCCGTCGACGAGTCGGGTCTGCGCGCCCTGGGCGTGCGACTCGTCGCAGGGCGCAACTTTCGCGCCGACGAAATTGCGACGGAATCCTCGGGCAATCCGTTCGAGGGCATCTCGGACGTGATCGTCACTCAGACCGTGGCCCGAACCCTGTTTCCCCACGGAAACGCCCTGCAAAAGACAGTCTATCTGTGGAACAAGGCCCCGCTGACCATCATCGGCATCACCCACGACTTCATGGGTCCGCAGGTCGCGCTCTCGCCCTACGCATCGATTCTGATCCCGGAAATCGTCACCCAGTTTGGCGGCTATGACCTACTGGTGCGTACCAAGCCCGGGGCGAGAGATGCCGTATTACGAGCCGCGAAGGCCCACATCGGTGCGTCACATCAAAATGCCGTGATCATTGGCACGACGACCCTGGCTGCCGCCAGGCGGGAGATGAACTTGGGCCAGCGCAATCTCGTCGTATTCCTGACCGTGATCTCCACGATCATGCTCATCTTCTGCTGCTTCGGCGTCTTCGGGCTGTGCACGTTCAATGTCGGCAGCCGCACCAAGCAGATCGGCATCCGCCGGGCGGTCGGGGCTCGCCGGCGCGACATCGTCACGCATTTTCTGGCTGAAAACGCCCTCATTCTCGCCGCAGGCCTGCTGCTCGGCAGCGTGCTCGCGCTCGCCATCGGACAATGGCTCTCGGATCACGAGGGTGTGGCACGCCTGGACCCGTGGTACCTGCTCATCGGAATCCTCGTCCTCGGTCTCGTTGCACAGTTCGCCGCATGGCAGCCGGCGCGCCGGGCCGCCCGAGTGCCGCCCTCGGTGGCGACACGCACGGTTTGACACAGAGCACTGCATGTTTCGTTACTACCTGTTCCTCGCGCTGAAGAGTCTGCGCCGAACGCCAGGACTGACTGCGTTGATGGTCAGCGCCATCGGTCTGGGCATCTCCGCGTGCATCGTCACGTTGACGGTTTATCACGCCATGAGCGGCAACCCCATCTGGTGGAAGAACCAGGTCTTGTATGCGGTCACCGTGGATCCGCGACCTGCCCCGCAGGCCGGCAGCGCCCCGAATCCGAACGGTGCGCCCGACCAGTTGACGTATCTCGACGCGACGTCTCTGTACCGTTCGAAGATCCCACGGCACAAAGCACTCATCGTCGACATGGCCGGCGGGTTGCGCGGCGCACCGGGGCAGACCGGGGCTGTCTTGGCCAACGTACTCGGGACGGGCGGGGGATTCTTCCGGATGTTCGACGTTCCTTTCGAATACGGCGGCCCGTGGAGCGCGACGTCGAGCCCCGAGCCGCTTCCCGTCCTCGTACTGAGTCGGCACGAGAACGAGAAGCTCTTCGGCGGCGCCGACAGCGTCGGGCGAACCCTCCTCTTCAATCATCATCCGTTCCGAATCGTCGGCGTCCTGGAACACTGGGACCCGGAACCGCGCTTCTACGACATGACGGTCAACGCGTTCGGACACTCCCCGGATGCGTTCGTGCCGTTCGGATGGGACGCGAAATTGCGCCTCTGGCCGAACGGGCACATGTCGTGCTGGAGTTCATCGACGGCGAGCGGCTTCCGGCAGCTGCTCGGCTCGAACTGTGTGTGGATCCTGATGTGGGTGGAACTGCCCAATGCAGGGAGCGTCGCCAGGTTCCGCGATTTTCTGGCCGCTTATTGGGCACAACAGCACAATGCAGGGCGATTTCAGCGCCCGCACAACTATCACCTCTGGCGCGTCAATCAATGGCTAGTCCACCACCACGTCGTGACGAACAACAGCCGCCTGTTGCTGCGGCTGGCATTCGCATTTCTCGCCGTATGCCTCATCAATACGGTCGGCGTCGAGCTCACGAAATTTCTCCGTACCGCGCCCTTGAGCGGCTTTCGGCGCGCCCTCGGCGCGAGCCGCCGCCAGATCATCGAGCAGCATCTGGTGGAAACCGCGCTCATTGCGATCGCCGGTGCGGCACTCGGACTCGCCCTCAGCTGGGCAGAGTTGCACGCAATCCACGCCTTGTATTCCGGAACGCAGGACGCCTACGGACAGCTGGCGCACTTCGGTTCACTCGGGGTGCTCTGGGCCTTAGGGCTCGCCGCGCTCGCCACGCTGACGGGTGGCCTGTATCCGGCGTGGCGTATCGGCCAGATCTCGCCCGCCCGATTCCTCAATTCTCAATGAACGGTCCGCAACGGTCATGGATCTGAGCAATCCCTCGCTGCTGAGCTCACTGCGCCGCAACCGTGCCGGCTCCTGTCTGGTCATCCTCCAGATCGCCATCACGCTCGCCGTCATGTGCAACGCCGCCTCCATCGTAACGCGAGCTGTTGCCCGGATCGATCGGCCGCCCGGCTTCAATACCCGTGACACCTTCATGCTCATCGTGGCGGGAACGTCCAAGCGGCTCAACATCATGGCGGCGGCCACGACCGATCTGGCCTACCTGCGTGCACTGCCGGGCGTCGTGGCGGCGACCGTTACCAATGGGCGGCCCATGACGAACGATGGGACGTTCACGGCACTCAGACGTACTGCCTCGGCAACGGCAAGTGTCGACGTGAAGGCCAGCGAACTACCGGTAGATCAGCAGGGCTTACGCGCATTGGGGTTGCATTTGGTGGCCGGACGGAACTTTCGCGCCGATGAAATCATCCCTTATTCCCCGAACAGTCCATCCCGACACGCCGCGCAGATCATCGTCACACGCGCTCTCGCGCAGGCGCTCTTCCCGCGAGGCGAGGCAGTAGGGCAGACGGTTTATGAGGGTCGAAAGGTCCCTCTGACCATCGTCGGAGTGAGCAGTGACTTCATGGGGCCACAGTTCGGCCAACCGGCCTACAACGCCGTTCTGATGCCGGAGTTTCCTGGGAAGTACGGGTTCTACGACCTGCTCGTGCGGACCCGGCCCGGCCTACGAGATGCGATTTTCCGGGCCGTAAAACGGCACATCGCGGCGGCGCACACGCGCGCTATCGTTGCGTTCGCACAGACTCTGTCGGCCGCACGGCAGCACTTCAATGCCAACAGCCGCAACATTGCCCTCATTCTCTGCGCGGTCACGGCGCTGATGCTCGCCGTGTGCTGCCTCGGGTTGTTCGGCGTGACGGCATTCAACGTCAGCACCCGCACCAAGCAGATCGGCGTCCGTCGCGCGATCGGCGCGCGGCGGCGTGACATCGTCAGGCAATTCGTGGGCGAGAGCGCGCTCATCCTGGGAATCGGTATCGTGCTCGGATCCATACTCACACTCGCACTCGGCCACTGGCTGTCCACGCACTATGGCGAGCCGCGGCCCGGTCTGCCCGCGCTGCTCGGCGGGGTCGTCACGCTCTGGGTCGTGGGCCAGCTCGCGGCCTGGCAGCCGGCGCGGCGAGCCGCCCGGGTGCCGCCCTCGGTGGCGACCCGCACGGTCTGAGCGCCATTCCGGTACCATGGGTCAGATGGCCGTGTCCGGCAAAGATCTCCGCCTCGATCACCGTCGGGTGCTCATCATCGATGACAGCCCGGCGGTGTGCGCCGCACTGGAAGTGCTGTTCGCGCTGCACGGTGCGCAAGTGACGCTCGCGGCCTCCCCGGCCGAAGGCCTCGCAGCCCTGAAAGCCGCTCCCGCGGACTTGGTGCTCCAGGACATGAACTTCCGCCGCGAAGCGACGAGCGGGGAAGAAGGCGTGGCGCTCTTTCACGAGATCCGCCGCGCCCATCCGGACCTGCCGATCGTGCTCATGACCGCCTGGACGCACCTGGAAACCGCAGTCGAACTGGTGAAGGCCGGCGCGGCCGATTACCTCGCCAAGCCCTGGGACGACGATCGGCTGCTCACCACGGTGCGCAATCTGCTCGACCTCGGACAGGCACGTGCCGAGGCTGCCGCATTGCGTCGGGAGCGCCGCGAGGCACGGGCCGCGCTCGAGCGACGCTTCGACCTGCGCGGCGCGGTCTACGAAAGCGCCGCGATGCATACTCAGGTCTCCATGGCGACTCAGGTGGCGCACGCCGACGTGCCGGTACTGATCACCGGACCCAACGGCTCGGGCAAGGAAGTCCTCGCCGACATTCTCCAGGCCAATTCCGCGGTGCGCGACGGCCCCTACGTGAAGGTGAACCTCGGCGCATTGCCCGGAGACCTGATGGAGGCGGAACTGTTCGGCACCGAAGCCGGCGCCTTCACCGGCGCACGGGCGCGGACCGGCCGGTTCGAGGCCGCCGACGGCGGCACCTTGTTTCTCGATGAGCTCGGCAATCTCGCCGCTTCCGGTCAGGCGAAGCTCCTGCGCGTGCTGCAGAGCGGTC
>JAKBCE010000099.1 GCA_021808195.1 Pseudomonadota bacterium
CCGAATTTGGCAACGCTTCGCATACGTATTCATCTGATGGGAGCCGCCGGTGCGGCCCGAGATCACTGCGGTTCGGCGCAATGTTCGGCGATGAACCGTTCGTGGGTGCTCATGTGATCGACCGCACCGCGGATCAGCGCCCGGATGTTGCCGAGGAACTCCGCGCACTGCTCGGCCGGCAGGTTGTCCGCCGCCGGGTGATAACGGCGCGGCCGCAGACCCTGACCCGTCATGACCTGCAACCACGACTGTTCAGTGAACAACTCCTCACCTTCGCGAAAGATCTGTCCGGTGGCGCCAAACAGCGCGAGCTTGCGCGCGAGCGCCTCCGGTGCCTCGAGTGCTGCGCAGTGGCGCCAGAACGGCGTGTCGTCGCGCTCGGTTGCCCGGTAGTGCAGGACGAGAAAATCGCGCACCTGAGCATGCTCCTCATACACCTTGCGGTTGTATTCCTCGAGGATGGCCGGGTCGAACCCGCAGTCCGGAAACAGCGCCAGCAGGCGGCTGATGCCCGATTGCGCCAGATGGATCGCGGTCGATTCCAGCGGCTCGAGAAAACCGGCTGCAAGCCCGATGGCGACGCAATTGCGCACCCAGGGCCGGCGCCGCACGCCGCTTGAGAAGCGGATCAGCCGCGGCTCGCCGAGTGCGCGCCCTTCGAGATTCGCCAGCAACACCGTCGCGGCCTCGTCATCGCTCATGTACTCGCTGCAATACACATGCCCGTTGCCCGTACGGTGCTGCAGCGGGATGCGCCACTGCCAGCCTGCCGGGCGCGCGTTGGCCTGCGTATAGGGACGCAGCGGACCGACCGACTCGCTCTGCACCGCCAGCGCCCGATCACAGGGCAGCCAGGCGCGCCAGTCTTCCAGTTCGCTGCCGAGCGCCCGCTCGATGAGCAGAGCGCGAAAGCCGGAACAGTCAATGAACAGATCACCGCCGAGGCGCTCGCCGCCCTCGAGCACCAGCGCGTCAATGAATCCGTCCGCGCCGCGTAATGCGACGTCGACAATCTTTGCATCGATGCGCCGCACACCGCGCTGCTGCGCGTACTCGCGCAGCAGGCGCCCGTAGCGGGCCGCATCGAAGTGAAAGGCGTACTTCGGTCCAGCGATCGGACTACGCCCGATTTTCTCGAGTCGCGCCATCCGATGCGCACGGGCCGCGACCGCATTGATCGAATACGTCCATAAGTCCGCAGCCGCTGGCTCCGCGCAGCTGCGCAGCCAGTAATGCTGAAAGGGCAGCGGACCGAGCGGCAGACCGACTTCACCGAAGGCGTGCAGGTACGAGTGACCGACGCGCAACCAATCCTTGAATTCAATGGCGAGTTTGATGGTGCCGGCGGTAGCCCGCAACATCTGGTTCTCATCGATGCCGAGGAATGTGTTGACGTTGCGGATCTGCGGGATGGTCGCCTCGCCCACACCCACCGTACCGATGGCTTCGGACTCGACGAGCACGATCTCGAGATTCGCACCCATGACACGCGCCAGCACCGCCGCGGCCAGCCACCCCGCGGTACCGCCCCCGACCACGACCACACGCTTGATGGGTAACTGGCTCATTCGCGTTTCTCGCGCCCCGCCGGCGGCCATGCTAGCACGGTCGGATAAGAAAGGACCCTGCCGACTCGCGCCGGCAGGGTCCGAGGGGGTGCGTCAGATCACCTGGTTTTACTGGAACGAGTACGAGAACCCGAGGCTGTAGGTCCGCGGGTACTCCTCCCACGTCAGCACCTGGCGCGGGTCGTTGTTCTGGTACGTCTGCATGCCCTGCGCGGTGAGATTCGACCCGGTCGCAATCAGCGTCAAACCGTTCAGCATGCCACTGCTGAACGCGTAGCTGATCTGTGCTGCCACCGTTGCCTGGCCCGCGACGATCTGCTCGACGCGGGTTGCGCTGATGCCGAACACGCGGCCGAGGTAGCTCGAGCGGATGCTGTCCGACACGTTGGCCTGGAAGCCGCCGTGCTGGTAGTACAGGGTGTAATTATCATCCCACTTCGAGAGACCGGAGACGGTCACGGGCTCGCTGTTGCCCGGGTAGTACACGGCGCTCCAGGTACGATCCACGCTTGCCAGCACGCCGAACCCGTCCAGCCAATGCGTCAGATCTCCCAGCGGCAGGTTGGTTGCGACCTGCGCGCCGTAGATGTGGCCCGTGCCCTGGTTGTCCGGGATCGTCAGGATGCCGTACGTGGTACCCAGCTGCGCCTGCTGCGCGGGCGTCAGGTATCCAGAGGCGTACTGCGAGAAGTTTGCCAGCGTCGCCGCGTTCGGATTGATGTAGTCGGACAGATCGATGTAGTACCCGGAGAGCTGTACGTACCCCTGCCCGCCCGTGGCGCACAGCGATGAGTTCTTCGCCTCGTTGCCCGTGCAGCTGTAGCCGCCGTGACTCGAGAAGTAGTGCTCCATGCTGAGGTTGTAGTTCGTCGCCATCGTCGGCTTCAGCGCCGGATTGCCGCCGGTGCCGCTGAAGTACGCGAGGTTCGGGTTGCTGTTCGTCAGCCCGGTGACATTAGTGCTGATGCCGAAGCTGGCGCTCATGTTATCCATGCGCGGTCGAGACATCGTGCGAGCAACGCTGGCGCGAATGTCATTGTTGTCCGGTAGCGAGAACACCAGGTTCAGGCTCGGCAGGACACGCGTGTAGCTCGTGCCGCCCATCGTCGGCAGCAATATCGTCGTGACCGATCCGCCGGCGGTTGAGCCCGGCGCCACCCGTGAGCCTTCCGAAGTCTGCCCGGTGTGCACGACCTGCACACCGAAGTTGCCGCGCAGTCCGACCGCGTCACCGAGGTTGGTATGCAGGTTGAACTGCAGGAAGCCGGTCGTGTCGTTTTCGTTCACAATCCAGTTCGGCGGCACGGCGATCGAGGACAGTGCCGTCGGGTACAGCGCCAGATTGCCGGTCGAGATCAGCGAGAACGGGTTGTACAGCGTTTCGGGGCCCACACCCATGAAGCCGAGCGCCGCCGTGGTGTTCGACTCGAGGGCCGCCGAGGTGATCGGCGCGGTCGTGGTGGCGCCGCAGCTGACCAGCAGGCAGCCGTTCGGCGCACCCGGCAGGACCAGGAACGCCTGCGAAATATTGTAGGTCTTGTTGCGGCGACGACGGTCAACACCGAATTCGATGCTCGAAAGGGGACCGCGGTCGAAGTAGTGGGTGGCCGACAGCTTGAGATTGGCGATTTGATCCTCGGTGTGCGGCTGATTGATGAATCCGGCCTGGACCAGATTCGAGCCCGCGCCCCAGCCCTGCGGGTCGGTCAGTACGATGTTGCTGCCGTTCAAACCCTGCGACAGATTGAGGAACAGCTCACCGTTGCTGCCCTCGTAGAAGTTGACGTTTGTTCCCGGCAGCGTTGCTTCGTTCGCCGGTCCGTTGTAGCCGTAGCCGGAGTATGATTCGAGGAATTGATCGTCGCGCTCGGCGCGGCTGTAGCTGCCGCTGAGACCAGCCACCCAGTTGTCGGCCAGACGCAGATGGTTGTGCCACAGCACGTTGTAGACGCGTGCCTGGTAATGGTTGTAGTCGTTGCGGATGACCGGGTAGACGTTCTGGAACGTGCCACTGGTGTAGAACCCGTTGCTGAGCGTTCCCGGCACGATCGTCTCGTGGCTACCGTAGGCGAGCGGGAATTCCGCGCCCTTGGCCTGCTGCGTCTCGTTCGTATTCTCGTAGGTCATATCGAGCGTGCTGGTGAAGGCGCTCGAGGGCTGCCATTCCAGGGTGGCGAGATAGCCGTTGCGCACCAGCAGGTCGGAGATGTTGTAGTTCTTCGATCCACCGATAATCAGACGTGGCGCGCTGGCGGTGCCGATGTTGTCGTAGCCCCAGGGCGCCTGGTGCAGGATATGCGAAGGGTTCGACTCCAGGTCGATGCCCAGGGTCACACCCAGGGTGTGATGCAGGAACTGGTCCGCGAACACGCCGTTGATGTCATGGCCGGAGTTGCTCACGCCCGGACCCGGCATGACCTGATTCGGCTCCATCCATTGGTAGTTCGCATTCAGCGTCGCGACCGGCTTGGATTGCGACAGCGGTCGCATCGTCTTCATGTTCACCGTGCCGGCGATGCCCGGATCGATCATGTCGGCGCTCGGGCTGAAGTGCACGATAACGGTATCGAACCAGCTGGGCGGGTACTGGTCGAGCTGCACGTCGCGGTTGTTCGCGGTGCTCGGCTGGATTGCCCCGTCCACCTGCGTGGAGATGAAATCCGAGCTCATGCCGTGGATGGTGAGCTCCTGCGGACGGCCGTTTACGGTCTGCACCGCAAGGCCTGGCAGACGTCCCAGCGCATCGGCGATGCTGGTGCCGGGCAGCTGACCGATCTGCTGCGAGGAGACCGCCTCGACGATGGAGTCGGAGTTCTTCTGGATGGCGATCGAGTTCTGGATGCTGCTGACGAAGCCGTTGACGATGACCTGGTGCAGCAGATCGGCGTTGGCCACCTGCTTGGCGGCCTTCTTCTTTTGAGCGGTGCTTTGCGCGCTTGCGCTCTGCGGCGCGGCGTGTGCCGTGACCGGAATGACGGCGGCAACGGCGGCGGCGCCGAAGCAGGCGGTGGCGACCGCCAATTCGAGAATGCTGCGCTTGCGACTGGTAATCACGAGACCCCCCCGAGGGCAAAAATGTACATGGCAACGACCGGTCCGTTGACGGACCGCGGTTCGCGACGACTGCCGGGCACGCACCTGTGACGCCGGCCGCCGACGCAATGAAACTGTCACGAATGATTCGTATGCAACACCGCGAAAGCAAGCGACCGCATACGTATTCATGCGCCGATGCGGCGGCGCAACGACGGTCCGTGGCGTCGCTTTGCTATGAATACGTATGCGAAACTTGCGCTGAATACGTATGCGAGGACGACCGGGGTGGCGCGCAGCGGCGCCGAGCTGTGTCACAGTAGGACCAACGACACGCAATGCACGAACATGACTGACAATCGCTGGTGGCGGGGGGCGGTGATCTACCAGATCTATCCGCGCAGCTTTCAAGACAGCAATGGGGACGGGGTCGGGGACCTGCCGGGCATCATTGAGCGGCTCGATTACGTGGCCGGACTCGATGTCGATGCCATCTGGGTGTCGCCGTTCTTCAAGTCGCCGATGGCGGATTTCGGCTATGACGTGTCCGATTACCGGGCGGTCGACCCGATGTTCGGAGCGCTCGAGGACTTCGACCGGCTGGTCACCGAGGCGCACCGGCGCGGCCTGAAGGTGATGATCGACCAGGTGCTCAGTCACACCTCGGCGGAGCATCCGTGGTTTCATGAGAGCCGCTCGAGCCGCACGAATCCCAAGGCGGACTGGTACGTCTGGGCCGATCCGCGCGAGGACGGCTCACCGCCGAACAACTGGCAGGCCATCTTCGGCGGGCCGGCCTGGCGCTGGGAGCCGCGTCGCCGCCAGTACTACCTGCACAACTTCCTTGACTCCCAGCCGGATCTGAATTTCCACAACCCCCAGGTACCGGCCGCGATGCTGGAGAACCTGGAGTTCTGGCTGCGGCGCGGCATCGACGGCGTGCGCCTCGATGCGATCAATTTCTGCTACCACGACCGGCGGCTGCGCGACAACCCGGCCAAACCTGAGCGCGAGCGCACCGGTCGGGGCTTCAGTCCCGACAACCCGTACGCCTACCAGTATCACTGGTACAACAACACCCAGCCGGAGAACCTCGCGTTCCTCGAGCGGGTGCGTCGGTTGCTCGATCAGTATCCGGGTGTCGCGGCGCTGGGGGAGATTTCGTCCGAAGACTCCCTCGGCACCATGGCCGAGTACGTCGGGGAGCACCGGCTGCACATGGCCTACTCCTTCGAGCTGCTCACCGAGGAGTACCGCGCCGCGCACATCCGCAGTACGGTCGAGGCGCTCGAGCAGCGCATGCCGCACGGCTGGCCATGCTGGACGATTTCCAATCACGATGTGGCCCGCGTGCTGACCCGTTGGGGCGGCGAGCACGCCTCCCCTCGCCTCGCCACGCTGCTCAGCGCCATGGTCTGTTCGCTGCGCGGCTCGGTATGCGTCTACCAGGGCGAGGAGCTCGGCCTGCCCGAGGCGGGAGTGCCCTACGAGGCGTTGCGCGACCCGTTCGGCATCGCGTTCTGGCCGAACTTCAAGGGCCGGGACGGCTGCCGCACACCGATGCCGTGGGTCGATCACGCCGGCGGGGGATTCAGTCGGGGCGTGCCCTGGCTGCCGGTCCCGGCCGAACACCTGCCCCTCGCCGTCTCCCGGCAAGAGCACGATCCGGATTCGCCGCTGCATGGCTTTCGGCGCTTCCTGCGCTGGCGGCGCGAGCAGCCGGCGCTGCGCTGGGGTGCGATCCGCTTCCTCGAGCTGCCCGAGCCCCTGCTCGGCTTCACCCGCCAGCTCGACGGGCAGACGGTGCTGGCCGTGTTCAACCTGGGCGGGCAGGCGCAGCAGAGCGCACTGCCGCTGGCCGGCCCGGTGACCGCCGTGAACGGGCACGGCCTTAAGAGCGGCAGCGTGAACGGTACGGTAGCGCTGCTCCCGCCGCATGGTGTGCTGTTCGCAACAGTGTCGTGATGCACGGCCTGCGGATGCCGCCAATTGCCCGCCCAAATGTGGCGCTTGCGCAACATTCACTATTTGGGGCACCCGCTGGCATGATTTAGACTAGGCTCGCTGAAGTGCCCAATTCGAGGCGAGGGGGAGCGGCCGATGGGCCGTGCGAGCGTACATGCCGAACGGACAAACCGCCGAGGCGGATCACACGCACACCCGGGTTCAGCCGGAGGACTGCGCGGTGCGTGACAAGCGCCGCAAGCCCAACTCACTCGACATCGCCCACCTGGCGGGAGTGTCGCAGTCGACGGTCTCGCGCGCGCTGCGCGCAGACCCGATGGTCTCTCCGGCGACCCGCGAGCGTATTCTCGAGGTGGCCCGCGAGCTCAACTACCACGTCGACAAGAACGCCTCAAGCCTGCGCCGCAAGCACACCGGGACGCTGGCGCTGCTCTTTTTCGAGGATCCGACCACCGACGACTCGGCGATCAACCCGTTCTTCCACTCGATGTTAGGCTCGATCATCCGCGCCTGTTCGCGCCAGGGTTACGATCTGCTCGTGTCGTTCCAGGATCTGCTGCGCGACTGGCTCGCCGACTACGAGGACAGCCACAAGGCCGATGGGATCATCCTGCTCGGCTACGGCGATTACCTCGCCTACCGCGAGCGCCTCGAGGCGCTGATCGGGCACGGCGCGCACCTGGTGCGCTGGGGACAGATCCTGCCCGATCATCCGGGTGTCTCGATCGGCTGTGACAACGTGGCCGGCGGCCGGCTCGCTGCCGAGCATCTGCTGCGCAGCGGACGGCAGCGCATCGGATTTCTCGGCGACATCGCCGCCTCGGCACCGGAGATGGCGGACCGTTATCGCGGCTACCGCGAAACGCTGCTCGCCGCGGGCGTCACGCCTGATCCGCGCCTGCAGGTTGGGGCCGTGTCGACCGAAGCGTCCGGCCATGCCGCGCTGCGCGCGCTGCTCGATCGCGGCCTGCCCTTCGATGCGGTGTTCGCCGCGAGTGATCTCATTGCCATCGGCGCCCTGGGGGCGCCGCCGCCGGGCGGCGGGTTCCGGAGGATGTGGCGGTGGTCGGATTCGACGGCATTCCGATGGGTGCGGTGACCCGCCCGGCGCTCACTACCGTGTCGCAGAACACCAAGCGCGCCGGCGAGGTGCTGGTGCAGAGCCTGATCAACCAGATCGAAGGTCGGCCGGCGGAGAACATGATTCTTGCGCCGCAGTTGCTGGTGCGCGAGTCCTGCGGCGGCCGCACATGACGCACACGTACCTGCTCGAACCGGGCATCTGGAGCGGTCGGGGCACCTTCTGGCGCGAAGACGGCCAGCCGCTGCTCGCCGAGTGCCGCACCGAGGTCACGCACCAGAACCACTGCTGGCTGGTCGCCGGGTCCCTGAAGGTGCTCGGCTCCCCGCCGGTCGAGTTCCGCAACGCCTATTCGATCGAGCCGCCCGCGAAGAAGGGCGGCTGCCTGCGCTGGATTTCGGAGAACGCCATGCTCGGCAAGGTCCAGGGCACCTTCTCGGTGCTCGAGCGGTGCATTCTCTCGGTGTACAGCTGTACGGCGACCGGCTACCACGGTGCGGAACACTACGGACAACTCGACGCCGGGCACTACCAGGCGTCCGGCGTGCTGCTGCTCGAGACGCGCCGGCTCTCCTCGTGGGAGATTCTGCTCACACGTGAAGGAGCGCCAGCAGCCGGGCCGTCGGCAGATAGTGATCCACCAGCAGCGCCGCGAACAGCCACATCAGGTAGCTGATCGAATAGCGGAACAGCCGCATGGGCAGGTGCGGCTGGGGGGCGAATTTCAGACGCACCGCGTAGGCGAGGAAGCGCACGCCGAGCGCGAGCGCCGCCGCCAGGTAGATCAGGCCGCTCATGCCGGTGATGAACGGCAGCAGCGTCACCACCAGCAGCAGCACCGAGTACAGCAGGATCTGCAGGCGCGTGTACTCCACGCCGTGCGTGACCGGCAGCATCGGAATCCCGA
>JAKBCE010000100.1 GCA_021808195.1 Pseudomonadota bacterium
GTCACCCTCGGCGGTGCCGTGCACCCAGGTGTGGATGTGATCGATCGCAGCGGAGGCGGCCGAGGCGGCCGACGAGGCGCCGCGCGCCTTGATGATGGCCGCGCCGCGCTGCTGGACCTGCGGGATGAAGGTCTGCTCGACCCAGGAGGCGTCCACCAGCGACGGCGCCGGCTTGCCGCCCACCAGCGCGTGGCTGATGTCGGGATACTGCGTCGCGGAGTGATTGCCCCAGATGGTCATGCGGCGGATGTCGAGCACGTGCGTGCCGGTCTTCTCGGCCAGCTGCGAGAGCGCGCGATTGTGATCGAGGCGAGTCATCGCCGTGAAATTGCGCGGGTTCAGATCCTTGGCATTGGCCCGCGCGATCAGCGCGTTGGTGTTGGCCGGATTGCCCACCACGAGCACTTTGACGTTGCGGTCGGCAGCGTCGTTCAGTGCCTTGCCCTGCGCGGAGAAAATCTGTGCATTGGCGAGCAGCAGATCCTTGCGCTCCATGCCCGGGCCGCGCGGCCGGGCGCCGACCAGCAGCGCCACGTGGCAGTCACGGAACGCCACCTTGGCGTCGTCCGTCGCAACGATCTTGTTCAAACCGGGGAACGCGCAATCGGCGAGCTCCATGACCACGCCGTTCAGGGCCTGCAGCGCCGGAGTGACCTCGAGCAGGTGCAGGTTGATGGGCTGATCCGGGCCGAGCAGCGCTCCGGAGGCGACACGGAAGGCGAGGGCATAGCCGATCTGGCCGGCGGCGCCGGTAATCGCGACGTTCATTGCGGGTTTCATGGTGCGTGTGTTCCGTACGGGGAAAGCCCGCAATTCTAGCGCCGATAGACGCCCTTTATCATCCTGATCCGAACTAGCGATTGGCCTGCGTCATCCGCCCGGTGCTACAACAGCCTCACCCGCTTCGCGGCGCGGCGAACCGTCATACTAATTGAGCCGACGTGAGATCCACCGCCGCAGCACTGACGATGAGCGACTGAGGAGAATGCCATGTTCGAGACCCGCAACGATCTTTCCGCCGACACCCGCACCCAGGTGATCCGTCTGCTCAACGCACGGCTCGCCGACGCCATTGATCTGGCGCTGCAGACCAAGCATGCGCACTGGAACGTCAAGGGACCGAATTTCATCGCGCTGCACGAGCTGTTCGACCAGATCGCCGAGCAGATCGAGGCGCACGTCGATGGTATTGCCGAGCGGGTGACCGCGCTCGGCGGAACCGCGGGCGGAACCCTGGCGGCCGTGTCGCGCACGACGACGCTGAAGGCCTACCCCGAGCAGATCGTCGAGGGTGTGGCGCACCTCGAGGCGCTGGCCACTGCGCTGGCGGACTTCGGTCGCAAGGTGCGCGCCGGCATCGACGAGACGGCGCGGCTCGGCGATGCCGACAGCGCGGATTTGTTCACCGAAGTCTCGCGCGAGGCCGACAAGCAGCTGTGGTTCCTCGAGGCGCACCTGCACGCCCAGCGCTGAGCGCGCCGGTCGTTCGGCGCTAGGCGGGGCGACTCACCGCGCCCGCCTGGCGCAGCAGGTGTCCGAAGGGCGCTCCGGAGGCGTCCTGGCGGCGCAGCAGCTCGAGCAGGCTCTCCGCGGCGCACGGTTCGCCGAACAGGCGCCCCTGCGCCTGGTCGCAGCCATTATCGCGCAGGAAGTGCAACTGTTGGGCCGATTCGACGCCTTCGGCGACTACCACCATCCCGAGGCTGTGGCCCATTTCGATCATCGTGCGCACCAGCGTGGCATTGCCGGCGTTGTGCTGCACGTCGCGCACGAAGGACTGGTCGATCTTGAGCGTCCCGATCGGGAACTGCTGCAGTGCCGAGAGCGAGGAGTAGCCGGTGCCGAAGTCATCGATCGACAGGTGCAGCCCCATCGCATGCAGCTCCTCGAGCAGCCGCAGCGTGTTCTTCGTGTCCGCCATGAGCGTCGTCTCGGTAATCTCGAGCTCGAGTGCGGTGGGTGAGACGCCGTGACGGCGGAATACCGAGCGGCAACGCAGGATGAAACTCGCCTGGCGCAGCTGGCGCAGTGAGAGGTTCAGCGAGATGCGTCCCGGCTCACCGCCCGAGGTCTTCAACTGACGGTAATCCAGGCACACCCGATTGAGCACCCACTCGCCGATGTCGAGGATCAGGTTGGTCTCCTCGGCGAGCGGGATGAAGCGCGAGGGCGGAATGTCGCCGTGACCGGGTAGACGCCAGCGCAGGAGCGCCTCGGCGCCCGCGACCCGTCCGGTGGCGAGCTCGATCTTCGGCTGGTAGCGGATCACCAGCTCGTCGCGCTCGAGCGCGCGGCGCAGCTTGCTCTTGAGGATCAGCCGTTCCACCGCCGCGGCGTTCATCTCCGCAGCGTAGAACATGAACGTGTTGCCGCCGTTCTGTTTGGCGTGGTACATGGCCGCATCGGCGTTGCGGATCAAATCGATTACGTTTTCCGCATCGCGCGGACAGAAGGCGACGCCGATGCTCGCCGTGAGGAACACTTCCTGTTGGTTCAACTGGAAGGCGCGCGCCACTTCGTTCAGGATCGCGCGCGCGAGCTGCCCGACCGGCACGCGGTTGTCGCTCTCCGCGGGCAGTCCGTGGACGCACAGCGCGAACTCGTCTCCGGCCAGCCGGCCGAGAATCGCGCCCTGCGGCACGGCGCGGATCAACCGCTCGGCGAGCACCTCGAGTACGCGGTCGCCGGTGTCGTGTCCGAAGGTGTCGTTGACCTCTTTGAAGCGGTCCATGTCCAGATACAGCAGCGCCACGGAGCGTCCGCTGCGCAGCCCGCGCGCCAGCGTCTGCTGCAGCAGGTGCTGGAATTGCATGCGGTTCGGGACCTTGGTCAGCGTGTCGTAGCGCGCCAGGTAGCGGATACGCCGCTCGGCCCGCTTGCGTTCCGTGACGTTGCGTGCGACGAAGATGTTGCCCTGGAACTGAGGATCGTCGGTCTCGATGCGCGAGCCGGCGAGCGAAACCGGAATGGTCTGCCCGTCGCGGGTGCGCACCACGCTCTCGCGGGTGTCCTGCGCGGCCTGCAGCAGATCGAAGCCGCCGCGCACACTCTCATCGAGCAGCGAGACGATGCTGCGCCCGAGCAGCTCCTCCTCGGCGAAGCCGAGCATCTTGCAGGCCGCGGCATTGGCGCTCTTGATCACCCCGTCCGGGGAGGTCAGGAACACCGCATCGGTCATGCTGTCGAGGATGCTGCGCAGGTAGTCCTTATTGATGGTCGACTGGCGCAGCCGGGCGCGCATGCGCTCCATCGCCAGCTCGAGCGCCTCGAGATCGCCCCGACCGCGCACCTCGACGGGCCGGGCATAATCGCCCTGGGCGATCCGCTGGGCGCTGCGCGTGAGTGCTTCGGCCGCCTGATCTGCGGCGCGCGCGGCGCGCCAGGCGCGGGCTGCCGCGAGCACGCTGCCGGCGAGCGCCACCGCACCGGCCACCGTGACGGCCGTGGTGCCGGGCCAGCGGCCCCACAGCGCGGCGGCCCCGCTCGCGAGCGCGACCAGCAGCGTCAGGCCGAACGCCCACAGCACGGAACCCAGGTGTTTCAAAGCGCGGCTCACCGCAAATCACTCGCTCGGCAGAGGTTGGTCCGGATCATCGCCCGTTGCGTATGCAGTCGCGGGAGCGCCGCTGTGCAGAGACGGCCTCGTAGGCATGCGGCCCGGTCCTCTGCGTTCGGCCGGCGGTGCGTGCCCCGGTGGGCGGGGGTCAGCTGTACCAGGCGGCTCGAGCCGCTCTCCATGCCCAGGCACCCAGGCATAGGTGGTCATGCGACGAGAATAGAGTCCACCCGGGCGGGCGTCAACGCTTTACGTAAGGCTGGCGCCGGCCAGAGCGGTGCGGCGTGCTAGCCGCGTGCGTTCGACCAGACGCGCTTGAGGTAGCTCACCATGAGGCCGCGCATGGTCGCCATCGGATCGGCGGTGGCCGCGAAGATCGGCGGGCGGCGCCGCAGCAGCCGCCAGTTCTCGCTGCGCAGCACCCGGCGCAGGAACTGCAGGTTTCGCTCGATCGACTCCATGTACGGGTTGCGGCCGCCGTAGAGCACTTCCAGGTAGCGGTACGCGCCGGCGAACTCGCCCTCGAGCCGCTTGGTGCGCACGTCCTCGATGAACTGCGGGGTCTGGCGCAGCAGATCCAGGCCCGAGGCGTAGCGGACTTCGGTCTGGCCATCCGCGGAGGTCGGCAGCGCCACCCCGCCGAGCACGAACTCCAGGTACAGCCGGTCGCGGCACTTCTCCAGGTAACAGCGGTCGGCCATCTGCGCGATCATGTCGGCGGTGCCGAGCAGGTGGCCGGCGAGCACGTCGCGCCGGTCGCGCAGGCGCGTCTCGATCTGGGCCGGGGAGCGCTCATAGCCGGTGAAATGGATGATCTCGCACGCCACCGCCACCCAGGCCTGAAGCCCGATCCGCGGCAGGTAATCCTCCAGAAAGCGCGCGCCGCGCGAGACGTGAACGCGGGTGAACTCCGCACCGTTGCGCGACTCGGACTCCTCGGTGCGCCGCAGATAGCCGACGTCATGGAACAGCCCGGTAATCAGTGTCACCACCGCCCGATCGCCGCCGAGGCGGGCCGCCGGGACGGCCTGGCGCTCGAATCCGACCAGCAGCCGGGCGAGCGCGAGGGTGATGTCGAGCGTGTGCTGGCGGTCGTGATAGACCGTATCGACCCCGTGAAAGCCGGGCACTTCCCCGGCGAACAGGCGCTCGAAGTGCTCGAACGCACGCCGCAGCGGCTCGAGCGACGTGCTCGGCCAGGTTGGCGCAAACAGTGCCTCCGCAGCGGCGAGCACGGCGGCCGGTGAGCTGACCTGTACGGTATCGGTGACGTCGAAGTCGCTGCGCCGCTCGCTGATCATTCTGCTGCTGAGGGGGCCGGTGCGGTGGGCCGACGGCCTGCGTGGTGTTGGCGCGACTGTGGGCCAAATCCGGTCCGCATACCGAGAGCCACTGCTCAGAATCACCGGGGGCATCCGCCGAAGCGCGACCGGGGTCACGTTACCGGCGCAGGTGCGGAAATGCCGTGTTGCTTCAGCAGCGCCTGGACCTGCGGCGGGCGGCCGCGAAAGGCGATGAAGGCCTCGAGTGCATCACGGCTGCCGCCCTGGGAGAGGATGCTGTCCAGGTAGCGCTGCGCCGTGGCCCGATCGAACGTGCCGTGCTCCTCGAACGCGGAGAACACGTCCGCCGCCAGCACCTCGGCCCACTTGTAGCTGTAATAGCCGGCCGCGTACCCGCCGGCGAAGATGTGCCCGAAACTCATTGGGAAGCGATTCCACTCGGGCACCGGGATTACCCCCACCTGCGCTCGAACCTGGCGCAGCTGCTCGAGCACCCTGGCGCCGCGGCCCGGGTCGTACTCGGCGTGCAGGCGGAAATCGAACAGCGCGAATTCCAGCTGCCGCACCATTTGCAGTCCGGCGTGGAAGCTGCGCGTGGCGCACAGGCGCTGCTGCAGCGCCTCCGGCAGCGGCGCGCCGCTCTGGAAGTGGCCGGAGATCCGCCCCAGCACCTGCCGGTCCCACGCGTAGTTCTCCATGAACTGGCTCGGCAGTTCGACCGCATCCCAGGCCACGCCGTTGATACCGGCCAAACTCGGGAAGTCCACGCGGGTGAGCAGGTGATGCAGCCCGTGGCCGAACTCGTGGAACAGCGTCAGCACGTCATCGTGCGTCAGCAGCGCCGGGCGGTCCTGCCCGGGCGGCAGCACGTTCAACACCAGGTAGGCGACGGGCAGCGCATCGCCGCTCGCGAGGTGCTTGCGGCCGACGCACTCGTCCATCCAGGCGCCGCTGCGCTTGTGGGGGCGCGCGTAGGCGTCGAGATAGAAGCTGCCGATCGGGCGGTCGTTGTGCTCGATGTCGAAGAACCGCACGTCCGGATGCCACACCGCCACCCCGGTGCGCTCGCGGATGTGCACCCCGAAGAGTCGTTCGGCGACTTCAAAGAGTCCGTCGAGCACGCGCGGCAACGGGAAGTAGGGTCGCAGCTCCTCCTGGGACACCGAGTGGCGCTGCTGCTGGAGCCGTTCGGAGTAGAAAGCAACGTCCCACGCCTGCAGCGGCCGCCCGGCGAACGCTTCGAGCTCGGCGAATTCCCGCTCGGCCGCCGGGCGGGCCGCGCGTGCCAGCTCCTCGAGGAATCCCAGGACCTCCCCGCGGCTGCGCGCCATGCGCTTGGCGAGCGCGTAATCGGCGAAACTCTCAAAGCCGAGCACCTGGGCTGCATCATGCCGTTTGGCGAGAATCTGCTCGATGACCGGCGCGTTGTCCCAGCGACCGGCGAGCGGTCCCTGGTCCGAGGCCCGCGTCGCCCAGGCGGTGTAGAACGCGCGGCGCAGCTCCGCCGACTCCGCGTCGGTCACCACGGCAACGTAGGTCGGCTGATCGAGCGTGAGCAGCCAGCCCTCGAGGTGCTTCTCCTGTGCTCGGCGGCGACTCTGCTCGAGGACCGTCTCGTTCAGTCCGCGCAGGTGCGCCGGGTCGGTGACGTGGTGACTCCACGCGTTGGTGGCATCGAGCACGTTCTCTTCGAACTTCGCCTGCAGCTGCGTCAGCTCGAGCATCACCTGCTTGTAGTGCGCCTTGGCCGCTTGCGGCAGGCCGACACCGGCCAGGGTGAAGTCCTGCAGCGTGTGTTCGATGAGACGGCGACGGACCGGATCGAGCGCCGCGCCCTCGCGAGCCTCGATGCTGCGGTACGCCCGATACAGCCTCTCGTTCTGCGCCAGATCGGTCTGGTAGGCCGACAGCAGTCCCAGGCAGGCGTTGTAGGCGACGCGCAGCGGCTCGGAGTTCAGCACGGCGTTGAGGTGGCTGACCGGCGACCAGGCGCGTGCAACGCGGTGGTGCAGCTCCTCGAGCGGTTCGACCACGGTGGCGAAGGTCGGCGGCTCGCGCGCGGCAATCGCTTCGATTTCGCTCCGCGCCTCGCCGAGCAGCGCGCCGATGCCGGGCTCGACGTCAGCGGCGCTGATGCGCCCGAACGGCGGCAGCGGGTCTTGGTTGAGCAGCGGATTATCCATGTCCGCATTCTGCCCGAGCGGTGCCGGAGCGCAACTGGCGCGCTGCGCCGCTCACCGCATGGTGACCAACTCTTCGGCGCTGGTCGGATGAATTGCCACCGTGTCGTCGAAATCGCGCTTGCTGGCTCCCATGCGCACCGCCACCGCGAAGCCCTGCATCATCTCATCGGCGCCGGGTCCGATGACGTGCACCCCGACGACGCGCTGCTCCGGGCCGACGGTCACCAGCTTCATGTCGCAGCGCGGCTTGTGTTCCGTCATGGCGTGGTACATCGGCACGAAGCTCGACTTGAACACCGTGACGTTCTCAGCGCCGTAGTTGTTGCGCGCCTCGTGCTCGCTCAGGCCCACGGTGCCGATCGGCGGATGCGCGAAGATCACGGTCGGGATGTTGTGGTAGTCGAGATGGCGGTCGGCCTGGCCGCCGAACAGCCGGTCGCTGAGGCGGCGCCCGGCCGCGATCGCCACCGGCGTCAGCTGCGCCCGGCCGGTGACGTCGCCGATGGCGTAGATGCCTGCCGTGCTCGTCGCCTGGTACTTGTCGGTCTGGATGAATCCGTCGGCGTCGCACGCGACCCCGGCGGCCCCGAGGTTCAGGTCCGCCACGGCACTCGCGCGCCCGACGGCCCACACGAGAGTCTCGAACGGACCGAGCTGGCGGCCATCGCGCGTCGTGAGGTGGATGTGGCCGGCCTCGCCCGAGAGTGCCTCGGGGATCGCATGGGAGTGCACCACGACGCCCTGAGCCGTGAGGAGCTTCAGCGTCGCTTCCCCGAGCATGGCATCGAACTGCTTCAGCACCGCGCCGGTACGCAGCACGAGCTCCACTTGGGAGCCGAGGGCGGCAAAGATTCCGGCAAACTCCACTGCGATGTAGCCGCTGCCGACCACCGCGACGCGCTCGGGACGCGAGCTCAGTTCGAAGAATCCATCCGAGGTGATGCCGAGCCCGGCGCCCGGTACCGGCGGCACCACGGGGTGCCCGCCGGTGGCCACGATGATGTGCGGGGCGCTGAAGCGCTCGGAGCCGACCGTGACGTGAGTGCGGTCCGCGAACGCGGCGCGGCCGCGCACCAGTGTCACGCCGCGTTTGTCCAGATTGCCCGCATAGATGCCGTTCAGGCGTGCGATGTACGCGTCGCGCTTGCTCTTCAGGGCCTGCCAGTCATGGCCGTTCGCACTCAGCGAGAAGCCGTAGCCGGCGGCGTCGTGCAGACCCTCGGCCAGATCCGCCGCATACCACATGACTTTCTTCGGCACGCACCCGACGTTCACGCAGGTGCCGCCGAGCCGATGCGACTCGACCAGCAGCACCTTGGCGCCGTACTCCGCGGCGCGCTGCGCGGCGGCGAGCCCGCCGCTGCCGCCGCCGATGACGATGAG
>JAKBCE010000101.1 GCA_021808195.1 Pseudomonadota bacterium
TGGCTGCGCTCGCCGATCTGGACTTCAATGCCGCCGGCGCGCACGCCTACGAGCAGGCTTTTGGCGTCATCCGGCGGCTGAAATTGCCGATGGGAGCCACCGAGCAGCTGTTTCGCCGCATGGTGTTCAACGTCGTCGCCCGCAACCAGGACGACCACGTGAAAAACATCGCGTTCCTGATGAACCCCCAGGGAGAGTGGTCACTCGCGCCGGCCTTCGACGTGACGTATGCCTACAACCCCGCGGGGCATTGGACCGGCTCACACCAGATGACGATCAATGGCAAACGGGACGGATTCACCCTGGAGGACTTCCGCGCGTGCGCCGCGACGGCGGGCCTGAAGCGTGGACGCGCCGAAACCCTGCTCGATGAGGTTCGCACGGCCGTGCAGCGCTGGCCGACGTATGCAGAGCAGGCGGGCGTATGGCCCCGGCAGCGGGATCAGATCCGCGCGGCGCTGCGGCTCGAGTTTCCGCGCAACGACTCCGCCACTCGATCCTGATCGGCGGTGTTCGCAGCTTACGTCCCGAACAGCCGCTGCGCCTCGGCCGGACGACCGAAGAGATAGCCCTGGTAGCGGCTGCAGCCACACTCGCGCAGCACCTCGAGCTGCGCCTGTGTCTCGACGCCCTCGGCGATCACATCGAGACCGAGATGGCGGGCAATGGCGATGATGGTCGCGACGATCGCCCGGTCGTTCGGGTCCGTCACGATGTCGCGCACGAACGTCTGATCGATCTTCAGCTGATCGAGCGGCAGCTGCTTCAAGTACTGCAGTGATGAGTACCCGGTGCCGAAATCATCGAGCGAGAACTGCACGCCTTCCTCCTTCAGCCGCCGCATGGTCATGACGGTCTTCTGCACGTCCCCCTGCAGCATCGTCTCAGTGAGTTCGAGTTTCAGCCGCCGCGCCTCGATGCCGTGGCGGCCAATGGCGCGGCGCACCTGCTCGGCGAACTGCGGCTGCTGGAACTGCAGCGGACTGACGTTGACCGCGAGCGTCAGCTCCCGGGTGGCCGGCGCGTCACGCCAGGCCGCCAGCTGCGCGCACGCGGTGTCGATCACCCACTCGCCGATCGGCAGGATCATCTGCGTCTCCTCGGCGAGTCCGATGTACTCCCCCGGCGGCACCAGACCGCGCACCGGATGGTTCCAGCGCAGCAGCGCTTCGGCACCAATGCGCCGCCCGGTCGCATCGACCTGCGGCTGGTAGTGCAGCAGGAACTGTCCGGCACCGACCGCCTTGCGTAGCTCGCCCTCGAGCGCGGCACGGGAACTGACCATCTGCTGCATGTGCGGATCGAAGAAGCGCAACGTGTTGCGTCCCGCCGCCTTGGCCTGATTCAGCGCGATATCGGCCTGCTGGATCAGATCGTGTGCGCCCATCTGCTGCCCGGGCAGCAGCGTCGCACCGACACTGCAGCTGACGTGCACCTGATCACCCAGGGGGCCCTGCGCCGAGCCCAGCATGCGCATGATCTTCAGGCCGAACGATTCGGCGTGCGCCGCCGCCGCCCAGGGTTGCGGCCCGAGATCCTCCAGCAGCACCATGAACTCGTCCCCGCCCATGCGCGCCACCGTATCGCCGTCGCGCACTTCCCCGGCGAGGCGGGCGGCCACTTGCTGTAGCAGAGCATCCCCTGAGGCATGACCCAGCGTTTCGTTGATGCTCTTGAAGTTGTCCAGTCCGAACAGCAGCAGCGCCCCGTGCCGCCCGGCCCGCACGCAGGCGGAGATCGCCTGACGGAGCCGGTCCTGCAGCAGCTCGCGGTTCGGCAGACGGGTCAGTTGATCGAAGAAGGCCAGCTGACGGATCCGATCCTCGAACTGCTTGCGTTCGGTGAAGTCCAGCATGCAGGCCACGGTGAGCGGACCGTCTTCGAGGACGATCCGCCGTGCGCTGACGAACAACGGGAACTCGCTGCCGTCGCGACGCAACCCGACAGTCTCATATTCGGCGGGCGCGTCACGGCCGGAGCGGCGCCGCTCAATGATTTCGCGCACCGCGGAGCGCGCCCGCGGCGCGATGCGATCGAGGTACGGGGTGTCGAGCACTTCCGCGGCACTGCGGTAGCGGAACATCTCCGCGTAGCGGGCATTGACATCGATCGTCGTACCGTCCCGGCTGAAGGAGATGCCGACGGGCGACTGCTCGATCAGCGTGCGCAGTCGGATTTCGCTCTCGCGCAGGCGCGTCTCGGCGTGCTTGCGCGCGGTGATGTCGCGCGAGGAATTGAACAGCACCGACGTGTCGCCGAGGCGCATCGCTACGGAGCTGACTTCGACCTCGATGACCGAGCCGTCGCGGCGCCGGTGCCGGGTCTCGAGCACCGTGCGGCGCGGTTCACCGAAGCGGTCATGCAGGATCGCCACGAGCTGCTCGGGCGTGAACAGCGCATCCCACTGCGACACGTGCATGCCGATCACCTGCTCGCGCGGATAGCCGAGCATCTCGCAGAACGAGTCGCTCGCCTCGATCACGTGCCCTGCGGGCGTGAGGATGTGCACGCCGTCGCTCGAATTGCGCAGCAAGGCAAGATTCTTGTCGCTCTCGCGGAGCAAGGCCGCTTCCATGCGCCTGCGCTCGGTGACATCGATCAGACACGCGATCAGTGTCGCCACCCGTCCGCCGGCATCCCGCTGCACCGTCACGGAGCAGTCCGTGACATGCGGCTCACCGTGCTTGTCGCGCAGGATCCACTCCAGGCGCTGCTCCTCGAGCGTCCCGGCGCGCAGCGCCGCGAACCGCTCGGACGTCTGCGGCGGCTGGGTCGCCTCGCTCAACTCCCCGACCGTCTTGCCGATCAGCTCGCGCGGCTCGTAACCGCTCAGCGCGCAGGCCACGGCGTTTGCCTGCACGATGCGACCACTCGGCGCGTCGAGCGCCACCATCGCCGCCGGGGCACGCTCGAACAGCACCCGGAAGCGCTGCTCGGACAGTCGCAGCGCATGCTGCGTCTCCCACATGACCGCCGCACTCATCGCCGCAACCACCAGCAGGAACCCGAGCGGGCCGGGCTCGAAGCCGTGCACGACCTCCAGGCGCACCAGCAGCCCGAAGACCGCCAGCGGCACGAAACACCCCTGGGCGATCAGCAGCCACCGCGCGCCGGGCTCGCGGGTGCGGCGGTAGTGCCCCCACAGCGCCCAGATCGCATAAATCATCACCCCGTAGAGCAGCAGCACCCCGACGAATGTCGGCAGTCCGCTCTGGCCGACACCACGCGTGACGGTCTCGCCCCAGGGCAAGCTGAGCCGGGTGAGCCCGCTGAAGCGCCGATACTGGATGCCGTACGGCAACACTTCGTTGGCGACGATCAACGCCACGCAGCCGGCCGCATAGGCGCCGAGCAGCGCGCGAGATCGCCGCCCATGATGTCCGACGTAGAGCGCGATGAACGCTGCGACGCAGCCCGTCGCCACGATGATGCAGTCGATGTTGAGTTTCAGGGCGCGCAGGAACTGCGCGCTATTCGCAGCCTGCATACTCTGGGCGCTGAAAATCGCCGCGAGCGCGGCGAACAGGCCCAAGCCCGCGAACGCCACCAGTGCCGAGCGGTCCGTCCGGCGCGCCGCCGCAGCGGCCAGAACGTGCAGCATCGCGCAGACGATCGCGCCTGCCAGAAAATACAGCGTCGGTACGACGAGCGCGATCACCACGGCATCATTTCCCGGCTCGCATCAGCCTCAGCCGCGAACGATGATCCGGTCCGGTGTGCGCCTCGGGTGTGTCCCAAGTCACAGGATGCGACATCGGCGCCCGTCAGCACGCCAGTTTCCCGCGCCGCACTGTGCCGCTTGAGGGACCGAAGACCGGGAGGCGCAGGCCGCCCGGACCCTGCCGGGGCCGCATATCGCGGCCCCGGCAGGCGGGAAGCGCCCCGGGGGGATCAGGGCGCGCGGAGCGGGACCGCCGCGCTGCGGTAGCCGACCGGCCAGCGGGCCGAGTGCTGCCAGGCGGGCAGGCGGATACGGACCGTCTGCACCCGATGCTCGGCAGAATCCCCGAGCGACAGCTCGAACGATCCGGCCGTACGGACCCAGCGCTGGGACTTCGTGTGGAACTCTGCGAGCAGCCGCGGATCGACGGTCACCGTGAGCGTGCGCTCGGCCCCGGGGGCGAGGCGCACCTTGCGCCAGCCGGCGAGCCGGCGCGGCACCGAACCGTCGGCCGGCGCGACATACACCTGCGGCACTGCGGCCCCCACGCGCCCGCCGATGTTGCGCACCGTGAAGTGCACCACCAGACGGCCGTGCACGAGCGACGCCTGCAGCCCCTGGTAGGCAAAGCGCGTGTACGACAGCCCGAACCCGAACGGGAACAGCGGCTTGCGGTGCTTCAGCGCATACCAGCGGTAACCCACCGCCGCGCCCTGGCGGCCGTAGTCGATGCTGAACGGCTTGCCCGGCGGCAGGCCCGCGCCCGGCAGCTGCGGGAAGGCAAGCTCGGCGGTCGAAGCCGGGAAGCTCACCGGCAGGTGACCGGAAGGATCGACCGCGCCAAACAGCACCCGGGCGATCGACGTGCCGCCGCCGGTGCCGGGGAACCAGGTCTCGAGCACGCCTTCGACCTGCCCGAGCCACGGCATCAGCACCGGTCCGCCGCTCTCGATCACCACCACGGTGTGGGGATTGGCGCGGGCCACGGCCGCCACCAGCCGGTTCTGCGTACGCAGGTTCAGCGGCACGTCGATGCTCTCCGCCGCCCACTGCGTCACGAACACCACGACCCGGTTGGCCCACTTCGCGATCTGCACTGCATGGGTGAGGTTGCGCCCCGAGGCGTAGCGGAAGCGCGCCTGCGGTGCCTCCCCCATCATCGCGCCGAGCGGAGCCGAAGGCAGATAGACCTCCGGGCCGGGGAAGTCCTTCGGTCCGAGCCCGCGCACGGCGCTGCCGCCGACCGGGAAGACGGTGGACGAACCGCCACCGTCGATCACGCCGCGGTCGGCGTAGCCGCCGATGACCGCGATCCGGTGCACCGTGCTCGCGAGCGGCAGCACCGCCCCGGCATTCTTCAGCAGCACGATGCCCTGCTCTTCGTCGGCCTGGGCCACCGCCTTGTCGGCCGCGAAGTTGATGTGCGAGCGGCGCTCGATGGGGTGATCGACCACCCCGACGGCGAACATCGAGCGCAGGATGCGCAGGTCCATCTCATCGAGCACCCGCTCGGGCACCCGGCCGTCCTTCACGGCCTGCGCGAGCGCCGCTCCATAGTACGGACGGTGATCGAACACACTGGAGGCCGAGTCCTGATCGAGCCCCGCGAGCGCCGAGCGCACCGTGCTGTGCGTGGCGCCCCAGTCGCTCATGACGTAGCCGCGGAAACCCCAGTCGCCGTCGAGCACGTGGCGCAGCAGCCAGGAGTTCTCGCAGTTGTAATGCCCGCGCGTGCGGTTGTAGGCGCACATCAGCGCCCCGGGATGGCCGCGCTCGATGGCGAGCTCGAAGCCGAGCAGGTCCGACTCGCGCGCCGCAGCGCGCCCGATACGCGCGTCGTACACCATACGGCCGGTTTCCTGGTCGTTCATGGCGAAGTGCTTCAGCACCGCGATCACGTGCTGGGACTGAATGCCGCGGATCTCCGCGCCGGCGATCACCCCGGTGAGCAGCGGATCCTCGCTCACGTACTCGAAATCCCGTCCGCCGCGCACTTCGCGGACCAGGTCCGCGCCCGGCCCGAGCAGCACGTTGAACCCCGAGGCGCGCGCCTCGGCGCCGATCATCGCCCCGCCGCGCTCGGCGAGTTGCGGGTTCCAGGTCGCTGCGGTCGCAAGCCCCGAGGGCAGCGAGGTGCGCTCCCGGAACACGTCGCTCGAGGCACGCTGGGTCGCCACACCGAGTCCGGCATCGCTCTCCCACTGCGGCGGGATTCCGAGCCGCGGCACACCCGGCACGTAGCCCGCCGAGCCCATGCGCACGGCGCGCGGCGGCACGTAGTGGGTGCCCGGCATGACCGAGCCGAAATAGCCGTACACCAGGCTCAACTTCTCGCGCTGCGTCATGGCCCGCACCGCAAGCGCAGCGCGCTCATCGGGCGAGAGCCTCGGGTTCAGCCACGGCCGTGCGTCACCCGCCCACGCTCCGTGCGCGCCGAGCACGCCCAGCAGCAGCGCTGCGGGCGCAAAGGATCCCCTGATTCGATGCATCACTGTTTGAACTCCGGAGGACCCCGGCGCTCGGGACCTCGATCGATTCGAGCGGCGCAGCGCGCCGCTCGCGGATTCCCCCGATGCCTACGCCGCCGGCGCTCCCCGCACCCTGCGGCCGGTCGGGCGGCGCGCTCCGCAGGAACTCTCGGGTGCCGGGCGACACAGCGCGACCGGGCTCGTATGGAAACGTTTCCAACCCAAATCGAGTATCCTGCACGGCGCCGGTGCTGTCAATCGGCGAGTGCGTTGCGTGGCCGCGCACTCGACAACCGAACGGTGGATGTTATTCACTGCGCGGATCGCGCGCCGCATCGGCGCGCACCGCGAGGTCGTTGGCGTTGAGATTCACCGATGGAGCCGTGGTCGCCGCCTACCTCGCCTGCGTGCTGGTGACCGGCCTCGCCGGCTCGCGCCGGCGCGTCTCGAGCACCGAGTTCTTCCTCGCCTCGCAGCGCGCCTCCTGGCCGATGATCGGCCTGGCGGTGATCGGCTCGAACTTCTCCCCCAGCGCGCTGATCGGCATCACCGGCTCGGCGTTCGCGCTCGGCATCTCCGTCTACAACTACGACTGGGTGGCCACCGTCACGCTGGTCGTGTTCGCACTCTGGCTGTTGCCGCGGCTGCTCGCCCAGCGTATCTACACCGTGCCGGAGTACTTCGAGCGGCGTTTCGACCGGCGCGCACGGGTCTGGCTCGCGGGGCTCTCGATCCTGCTGTACGTCCTGCTCGATGCGGCCGGCTCGCTCTATTGCGCCGCCCTGGTGGTGCATGCGCTGCTGCCGCATTTGCCGTTCATCGCCACGGTGCCCCCGCTGGCGTTGTTCGCCACCCTCTACGCCCTCACCGGCGGACTGCGCGCGGTGATGCGCACTCAGGCGCTGCAGGGGGTGGTCATGATCGGGACGGCGAGCCTGCTCGCCGGCTTCGCGATCCACGCCGCCGGCGGCTGGCACGCGGTGCTCGCGGCCAACCCCGCGCAACACCTGCATCTGGTGCTGCCGGCGAGCGATCCGTACATGCCCTGGACCGGCCTCGTCTTCGGCATGCCCGTGCTCGCGCTCTATTACTGGTGCACCAACCAGTCCGTCGTGCAGCGCACGCTCGCGGCCCGTTCGGTGGCCGACGGGCAGCGCGGGGCGCTGCTCACCGGAGCTCTGAAGCTCACCTCGCTGCTGCTCATCGTCGCCCCGGGGCTCGCCGGTCGGGCGCTCTTCGCCCACCTGCACCGCGACGATGACGTGTACATCCGCCTGGCGCTGACGCTGCTGCCACCCGGAGTGCTCGGCGTATTCCTGGCGGCCTTCCTCGGCGCGCTGATGGCCTCGCTCTCGGCCACCTACAACAGCGCCGCCACCGTGCTGTCGATCGACTTCATCCGCCGCGCCCGTCCCCATCTGGATGAGCGCAGCACGGTGCGCGTCGCACGCATTGCAACGGCGCTCGCCATGCTGGTCTCGGCCGCCTGGGTGCCGCAGATCGCCCGCTTCCCCTCGCTCTGGCAGTACCTGCAGGCGGTGCTCGCGTACTTCACCCCGCCGGTCGCGGCGGTGTTCCTCGCCGGAGTGCTCTGGCCGCGCGCCAATGCCCGCGGTGCCTTCGCCGGCCTGCTCGCCGGCACCGCCCTCGGTGCTCTGCTCTATGGGCTCGCCATCCTCGGCATCGCGCACGTCCAGTTCCTCAACGTCGCCGGACTCGGCTTCGCCGTCTCGCTCGCCGCGCTCGTGCTGGCGAGCCTGACGCTGCCCCGCGAGCCGGCCGCTGCCCGCCCCGAGCACCCCGCAACGCCGCGCAGCGTGAAGATCG
This sequence comes from Pseudomonadota bacterium, assembly GCA_021808195.1. The sequence goes on from JAKBCE010000101.1 coordinate 7,957, forward strand.
CCGGGGCCGGGCTGCTGGTGCTCACGGCCGCGATCGTGGCCGCCTTCTGGTAAGACAGGCGCCGCCGTCCCTGGCGGCGCGCGCGCACTCAGTAGTGGAACTGGTAGCGCAGCTGGGCGTAGATCTGGAACGGATTGTTCCAGTGCACCCCGCCGAAGGTGAGGCTGTTGTCGGTCATCAGGTGCTTATTGGTGAGGTTCAGCGCCGTCACCGATACCTGAAGATTGCGGCTGAAGTTGCGCCCCACGGTCAGATCAATGATTGCGTAGCTCGGCAAGTGGCTCGGCTCATAGCTCGGCGGACCGGCAAAGCCGTTCGAGAGCCCCGAGTTGACCGAGACGTTCGTGCCGACGAAGTAATGCTCGGGCAGATCGAGGTTGTAGCCGACGTTGAGCGTGTTGCGC
>JAKBCE010000102.1 GCA_021808195.1 Pseudomonadota bacterium
GTGGGTGCCGCAGAGTTTCTCCGGCCAGGCTTCGCCGGGCGAGCGCTTTGCACGACCGCAGCCGCTGCCACAACGGCACGTGCCGAGGCCGCAATACCATCCTCCCCGTGCGGCCCAGTGGCAGCGGGCTGCGCCGAGTGCGCGCCCGCCGATGAACGCGGCGCCGGGTGCTCGCCCCGCGCCGCCGATGTATCGCCCGCAGGATATTTCCGCCGAGCCCGACTGGACGCGCGCCCGCTCAGTTCCTAAGTACTATTACGTACCTCCGCGCTCCCCGCCGCCGATGTACCGGCCGCTGAGTTCTCCCGTCACGCCCGATGCCGTTGCATCCCCGCCACGAGCGCCGACCTATCGGCCGATGTCCACCCCCGCGCGACGCATGTGGAGGCCGCATCCGCCGCATTTGCCGTGAATCGCGCGGATGTGTGATTTTTGCCAACCAAATCCGCCTGATGTTTCGGTTTCGCGAAACCCCTTGGCGGTCATTTCGGCTTCCCCCTAGAGAGTCGCTTTCGTATCCTGCGCGCGTTTCCGCTTCTTATGGCGGATGGGAGAAGGCAGATGCGACTGAAGACACGATTCCAGCTTGCGATGGCAGTGGCGGCGGCCGGTGTGCTGCTGGCGCCCGCCGCCCAAGCCGTGCCGAGCTTTGCTCGGCAGACCGGCATGGCATGCGCTGCGTGCCACACGGTATTTCCTGAGCTGACCCATTTCGGCCGGGTGTTCAAGGCCAACGGTTACGTGCTCGACAACCTCAAGCAGGTGCGTGCCGTGAACAGTGACCGGCAGCAGCTCCTCTCGCTCTCGCAGCTGCCGACGTTCTCGATCATGACTCAGATCTCGTACACGACGCTGAACAAGCGCGTGCCCGATGCCACCAACCCTGCGGCCCCCGGGCTCGCTCAAAATGGCACGGCCGGATTCCCGCAACAGCTGAGTCTGTTCTACGCGGGCAGAATCGCACCGCACTTCGGCGTGTTCTCACAGATCACCTATGCCAACGACAGCGGCACGATCGGGATCGACAACACGGATCTGCGCTTTGCCAAGACCATGGTATTCGATGGCACGCACACGCTGACCTATGGCGTGTCGCTCAACAACAACCCGACGGTGCAGGATCTGTGGAACAGCACGCCCGCGTGGGGTTTCCCGTACGATGCCAGCAACGCGGTGGTCTCGCCGCTCGCGGGCACGCAGATCGACGGCGCCATGGCTCAGAGCGTCGCCGGGCTCACCGGGTATCTGTACTTCGACGAATCGTTGTACGTCGAATTCGGCGGTTATCGCTCCGCCCCGCAGGGCCAGACCAATGCGCTCACTGGACAGGCTGGCCCGCTCGATGGCACCTTCAGTAACGTCATCGAAGGGTTCTCGCCGTACTGGCGGCTCGCCTACGAGTACGACTGGGGTGCGAATTCGCTCGAAGTCGGTACCTACGGCGAGGACTTCAAGCTGCACCCCGGTGCCGGCCAGGCGTTGATGGGGCCGGACAACCGCTTCGCGGATGTCGCCGAGGACTTCCAGTACCAATATGTCGGTGAGCACAACATTGTGAGTGTCGCCGGCACGCACATCCACGAGAACATGAATCTGGCCGCGAGCTTCCTCAGTGGTGGTGCAGCGAACCGGTCGGACAGTCTCAACACGACGCGGATCTGGGCCAATTATTACTACCAGCGCCGTTACGGCGGCCAGATCGGTTGGTTCTCGACTACCGGTACGAGTGACACCGCATTGTATCCGGGACCGGGTGCGGCGCCGTGCACGAATTCGAGCGGCTCCTCGATCTCTTGCGGTGTGGTGACTAGTGCGAATGGGTCGCCCGATACCGATGGGTTCGTTGGTGAAGTCTCGTATCTCCCGTGGCTGAACGTGCGGCTGTCTCTGCAATATACGCACTACAACAAGTTCAATGGTGCTAGCAGCAACTACGACGGATTGGGACGCAGCGCATCGGATAACGACTCGATGTACTTGCTGCTCTGGTACGCATTCTGAGGTGGGACATGAGGAACTATAGCCTGAAAGTTTGGTTGCATCGTGGCCTGCTGGCCGCTTCGGCGGCGGCATTCACCTTCGCCAGTATGCCAAGCGGCGCACAGGGTGCGCCGACCCCGCCGCAGCAGGCGCCGGAGCTGGCGGTCGCGGTGTGTGGAACGTGTCACGGTGTTACGGGTAACAGCATCAATCCGATGTTTCCGCGGCTCGCGGGACAGCATGCCTGGTACATCGAGCAGCAGCTGAAGGAGTTTCGTGCCGAGACTCGCGGCGATCCGTATGCGATCGCTTACATGTGGGGTATGGCCAATCAGCTGTCCGATCCCACCATCGTCGCGCTGGCGAAGTACTTCTCCAGTCAGACGCCGGGTCCCGGCACGCCCCATCCGGAGGCGATCATCGCTCGGGGACGGAACATCTTCGAGCATGGCATTCCGACGCAGGGCGTACCGGCCTGCGCGGCCTGCCACGGTCCGCAGGGGCTCGGCAGCAGTGCCTTCCCCCGCCTTGCAGGCCAGCACGCCAAGTACATCATGAAGCAACTCGAGTCGTTCCAGAGCAATATGCGCAAAGTTGCGATCATGCACGGCGTCGCCTCGACGCTGCACCGGTCACAGATGCGCGCGGTCGCCGACTACCTGGAGTCACTGCCGTAATTGCTTAACTCAAGCGCCGCCTGATCGGGCGGTGTCGCGACGGGGTTTACCGCATCCTTCCCCCCCTCCCGCGGTAAACCCCGTTTTTTTTACCCAATTCCCGGAAGCACAGCCCGGACTTTGAGAAAGAAGTCCTCCTCATCCGGCGAGCCGTAGGCCATCGGCTTCATGATCTTGCTCTTGCGGGTGATCTCCTGGAGTCCGCCGGTGTGCAGCCAATAGCGGCAGTGCGCCATCGGCTCATGACTACGCTGTGGTGCCGTCCAGATCTGTGAGGTTCGATAAGGGATTTGTGGCCGTTGCCACGGTGCCTCATTGGCGAGGATCTGGCCAGCGGACAGCTCGTCGAACTTGAACGTCGCGCAGGGCACCTGGTCCCGCTCACGTTCGCAATCTCGCAGCTCTGGGGTTACCACCGCTGCCCATGCGAATCGCGACTGATCGAGCGGCTTGGCAATCCCCCGAGTATCTCTAAGCGAGTTGGACGGCGCATCGTCTCAGCGAAGGGCGCAAAGACCTGCAGAGGTTTGCAACCCAGGGACTTAGGTAGCCTCTCCGGCTCCAGTTGCGTGCCCTGAGCTGGATTCAACCCATCGGCCTCGCGCCGTCACAAGAGCCCAGCGCCACGCCGCTAAGATCCGGTATCTCCATCCAAGGGCCTCAAATGCAGGACCAATCCCGTGAATTCGCGCGGCATCGCCTACCGTATGCTGGCCCCGTGTTCGGATGCCGACGATGAGCTGCAGGATGCCTACCTTCGCTGGCACCGAGGGGCTTCGCAGGAGCTGCGCTCGCGCGAAGCCTGGTTGGTGACAGCGGTCACGCGCCACTGCATCGACAGGCTGCGCGTCGCCCGCGCCGAGCTTTCCTCCAGACACTCGATCGCGTTCCTCGTCCTGCTCGAGCAGCTCCAACCGGATGAGCGCGACGCGCTCCTGCTGCATGAGGTGTTCGAGACCGGCGACGGCGAGATCGCTGAATTTCTGGGCCGGAGCGAGGTCGCGTGCCGTCCTCGACCGCTTCGCGCACGCGATCCAGACGCAGGACAAGGCAGCACCCATCGAGCAGGTCGCGGAGCATGCGAGCTGGACCTCCGATCGCGACGACCACCCGCGGGCGGCGAGCAAGGTGATTCGCGGCCGTGACCGCGTGGCGTGCTTCGTGCTGGGGGTGCTGGGGCGCCACGCACACGAACTTTCATTGGAGGCCGCTTCCGTGAACGGTGAGCCCGCGCTCGCGGTGGGAGCCACGGGCAGGCTCATCTTCGTCATCAAGATGCGCACGGACGGGATTCGGATACTCGATGTCTACGCGGAGTTGAACCCGGACAAGCGCACCGGGGGTGCGGTCCCTCGGGGGTGAAACCGGTGTCACAGACGCGGATGCCGCTTCGTCTGCGGAGCAGACATCCCGTCCACGTAAGCAGATCAGCATGACACCGCGAATCGACTCCCGGCGCGTCAATTCCAAGGTGTGGCCACACCTGCTGGGCATCGAAGGCTACCGGCACGGTTAGAGCGTCGACCCCCGGTTAACTGTCGGCGCATCAACGGAAACCGCAGCACCAAGCGTGGGTCACGGAATGAATTCGCGGCCGATAATCCGATTGGGCAGGACTCGAACTTTTGCACGGTGCCGTATCATCGCGGGGCCTTCACAACCGGCCCTCACGGCCGCCATCGGCTGACCCGCCATGAAATCTTCTAACGAGCGCACACGCCGGATGGGTCGATGCTGGGAGCGTGAAGCGGATCCGGCGAGGGAATGCCACGCCTCTGTTGCGCGTTGCCGAGGATGGGGCCCAATTACGTCAGAAAATTAACTTCTTCCGGGTTGTATGACTCAACGAGTTAATCAGTAGTTCGTAGCGGTATACCTTGTGTGCTCAGCGCCAAACCGGACAAGAAGCCTACTATCCCTATGGCAAAGGCTCTGCACCGAGAGCGGCAGGCGGCGTGGATTCTCGCCGCCACCTTCCTCCTATGTCCAAATTGCCTGGCCTATTCAGCGCGCCAATGGGGTGTGCAGACATAGGTGGGTTCGGCTGAATGAGCCAACATTGATGTGTCCCACAGAGGCGCGGGGGTTGTCTCAGTCGTCAGCAACTCAATTTGGACGATTCCGCATGGAAATTCGCAATGAAGTCAACTGTGCGGAGCGACCCGAAGAGTGTGCGCCAGGCCGATCAAGAAATCACGACTTCCATATCACTCCCCGGGGGCGCGTTCGACGAAGAAGAGGCCTGTGTGCGTGAGCTGCCAACTTGAGTCTTCGGGCGCTTGCCGCACGCCGGCGTTCCAGTCCGCACCGCTGCGGCGCGCAGAGCCCGTGTAAGATGCGTTGCGCGGATTCGAGACAAACAGGAACCCGAGGCAAGGTTGTGTAGAGCCTTTGCATCAGATACTTACAGAACCTGTGCGCGTCTCAGTGCGGTCATCTCCCGGGCACCGGGCGGGCCATCCTCCAATCTGGGCGCGAGGGAGTTCTGGCTGTGCTGCCGCTCGCGCGTGTTGCCGTTGTGCATGGTTCCCGAACCGCTTCTAGGGGGGGGCTGTGGTGCTGGCTCGTCCGGTGATCTACAATATGGGAAACGATAAAAGGGGCGCTGGTCTTGTCGAGGAACCGTGGTCGGGCAGCTATCAAGGGACCAAGACCGGGTGCCTCCGTGCGCAACGGTAATCTTTCCGCCAATCACCGCGCTGATGCGCGCTGCCGACCTCACGATCGTTCCGATACCCACGATCATATGGATAGGTTGTACGGCTCGATTTGCGTACGTCCCGGCAGTGAACTCCGCCACGAATGATGTGTCACGAGCCCGAGGCATCAGGCACCAAGAACAACGATCCGTCTCTGGAGGCACCGTGAGAATCGAAGTCGAACCCGGCACAGCGACATCCCGGCTGGGAACATCAGGGCAGATTGCGCCCGAGCCAGCAAAGCGCTCGAGCAGACAGTTCTTCGTGTACCGGCACACGATTGCAGTACGAATCCTCCACTGGGTCAACTTTCTTACCCTGGCGATCATGCTGATGAGCGGGCTGCAGATCTTCAATGCGCGGCCTGATCTTTACTGGGGCACAACGTCGCATTTTTCGCATCCGCTGCTCAGCATGAGTGCGATGCAGGACAGTCAGGGACACACGTGGGGCGTGACGACGATTGGATCGCATAGTTTCGTCACCACCGGGCTGTTCGGTTGGTCGAAAGGGAGTGATGGCGCATACACCGAGCGCGGCTTTCCGCGATGGGCAACGCTACCGAGCGATACCTGGCTCGCCATGGGCCGACTGTGGCACCTCTTCTTTGCATGGATCCTGGTGCTCAATGGTGCCGTGTATGTGCTTCTGGGGCTCGCATCCGGGCATCTGCGGCGCGATCTGTGGCTGACCCGGTCCGATTGGCGCCGCCTCGGCCATACGCTCGTCGAGCATTTGCGGTTGCGCTTCCCGAAAGGCGAGGAAGCTCGCCGCTACAATGGAATTCAGAAGCTCGCTTATCTATTCGTTGTTTTCATCGTAGGTCCATTAATCGTTCTGACGGGTCTTACGATGTCACCGACAATAGATGCCGGCTTTCCTTCGTTGCTCTGGCTGTTTGACGGCAGGCAGAGCGCGCGCACGATCCATTTCATCTGTGCGATGACCTTGCTTGCATTCTTCATCGTACATATCGTCATGGTCATTCTGTCGGGACTTCGGAACAACATTCGTTCGATGATAACCGGACGCTATGCCATCGAAGCAGAAGCGAAAGCCATGGAGTCGCATCGTGACTAAAATCATCAGTGTGCGCCGCAGGCGCCTGATTCTCGGCCTCGGCGCGGGTGCCGGCTCGCTGTTGCTCGGCGGCTGCGACCGATTGTCGAATCTACCGCAGACCCAAAGCGTGCTCAGTTCGGCGCAGTGGTTGACGCGCGCAGCCCAGCGCGCACTGGTGTCGCGCGATGCGCTGGCCCCAGAGTTCACGCGCGCGGACATTGCTCCCGTCTTTCGCGCGAATGGCACGACCGATCCAGACAATCCCGAATATCAAACACTGGCCAAGAACGGGTTCCGAGACTGGCGGCTGCGGATCGATGGTCTGGTGGAACGCCCGAAACAAATCTCGCTCGATGATATTCGCGCCATGCCCGCGCAGTCACAGATCACACGCCACGATTGCGTGGAGGGATGGAGCTGCATTGGGCAGTGGACCGGGCCGCTGCTGCGTGACGTGCTCGCACAAGTAGTACCCAAGCCGCAGGCGCGATATGTGATGTTCTTCTGTGCCGATCCAATGGACGATGGCAGTGATTACTACTATGAGAGCATCGATATGCGCACTGCGGTTCATCCGCAGACGCTGCTCGCGTATGCGTTAAATGGGGAAACATTGCCAGTCGCCTATGGGGCGCCGCTGCGCCTGAGGTTGGGACGCCAACTCGGCTACAAGATGGCCAAATATGTGATGCACATTCAATTGGTGTCGAGCTACAAGCCGTTCGGACAAGGCAATGGTGGGTACTGGGAAGATCAGGGATACACCTGGTACGCAGGCATTTAGCCGCCGACGTCCGTTCTACCGGCATTACTGGGGAACCGTCTGTTGCTCGCGGAAGATTCCGCGAGCCCGCCTTATTACCGTCGATGGGCCGACCATCTCCACTACGAGGAGGTGATGGTGCCTCGAGATCCGCACAGGTGAGTGGACGTCCTGCCCGCCCCCTGTGAGGCCGTGTGTGCATGCCTCAGGCCCGAGGCGGAACGGCCGCGGATTTGCGATCGGTAGGTCTCAAGGCTCCTCTGCACAAGCACCGCGCTCGATCTCCTCAAGCCAGGAACGGATCTGCTGGGCGCTGCACTCTCCGTACGAATACAACACGCCGAGAACTGCCTGCAAGTGAATGCCGAGGGCGGCGGTGAGTACGTGCGGTGGGTGGTGCGCAAGCGTCGTGGCCGTCTCCTCCAGCGCCTCGATGCATGCTTCGAGCGCATGCGCTTCGTCGGGTCGTTGGGTGCTCATGATGCAGCCCTCCGGCGTGCTGCCGCGATGAAGCGCAGCATACGCATGCCGACCGGGGCATCGCAGCTGGCGTGTGCCTTTCTCTGCGAATGCGCGCGCAAACTCAATTCCAATACAGAGTGTTCTGCCTAGACTGCGCCATGTACCAACACGGCACGTGCCGGCACCGAGGGTCTCGGTATGAACAGCTTCACGCTCACAGCGATCGGTCATCTCTCGCGCAACCCGCAGCTCGTGGTCAAAGGGGATTTGACGGTCGCTCGCTTCTGTCTGATCGGCAATGATTATGCCGGTCGGGACGAGCAGGGCGGCTCGCGCGAGATCGTCACCTGTGTGTGCTTCGTCGCATTTGGCGCGGTGGCCGAGGCGATCGCCCGTCATAGCCGTACCGGAGATCAGCTCATCGTCGAGGCGCAGGTGCGCGCCGAGCGCCGCCCTTGCGCGCAGGGCGAGCGCCGGCAGGAACACTCGTATGTGGTGCAGGGATTTCGGTTCGGGGCGCCGGGGCGGCTTAGGCGCGAGGCACTGGCAGGTGGGGAGGGGCCCTCTGCGGCGAGTGGGGACGCCGGCGGTGAGGGCGTATGAGACAGCCACAGTGCAGGTGGGCGGTCCCTTCAGTGGCAAGGCGCTCGGGAGATCAAGGTATGAATCAGTTCGGCAAGACGGATCGTTCGGGCTGGACGCGTT
>JAKBCE010000103.1 GCA_021808195.1 Pseudomonadota bacterium
GGCGAACGGCCCGCCGCCGAGCGCGGCGAGCGGCGCGGCCGGCGGCGCGGGCGCCGGGGCGGACGGCGCGGCGGCGCGCGGGGTGAGAATGCCGCGGGCGAGAACCGAATGAGTGAAGGCGGCAGCGCCCGCGAAGCTTCACACGAATTCGGCGCAGCCGAACGACATGAGGCGCAGACACCGCCGGCCGAGCGGGATACTCGAGCATCGCTCGAGCCGGCCCCCGCATTCCGGCCGTCCGAGCCGGCCCCTGCGAGCGCTCCGGTGCAGGCCGCACCGAGCCTCCCGACTCCGGTGCCGACTCCGGTGCCGACTTTCGCTCCGGCTCCGGCTCCGGCGCGCGAGGAGAAGCCTGCAGCGTGGCATGAGGAGCCGAAGCCGGCCACCGTGCACGTCGAGCCGGTCTCAGCGCCGCCCGCCAGCGCGCAGGACGGCAAACCGCACGTGGTGTGGACATCTGCGCCGGCCGAGTGGACGCCCAGCCGGCGCGGCACCGAGGAATAGGCCTCGTTCCCCTGGGACGCACCGCGTCCCAGGGGGATCGAACCTCCCTACAGCGCCAACTCCCCGCCGCGTACCGCGGCGCACAGTCCAAGCGAAGCAGCTTCGACCAGATCGAGCACCTGCTCGAACCCATTCGCTCCGCCGTAGTACGGATCCGGCACTTCCATCAGACCGCTCTGCGGGGCAAATTCCAGCAGCAGTCGCAACCGAGTGTGGGCCTCGGCCGGTGCCCGCCGCTGGAGCGTCTCGAGATTCTGTCGATCCATGGCGAGGATCAGGTCGAACACCTCGAAATCGCGCGGCTCGACCACCCGTGCGCGCAGCCCGGAAAGGTCATACCCGCGCCGCAGCGCCGCTTCGCATGTACGGCGATCCGGCGGCTCCCCGGCGTGATAGCCCGCCGTACCGGCCGAATCGACGGTGAGCGCCACTTCGGGCAGCTCACGCGCCGCCATGGCGCGAAATACGGCCTCGGCCGTCGGCGAGCGGCAGATGTTACCCAGACACACGAACAGAATTTTCACACCGGCTCCGCTCATCCAACGCTTGAATGGGGGAAATTCTAGGTGCATTTACCTAGGGTGTCTGCACCGCCGGCCTGCCCGTCGGGCGATTCGCATGTCAGGTCGGCCGCGGCCGGCTGCAATCGAATTCTGATAATATATACAGATGGCAACCATCAAAGACGTGGCCAAGCTCGCCGGAGTCGGTGTTGGTACCGCCTCACGCGTCATTGCCGGCAAAGGCCCCGTTTCCCAGGATGCCATCAAGCGGGTGACCCAGGCGATCGAGGCGCTGCAGTACCGGCCCTCGCACGCCGCACGCGTCCTGCAGAAGGGCCACTCGCGCATGATCGGCGTGTTCATCCCGGTGGTCTCCGGATCGTTCTACACCCCGATCCTGCACGCGATCTTCCTCGCGCTGCACGCCCAGCAATGCCACATGGTGGTGAATTTCGGTCTCGAGCCGCACGACGAACGCAAAGAGGCTCTCGCCGGCGCCGAATTCCTCACCGACCGCGGCTGCGACGGGCTGCTGCTGATGGGCACGGCGCTCACCCCGTCCGATGCGGAACACATCACCCGGCTGCAACGCAATTTCGTGCTGTTGAACCGCAGCCTGCCGCACCTTCAGGAACAGTGCTTCAACCCCGATCACCGCGCCGCCGGTGCGCTCGCCGCCCGGACGTTGTGCGAGGCCGGTCACCGGCGCCTCGCGGTCATTGAAGGTCCGAAGGAATCCCGCGACAACGCACTGCGCATGCGCGGGTTCTACGAGACGCTCACCGAGTACGGCATCGACGTCGAGGCCCAGCCGCGCGTACATGGAAATTTCACGCCCGAGAGCGGCCGCTCCGGCACGCGCACGCTGCTCGAGACGAACAGGCCGTTCACGGCGCTGTTCTGCGCCAATGACGAAATGGCCATCGGCGCGCTCTCCTATCTGAGTCAGATCGGGATATCGGTGCCGAAGGACATCTCGGTCATGGGCTACGACAACATCGACCTCTCGGCCGTCTCCGCGCCCCCGCTCACCACGGTGCTCATACCCTGGGTCGAGATTGCGACCAACGCGGTGCACCGGCTGCTGAACCTGTGCTACGGGTCAGCCCTGCCCGTCGAGCGGGAGATCGCCACGAAGATCCTCTGGCGCGATTCAGTGCGGCGCCTCCGCGCGGCGAATCAGCTCACCGGCTGAGCGGACCCGGATCCCGGCGGCGCACCGTCACGCGCCGATCGCGCTGTGCGCTGGCACAAGCCCTTCAGTCTGCTTCAGCAGGTGCGCATTTTTTGCTCGCGCCATCACCCGCACCTGCTTCAACGAGTTGATCATCATGTGGATCAGCGCCAGGTAGCCGCGCCGGAACAGCTCGACTACCACGGCATCGGGCAGCCGCGCGAGAGCGTCCTGATTGATCGTGTACAAGCCATCGCAATGGCGCAGCGTGCCGTCCTCGAACTCAACCTCGATGTCGATCGGCTCGATGAGATTCAGCTCGAGCAGTCGCGCGATGAAGATCCGGGTCTGCTCGATACCCGGGTGCAGATCCTGGAACGCCCAGATGATCCGCTGCAGATACCGGCTCGGCTGCCCCTGCTCGGTGAACAGTGACTGGCCGCTCTCGGCACCGACTCTCGGATCGTCCAAATCGATCGCCAGCTCCGGACCGTTGATGTAGAAGGGGCCGCGCTGCAGACTCAAGGGCCGATAGAACTCCGGCTCGCGGCGCCAGTCGTCGAGAAACTGGTTTTCACCTTCGATGAACCCGAGCATCGCGCCGCAGAAGAACTGCCCGGTGTCCCTATGCTTGCCGAAGAGGATCGGATAGTGCACCAGCAGGTGCGAGAACTCCCCGACGATCACCTGCACGAAGTGCTGGTTGTCGCCGTGCGCCGCCGACGGCCGTCCGTCGACCTTCAGGTCGCGATATTTCTCTTTGTTCAGCGGTACGATATTGCTCATGAGGCGGTACGCGTCAAATCAAACGGGCTGCAGCCCGTACTGGTAGATGCGGCTCAACAGCTCGCGGTTCTTCGGCAGCCGCGCACATAGCTGCGCGGTCATCCGGGCATTCTCCTCGACCAGCTTCGCGGCATTGGCGGACGATTCGGCACGCTCCTCCGGCACCACCTCGGTGCGAAAGCCCATGCCGTACAGCACGTACTGATAACTCGCCGCCGGAAAGACTTCCTCCAGCCGGTCGAGCTCATCGAAGAACCACGGCGACTGGTATTTCCACAACGTCAGCATATCCTGAAGCCGCTGCGGCACGGTCGCCGGGTCGACATTATCGCGCCAGAATGCCGTGTCGGTGCGCCGCGTGAGCACGTAATGGAGCTTGAGGAAATCGATGATCCGGCCCCAGCGATACGCGGTCACCTCGTTGAAGCGCCGTGCAACGATGTCCATCACTTCCCGGCACGCCGGCATCTGTTCGGCGAGCAGCTTCGCCGAGAGCTCCACCAGGACGATCGCCGAGGCCTCGAGCGGCTCGAGAAACCCCTGCGCCAGTCCGACGGCGAGGCAGTTGTTCTTCCAGAACACCTGCCGATGACCCGAACGGATGGGAATCTTGCGCACCGGCAGATCCCGATGGCGCGCCCCGACGTAGCGCAGCAGCGTCTCGCGCGCGAGCTCTTCGCTCGTGTGCCGGCTCGAATAAACGTGTCCGACCCCCCGCCGGGTCGGCAGCGCGATGTCCCAGATCCACCCCGCCTCCTGCGCCGTGGCGATCGTCTCCGAGGCCATCGGCTGATCGGGCGTATCGTACGGCACCTGCACGGCGAGCGCGGTATCGCAGAGCAGGACATCCGAGCACGGTTTGAAACCCACCTTCAGCGTCTCGCCGAGCAACAGCGCACGAAAACCACTGCAATCGACGAACAGGTCACCCTCGAGGGTGCCCGCCTGCGCGGTCTCGAGGCCCGTGATGTCGCCCGACTCGCTCTGGTTAACGCCAGTGACGTCCGCCAGGACGTGGCGGACCCGCAGCTGCTCGATGCAGTGCCTGGCGAGAAACGGGCCGAACTTGCCCGCATCCAGGTGATACGAGTAGTTCGCCGCCGAGCGGTACTCCCCCTGCGCGATCGTCTTCGGCGCCAGTCCCTGGTCGCACAGCCGCCCCTGCGGCGTGACGAAATCGCAGAAACTCCCGGCGCGCCCCTCCGTCAGCCAGTGCGGCACCAGATTCACGCGCGAGAAGCCGTGCGGAATCATCAGCGGATGATGATATGCATCCCCGGCCTCCCCGCTCGTCCAACCGACGAATTTTCCGCCCTGCTTGAAGGCGGCATCGCACTCGCGAAACAGCGCAGTCTCGGACACGCCGATGCGCTCGAGGGTCGAGCGCATCGTAGGCCAGGTCCCCTCACCCACACCGATGGTGCGGATATCGGGCGACTCGACCAGCGTGACCGAGAAACCGCCCGCCTTCATCCTAGGTTGAAGGCGGGCGGCGATGATGCCTGCGGTGAGCCAGCCGGCGGTTCCTCCGCCGACAATAACCACCGAGCGGACCGGTTTCACGGGATCAGAACTGGGCTCGAACTCCGAACGAGAGCGAAGTCCCGTAGTCGATCAGATTCAACGTCTGGTTGGAGAACCGTCCATACGTGTGATAGATCGAGTTCAGCAGGTTGTTCGCCGTGAAGTACACGTTCAGGTGGCTGTCGATCTTGTAATTGGTCGACAGGTCCAGCTGGGTGAACGGCGCCTCGTACACCGGCTCGGCGCCGAACGCACTGTTGTCGTTCTGCTGACCGAGGCCGAGCAGCAGTTTGCCCTGCCAGTTCACCGTCATGCGCGCCTGCCACTTGCCCTTCTGATAGAAGAGCGTTCCGTTGGCAGAGTTGCCGACACCCGTCAATGCGAACTGATTCGTTGTCAGATTGTAATTGTCGAAGTTCGCATTGCTGTGCATCCACGTGCCGTTGATCAGAATGCCGAATCCGTACGGCAGCAGCTGCTGCCAGGTCGCCGACACGCCGGTGACGTCCGCCGACAGCTTGTTCGTGTAGGTCGTCTCCGCGAACACCATCGGTTTACCGCAGTTGGCATCGGTGAACAGGATGTGGCCGTTCTGGTTGTAGGAACACGGCGCGGGATCATTGATCGGAACCGTGACGTTCTGCACGTTGGAGGTCGGGAAATTCGACACCTGCTTGTAGAACGGATGCAACTCGGCGTAATCGCCGTGCTTGTAGTACCACGTGAGACGGAAGTCGAAGTTGTTCGACAGATACGGCTTCAGGTACGGATTATTTCCGGTTGCCGTCAGCGCGTTCACCAAACCACCGAAGCTGGTATTCGGAATGATCTGGCCGTTCGGCGGAGCGGATTCGGTCCGCGAAAAGTCGAACGCCGCCTCGAGATCATGCGTGGGCCACAGCGCGAGGTCGAGTGACGGCAGGAAGTATCCGTACGACAGCGAAGTCTGCGTCCACTGCGGGGCGCCCACAGCGAAGACATACTGCGTCGGATCCGCCGCGCCCTGCCAGGCGACAGACGTCAGCGGCGCGGACAGACCGGCAATTTGCTCCTCGGTACGCTGGTAGCGCATTCCGAGGCGGGTCATCAGCTTCATCCCGTAAACCCGGAAATTGTGACTGACCTGCACGAACGGCGAGTAGTTCATACGCGCCACGTGCTGCACCGAGTTCGGCACCAGCACCTGCGTGGGAACGCCGCCGGTATAGCGCGGGTAACCCGTGGTCGGATTCCACCCCGAATCGACCGGTTGCGTCTCCAGGTAGCTCAGCAGCGACCACGGATTGTAGTAGAGGAACTGATTCGGCAGATTCCCGTTGCCGCTGTATCCCGGCATCCAGGTGCCGGTATGCAGCACGGTAAACAATGATGACGGAACGGTAACGCCCTGAGTATTGCCGGAAGCCGGACCGTAGCCTGACCACAGCTCCCAGTAATTGTTCTGGAAAGTATTAAATGTCTTGGTGTTCCAATCATCATCGAGGAACTGGGCACCAAAGGTCAATTTCGTGCTGTCGCCCGGCGCCCACGTCGCACGAATCGTCCCCTCATTGATCTGATCCGCATTTTCGTTGGTCGTCAGCGGAAGAATGTGCGAGCCGATGATATACGGATTCAAACCGAGGTAATTCGGCGAGGCGACCACACCGGAGCCCGAGGCAACCGCATTCGGTCCGTAGGCGCTCCAGTACGGCACTGCATTGCTGCCGCTCGCCACCAGGCCGCCGGTATAGACATTGGTGGCGTCGCCGTAACCGACATCGCCCTCGACTGTATTAGTGTTGCCGTTCGGATTGAATTTAGACACAGATTGATCCGCGTCCGCCTCCACCGTCCAATCGGCATTCACGTTCCACAGCACATTGAGCCCGTAGGTATTCGTCACGATGTAGGCGTTACCGATTTCCGCCTGCAGGTCCGTCGGGCCGGGGTAATTGAAGTTCGTGATGGTGCCGTTGCTGTCGACCGTCGAGTCCGGGAACGCGCCGAACCAGGTCGTACGTCCCCAGCTCTGATCATATTCGTCCGTTGACGAATAATTATCATCGAGAGTCACCATGACGGCATTGGTGGGATGCCACTGCAACACCACCCGCCCATCCTTGCTGCGCGTATCGACGTGCTCGAGATACATGCTGAGCTGCTGCGGATACCAGACCGGCACCTGAACGTTGCCGGTGGCGCCCGGCCCAACAGCGGCGCAACCGGTGCTGCCGAATGCCGTCGTGGTGTTGGCCGCAAGATTCGCGCAGCCGAAATTCCCCGCCGTGACGCCTTCCCAACCCGCCACGTCGCTGTGATGAGCGGTGGTGTGGTAATCGGTATAGTCGCCGTCGATCAGGATGCCGAACTTGCCGTGATCGAAAGTATCGCTGAACAGACCGCCGACCGCCGGGCGGATGCCGCCGTTCATGGTGTAATCGGTCCCGCCGATGTTCACACCCGCATGCAAACCGGGATTCTCGAAGGGCGTGAGCATCTTGACGTTGATGACCGAGCCGATATTTCCCGAAGACAAGGCCATATCGGGCGTCTTCAGGACGTCGATCTGCCCGACGTACATCGCCCCCAGAGATGCAAAATCGAAGTTCTGCCCGTTGCCCGAGGCGATCTGGCGGCCATTCACGAGGACGGTATTGAACGACCCGCCGAAGCCGTTGACGTTGATCCCCTGTGCCAGTCCGGTCGCCGGCCCGGCGACGAAGCCGGAGGTAATCGAGCCGCGATTGACGGTCACGCCGGGCAAGTGCGCCAGCGCGCCACCGATCGAGGAGTCGGGGAACTGACCAATGCTCTCGGCGGAAATCGCATCGACCACACCAATCGACTCACGCTTGATCGCGAGGGATCGCATCAAGGAGCCGCGAATGCCCGTCACGACGATCGGCGCCAATGTGGTGGCCGATGACTGTCCGGCCATGTGGATGGTCGGTGTCTCGCCGTTGGCAGCCGCAGTGGCAGTGCCGGCCGGCGCGCTGTTCTGCGCGTACAGGCCCGCGCCATTCGGACCAAATGAAGCGGCGGAGGCCAGCGGAGTCGCCTTGAAGCCGCGCCGCTTGACTTTGGCCGCCTTCGCGGGCGCAGCCGGTTGGTCCGAGCGCTTTCCAGTCGGGGCGCTCTGGGCATGGGCGACACCGCCAATGCCCAAGGAAAGCGAGCCGAGTGCCAGCCCCGATAGACCGAGGTTGCCGTACGCCGCGCGGCCCAGGCCGGCGAGACGAGCCCCCTTCTTCATGGCGTTCTTTGATCCGTTACGCGACGTCTTCCGACTCATGTACAAACCCCCCTCATGACACAGTGACGACTGGCGATTTGTTGCGCTCATGCAACGCACGCCGATGGAACGCAAATGTGGAAACGCTTCCACTTAAGTTACGTTCCGTATCGTGAGCTGTCAAGCACCCTGCAAAGGCGCTACACGGCACGACCGCACTGGCCGCGTCCTGCGGTGCCCAAATGCTGCGCCTGGATGTATCGGCGACGCGACGCGACACACTGCGCATCGAAACAAACACGGAGGTGAACCGAGCCGAGCGCCCCCGGCGGCGGGCACGGCGTCGCGGCGCTGAGCGTCCGCGGCCACTCGGGGCGGTATCGAATCGAAACGGGAAACGGCGGGCCGCCGGGCCCGGACCCAAGATCCGTCTATCGCACGCTGTAGCCGCGTGCCTGCAGGCACGCGCTGAGTGCGCGCCGGTAATCCATGGCCTTGTGGGCCATCTGGCGGGCCTGCTCCCGAGCCGCTGAGTTCATCGCCTGGTCATTGGCCTGGGCATTGGCCGCATCG
>JAKBCE010000104.1 GCA_021808195.1 Pseudomonadota bacterium
CCAGTTCGATGCCGAACACGCCGGCGAGATCTGCCTCGGCAATCGTCTTGCGTTGCGTCTTCCCCCGCGCGCCCTCGCCATCGACCGCGGCGGCAATCAGCTCGGCGTGATCGAGATGGCGCAGGGTGAAGAGCAACTGCGGCTGCGTATCGAGCCGCGCGCCCACCCCGTACAACACCGCCGCGACGTGCTTGCACATCGTCGCCCAGTCCGGGCAGGAGCAGCTCATCTGGATGTCCCCGGGCTTCGGAAACAGTCCCTGCGTCCGATCGGTGACCTGACGCATCACCCGTTCGGACAGCCGCCCCTCGAGCAGCTCGATCAGCGAGCCGATCTCCCCGGCGCACTGGCGTTTGAGCTCCGACCACCGGGTCGTCTCCAGCGCCTGGATCGTGACCTCGACCTCATAGGGGTGCGGCCGGGATCCCGCCACGACGGCCGCGATCCGCCCCGGCTCGATCTTCAGATCGAGCACTGCGCCGCTGCGCAGGTAGCTACGTCCTCTCGGCAGACGATATTCGTAGTCCCGGTAGGCCTCGAGATTCGCGCACCAGGCCTTGCCCCAGAAACTGCTCGCAATGGCGCGCCCGGCGAGCCTCACGGGACTGAGGGCTCGCCCCTCCTGGCCGGCCTTTTTCGACAACTTCTGCCCCGCACGCAACGCGCGCGCCTTCTGCTCACCCACGCTCGGTTTGCGTGCAAACATCCGCCAGTTCATCGCCGCTCACCTCGCGATTGGCACACGCATCATGAATCGCACGCCTTGTGAATATCGAGCGCGACCGTCGCGAGCAGCTCTGCATCACTCATCTCGGTGAGCAGCCGCTCACCGCCCTGCGCCAGCAGCTCCTCGGCCAGCCCACGCTTGGCCTCGATGAGCGCGTCGATCTTCTCCTCCACCGTGCCGCGGCAGACGAATTTGTGCACCAGCACGTTGTGCCGCTGACCGATGCGAAACGCCCGGTCGGTCGCTTGATTCTCCACCGCCGGGTTCCACCAGCGATCGAAATGGATCACCTGGGAGGCCGCCGTGAGGTTCAGTCCCGTGCCGCCGGCTTTCAGCGAGAGCACGAAGAACGGCGGGCCCTCCTCACGCTGGAACTGCTCCACCAGGCCGCGGCGCTTCGCCACCGCCGTCCCGCCGTGCAGCACGAGTCCCGGACGGCCGAAGACCTGCTGCAAGTATTGCGCGAGCGGCTCGGTGAGCTCGCGGAACTGCGTGAACACCAGCACGCGCTCCTGACGCTCGGCGAGTTCCTCGCAGATCGCCCCGAGCCGCTCGAACTTGCCGCTGCGCTCGGGCGTGTAGGGACCCTGTCCTGCCCAGTGAGCCGGGTGGTTGCAGATCTGCTTCAGCTGCATCAGCGAGGCGAGCACCGCGCCGCGGCGCTTGAGGCCCTCGGCGCGCTTGAGCGTCTGCGCCAGTTCCTCGACGCAGCGCTCATAGAGCGTCGCCTGCTCGCGGGTCAGACCGCAGAAGGCGCGGATCTCGGTCTTCTCCGGCAGGTCGTCGATGATGCGCGTATCGCTCTTCAGGCGTCTGAGCAGATACGGTTGCACCAGGCGGCGCAGCGGCGCATAGGCACCCTCGCCCCCGTGGCTCATGCGCTTGGCGGCTTCCGCAAACGCACGCGCCCCGCCGAGCAGTCCCGGATTGAGAAAGTCAAACAGCGACCAGAGGTCCGTGAGCCGGTTCTCGATCGGCGTCCCGGTGAGGGCGATGCGGGCCGAGGCGGTGAGCTGCTTCACCCCGCGCGTCTGCTGGGCCCCGGGGTTCTTGATGGCCTGCGCCTCATCGAGCACCGCCAGCCGCCAGGCTCGCGAGCGCAGCGCGGCGGAGCGGGTGACGACGCCATAAGTGCAGAGCGCGACATCGACCCCGCCGAGCGCCGCCTCGAGCGCCGCGGCGTCGTTCAGATCAATGTCCGTCTCGGAGGGATGCGCCACGAACACCTTCAGGCGCGGCGCGAATCGCTCGAGCTCGCTCTTCCAGTTGGCGATCAGGGACGCGGGCGCCACGATGAGGCTGGGGCTGCCTGCACCGTCCGGCGGGCACGCCGCGGCGCGGGCTCCCCGGCCCGAACGGCCGTGCACGTGCACCAGGAGCGCAATCACCTGGACCGTCTTGCCGAGTCCCATGTCATCGGCGAGGCAGGCCCCGAGACCGAGCCCGGTGAGCAGCGCGAGCCACTGGGCGCCAATGACTTGATACGGCCTCAGCGTCGCGTTCAGACCGGTCCCCGAGAGCGCCGCCTCGGCCTCGGGATGGCGCAGACGCTCGAGCAGTTCGCGCAGCCACTCGCCCGCCTCGACCCCCGACCAGGCCGCCAGCGACTCGGGCATCTCGATGTGCGCGCGCTCGGCGGGCGCGCCGGCCAGCAGGCGCATGCCCTCGTGGAACGACAGCCCGCCGGCGCGCACCTCGCGCTCCACGCGCTGCCAATGTTCGAGTGCCGCAGCGAGTTGCTCGCCGTCGGCCTCCACCCACCGGCCGCGCAGACGGATCAGACCCTCCCGGGAAGCGAGCAGTTGCTGCTGCTCGGCATCCGTCAGCGGCTCCCCCTCGAGGGTCATGCGCACGGAGAAATCTAGCAGGGCCGCGGCGCCGAGCTGCGCCGCGGGCGCATTGCCCACCTGGGCACTGACCTGCGGCCGCAGCGCACGGCCCGCCTTCCACCAGTCCGGGATCCGCACCACGAGCCCGCAGGCCTCCAGCACGCTCGTGTCGGTGAGCAGCCGCAGCGCCTCGGCGGGACGCCAGGCGAGCGGCTGGTAGATCTCGCCGCTGTCGATGAGCTCGCGCACCCACTCGAGCCGCTCGGCGGCCTCGCGGATCGGCTTCAGCAGGTTCGCGAGGCGGGCACGGTTCGCCGGACCGGTGTATTCCTTCAGCGCACGCCCGAGCGGCAGATGGCGGGCCGCACCCTGTGCCGAAACACCGCCGGCATACGTGACCAGGAATGCAAACGGAAACGCCTCGTCACGCGGGTTCTCGGCAAGGTGGAAGGTGACCCGCCCGACCAGCCGCCAGAGCGGATTGCGCCGATGGAGATAGGTGCGCAGGCTCTCCCCGCCCGCGGCGGCCGCCTCGCGCAGCGTGGCCTCGATGTCGCGCCAGGCCATGCTGAGGAGCGCGGCATCGAGATACTCCAGGCCGCGGATCGGCGGTGCGGCGAGCCTAAGCGCCTCGAGCTCCTCGGCCGGCGGCAGCGCCACCAGGACGCCCGGGGCATCGGGCTCGGCATCCCCGAGATGGCACAGCCGGGTCAGATAGCGCTGGGCAAACTCGCGCGCGAAGGCGAGCCCAGCCGGCAGCGCCGTCGTGGCCTCGGTGCTCGCCAGGTGCACCAGCCCCACCCCCTGACTCTGCGAGAAGGCCCGCTCGATCCGCGCGACGGCCGCGGCCGGCGTGCCCGGTGCCTCGGGCGACTCCACGGGCTGCACCGCGAAGTGGCGCCGGGCGTTGATGTACAGATCGAGCGATTCGGTCATGATGCAGAGGTGCCGCCAAAAGCGGCCGGGATACGTACTCCGTCAATAAAAAAATAGTGTAGAATATATACAGTTTTTATACCAGA
This sequence comes from Pseudomonadota bacterium, assembly GCA_021808195.1. Next base: position 3,579 of record JAKBCE010000104.1, read on the forward strand.
CCATCCGACGCGATGGACTTCGAATACGACCGGCAGAAAAGCCAGGCCAACAAGGCCAAGCACGGCATCGACTTCGATGAGGCGCAAGCGCTCTGGCAGGACCCTGCTCTGATCGAAATTCCTGCCCGGGCGATGGACGAGCCGAGATCGCTGGCGATCGCACAATGGGCGGGCCACCACTGGTCCGCGATTTTCACGCGCCGAAGCGAACGAATCCGACTGATCTCGGTGCGGCGCGCTCGCGCTGAGGAGGTGAAGGTTTATGAAAGCGAAGCGGTTTGATCAGACATTCGACGCTGGAGAGAGCGTCCTCGAACATCTTGACCTGCAACGCGCCCACAGACCCGGCATCGACATCAAGCGCGTCAACGTCGATTTCCCTCAATGGATGGTTCAATCGATTGATCGGCAGGCGCGTCGGCTCGGTGTGACCCGCCAGTCGCTCATCAAGCTGTGGTTGGCCGAAAGGCTCGAGATGCGCGCCAACCCCTGATCGGCGGCGCGGCCTGCACGCCGCTGCAGCGGGGACGCCTATTCACATGTTGAGATGCTGGCGGGCGGCGCGGACCTTCTGCGCGTTATCGGTGCAAATAACGCGAAACGGCGCGCTGATGCGATCATCATCGGCAGCCCGGGAACAGAACACATCGGCCGCGGCGGCGCCAGCCTGCCAGGCTTCGCGCTCGGCCGGCAAGGGCAAGCGGGGCACGAAATCCACGGACGGAAGCTCAACGCCCCGTTGCGGGGCATAGCGCATCGGGAGCATGTCATAGGCAGGGGCCAGGCAAAGCGGGGCAGACGCGGCGGAACTTTGCGGTGTGAACGAGAGATTGCCGTCGTGCATGTCGGTATTGGCAATCAGCTGACCGAAATGCCATAAGCGTGTGATGGCCCCGGCGGTGTCTCGATCAATGAGCCGGCGTTCGAGAAGCTGTGCAGCCCCTTCGGTCCACGGCCGGCCGGCAAGTCTAAACCAGCCGTCGTTGAGCGCCGCCCATGAGCACAAGCCAGAGCGACCGCGCGCGCCGTGGCGATCAAAGCGAACCACCTCCAGAAAAGTGCGACTCCCCGCTCGTAAAATGTGCGTTTGTGCCGCGGTGAGGCCTGACAGCATCGCAAGCGTATGCGCCGCGAGAGACTCGCAGGCCAGAAGGTCCGACCCGCGCTGTGTGCCCGGCGAGTGGTCCGAGCCTGAAAATTTCACGATGACGTGAGTCGGTATGCCATCAAGGACGCGCACGGCGGTGAACTTCGGGAATTCTCCGGCAGCGCAGCAGCCCGCCTCGCCATCCTCCATGGCCCGCTGCGCACGCTCGATGTAGGTCTCGTGTAAGGGCGCCTGCGGTGCTGATGCGGGTAGTTTCTGCAGCTCATCCAGCCAACGATTTCGCGGCCCGACTGGGCACCGACAAGAAGCCCATTCGCGGTGACCCGAGGCACACGATCAATCCGGGGTTCTGCGGGTAACCCTGGGTATGATCGCCAAGTGAAGAGACGTCGACTGACGTTCGAGCGAGCGCCCTCAGTGCGAGCCTGTCGCACCGCAGCTCGTCGTACCCTCTCGGCCGTACTGATCCTCGAGACGCACCATGTCGTCCTCCCCCAGAAACGACCCGTACGGGATCTCGATGATGTGCAGTGCGATCTTGCCCGGGTTCTCGATCCGGTGGCGCACCCCGATCGGGATGCAGGTCGACGGGTTCTCCTCGAGCAGGACGATCTCATTCCCGCGCGTGCTCCGCGCCGGACCCGGCCGCCGCAAAGCGCGCGGGACCCGGCCGCCGCAAAGCGCGCGATTTCTTACCCCTACGCGTCGCGCTGCTCGCGCAGAAAGGGCCGATCGATCTGCTCGGCATAGCGCTCGATGTCCGCGGCCGAGACCCCGCACGCGCGGAAATGCGCCTTCCAGCCATTCACCACCCGAGCGACCCGGCGCGCTTCCGTCACCGCCGCATCGGGCTTCAGCGCAAACAGATTCGACATCGACAGCGCATTCTCGAGCGTCGAGTCCGCGCCCTGGTGTCCGATGCGCATCTGTTGAAATCCGAGTGCCTGCCCTGTGGGCAGCACGTCGTATGCCGCAGAGAGCTCGTACTGCTGATCCGCTGAGACGATCAACGCATGGCTCTTCTCGTAATCATCGGTGTTATCCATCAGGATATTGAAGACCATGCGACGAAAGAGCTCCTGCATGTCCTTGACGTAGCGCTCGCCCTGCGCAACCCCTTTGCGCCGCAACAGCTGCGCAAGCTCCGGGTAACCGAACGGTTCTGCCGCCGCCCGCAGTGCCACCGCAGCGGACAGACAGTGTCGCCGTTGCCCGCTGCTACGATCGAAGCGCTTGACGGCGATGGCGTGGCCATCGGTCAGGCGCACGGCGATGCTCGTCGCCGTCCGTATGAACGCACCGCGCGCCAGCGTCAGTGTCGCATGCTCGATGAGCGGGGCATCCGCACGATCACCGTCGGAGAACTTGATCACCCACGGCTCGGCATCGATCTCGAGCAATGCCTTGGGCCGAGCGCCCCCAGGGCCGCGCCGGGGGCACCGGCTCAGCGGCCTGGATGCACCGCACGAGCTGATAAATCTGCTCGGCTTCACCGAGCACCAGAAGAGGTTCGAGACGGCGAGGCAGATAGCGCTCGGCGGACGATGAAACTCCGAGGGCCCCGAACCGATCGTCGCCCACATAGTAAAGATACTCGAGCAGGGACAAGCGGGACGGCTTGTCGATGAAGCGGATGACGCGCTCGCCCCAGCGTTCCGGCCGCGCATCGTCCACTGCGCCGGCCACCGAGGTGCGTGCGCTCGGCACGAACTCTGCGTCGATGAGCGGCAAGTCTTCGCTGAGCGCAAAGCCCTCAGCAAGCCAACTCGGCACATACCGCAGTCACGCGCTCTGTAGAGAGCGAACCAGGCGCGGTCATGAGGGATCCGTCAGGATCCACAGCGCAAGCTCGTCCGTGGGCTCGTAGGTCATGACAGACTGCGGCTCTGACGAGCCCGTGCCGAGGCCGCCGCCCGTCGCGCTCGACGCTGCAATGCAGTGCGAACTTCACCCTCAATCGCCCGCCGGTCCTCCGCCGGCGCAGCCAGTTCTGGCAGTGCCGCAGCGCGGCCGATCAGCCACAGTGCGGTGGCGTACAGCCCCATTCCCACACCCGGATCGCCGCGTTCCAACCGAATGAGGGTCGGCACCGAGCAGCCCACACGCCGGGCCCAGGTTCGCTGTGATTCCTTCCGCCGCAGGCGTGCGACGGCGAGGTTCTCGCCGAGGTCTCGCAGTGCCTGTGTCACAACGGGCGGGAGCGTCGCCAGGGCGGGAGCGGATCGTGGCATGCTTTAAATTTATCAAAATAGACGTTTTGGTCAATTCTATATTACCTTTTTGGGAGGCCGATCTCCAGCAGACGACCCCGACCCAGAGTCCGGCTGGGGCGGCCCGGGCGCGCCCGGCTGCGCGTGATGTCCAGGCCGCAACGCCCAGTGCTCGGTGCGGCGATGCGGTAGCCGCAAGAAACGCTGCACGGCCTCTCCCTCAGCGAGTCACCGGGTGGGCTCGGGACCTCGGTCGCGTGCGGTCTGCCCCTATCGGCCTACTGGAGCCGCGCCGCACGGTGACGGTGATGCACCGAAAGACCCACCCTCGGGTCGCACCAGAACGCCTGCCGGCGGCCAATCTGCGCGGTCGTGGCGCTCATCCTGATGAGCGCGCCGCACACGGATCCGCTGCGTGCCACGCAACCGCGCCCCAGACCCTCTGGCGCCTGATCCGCAACAGGGCGAATCGCGGTACCGGCGCGTACACCGACCGACGAAGGGCTGGCCGATCGCCACGAACATCGGACTTGCGTCAGCGCTTTTACGCGGCGTACCCTGTTGAGGCGTCGATGCGATCTCCGGGCTAGGCCGCGACCGTTCCAGCCACGGCACTGCAGTCATGAGGTCGACCGGCACCGCGGGCGATAGCCTCCGCGGGGTGGTCTGAAATCCGACCCTCGCGCATGAGCCAAAGACCGGTATGAATCGCGCACAAATTCTCAAAGTCCTCGCCGACAGCAAGGTGTTTCTGCGTGAGCGTTACGGGGTCGTTGACCTTGCACTCTTTGGCTCAGCCGCTCGCGATGCCACCAGACCCAATAGCGACGTCGACTTGCTGGTGACCTTTGACGGACCCGCGACCTCTGATCGGTATTTTGGGGTCCAGTTCTATCTCGAGGATCGGCTCGGCCGCCCTGTTGATCTGGTCACCCACAAGGCGCTCCGAGACGAGTTGCGCCCGTTCATCGAACGCGAAGCCCTTCATGTGTGAGGCTGTGCGCGAATGGCGGTTTTACGTCCTAGACATGCTTCGCTTCGGGGAACGAGCGCTGAGCTATACGGCTCAGCTCACCCAGTCCCAATTTCTCGACAGCGGCCTGACCTACGATGCAACCGTACGCAATCTGGAATTGCTCGGCGAGGCGGCCACACACATTCCGGACCAGGTTCGGCGCGCGCACGAGGAGATCCCGTGGCGGATGATCATCGCCACACGTAATCGCCTGATCCACGGCTACCTCGGCATCGATGGCGACACGCTCTGGAGCATCATTACCCAGGACTTGCCCGCGCTGTTGCCGCGCCTGCGGCGACTCGCAGACCGCATCCCTCCGGAAAGCACGTAGATCCGTCAGGGCAGCGCGCAC
>JAKBCE010000105.1 GCA_021808195.1 Pseudomonadota bacterium
GAACGCCCCGTGCTCGTTGCGGTGGCGCACGATGGACTCGGCCAGCGTCGCCGAAAGGCCCGAGATGCGCGCCAGAAGCGCCGGGGAGGCGGTGTTGACGTCGACACCGACGGCGTTGACGCAATCCTCGACCACTGCGTCGAGCGAACGGGCGAGCTTGCTCTGGTTGACGTCGTGCTGGTACTGACCGACGCCGATCGATTTCGGATCGATTTTGACCAGCTCAGCGAGCGGGTCCTGCAGGCGGCGCGCAATCGACACCGCACCGCGCAGGCTGACGTCGAGCTCCGGCAGCTCACGCGACGCGAGTTCGGATGCCGAGTACACCGAGGCGCCGGCCTCCGATACGACGATCTTGGTGAGCTTCAGGTCGGGAAAACGCTTGATCAGATCGGCGGCCAACCGGTCCGTCTCGCGGGATGCCGTTCCGTTGCCGATGCTGATCAGATCGACCGAATGCTTGCGGCAGAGCGCCGCGAGCACCTGCAGCGCCGTCTCCCAGTCATTGCGCGGCACGTGCGGATAGACCGTCGCGGTATCGAGTACCTTGCCGGTACGGTCTACGACCGCGACTTTCACTCCCGTGCGCAGTCCCGGATCGAGTCCCATCGTCGCACGCGGACCGGCCGGCGCGGCGAGCAGCAGATCGTGCAGATTGCGCGCGAACACCGAGATCGCCTCCGCTTCGGCGCTTTCGCGCAGCTCGGCGAACAGCTCGCCCTCGAGCTGCCAGGCCAGCTTCACCTGCCAGCACCAGCGCACCGTCTGGGCGAGCCACGCATCGGCCGCTCGCCCCTGATCGGCGATCGCGAAGCGGGCGGCGATTTTGCGCTCGCAGGAGGTGACCTCGGCGGCGGGTGCGGGCGCACCGTCGGTCTCGAGCTGCTCGGGCAGCTTCAGAGCGACTTGCAGCACCTGCTCCTTGCGCCCGCGAAACAGCGCGAGCGCCCGATGCGAAGGAATCGCCTTGAACGGCTCGCGATAGTCGAAGTAGTCGCGAAACTTCGCGCCTGCCTCCTCCTTGCCCGGCTCGAGCTTCGCGACCACCCAGCCCGTCTCGCGCAGGTGCTCGCGCAGCGCGCCGACCAGCGCCGCGTCCTCCGCGAAGCGCTCCATCAACACCTGGCGGGCGCCCTCCAGCGCCGCCTTGGCGTCCGGAGCACCCGGGTTCTCGCCCTGCTCGGTGCTGAACGGCTCGCGCAGGTACTTGGCCGCTTCGCTCTGCGGATCGAGCCGCGGGTCCTCGAGCAGCGCGGCGGCGAGTACATCCAGGCCCGCCTCGCGCGCGATCTGCGCCTTGGTACGCCGCTTCGGCTTGTAGGGCAGATACAAATCCTCGAGCCGCTGCTTGGTGTCGGCAGCCTCGAGGTTCGCGCGCAGCTCGGGCGTCAGTTTGCCCTGCTCCTCGATGCTCTTCAGCACGACCGCGCGCCGCTCCTCGAGCTCGCGCAGATAAACCAGGCGCTCCTGCAACGTGCGCAGCTGAGCATCATCGAGGCCTCCGGTGGCCTCCTTGCGGTAGCGCGCGACGAACGGGACAGTGGCGCCGCCGTCGAGCAGCGCGACGGCGGCAAGAACCTGCGGCGGACGGACCGCGAGTTCCGCGGCAATACGGGATTCGATGGACAGCATCAGCGGTGGGGAGGGGTCGGCCGAAGGAGGCCGCACTATGCGCAATCAGCCGCCCCGCAACAAGTCTTGCGTCGGGCGCCGCAAATCGCCTAGTGCGGCCGGCGCCGAGACGTCCCGCCCCCCGGTGCGCGTTGGGACTTGTACGTATGCGGATCTCTGGCCCCGCACCCACAGAGGGCAAAATTCCTTACAGAATTAAAGAGTTAATCACCAAAACGCGTGCCGCGGCAGTGCCGCGCTGCCTGCGTGCAGCTGCGACGCGCTTCACGTCGCGCCCGGCGAGCATCATTAGGATGCGCGCATGAAATCGGTACCCCATGCACACCACGTTCAATAGCTGGCTGGTCGCGCTGTCGGTCGCGGTCGCCGTCTTCGTCTCCTACACGGCATTTCGACTCGCCGCGCGCGTGACAGACGAGGGCCGGCCCCTGCGTCGGTTCTGGACGTTCGGTGGGGCCTGTGTCCTCGGCATCGGTATCTGGTCGATGCATTTCATCGGCATGCTCGCCATGTCGATGTCGATCCAGTTGCACTACAACGTCGCTGTGACGCTGCTGTCACTGCTGGTGGCGATCCTGACCTCCTGGGGGGCGATCCGCATCGCGGCCATCGGGCGGCTCAGCGCGCGCCGACTCGGCTTCGGCGCCCTCGTGATGGGCGGCGGCATCGCCGCCATGCACTACCTCGGCATGGCCGCCATCGACATCACCCCCGCGATTCACTACCGCCCCGTTTGGGTCGGCGCCTCAATCGTCTTTGGCATCCTCGCCTCGGGCCTTGCGCTGGGCCTGACGTTCAGGCTGCGGGGGGACCAGAGCGCCCACCCGCTCTCGCGCCTCGGCGGCGCGGTGCTGATGGGCCTGGGAATCAGCGGCACCCATTATCTGGGCATGGCCGCCGCACACTTCGTGCCGGGGGCCACCAGCCGCAGCGGCCTGGTACTCGACAGCTTCTGGTGCGCCGCAACCATCGCGCTAGCCGCCGGCAGCGTGCTCGCCTGCACGCTGATCAGCGATCTGTACACCACCGAGCTGGCCGCCCGCGCACGGGCCCATGCAGGCCGGCTGCGTCAGATCAACGCGCAGCTGCGACATCAGGCGCTGCACGATGCACTGACCGATCTGCCGAACCGCACGGCCTTCCTCGAGCGTCTCGGGACGGCCCTGACGGATGCGCGCACCGGCCCGAGTCCATTTGCCGTCCTCGCGCTCGACCTCGACCGCTTCAAATTGATCAACGATTCCCTCGGTCACAGCGTCGGTGATGAGCTGCTGCGCGAGGTGGCGCGCCGGCTGCGCGCCGCAGTGCGCTCGGGCGACACGGTCGCCCGTATGAGCGGTGATGAATTTCTCGTGCTGGCCCGCCAGGTGCGCAGCCCCGCCGAGGCCGGCCGGATCGCCGAGAACATCATCGAGGCACTCAGCAAGCCGCTGCGTCTCGAGAGCCTCGAGGTCCTGGTGTCCACCAGCATCGGCATCAGTCTGCACCCGGGCGACGCCGACGCGCAGGAGACCCTGCTTGCCCACGCTGACGAAGCTATGTACAGCGCGAAGCGGCGCGGTGGGCGGACCTGGCAATGTTTCGCCGCGGACATGAACGGCTTCACGCAGGAACGGCTGCGCCTGGAGAGCGACCTGCACCGAGCCCTGGAACGCGGACAGTTCGAGCTGCACTACCAGCCGCGCGTCGACATGGTGAGCGGACGCGTCAGCAGCGTCGAGGCGCTACTGCGCTGGCGCCACCCCGAACGCGGCTACATCCCGCCCCTCACGTTCATCCCGATTGCCGAGGAAACCGGCCTCATCCTGCCGATCGGCGCCTGGGTGCTGCAGGAAGCCTGTCGCCAGGCACGCCGGTGGCAGAACGAGGGTCTGCCGCTGCGCGTGGCCGTAAACCTCTCCGCACTGCAGTTTCGGGAAAGTGGCCTGCTGCACACCGTCGCCGCGGCGCTCGATGCGCAGCAGCTGGCGCCGATGCTGCTCGAGCTGGAGATCACCGAGAGCGCGGTCATGACCGACGCGCAGTCCTCGGTCGCCATCCTCGAGCAGCTCAACCGCATGGGCGTGCTGCTATCGGTCGATGATTTCGGCACCGGTTATTCGAACATGAGTTATCTGCGACGCTTCCCGATCGACCGGCTCAAGATCGATGCCAGCTTCGTGCGCGAGATGAACGACGATCCGCAGGCCAGTGTGATCGTGCACGCGATCATCTCGCTCGCGCACAGCTTGCACATGAAAGTCATCGCCGAGGGAGTCGAGACACCGCTGCAACTGGCCCGTCTGGCCGCGCTCGGCTGCGATCAATACCAGGGCTATCTATTCAGCCGGCCGGCGAGCGCCACCACGCTCGAAGCGAAGCTTCGCACCCATGCCGCCCTCGGCATCATGGATGGTGCTGCCGCCAGCACGCGGCTGCGCCGTCCGGCCTGGGGCGGGATGCTGCTGGCCTCCAATGACGACTGACCCGCTGCACGAAACAGTTCGGATCCGGCTTAGCCTGTCCGATCGAGGCCTCCGGCACGGCCGCCGCCGGGCGCTTGGCGCGTACGGCGCAGCGGCGCAGCGGCGCAGCGCACGCCGCCAACGACGACCGCATGCTGCCTCGCCTGTCGGGCACCCGGCACAGAACGGATCGTGCGAGCGGCGGGGCATGCAGGCCCCCTGGCCCGAACCGGCGCAATACAACCCACGAGTCAATGCTCAAGTCGTCGGCTTGCGGCAACACTGTCGCACGGACCGAAGTCTTTGCTAGCATTCTGACGGCGACCGGCACGAGGAGCACCTCATGCGTAAAACGGCCACGAGCGGATGAAGAGCGCGGCGGCCCCGGACAACGAGATGGAACGTCTCGAGGCACTGCGCATCCTCGCCATCCTCGACTCCGTCCCCGAACAGGCGTTCGATGACCTGACACTGCTCGCCGCGACGCTCTGCGATACGCCGCTGGCGTTCGTCAGTCTGATCGACGCGGACCGGCAGTGGTTCAAATCGCATTACGGCACGGAGCTGGAGCAGACGGCGCGCGAGCTGTCATTCTGCGCTCATGCCATTCTGGTTCCCGGTGAGATCATGGAAGTGCCGGACACCACAGCGGACGAGCGCTTCGTCGACAATCCCCTGGTGCTCGACGGTCCGCGCATCCGCTTCTATGCCGGCGCCCCGCTCGTCACCGACCAAGGCCATGCGCTCGGCACGCTGTGCGTGCTCGATCACCGGCCGCGGCGACTCCAATCGCGCCAGCGCGCGGCTCTGCAGGCGCTCGCCCGCCAGGCCGCCGCGCAGCTGAAGCTGCGCTCGATGCACCGGGCACTGGAGGCGGCGCTCGAGTCAGCCCGGACTTACCAGAACGAACTCGAGGAATATCAGAGCCGGCTGCGCCGATTGAACATGCAGCTGCACGCCCAGGCGATCACCGATCCGCTCACCGGTCTTTACAATCGTCTCGCGCTCACCCAGCAGCTGAACCATGCGGTCGCCCGCAGTCGGCGCTCGGGTGAACCGCTCTCGCTGCTGCTCATCGATGCCGATTATTTCAAATCGTACAACGATCACTTCGGTCATCAGGTCGGTGATGAGGCGCTGCGCCAATTGGCGCAGGTGATCCGCGCTGCGGCGCGGGAATCGGACATCGTCGCGCGCTACGGCGGGGAGGAGTTCGTGGTGATCCTCCCGGCAACGGATCGCGAAGGGGCCCGCGCGCTCGCCGAACGCATCCGCGCAGATGTTCAGGCTGCCCGCTGGGGCCATCGCGACCTGACCATCAGCATCGGTGTGGTCACCCGGTCAGCGGCGCACCCGCGCTGCACCGCAGAGCTGCTCATCCAGGACGCGGACGTCGCGCTGTATCGCGCCAAGGACGCCGGCCGCAACCGGGTGGTCACAGCAGAACGTGCCGAACCCTGAGCGCTCGGGACCGTCCGCCGCGTCTCCGTCGAGCACAAAAGAACGGCCCCGCGCGGGGGCCGTATACAGGGGTTGTGGCGCGGCCGCCTCGGCCGCGCCACAACCAGTTCGAGGTCATGCCCCCGAGTATTTTTGTTAGTAGCTGTAGGTCGCTCCCAGCGTGAAGTAACGGCCCACGGCTCCACCCTGGTCGTACGCCGGATCGTACGGGTAGAAGTAAGTGCCGCCACCATACGTCTGCATGTCGACTGGCGGGACCTTGTTGAACAAGTTCGTCACCGCTGCATGGATCTGCAGGTGCGAGCTGATCTGGTACGCCCCGTAGATGTCGGTCTGCAGGTAGTAGCCGACCGAGCAGAACTGCGAGTTCTGCGGGGTCACGCCGTTGAGGAAGCGGGCGTCGTACCCGATCGCCGAGTCGCACGTCGGAATCCCCGATGAGGGATCGGTGATATCGAAGTGGCCGACAAAGTTCACGCTCGGAGAGATGGTGAGCGCCCCGCGCTGCCAGCTCAGCTGCAGGCTCGCCCGGTCCTTCGGACTGCCGGTGTCGCCCGAGACGCCCGACGGACCATGCGTTCCGGCCAGTTCGTACGTCTGCCCGTTGAAGGTCAGCTGATAGGTCAGCAGATGTGTCCAAGTCGCGTCTACCGTGAAGCGGCCATAGTAGCCCGCGTCGTAGTGCGCCCGGATGTCGATGTCGAAGCCGCTGGTGTGCGTCGCGCCCGCATTCACATACGGATACGAGAGCGCCAGAATCGGTCCGACCGGTGTGACCTGATTGACCAGCTGCGCGGACGTGCAGCCACCGGTATAGGTCGTCGGGCAGTACGGCTGGATGATCGGTGCGCCGCGCAGAATGCTGCTGTAGTTACCCAGACCGCCGGCTTCGAACGCCGAGATGATGTCGTTGGTCACCTTGATGTTGTAGTAATCACCCGTCAGGCTCACCTCGCGCAGCGGCTGTAACACGATGCCGGCCGTCCAGTTGGTCGACTTGACGTTCTGCAGATGCGGGTTCGCGGCCTGGAAGCCGGTCACCTGAATGCTGCATTGCGTCGAGTAGTCACCGGGCCCGGCGACGATGCTGGAGCTGGAGCTCGGATTCGCGTTCGGGCACAGCGTCGGGTCGGTGAAGGAACCGGCACCGAACAGCTCGCCTGAGGCACCGCCCTCAGCGGCCGACGGGGCCCGGAAGCCCTTGCCCCACGTGCCTCGCAGCGCGATCCAGTGCCACGGCGTGTACTTCACGCCGAACTGGGGCGTGAACGCTGAACCCACGCCCTGGTAATGATCGAAGCGACCCGCAGCGTCGACTTCGAAGTGCTTGATCGGCTTGCCGTCCAACTCCAGGAACGCGGCGGCATCTTTCTCCGTACCGATCACGTAGATCGGCCCTCCGCCTTCGGTCTGCGCGCCGGACACGGCCGCTGGCGGCGCATGCTCATCCTGTACTTTCTTGTACCACTGCACGCCGACGGCGAGCTGCAGCGGCCCGCCGGGGAGCTCGAACAGCTTGTGCTGGCCGTGGATGTCCACCAGATCGAGCTCGCTCCACGGAGTCGTCTCCATCGCAGGCGCGAACAGCTGAGTCCCACTGGAGCTGCCGAAGACGTAGCCGTTGTTCAGCGCACTCTGCAGGGACGCACTGTTGATCTCACCGAGCAGCTTGTAGTCCATCTTGGCGTACATGGCGCCGGCGGTGGCGTCGATGCGCCAGCCCGCCGCCCGCCCCTTCAACGTCGCCAGCAGCCGGTACGTATTGGTGTTGGTCAGTGTCGAGACCGAACCCAGCTCCGGGAAGTTGTACTGGAAAGCGAGCGGCTGTCCGCACCAGCTCTGGTTCGTGCACGCCGGATACATCGGATTGGTGCTCGGCACCGTGATGATGTTCGGCGTCACCAGCGCGGACGCCGGCACCACGGTCAACGGAATGCCGGGGCCGAACACCAGGTTGCTGACACCGCCGACGTTACCGACCCCGCCGGAATACCCAGTCTTCTCCTGCGAGGAGCTCTCGAACCAGGACGCCTGAATGCCCAGAGTCCAGTTGTCGCTCAACTGCTTGGTGAATTTGCCGAGCAGGTCGACGCGGGTCGTCGAAGGCTGCAACTGAGCATTCGGGTCGATCGTCAGGCACTTGTTGAGCGCCTGGGACTGGGCATCGCAGCCCGGCAGATAATTGACGATGTTGCCGGTCGCCGGATCGATGAAGTAGCCCGTACCCGACTGCGGATAGGCGAAGATCGGATCCAGCGCTGCCGCCTGACCCACGTTGTTCGCGCCCCCGAACGTGCCGCCGAAGGGTGTGTAATCAATATTGTCCCAGAGGCCGTGGCGGTTGCGCGCCAGGATCTGGTCCTGGTGACGGAAATCGCCCGACACATACCAGTTGTAGCCGTCCTCGGCGAGACTGCCGTGCCCCCCGATGAAGCCGATGTGCTCCATCGTGCCATCGCCGCGCTGGGAGGTGCCGGTCTCTGCGCTGACCTTGAAGCCCTGGTACTCCTTGCGCAGGATGACGTTCACGACACCCGCGATGGCGTCCGAACCGTACACGCCCGAGGCACCGTTCTTGTCGATCTGCACGGACTGGATCGCCGTGAACGGAATCGACGCGAGGTCGACGAAGCTGCGCTGATTGT
>JAKBCE010000106.1 GCA_021808195.1 Pseudomonadota bacterium
CGGGCATGGTCAATGCCTGCAAGGGCACCCCGTACTCGGTCGCCTACATCGGCATCAGCTACAAGCAGGCCACCGAGCACGCCGGTCTCGGCGAGGCGGCCATCCAGAACCGCGCCGGCAAGTTCGTGCTGCCGAACCCGGGCACCGTGCAGGCCGCGGTGAATGCCACCTCGGCGCACACCCCGCGCGATGAGCGGATCAGCCTGATCTTCGCCCCCGGCGCGAACTCGTACCCGATCATCAACTACGAGTACGCCATCGTGAACGCCCGCCAGCCGAATGCCGCCACGGGCGCCGCGCTGCGTGAGTTCTTCAACTGGGCGCTGAGCCCCGCCGAGGGCAACTCCCAGCGGTTCATGAAGCAGGTCGGCTTCGTGGCCCTGCCCCGCTCGATTGTGGCGCTGAGCAAGACGCAAGTCGCCCGGATTCAGTAAGAAGAATCCCCCCTCGAAGCCGGTATCCGCCCCTCAGGGACGAGGGGCGGTGCCGGCTTCCTTTCTCGACGAACCCGTTGCATCGCGGCACCGGAGCAGCCATCCTTGCCCGCCATGAAGTTCAGAGCCTGGCTCGCCCTCGTCGCGGGCATCCTGCCCGCCACCCTCGCCGCCATCGTTCTGTTCCTGGCGATCTATTCCTGGCCGGCCATGCATTTCAATGGGCTCGGCTTCGTGGTGCGCGACACCTGGAACCTCGGCAACCTCTACGCCGACCCGATCATGCACCACGGCGTGCAGATCCAGCCGGGTGCCACCTACGGCATCCTCTTCCTGATCGTCGGCACGCTGCTGTCGACCCTGATCGCCCTCGCCATCGCGCTACCGATGGGCGTGGGCGCGGCGATCTTCCTCGCCGAGGCGGTACCGGCACGGCTGCGGCTGTGGATCTCCTTCCTGGTCGAGCTGCTGATGGCGATCCCGAGCGTGGTATTCGGCCTCTGGGGCTACGTGGTCGTGATCCCCTTTCTCGGCCAGCACCTCTACCCGCTCATCGCGCACAGCCTCGGCAAGGCCATTCCCTTCTTCGGCGAGCCGAGCGGCAGTGGCTACGGATTGCTCACCGCCGGCATCGTGCTGTCGCTGATGATCGTGCCGATCATCGCCGCGACGCTGCGCGATGCGCTGGTCGCCCAGCCGATCTCGCTGCGCGAGGCGGCACTCGGCCTCGGTGCGACCCGTTTCGAGGCGCTCTGGAAGGTGATGTTGCCGGGCACGCGCAAGACCCTGATCGGCGCGACGTTCCTCGCGCTCGGGCGTGCGCTCGGGGAGACCATGGCGGTGCTGATGGTCAGCGGCAACGCGTTGAACTACCTGCCGCACCGCATCTACGACCCGGTCTCGACCATGGCCGCTTTCATCGTCTCGCAACTCGACAGCGCGCTGCAGGACCCGACCGGACTGGCGGTACGCTCACTGGCCGAGATCGCCTTCGTGCTGGCCATCATTTCCATCGTGGTCAACGCGCTGGCACGGCTGCTGCTGCTGGTGTGGAACAACAGTCAGCGTTCGGTGGTGGTCTGATCCCATGACGGCACTCGCTCCGGCCCACAGGACCGTGCACCAGATCCGTCTCTCGCGCCGGCTGGCCAGCATAACGGGCTGGACTCTGACCGCCGCGTGTCTGCTGGCGCTCTCGGTGCTGATGATCTGGATCCTGACGGTGGTGTGCGTGCGCGGCCTCGGGGCGATGAGGCTCTCGCTGCTCACCACCATCACCCAGGGCAGTGGCGGCGGGTTGCTGAACGCCATCGAGGGCACGCTGGTGCTCTCGGCCGGCGCACTGCTGCTCGCGGTGCCCTTCGGGGTGGCTGCCGGCATCTACAGCGCCGAGTATCGCTTCACCCGCTGGGCCACCACCATCCGCTTCCTCGCCGACGTGCTGGTGGGGGTGCCCTCGATCGTCATCGGCTACTTTGGCTACGTGGGCATGGTCGAATGGCTGGGCTGGAACTTCTCCCTCGCCGCCGGCGCCATTGCGCTCGCCATCATCAGCCTGCCGTACATCTGTCGGACCACCGAGCTGGCGCTGCGACAGGTCTCCAACGACCTGCGCGATGCGGCCTACTCCCTCGGGGCCAACGACCGGCGCGTGATCCTCGGGGTTTGCCTGCCGGCAGCGCTGCCCGGCATTCTCACCGGGATCCTGCTCGCGCTGGCCGTCTCAGTCGGTGAGACCGCGCCGCTGCTCTATACGGCGGGCTGGTCGAATTACATGTGGGATGGACATCTGACCCACTCGCCCGTCGGCTACCTCACCTACGCGATCTGGACCTTCATCAACGAGCCGTTTGCCTCGGCCAACGCGCTCGCCTACGCCGCGGCGCTGCTGGTGACCGGCTTCGTGCTGGTCATCAACATCATCGCCCGCTTCGTACTCGACCAGCGCGCGCGCCGCTGAAGGCGCCTCAGCGCGGGGGCAGTGCCGACCCGCCGTGGATCAGATCCGGGTCCTGGGCGTCCTGGCGGCCGTAGCTGCGGAATTTCTCGAGCACGCGCCCCATCTCCAGGGCATCCAGCGTGTCCACGCCGCCGATCGCAAGCGCCGTGACGTACTGCGTGGCGAGGTTTTCAACCTCCCCGGCCAAGGCGAGCGCCGCGGACAGGTCGGTACCGAGCGCAATGATGCCGTGGTGCGCCAGCAGACAAGCCCGTCGATCGCGCAGCGCATCGAGCGCCGAGTCGGATAACGCCTGCGTTCCGAATGTGTGGTATGCCGCGCAGCGGATGTCGGGGCCACCCGCCACCGCGACCATGTAGTGGAAGGCCGGAATGCCCCGCCCGGTGCAGGCGAGCGCCGTGGCATAGCGCGAGTGGGCATGTACTACGGCGCCCGCCTCGGGTCGCGCGGCGAGGATGTCGCGGTGGAACCGCCACTCGCTCGAAGGTCGCCGTCGACCGTACCAGCGGCCATCGACACGCAGCAGCGGAATATCTTCCGGCTCGAGCGAGGCGTACGGGAGTCCCGTGGGGCTGACGAAGAACGACTCGGCATCGCGGCGCACACTGACGTTTCCCGAGGTGCCGTGCGTGAGCCCCTGGCGCTGCAGCTCGCGGCACGCCTCGATGAGCGCCCGTCTGAGCGCCAGCTCATCCTGCGCGATGGTGCTCACGCGCCGCGCTCCGGATACAGCTGCAGCAAGCCCGGGCGACTCGCCGCGCACACGCCGCGCTCGGTAATCAGCCCCGTGACGAGCCGACCCGGCGTGACGTCGAAGGCGAGATTGAGCGCAGCGCTGCCCTCCGGCACGACGCGTACCCGCTCGATCGCGCCGCTCCCGGTGCGCCCGGTGAGATGCGTGACTTCCTCGGCATCGCGTGCCTCGATCTCGATGGTCCGTCCGTCCTCGAGGTTCCAGTCGATGGTGCTCACCGGCAGCGCGGCATAGAAGGGCACACCGTTGTCGTGCGCGGCAAGCGCCTTCAGGTACGTGCCTACCTTGTTGCATACGTCCCCGGCGGCCGTCGTGCGATCGCTGCCGACGATGGCCAGATCGACCTCACCGTGCTGCATCAGGTGCCCACCCAGGTTATCGACGATCACCGTGTGCGGCACGCCGTGCGCGCCCAGCTCAAACGCGGTCAGCGAGGCGCCCTGGTTGCGCGGGCGGGTCTCATCGACCCACACGTGCACCTCGATGCCGGCATCGTGGGCCGCGTAGACCGGCGCCAGCGCCGTGCCCCAATCGACGCACGCCAGCCACCCCGCATTGCAGTGCGTGAGCACGTTCACGCGGCGGCGGACCTTCCCGGCAATCTCGCCGATGATCTTCGCCCCGTGCGCTCCGATGGCGCGGCACTGGGCCACGTCCTCCTCGCAGATCCGCCCCGCCTCCGCGAAAGCCGCCCGCGCACGCTCGCTCACCGGTCGGGGCGCAATCACCTGACGCACCCGCTCAAGCGCCCAGGCAAGGTTGACGGCAGTCGGCCGGGTCGCGCGCAGCATCCGCGCGGCCTCGGCGATGCGTTCATCGGACGCATCCGCGCGCAGCGCAAGCGCCAAGCCGTAGGCAGCCGTTGCGCCGATCAATGGCGCGCCCCGCACGACCATGGAGCGAATCGCGTGCGCGGCTTCCTCGAGGCTCATCAGATCGAGCGTCACGAACTCGAACGGCAATCGGGATTGATCGATGACCCGCACCGCACCCGAGGGCAGCGGCCAGATCGTGCGATAAGCGGTGCCGGAGACTTTCATGGCCCCTAGTGTAGCGCGGCGTCGACCGCGACGGTCCGGCGGCCCGTGATCAGATTTCCGTTGCGATCGGCGGCCATCTGGCTATCATGTTGCACCGTCCCAGACACAAAAACGCGGCAGCGCCCTGGCACGGTCGCTCGACGTTGCCGTCGAAAGGTGACGCATTGGCTCCTACCGTCGGATCACACGACAAGGCTCAGCAGGTGATCGAAGAGGCGCTCTACCGGACGCGTCACGCGCTGATCCAGACCATCCACGCGGTGAGTGCCATCTCCAGCCGCAGCGACCGGCACACGGCCCTGCACCAGGAGCAAGCCGCCTCGCTCGCCGCGAGCATCGGTCAACGGCTGGGACTGGATGCGCATCAACTCGAAGGCCTCTACCTCGGCTCGCTCGTGCACGATATCGGCAAGATTGCCGTTCCCGCCGAACTCATCTCGAAACCCGGGAAACTCTCGCCCGAGGAGTTCGCGCTGGTCAAGACGCACGCGCAGGCCGGGGTCGATATGCTCCGGAACGTGAACCTCCCCTGGCCCGTACAAGCGATCATCGGCCAGCACCACGAGCGCCTCGATGGATCGGGCTACCCGCTTGGACTGGCTGGTGACGCAATCGCGATCGAAGCGCGCATCTGCGCGGTGGCCGACGTATTCGAGGCCATCTGTCAACCACGCCCCTACCGCGAGGCGCGTGGATGTGCGGAGGCACTCGCACAGCTCGAGCATGGCGCCGGCAGCGCTTACGATCGCGAGGCAGTCACGGCACTGTCAGCCCTCGTACGGCAAGCGGGCGAACAGGATTTCTGGGCGTATATCGACTCCGTGGATTTTTCCTCAACCGTAATCCTGACACCACTGCCGAACGCGGACCTCGCCACCGAACACCCGCATGGCGCTCCCCCTCCGCGCCACGGGGAGGCATGACGGTGGCCGGCACGCCCGACGACCACGACCTGCCGGTACGGGCCGAACGAGCCCAGGCCATTGCCGAACGCGTGGAGACCCTGCCGCTGCTGCCCGGCGTCGTCACGCGCCTGCTGAGCCTGGATCCGGACTCCGAGAAGTACTTCGACGATCTTGTCAACATCGCGAGCAGCGAGCCGAGCTTCGCCGTGCGCGTCCTGCGATGCGCGAACAGTGCGGCCAGCGCCCCCGGCCAACCCATTACCAGTCTCACGCAAGCGGCCAACCGCATCGGCGCCGCACGGTGCGGGCAGCTTGCCTTGGCAGTGGCCGTTGCTCGGGTATTCGTGCCACGCACCCGTGAACAACGCGAACTATGGGCACACTCATTGCGGGTCGCCTCGCTGTCACGGCTGATCGCCGCCTCGAGCGGGGCGCGAACCGATATATGCGAGGCCGCCTATACGGCCGGATTGGTACACGACATCGGGCGCTTCGCAATGTTTGAGCGCGTGACCGATGATTTCGATCGCGTCGCCGAATCCGAATGGGAAACCCCGCAGGCATTGCTCGAGGTGGAGGAGGAACTTCTCGGCTACGATCACACGCGCCTCGGGCAGCTGATCTGCGAGCGTTGGGGCCTGCCCGCACCGCTGGTCGAAATCGTCCGCCACCACCATCGTCCCGCCAAGAACTCCGAACGCCCCGATTACAGGACTTTGAGTATCGACACGATACAATTGGCGGATTGTATCGCCATCCATGTCGAGCGGCACCCGGGAAGCCTCAATACCTCGTTCCAGGCCCGCGCGCTCGCGCTGGATTCAGACGTGAAGCGAGCCGCTCCCGGAACCGATGTGCACATGCTCGAATTTCTCGCGGAAAAGCTGCCTGATCTCGAGCAGCAGGTAGACTTCACACTCACCGGAACATTGGGGCTGTCGAAGCTTCCAGAAAAGGCGCCGTAACTTCACCTCCGAATTCAAACCGCCTCACCCGCCGCTCGTCGTTGTCGAGCCTTGAGCCACCTCGGGCGTGGGTTATCCGCTACGGCGGCCTTTCGGAATGATCCGCAAGAACTGATGCCGAAGGACCCGAGTGACTTGCACTGTTGTCTTTGCCGGAAAGAATGCGCGAACCGGATTCTACCCATCGTCCGGTTCCTGCATCCATGCTGGAGTATCGCGTGCGCCACGCAGCAGGCGCCGGACATCGATATATTCCTCTGTTCCGACATAAAATACGACGGACCGAAATTGCTGCAGCCGCCATGAAAGCACTCGCGGAAGGCTCTGAGCGGCGACGAACCGGGAGGAACTGCCCGTCGGATGCCGACTGATGTGGCGGAATACTCGTTCAAGCGCGTCCACGATGTTCAGCGTAACGCGCTCATCTGCCGCGCAACGATAATCGGCAATGGGCTCATCGGCATCGCGGTTGGCCAACTTGCACGGGACAACTGGCTTCGCCATGAGTGTCGCCGAGCGCTCGTTCGCAACGCACGAGTCCGACCGCACAACCCGTTGACGTACTTGCCATTTGCCGGACCCGCAGGCGGCGAAGCATCTCCGGCCAATAGAAGCTCACGCAGACGCAGTTGATCCTGATGTCTACGGATCAGCTCGCGCAGGTATTCACTACTCGTGCCGTAACGCGCTTGACCTGCTCACCGACAAATCGCTTGATCCCGGTCGGAGGCGAGATGTTCGTCGTGCTCATATCCACAAAATTAATTGGTTCTTCTCCCGTTTCCGGGGTGACTGAACGCGGGGGGTGAGGCGAACGGCCGCCACTGCTAGCTTGGTGTTACCAGGCATCAAGAAGGCAGGAGGGCGACCGTGGCCCCAGAAGAGTGTATTTCCGCCCTTGGCGGGTGGGAAGGGTATGAGCTATGCGGGTGGCGCCAGGAGCGCCGTGGCGAGGGCAGCTGGTGCGTGCTGAGGCTGCGGCGGGATCGGAACCGGCCGGCGTACTGCAGCGGATGCTGGTGCGAAGCGCCGGCACTGCACGACACGCAGTGGCGCACCGTGCGGGATTTGCCGATGTTCGAGCACGCCGTGGAGCTTGAGATCCCACGGGTCCGAGTGGCGTGCCCGCACTGCGGGCCGAAGCTCGAGATGCTCGGGTGGCTCGATCCGTACGCGCGGGTGACGAAGCGTCTGGCCGAGAGCGTCTCACGGTTGTGCGCGGTGATGTCGATCCGGCACGTGGCCGATCACTTCGGGCTGAACTGGAAGACGGTCAAGAACATCGACAAACGCTCGCTCGAGCGACGATTGGGGCCAGTGGACCTTACGGGAGTCACGGTGATCGGGATGGACGAGTTCGCGATCCAGCGCGGGCACCGCTACGCCACGGTGGTCATCGAGCCTGCTCGCAAACGAGTCCTGTGGGTCGGGCGCGAACGCTCTCGAGAGGGGATACGGCCGTTCTTTACGCTCCTCGGCCCCGAGGGCTGTGCGGCGCTCGAGGCGGTGGTCATGGACATGAACGGCGCGTTCGCAGAGGAGGTGCGGGCCCAGGCCCCGCAGGCGCAGATCGTCTACGACCTCTTCCACGTGGTGGCCAAGTACGGTCGGGAGGTGATCGACCGCGTGCGCGTCGATGAAGCCAATCGGCTGCGCGCCGATCGCACTGCACGGCGCCTGGTCAAAGGCAGCCGCTGGCTGCTGTTGCGCAATCGGGAAAACGTGACACGCGAAGCCGATCAGGTGCGCCTGAGGGAACTGCTCGCCGCCAATCGTGCGCTGATGATCACTTACGTACTCAAGGACGATCTGAAGGAGCTCTGGAGCTACCGCCACGAAGGCTATGCCCGGCGTTTCTGGAATGGCTGGTATCGTCGCGCGATGCGCAGCCGCATCGAGCCGCTGAAGGCCTTTGCGCGAAACTACGCGGCTACTAGAAGCTCACGCAGACGCAGTTGATCCTGATGTCTACGGATCAGCTCGCGCAGGTATTCACTACTCGTGCCGTAACGCGCTTGACCTGCTCACCGACAAATCGCTTGATCCCGGTCGGAGGCGAGA
>JAKBCE010000107.1 GCA_021808195.1 Pseudomonadota bacterium
TTGCGATCGGCAACCCCCTCGGCCTGTCCCAGACGGTCACGCACGGGATCGTCAGCGCCACCGGACGGGAGGATCTGGGCATCTCGGCGTTCGATGATTTCATCCAGACGGATGCACCGATCAATTTTGGCAACTCAGGCGGCGCGCTGGTCAATTCCAATGGCCAGCTGATCGGCATCAACACCGCCATCGTGGCGAAGAACCTCGGTGTCGAGGGCATCGGCTTCGCGATCCCGGTCGACATGGTGCGCGGCGTCCTGCACGACATCATCAAGTACGGCAAGGTGATCCGCGGCTGGATCGGCATCGTGCCGGAGGACATCTCTAACACCCAGGCCCGTCAGGTCGGGCTGCCACGCGGCGGCGTGGTGATCGCCTATGTCTACGAGGGCAGCCCCGCGCAGAAGGTCGGCCTGAAGCCGGGCGATCTGCTGCTGAAACTCGGCGGGGCGGCGGTGCGCTCGGCCGAGCAGGCGCGCGTCGACATCGCGCGGCGCAAACCGGGCACGACGCTGAAGGTGCAGGTGCTGCGCGGGCAGCAGACGCTCAACCTGACACTGGCGGTCAAGCAGGGCCCCACCTGAGTGCGGCGCGGCTTGCGGTACCATCCCCGCACCCCCATGCACACAGAGAGGGTCCATGCAGAACGTTCAGATCCGCAGATTCTCAACCCGCGCCGAGCTCGATGCGGCGCTCGCTGCACGACTCGAGGGCGTCATCACCGCCGCCGCAACCGCCGGCGGCGCGGCCATCATGCTCTCCGGAGGACACACGCCGCTGCCGGCCTACCGGTTGCTCGCGGCGCGGCTGGCGCACCGCGGCGAGGCGCTGCGCGGCAAGCTGCACCTGCTGTTCTCCGATGATCGCTACGTGCCGGCCGACTCCGAGCAGAGCAATTACCACGCCTCGCGGCCGCTGATCGATGCGCTCGCACTGCCGGACGAACAAGTGCTGCGCGTGCGCTCCGAGCTGCCGCTCGAGCAGGCCGCGCTCGACTATGAGCAGCGCCTGCGCGCGCTCATGGATCAGGGGGTGGCGGTGACGCTCGGCATGCTCGGCCTCGGCGCCGACGGACACACCGCGTCGCTGTTTCGCGCCTCGGACCTCGAGCGGGCCCGGGGCCGGCTGGCACTCGCGGTGAGCCGCCCCGACGGCCTCGCGGGGATCAGCGTGACGCCGCAGTTCATCGCCGGCATCGCCCAGCCGCTGTTCGTGGTGGCCGGCACGGGCAAGGCGCAGGCAATCGCGGGGCTGGAGCGGCGCGACGCACAGGTGGTGGCGGTTCAGGCGGTCGCGGCCTGCCCGCAGATCGAGCTGTGGGTGGAGCAGGCGGCCGAACAGGGCGCGTGAGGAGCCGTTTCGCCCCCGGGCGCCTGTGGCAGGCGCCCGGGGGCGACTCACGACCCGCTAGCGGGTGGGCGCCGGACCCTTCACCGCCATCACGAAGCCATTCAGCCGGACTGCCCGGCGGAACGCCTCCTGCACCTGCGCAGCGGTGAGCGCACGGTAGCGCCGAGCGGCAATCACGTTCTCATCGAGCGGCTCGCCGCGCGAAGCGTAACCGAGCAGCTGCTCGCCGATCGCATCGAAGCTCGACTCGCCGAGCGGCAGGCCGCGCAGCAGAATCCCCTTGGCGCGATCGAGGTCGGTGCGCGGGATCACGCCCTGCTGCATGCGCTTGAGATCCTTCAGCACCAGCGTTCGCGCGGCCAACACGTGATCGGGATCGCAGCCGTAGCTGACCGTGTACTCGCCGCGGTGCTTGTCCAGCGCGAAGCCCGTGCTGACGTAGTACACCAGGCCCGACTGCTCGCGCAGGTCGTGGTAGAGCCACGAGGCGTAGAAACCGCCGCCCAGGATCTGGTTGCCGAGCCTGAGTGCGAAGCGCTCGGGGCTCTGGCGCGTCACCGGGACCATTTCGGTGAGCTGCACGCTGTCCTGCACCGCGCTGCGGTCCGGAGTCTGCAGGCTGCCGGGCGCATTCAACGGCACCGGCGGGTAGTCGACCTCGGGCTTCGGACCGTGGGCGAGCCAGCCGCCGAAGGTCTTGCCCACCACCCAGAGCGCCTCCGCGGGAGTGACTTTGCCGACCACGACGATCGTGGTCATGTCGGGCCGGTAGACGCGCTCGTAGTACGCCTTGACCTTCGCCAGCGTGAGCGACAGCACGCTGCGCGGCGTCGGGTAGCGCAGCGACGGGTCGTGGGCCGGCACCAGCAGGCGCTGCAGTCCGATGCTGTTGAGGAAGCCGGGCGAGTGAATCTCTCCGTGCCATTCACCGGCCTGTTCGTGCTGCATGTAGAGGAACGCCTGCGGGCTGAGCGGCGGATGCAGCTCGTTGTCGGCGAGCAGCGCCATGCCACGCGCGAAGTATTTCGCCGGCACGTCGAGCGAGAACTCCGGCCCCCCGCTCTCGTGCGCGGTGATGGCATCGAGCGCCGCCTGATACTGCAGCCGGTTCAGATGCGCAGAGCCGAACTGGAACATGGCATCGAGCACGTCGCTCACGCCCTTCTCGCCGCGCGGGGACTGCAAGTCGGAGTTGGTGCGCACCAGGCCCACCACCTGCACGGTGTTGCTCACCGACTCCGGCTGCACCACGAGCTTCAGTCCGTTCGGCAGCGTGCGGCTCCAGGGCTGCAGCTGCGTGCGCGGCACCGGCAGGCGCGCGAACGCCCGCGCGGCCCACACCGGCAGCTTCACCGGCTTGCTGGGGTTGGCCGCGAAGCTCTCCGGTCCGCCGAATCCCTTGCTGGTCACCGGCTTGCCTGAGCTTTGCGGCGTGAGAATGGCCGTATAGGCGTGGGCGGGATTGAAGATGCGCCGGGCCAACGCATCGACCTCGGCCGGCGTGACCGCCTCGATCGAGGCCTTGATCGCCTCCGGCGAAGACAGGCCGTCGACTGCGAGCGCTGTGGACCACGCGCTCGCCAGCCCGTTGACGGAGTTCTTGGCGAACTCCAGATCGGCGATGGCCTTGCGCTTGGCCGCCTGCACCAGCGCAGGGTTCACCCCGTGCTGGGCGGCGCGGGCGAGGATCGAGCGGACTCGCGCCAGCACCGGGGCGGACTTCCCGCCCCGGGGGAAGATGCCGACCGCCGCGCCGAGGCCGGCGCGCGGCAGGTTCTCGGCGAAGAACGTCGCGTACAACGCGGTACCGTCCATGCCCATGCCGAACAGCGCGGCGCGCTTGGACGCGAGCGCATCGGAGAGCACCAGAGACGTGGCGTATTCCTTGCTGCGGATGCCCGGCATGCGATAGACGACGTACACCGAGCCGTAGGGACTGTCGGTCGGCAGGCGCAGCGTCTTGGCCGTCACGGGGCGGAAATGGTAAGCGGGACGGGGCGGCAAGGCGCGGCGGGGAATGGCGCCGAACAGGCGCTTCACCTCGGCCAGCGTCGCAGCAGGATCGACATCGCCGGCGATCACCAGAATGGCGTTGTTGGGCGCATACCAGCGATCATGGAAATGCTTGAGCATCGCCGCGGTGGTCGCATTGAATGAGGGCCGGGTGCCGAGCGGGGTGTGTGCGTACGGGGTGCCGGCGAACAGGTGTGCGACCATTTCGGTGTAGAACTTGAAGCTTGGGCTGGACAGATCACGCGCGACCTCCTGTTCAATCGCGCCGCGCTCGAGCGCCCACTCTTTCGGCGCCATATCCACCCCGCGCATGCGGATCGACTCGATATGCAACGCAACGTCGAGATCCTGCGCAGGCACGACGAAGAAATACTTGGTGACGCTGTTGGTCGTCTCGGCGTCAAACGCCCCGCCCATGTTGGCCGTCACGGCGGCGAGCTGATTGGCGCTGAGCCCCGGACTGCCGCGAAACATCATGTGCTCGTTCGCGTGTGCCATGCCGGGAAAACCCCGCGGCGCCTCATCCGAGCCCACCAGGTAGTTCGTCTGCACAGACACCACCGGCGCGAGCGGATCGCGTACGATCACGACGCGCAGTCCGTTGGCGAGTGTGGCGCGGGTCACCGAGCCGACCCCAGCGGCCCAGGCGGGCGCGGCGGCGAGCACGGCCGCGAGCCACACCCAGCGCATTTTCGATCCGATCCTCATGCGACTTACCTCTCTGTGTTCACCCGCTGAGCCCGGCACCGCCCTCCGGCACCCGTGGTTCAATCAGGAATGTGGTACATCAAGTCAGCGGCGCACCTGCCGTCTCCATGATACCTGCCGTGACGCCCACCGCATCAGCAAGTGCGCCCCGCCGCCCGTTCATTCCCAGGCGAGATATGGATGGGGCTGGCGATGTAGCGCGCCCCGACCGCGCGCAGCGAGGCCAATGGCCACCGTGTAAGCGAGGGTGCAGCCGGCGGTCACGATGGCGGGCAGCGGGCCGGACCAGGTTGCCGGCCCGGCGAGCAGAGCCAGATTCGTGCCACCCAGCGCCAGCACGAATCCCGGCACGGCCATGATCCAGATCAACCACGCTGGCACGGGCCGTCGGCCGAGCGTGCAATAGACGGCCGCCACCTCGGCGGCAAACGCGAGCCCGAGGATCATCAGGAGCATCGCCGTTCGGACCAGACTGTGCGTCACTCCATCGGTGAGCAGCAACGCTATCCCGAGCAATGGCAATCCCCACGTACACATCTGCGTAAACAACATCTGCACCAGGAGCGCCGTCTGCTCTGCGCCGCTGCCGAGCCCCGGCAATAGCGATAACACCGTCAGTGCTCCACCCGGACGTCGCCAGCGGTAGACCAGTTGCGTCGAGCGCACCACCATCAGCGTCATCAGCATCAGGCTCACACTCAGCGTAGCGCCGATCAACGTCCAGTGGCGCAACAGCGACCAGTGCCAACCCTCGTGCATGATCCCAGGCGCCTGGCCGATCAAAATCATCGCACAGAGCGCCACGATGAGCAGCAGCTGTCGCGCCGCGCTGCGCCATGTGACCGGCAGAAACACCCCGCCGAGCACCATCCGTAAGGCCCGCGACGCATCGGTTGGCCCCGCCGCGCCGAGTCGGGCTTGCGGCTGCAGCCAGGCCGGCGTCTGACACTCCAGGTGAATCTGGGGGGCGCCCGTTGCAAGATCGAAGGCCAGGCGCTGAGAGCTCAAATGAAAATTCAAAATATTGGGGCGGGACCGCCAGGCAATCGGTTGTCCGCCATGACCCACCAAGCGCCGCCAGCTCCACGCGCTGCTCAGCGCGACGAGCAGAACAAACAGGGCTCCGCCCCAGAGCACGCGCAGATCCTGTTGAGCGCCTGAACGTCCGAGCCACAAATGACCGAGCGACTGCAACCACGGCAGTCCGAACAGCAGCGGTAACACCCAAATTGCCGGCAACAGTCCGTACGCAAAGCCCGCGGCTGCACCGACGAGCATCGCCGTTGCGGCGAGGCGGGCGTGCCCACTGATCAGGGCCATCGGCACCACCACGAGGACCAGCAACGCCAGCACGTTCGCCCAGACGCTGTACACGGCAGCCCGCTCTAGCCACGGCAGACAGAGCTTGCGGGCCTCGAGCGCCGGCAGCAGCAGCGAGGAGAGGATCAAGCCCATCAACGCCAGCCAAAACGCCGTGATCCCCGTTGCGATTTGCCAGCCATGGTGCACCGTCGCCGGCGGCAGGACGAAGAGCGCTACGGCAATGATCCAGCACGCCAGCGCGAACAACACCCACAACCGGCGTACGGAGGTGCGCAGGCCGACCCACGGCATCGCGAGCAGCGCCCAGGCGTTCACGCGGCAACCTCCACGAACAGATCCTCCAGCCCGAGCGCATCGAGCTGGGCGCCGTCCAGGCGAGTCGCATCAGGCCAACGGCCGAGCGCGTCGCGTTCGATCACCAGCGTCAGGCTGCCATCGGCTTGCGTCCGGCGGCTGAGCGCCTCCGACGGTGCGGCCGCGGCGACCCGTGAAGGCAGCCACAACCGCGCATAGCGCTCCTTGGTCGCGTCGAGTTCGCAATGCAACAGCAAGCGCCCGTCGTGCAGCAGGGCGATCTCAGAGGCGACCCGCTCGAGATCTGACACGATGTGCGAGGAGAACAGAACCGTGCAGCCGTCCTCCCCCGCCCGCAGCGCCACCTCGCGCAGCAGGTCACGGCGCGCCACCGGATCGAGTGCGGCGGCCGGCTCATCCAGCACCAACACCTCCGGGCGACAGGCGAGTGCGCGGATCAGCTCCACGCGCTGCCGCTCGCCAGGGGAGAGCTTCACCAGCGGTCGGTTCGAGGGTATCGACCAGCGTTCGAGCGTCTGCTGGGCAAACGCGGCATCCCAACGTGCAAAGAACTGCCCGACGAAGCGCAGCATCTGCTCGGCCGTGAGCCACGGGAAGGTCTCCGGCTGCTGCGGCACGTAGGCGAGACGCTCCTTGACCTGATCGGACAGACGCAACGCCGGTTCACCGAGCAGCAGCGCCGTGCCCTTGCGGGGCACCAATAATCCGAGCAGCGCCCGAATCAGGGTTGTTTTACCGGCGCCATTGCGCCCGATCAGCCCGAGCACGCTGCCTTGGCGGACGTGCAGATCGACCCCGCGCAGTGCGTCGTGCTTCTCGTAGCTGTGCCACAAACCGCGCGCCACAATCGATGGATAAGCCGAGTTCGACTCCGACATGGATCATTCTCCCAACAGCTTGGCCAACCGCCGCAGCACCAGCTCGGCGGGTAATTCAAGTTCTTGTATCTGGCGAGCCAGCGCCATCAGCGACGTCTCGAGCAGCGCAAGCCGTTCGCTCTGCGAACGGCCGCGCGCGCTCTGTGCGGCCACGACCATCCCCTTGCCGCGCAGTCGCTCGAGTAACCCTTCCGCCTCTGCCAGGCCGTAGGCGCGTGAGACCGTCATGGGATTGACGGCGTGCACCAACGCCACCTCGCGCACCGAGGGCAACCGCTCTCCCTCGGCGAGCTGCCCCGCGGCGATCAAGCGACGCAGCTGCCCGAGAATCTGCCGGTAGATCGGCTCCGGCGCGGCGGGCTGAATGGTCAGCAACGATGCATCCATGTGTATTACTATACCAATACACATGACCAGGAGCAATTCCCTGCGGACCGAGTATATCGTCGTGATGTTGCCCGCCCGTGACCCTCGCGCTGCGCGGCGATTGGATTACAATCGCACCGGCGCTGCCGACAGGACCGCGGATACAGCCGGACGCACGACGACCCAACACAAGAACACCGCGCGGTGCGCAGCGGATCTCTACGGCACGCTTCCCACCGACACCACCTCACAGAACAGGAGACGGACGATGGCCTTGACCCGACAGGTAGTCTCGACGCTCAATCCCGATGGCACGGACGTGATGGGACCGAACGTCCTCGCGTTCCATTACCCGGACCAGAATCTGGTGTCGGGCAGCCTCCTCACCGTGGAGGCCAACCACTTCGCGGTGCTCAAGTCGCGCGGCGCGGTGCTCGGGGTGTATGACACCGGCCAGTTTCCCATCCAGACGCCCGACAAACCGCTGCTCGGCAGCTTCGTCACCGGATTCTTCGGCGGCCAGTCACCCTGGCAGTACGAGGTCCTCTACGTCAATCGCGCCAAACTGCTGGTGCGCAGCGCGGGCCTGGCAACCTCGTCCGAAATGGCCGAGATGCAATACCAGGTCGAGTACTACGTGCACGTTGACACCAAGGACGGCGCGCTGAAGCTCGTGACGCACATGCCGTTCGCCAAGCACTTCATCTCCACCGACGAAGTCGCGAGCTACGCAGGCCCCGTGGTCGAGCAGGCCATCAACCAGGTCGTGCAGGTCACGCCGATGGAGAAGATCAACGAGCACATCCACGAGATCGTCGAGCTCGTCAAGCAGCACCTGGCAGACTTCCTCGGGGTGTACGGCATCACGCTGAACGACGCCAAGGTACTGATCCTGCCGAAGGACGAGCGCATGCGCGAGCTGATCTCGCTGCGCGCCTTCGGCCTCTCCGAGCTCGATGCGGTGCGCTACTACGTGGCGCTGAAGATGGCCGAGAAGGGCCTGGTCTCGGCGCCGAACGCCGCCGTCGGCCAGCCGTTCTACATCGGCGGGACCACCATGGGCACCTTCCCCGTCGGCAA
>JAKBCE010000108.1 GCA_021808195.1 Pseudomonadota bacterium
CATGAGCTGAGCGAGGTAGCCCCCGAGGATCAATCGCCGCTGTTCCGTGGTGGGCCGGGCGATGTGAAACTCGGTGAGTTGGACAGCAGCGGGGGCGAGATGCGCTCCCGTTCGTTCGCGGTGCAAACTACGATGATGCGACTCGCATCCATCTCGAGTTGCAACGACATGTCCCGATAGCGGCGCACGCTGTCTTCCTCGAGCAAATCCAGTAGTGTATTGGTCGGCGTGTCACGGTACGCGCCGCTGTTCGGCGCGAGTTTGTCGAGTTCATCGACCAAGAGCACGGGGGCAGCGCTGTCGTGGAGGGAAAGTACATCCAACACCATGCCGGAGCGGGAACCACTCCAGCGAGCATCCGAACCGCACAACTGCATGCCATCCTGCGCACCGCGTGCCGAAAATACCGACATCCTCACGCGGATCAGTTCGGCGAGAGCTGCGGCAAAGTACGTCTTGCCGACGCCTGGCTCACCCGTCAGCAAGATTGGGTCGATCCGCGCGTCCGCGGAAGAACGGGCGCGTCGCACCAGAGTCCACTGGGTGCGCAGGTGCTCGAGCACCTCGCCGAAGTTGGCAAATTCGGGGCCGAGGCAGCCGAACGGGTCCTCGACCGCGTCGGGACCTGCCCATGGCACCGAACGCCAGCCATCGTCGTGCGCGGCGCGTTGGAGCGCTGCGGAGTTGCACGCGAGCGTGGCGGCGTCACGCCTGTTATCAGCTTTGCCGCTTGTTGCGCCCAGCGACTCGCGGGCCTCGGCGATCGCATCTGGCGCGAACACGCGGGCCATATGCCGTGTGTGCTCTGCCTGGTCTGCCTCAGTTACCTGAGGCGCGGCGGGTGCTTCGGGCTCGGGGGCCGGTGCCGCCGGCTCGGCGGGCGGCGTTTTCGTCACGCGGACACAGAGACTGCCGATCAGCAGGTGCTCGTGACGCTCGGCGTACGCTCCCATCGGGTCCATGCATTGCCGGCGCTCGCGCTCCAGAATGAGGCGAGGCGGCGGACTCACTCGGCGGCTCATGATCGCGCCTCCCAGAGAGACACGGCGATGCTCGAGCGCAGCCAGGCACCGGAGGTGCGCCAGAGGCGCGCGGCTCGGGTGATGGTCCAATCGCGCAGCAGTGCGTACCAGCCCAGGCTGATGCGGGGTCGGTGAGGCGTGCGCCTGGCGCGCTCGACGATCTCGATGGCGCGGCCAGCGCGGCCAGCGCGGCGGTAGGCGCGTATGGAGGCGAGGAGGACGGCGGTGAAATGC
Source organism: Pseudomonadota bacterium (assembly GCA_021808195.1). The sequence goes on from JAKBCE010000108.1 coordinate 1,257, forward strand.
TCGGCGGCAAGTGCCGCAACCGTCAGTGGCCAGATAGCATCAGCGGAAGCCATGCTCGAACCCCATTCGCTCGGGTGTTCAGCCGCTCGCCGTGGTGGCACCCACGACGGGCGCGCCCTGGCAGCGCCGCGCAATGAAGTCGAGAGAGGGGTTGCCAGTAGCCCTTACCAGGCACTTACGAGAGTCTGGCGAGTTGGGGCCAGTCAGCTAAGTGGTTGATTTAATGGTGCCGGGAATAGGATTCGAACCTACGACCCGCGCATTACGAATGCGCTGCTCTACCAACTGAGCTATCCCGGCGCCGGGGCGCGCATTCTATCGGCTGTCGTGCCCGGCGTCACCATGAGCTCTCGGACGCGCTCACCGCCCGGGTGCGGTCGGGCCGGATGCGCTGCCCGGTGGCGTAAAACCGCCACCACCCGGGTTCATGGGGCCCCGTTCAGCCGGCCAGTCGGTAAAAGCGAGGTAGTACACGAAGATCAGATTGGCCAGTGGCACGATCAGCAGCAGGCTGAGCCACGGCGACAGTCCAACCCGGGTACAGATGCGCCAGAACGGAATGATTGCGATGGCGGCCATGATCGGCCAACCCAGGCCCCAGAACCCGAATCCCCCGTGATAGAAGCCGTTGTACATGTACACGGTGAACTCTCCTCTGGGGGGGGGGAATCAGCGCGGTTCAGGAGGCCTTTTTTCTCAGGCGGATCACGAGGTCGATGCCCGCCACCTCTGTACCCGGCGGTGGCGGGGGCAGTCGGCTGAATTCGACATCCGGTACGGGTACGTCGATGAGCGCTCCGCTCGCGACGTCGTGAAAATGGTAGTGCGCATCGACGTTGGAGTCGAACCAGGCCCGCGCCCCATCCACCGACAGCTGGCGGATCAGGCCGTGGGAGGCGAACAGGTTCAAGGTGTTGTACACCGTCGCCTTGGATACCCGTGCACCGCTGGCGCGCAGGTTCGCCAGAATCTGCTCGGCGGACAGATGCTGCGGCTCGGCGAGCAGCAGCGTCGCTATGCGCATGCGCTGAGCCGTCGGGCGAATGCCGCATGCGGCCATGCGCCGCTGGCAGTGCGACGTGATCGGCTCGGGGATAGAGGACGAAATGGCAGCCATAATTCAATTATAGCGACATTTCGCCGCCAATTGCCGGGATTCAGGCCACCGCAGCCTTGAGCACCCGCTGCGGCTGGGCTACGCCGTAGCCCTGCGCAAAATCGACTCCGAGGCTGGTCAGCATCTGGATGATTTCGGCATTCTCGGCGAATTCGGCAATGGTCTTCTTGCCGGTGAGATGGCCGATCTCGTTGATTGAGCGGACCATCTCCCGGTCGATCGGGTCGCGCAGAATCTCGCGCACGAAGCTGCCGTCGATCTTGAGGAAGTCCACCGGGAAGTGCTTCAGATAGCCGAAGGAGGACAGGCCCGTTCCGAAGTCATCGAGCGCGAACTTGCAGCCGAGTTCCTTCAGCGACTGAATGAAGCGGTTCGCCTGCGAGAAGCTCGCTACCGCCGCCGTTTCGGTGATCTCGAAGCAGATCTTCGCCCCATCGAGGCCGCTGCGGTGGAACTGGTCGATCACGAACGGCAGGAATTTGTCATCGCCAAGGCTCTGGCCGGAAAGGTTGATGGCGCACAGGGCGAGCTTTTCGCGCTCATCGGCCTCGGAGACCAGCCAACGGAAAGCGTTCTCGATGACCCAGCGGTCAATCGCCGGGGTGATTCCGTAGCGCTCGGCCGCGGCGATGAAGTCGTTTGGCGTGACGATGCGGCCCTGCTCGTCCTTCAGGCGCAGCAGCAGTTCGTAGTGTGCCCCGGGATCGGCATGCTGCAGCGGCTGGATGGCCATGCGGTGCAGTTCCAGCCGGCCTTCCTCGAGCGCGGTGTTGATGCGCGCGGCCCACTGCATCTCGCGCCGGCGACGCATCAGCTCCATATCATTCTCAGCGAAGCTGTGGACGCGGTTGCGGCCGGCTTCCTTGGCGGCGGCGCAGGCGCTGTCGGCTGCCGAGAGAATCGAGGCGACATCCTCGTTGTCGGCAGTGATCGGAACCACCCCGACGCTCGCGCCGAGGCGAAAGACACGGTCTTCCCAGGTGAAGCGGAAGTTGCGCACGCTCTCGCGCAACTGTTCGGCAGTGCGCATCGCCTCGTCGATCGAGCAGCTCTCGAGCAGGATGCCGAATTCATCCCCGCCGAGGCGCGAGAGCGTGTCGCGCCAGCGAATCTTGGATTTCAGCAGCGCGCCGACCTGACCGAGCAGCGCATCACCGGCGCTGTGACCGCAGGTGTCGTTGACGATCTTGAATTGATCGATGTCGAGATAGCACAGCGCATAGGAGGACTCGTGCGCCTTGGCGCTCTTCAGCGCTCGCTCCAGGCGGTTCTCAAACTCGCGCCGGTTGACCAAGCCGGTGAGCAGGTCGTGGCTGGCGTGGTAGGACAGTCGGCGGTTCAGCTCGCGTGCTTCACTCACGTCATGGAAGACCAGCACGCCGCCGGTGACCTTTCCGGCACCGTCGCGGATGGGCGCTGCGGTGCTCTCGACGTACAGCTCATTGCCGTCCCGTCGGATCAGCAGCATGGGCCGAACCGATTTGATCGGCCGTACGCGCCGGATCGACATGGTGAGCGGGTTCTCGAGCGGCTCGCAGGTCTCCTCATGGAAGGCGCGGAAGATCTCTTCCACCGGTCGCCCCATGGCGCTCTCGAGCCGCCAGCCGGTGAGCGACTCGGCGACTGGGTTGATGTAATCGATGACCGATTCGGCATCGGTGGTGATCACCCCGTCACCGATCGACTGCAGGGTGATCTGCGCGCTTTCCTTCTCGCGAAACAGTGCCTCCTCGTACAGCTTGCGCTCGGTGATGTCGAACTCGACTCCGACCAGGCGCAGCAGCCGTCCGTGCTCGTCCACGCGCGCGGTGGCACGGCTCATCACCCAGCGCCACTCGCCGTTGCGGTGGCGCATGCGGTGGGTGCTCTCGAAGATCCCCGTCTTGCCGTCTATGTGCTCGCGGATCGCCGCCTGCACCCGCGGCAGGTCATCCGGGTGCACCAGACTGCTCCAGTCCGGAGAGCCTCGCAGGTCCTCGTCCCGGTAGCCGAGCATCGCCTTCCAGCGCGGCGAGAAATACACCTCGTTGTTCTCGACGTCGAAGTCCCATAGGCCGTCATTGGCCGCCGCCTGCGCGAGGCTGTTGCGCTCCTCGAGTTTTCCGAGTCGGGCCTCGATCTGCAGCCGCTCGAGGCCGCTGGCGAGACTCGTGCCGATGAGCTTCATCAACAGCTGCTGGCTGACTTCCCACGGGCGGGGCAGGGTATTGGCGAGACCGAGGAATCCGGCCGGACGGCCCTGTACCCGCAGGGCGACCAGCAGGACTGAGCCCATATACAGTGCCGCGAAGCGCTGTGCGTCGGCGCTCTGCTCGCGGTTCGGTGTCGCAGTGTCAGCCAGTTGCGAAAGCCGCAGATGCTCAAGGCGTCCGTTCAGCCACGGCAGCGCCTCTAGTGGTGTTTCCTGCAGTCCCTCGGGCCGGCACTGACTGAGCGCGGTGCGTTCAAGCTGCACCTCCTGAATGACCGGGTGGTCCGTGCGCAGTAGCGCGAAGAACGCACAATCGACGCCGCTCACTTCGCGCAGCAGCGCCAAGTTGCGCTGCAGGCACGCGCTTACCGTGCCCTTGCGCAGGTTCTGCAGTTCCACCGCGATCTGGGTACAGGTTCCATCGATACCGAGCTTCGACGCCCGGTCCTTCCACGCGCTGGACGCCAGAATGTCCGTGGAGGTGAAGTCCGCTGGCTTGTCCGGCGGTTGACTCGACATGAACCGGTAACCTCTAAGCCCTTGTTGCAGCTTATATCCGGTCTCTCACCCCGGGCGTGAACCGCTGCGTGGCCTTGGGGGCGATCGGACCTTAAGTCTTCTAAAGGGTTGCGACCGATTGTCGCACACCCGTTCAAGAACACAAGCTAACGTACTGTTCGGCTTGGCGTTCGGAACTTGACAGAATCCGGCCGAAACCGCTTCATTGTGAGATGCGGCGCACGGTTTTGACCCCGCGTCCTGCGGTCAGCTGAGGGCCCGACGCGCCGACTCGTAGGTTCGTTTCAGCTCGGCGGCCATCTCTGCCTGCAGCGCGGTGAGCGCCTGCGCATCGAGTGTGCGGGGGACGTATCGGGGCGGCCCGATGGCGATGGCAATGCGCGCAAAGGGCTTGGGGATCACGAACCGGTCCCACTTGATGCGCCATGCCCTCGAGGCGGCATACGCCATCGGCACGATGGGCCGCCCCGACATCTGCGCCAGCAAAATCGCGCCTGGCTTGAACTGGTAGCGCGGTCCGCGCGGTCCATCCGGTGTGATGGCCGGGGAGACGTTCTCCTTCACGAGCGCTTGATAATAGTCACGCAGCGCGCGCGCGCCGGTATGGGTCGAGGAGCCGCGGATGACGTGTGCGCCGAGCCGTTGCACCAGCATCGCGCCGATCTCGCCATCGACCGAGGGGCTGATCAGCCAACCCACCTTCATACCGAGACTGCGCTGCTCGAGCAGATATTTGCCGCAGAAGAGCTGGTGCTGGTGCCAGTAGCACGGCAGCACCGAGGGCGTTGCGGCGAGCGCGGCGCGCAGATGCTCCTCGCCCTCGATGCTGACCACCCGGCACAGCCGCCACCACATGCGGATGATGCCCAGCCCGAGCGGGATGGCGAGGCGGTACAGTGCCCGGCGCTGCGGCGTCATGCGCCGGTCGGAGCGCGTGACCGTGCGGTAGAGGGAATTGCGCAGGCCGGGCTCGGTCATGCGGGAACAGCTCCGATGGTGGGGGCAGCGATGGGTATAATTGCGAGCTTACATGAGCAAGACCGCAACAACCCAGCATGGACCGCCGGTAGCGGCCGAAGCATTCGACATTGGCTCCACGGAGGACTCCCTGGAGCGGATGATCGAACTGTTTGCCGCGCACGGCGACATCTACCGAGTGTTCGTCCCGGCCCGCGAGGCGTACACCTACGTCGTGCACCACCCTGAGGACGTGAAGCGGATCTTGGTCTCGAACCACCGCAACTACACCAAGGGGATCGGGCTCGACCGGGTCAAGATCCTCCTCGGCAACGGCATCATGACCAGCGAGGGCGAGTTCTGGCGCCGCCAGCGCATGATGCTACAACCGCTGTTTCACCGCCGGGTCATCACGCGGTTCGCCGAAGTCATCGCGGCGGCGAACGATGCGCTGCTCGAGCGGTGGGAGGCGCTGGCGCGCCGCGGCGAGCCGGTCAATCTCACCGACGAGATGAGCGAACTCACCCTCGGGATCGTGCTGCGGGCGATCTTCGGCCACGACCTCGAGCGCATGAGCGCTGAGCTCGGCGGCAACCCGTTCGAAGTGGTGACCAAGGAGCAGGCCCGCAACCTGCAGTTTGCTTACAAGTTCCGCTCCCTGACGCGCCTGGTGGCCGGCCTGCTGGCGCGCCGCCGCGAAAGCGGCGAGGAGCACTTCGACTACGTTGCGATGCTGATGAACGCCCGCGACAAGGACAGCGGCGCGCCGATGAGCGATCGGGAGCTGATTGATGAGATTCTGACCCTGGTGGTCGCTGGGCACGAGACCACGGCGAGTGGCCTGAACTGGACCTGGTACCTGCTCGCCCAGCACCCCGAGGTCGAGGCGAAGCTGTATGCGGAACTCGAGGTGGCGTCCGTCGGCGCCACGCGCGCCCCGAGCCTCGCGCAGGTCGAGCATCTGACCTACACGCGCCAGGTGATCGATGAGGCGCTGCGGCTGTATCCGCCGGGATGGCTGCTCTCGCGGCGCACGATCGAGCCGGACGTGCTCTCGGGTTACGAGATCCCTGCCGGTGCGAACGTGCTGCTGCCGCTTTACCTGCTGCACCGCCACCCGCGCTACTGGAAGGATCCCGATGCGTTCATGCCCGAGCGCTTTGCCGCCGAGCACGAAGCGCAGCGGTCGCGTTTCGCGTACATGCCCTTCGCCGCAGGCCCCCGACACTGCATCGGGGAGACCTTTGCCCTTTACGAGATGCTGATGCACGTGCAGCGCACGGCGCGCGTGTTTCGCCTGGTGCACGTGCCCCGCGAACCCTTTGCGCTCGAGGCGCAGATCAATCTGCGCACCCGCCATCCCGTCTACATGAGATTGGAACGCCGCTGATGCTGACCGCCACGACTCTGACCGAACTGCTTGAGGCCAACCGCAGCGTTGCCCGCGGTGTCACCTACCTGGACGGCGAGAAAGCCTCGCGCACCGTGACATTTGCCGAGCTGCACGAGCGCGCGCTCGGCATCCTGCATCACCTGCAGCGCCTCGGCGCGCGTCCCGGGGACAAGCTGATTTTGTTCCTCGCCAACAACGAGCAGTTCATCGATGCGTTCTGGGCGGCGATCCTCGGCGGGATCGTGCCGGTGCCGGTGGCGATCGGAATCAGCGATGAACATCGACACAAACTGCTGCGTATCGCGCGGCGCCTCGGCGAGCCGTTCCTCTACAGCGACCGGCGCTCGCTCGAGCGCATCGGGACGTTTGCCGCTGCCGCCGGCGAGCAGGACACGCTCGAGCGGCTGCGCCGGCGCGCTTTTCTCGTCGATGACCTGGATGACATTTCGCGTGCGGGCAAGGTGCATCGGGCCCGCCCCGAGGACGTGGCGTTCATTCAGTTCTCCTCCGGCTCGACCAGTCAGCCGAAG
>JAKBCE010000033.1 GCA_021808195.1 Pseudomonadota bacterium
CTCACCGTCACTCGGTCCCCAAGCGCATCCACCGCAAACCCTAAAATGTCAAACCCTATCGCTACATTGCCCACCGATGCCGGCGCAAACGCCGTCGCCCACTGCACAGCGCTCATAAACGGGCTCCCAGGTAAGCCGACAGCCGCAGCAGATCGGCAAACACGCCGCCGGCGGTAACCTCCGGTCCCGCTCCCGGTCCCTGCACGATGAGCGGGTTGTCGCAGTAGCGACGTGTAGCAAAGCGCACGACGTTGTCGGTCAGCGCGATGTTGGCAAAGGCGTGCTGGGCATCGAACTCGACCAGGCCGACCGTCGCCTGACCATCTGCGCGCAACCGCCCGACGTAGCGCAATACGCGACCGGCGGTCCGTGCCGCCTCGAACCGCTCGCGCATCGCCCCATCCGAGCGCGGCAGACGGGCCATGAACTCCTCGATCGAGCCGCGCTCGAGGCCCGCAGGCACCAGACTTTCGACCTGCACGTCGGCGAGTTCGAGCTCCAGACCCATTTCGCGGCCGAGAATGATCAGCTTGCGCGCCACGTCCATGCCGGAGAGGTCATCGCGCGGATCGGGCTCGGTGTAGCCGCGCTGGCGCGCCTCGCGCACGATGTCCGAAAACGGCGTGCGGCCATCGTAGAGATTGAACAGATAAGCGAGCGTGCCGGAGAAAATGCCCTCGATGCTCGCGATCTCATCGCCCGTTTCGCGCAGATCGCGCAGCGTGTGCACCACCGGCAGGCCTGCCCCGACCGTTGCCTCGTACAGATAGTGTGCCTGACCGGCGCGGCGGGCCGCCTGCAACTCCCGGTAATAGGCGAACGCGGCGCTGTTGGCCTTCTTGTTCGGCGTAATCACGTGCACGCCGGCGCGCAGCCACTCGGCGTAGCGCGCGGCCACCTCGCTGTTCGCTGTGCAGTCGATGAGCACGGTGTGCGGCAGATAATCGGTGCGCACGTGCGCGATGAACCGATCGAGATCAGCGGCCGTCTCGCTGCGCTCGTATTGCTCGCGCCACGAGCCGAGTGCGATCCCGGTGTCGGCGAGCACCATACGCTTGGAACCGAGAATGCCGCGCACGCGCAGATCGAGCTTGAACTGCTCGCGCAACCGCTCGCTCTGCGAGGCGATCTGCTCGAGCAAGACCTGCCCGACGGTGCCCGGCCCGATGATCCCGAGCGAGAGCGTGTGCGGCGAGAGGTACAGCCCTGCGTGCGCTGCGCGCAACGCACGGGTCGCCGAGCGGGCCTCCACCACCACGGAGATGTTGCGCTCGGAGGCGCCCTGAGCGATGGCGCGGATGTTCACCCCGCCCGTGCCGAGCGCATTGAACACCTTCGCGGCGACCCCAGGGGTGCCCGCCATGCCATCACCGACGACCGCCAGAATGGCCAGATTCGGATCGATCTCCACGCTCTGGATGTGGCCCTCGAGCAGCTCGCGCTCGAAGGCACGGCGGATGACCGCGGCGGCCCGCTCGCCCTCGCTCTGCGGAATGGCGCAGCAGATCGAGTGTTCGGAACTGCCTTGAGAGATCAGGATCACCGAAATGCCTTCCTCGCGCAGCGCACCGAACAGTCGGTGCGCCGTACCGGGCACCCCGATCATGCCCGCGCCCTCGAGGTTCACCAGCGCCACCTTGTCGATGCTGGTGATGCCCTTGACCGGCAGACTCGAATGCGGCTCTGCGCAGATCAGCGTGCCGGGCTTGTGCGGCGCGAAGGTATTGCGGATCCAGATCGGGATACCATCCCCAACCGCCGGCGCCATGGTCTGCGGATGGATGACCTTGGCACCGAAGTACGCCAGCTCCATCGCTTCGCTGTAGGAGAGCGAGTCGATCACCGTGGCATCGGGTACCCGGCGCGGATCGGCCGAGAGCACCCCGTCGACGTCAGTCCAGATATGGATTTCAGTGGCTCGCAGCAAGGCCCCGAAGATCGAGGCGGAGAAATCGCTGCCGTTGCGCCCGAGGGTGGTCTGCACGCCGCGCCGATCGGCAGCGATGAAGCCGGTGATCACCAGTGTGCCCTTGAAATCGGCATCGACCAGGTCCGCCAGCTGGGCCCGCGAGGGTTCCCACTGCACCGCAGGACCGAGCGAGCCCCACTCGACCACGACCACTCGTCGCGCATCGATCCATTGCACCGGACCACGCCGCTGCGGGCGCGTTTCAAGAAAGCGGTGAAAGAGCTTGGTCGACCAGATCTCCCCGTACCCGGCGATCAGATCGCGCACATTCGGGGCCGCCGAGCGCGTGAGCTTGACGGTGTGCAGGATCCCCTCGAGATCGTGGCAATCCCGGTCGAACCCGGCCATGTACAGGCGCATCGCTTCGGCCGGCAGCAGCGCCTCGGCAATCGCCGCGTGCCGCGCACGCAAGCCGACAATCTCGGCCCGGTAGGTCTCATCCTGGGCTTCGGCCAAGCGGATTAAGCCGAGCAGCGCATCGGTGACGCCCTTGCACGCTGAGAGCACCACGCCGAGGCGCGGCGCCGGCGAGGCATCGAGGATGGCCGCCACGCGCTCAAAACAGGCAGCATCGGCGACGCTCGAGCCGCCAAATTTATGAACGACCCAGGATGCGGAGTTCGACATAGGATGCCCACCAGAGGAAAAGCCGTGCGACTCTACTGATGCGCAACCGCCCGCGCAATGGATCATCCGACGGATCGTGCTGCGCCCCGGCCCGGTACAATGCGCCGATGAACGAGAGCGACATCCTCCGTGGCCAGCTCGCCACCGAGCGCATCCACGCCGCCCAGGTGGCCAACGCCTGCGTCAGCCTGTTCGGCACCGAGCGCGAGCGGCCCGATCCGCCACCGGCCGAGTTCCGCGAGGCCAGCGTCAACTACCTCGTCTGGGTCCTCAGCCGCTTCGAGCAACGCGATCAGCTCCTCGCCGAGTACCTCGCACGCCAGCGCACCGTCGAGCAGCCCTCGTCCGACGAACTCGCCGCGCTCGAGGCGCGCGAGGGCACCAGCCGGCAGGCACTGATGCGCCTGGAGAGCGCTCTCGCAGCCCCGTCCCCCGAGAGCGCACGCGCCGCCTGGCTCGCCTTCGGGCAGTTCTTCAATACCCTCTGGTGCGCGCGCCGCGCCGCCATCGAGCAGCACCTCACCGCACTGCCTCGCCCGGCCAGCTGGCGCGCCCTCTGTGCCCTCGACGCCGACTCCATCCTCCACGAGCGCGCCCGATACGCACAGGTCGCCGCTCACCTCCCTCCCGGTATCACCCTGCTCGGCGAAACCTCGGCCTGATGCCTCTGCCTGACGCCCCAATCCACCCACCCCAAGCGCAATCCGCGCCTCGGGTGCGTCGTTCGGGTCACTCTGCGCCTGAATACGCACCCGCTTTTCGCTCCCGGCGCACGGCGAGCCCCTAGACCCGTGCGGTACGCCCGCAGACACGCGGCTCAATGGGGCAGCGCGCCGCTCAACTCATGCTACCGTGCCCGAGCGGCGCTCAGCGCCGGCACTGGCGCTTTTTAGGAGATGAACCCAGGATGAGCACGAACCACCACACCGGCGGCTGTCTGTGCGGCGGTGTGCGCTACGAAGTCGACGGTCCGCTACGCGACGTCATCGCCTGCCACTGCAGCCAGTGCCGGCGCACGAGTGGACATTTCGTGGCGGCGACGCGCACGGCGAGTGACAGACTGAAGTTGCTCACCGAGGAGACGCTCACCTGGTTTCGCTCCTCGGCGGGCGCGGAGCGGGGCTTCTGTCGCCGCTGCGGCGGGAACCTGTTCTGGCGACCGATCGGCGGCACGACCACGAGCATTTTTGCCGGCACCCTGGATGCACCGACGCACCTCACGATCGTCCGGCATATCTTCGTCGCGGACAAATCGGACTACTACGCGATTACCGACGGGGTTGCCCAGTTCCCCGGGCAGTGAGTCCGCCCGCCCGCCCGTGCCCCGCTGAGCCGCCGCCGCAGGCGACCCCTAGCGCTGTGCAAGCGGCTCGAAGCGAAAGCCGAACTCGGCGGCGCTGTCGCGCACAGCCTCATACAGACTCCCGGCGAAGCTGCCTGCCACGGCAAGCTCGAACACCGGCTGGCCGGCCGGCGCATCCTCGAGCCGCCAGAGCGTCACCGGCATGTGTTCGAGCACGGTCTGCGCCACATCGCCCGGGCGAAACTGCGCCTCATGCAGATCGATCGGCACGAGTTTGGCGAGGCTGGCGCGCAGATCCGCTCCGCTTAGGCGCAGCACTGCGTAAGCGTCCGTGAGCTCCACGACCGTGGCGAGCGGCTCCAAGCGTGCCACCAAGTCGGGCACGAATTCTTCGCCCGCGTCCTGCGCGAGCATCAGCCAGCGCTGCGGCGCGATACCGGCCGCTGCAACACCGCGGGCCGACACACGCCGGGCGGCATCGGGCAACTCGATGCCGAAGTGCTCGCGGACGCGAGCTCTGAGCGCCTGCACCTGCGCCGTACGGGCCGCCAGATGCGCAATGGCAAGTCCACCGCGCTCGATCGCAACGACGCCGCGACCCGAGCCCACACTCTGCGGCGTAGCGGCAAAAACCGAACTGACCGTGTACTCCGCGCTCATCGGTCTCACCCCTTCACCCGCAGCCCGTCCGGGTCATAAAACACCGGCCGCACAACCTCGACGGGCAGATCGAGATTGCGCAGCGGATCGTAAGCGCGAATCTGCTCACCGAGCCGCTCCCGTGCGCGGCTGAGGAAGCCGAGTCCAATCCACCGTCCGAGCGTCGGGGAGAACGCGCTCGAACTGACGAATCCCTGATCGTTCTGCAGACTCAGCGGTACCCCCGCCGCGAGCAGATGCGCCCCGCTGGTGAGCCGCGCGTGCGGATCGAGCGGTCGCAGTCCGACCAGCGCCGGTCGGTCCGGTGCGCTGAGCGCCGGGCGCGAGGCGAGCACCCGTCCGATGAAGTCCTTGTGCCTAGATACGAGCCGGCCGAGCCCCAGATCTTCGGCGGTTGTGGTGCCGTTGATCTCCGGCCCGGCCACATGGCCCTTCTCGATGCGCATCACGCCGAGCGCCTCGGTCCCGTACGGCGTCACGCCCAGCGACTCCCCGGCTTGCATCAGTGCGCGCACGGTCGTCTCGGCACACCGGGCAGGCACTGCCAGCTCATAGCCGAGCTCGCCGCAGAACGAGATGCGAAACAAGCGCGCGCGCCGCCCCAGCCAGCGCAGCGATGCACAGGCCATATGCGGCAGGTCCGCATTTGAGAGTGCGAGTGCCTCGGCGCACACTCGCTCGAGTAACGTCCGCGCGAGCGGACCGGCGATCGCAAATTGCGCCCACTGTTCCGTGACGTTCGTCAGCTGTACATCGAGCTCAGGCCAGAGCACCTGCTGCGCATAGGTCAGGTGACGCATCACCTGAGCGACATGCGCGGTACTGCTCGAGAGCAGAAAGTGTCCGTCGCGAAGGTGTGCAATCGTCCCATCATCGAGCACCATGCCGTCGATGCGCAGCATCAGCCCGTAGCGCACCCGGCCGACGGGCAGTGTCGCCACTGCATTGGCGTAGATCCGCTCGAGAAAACTCGCCGCATCTCGCCCCTGCACGTCGATCTTGCCGAGCGTCGAGACGTCGCAGACTCCCACCGCCGTGCGCACGGATCTCACCTCGCGCGCAACCGTGCTGCGCCAATCGCTCTCCCCGGGTAGCGCAAACCATTGGGCGCGCCGCCATTGACCCGTATCGACAAACACCGCACCCCGGGTCTCGGCCCAACGGTGCGACGGGGTCAACCGATACGGGCGGAAATTGCGCCCCCGCTCCCGGGCCGCGAGCGCGCCGATCGCCACCGGGGTGTAGGGCGGTCGCGCCGCGATCGTGCCGATCTCGGCCACTTCCCGCCCGGTGCGCGCCGCGAGCAGCGCATGGCCATTTAGTTGTGCAGTCTTGCCCTGGTCCGTACCCATGCCAAGGGTGGTATAGCGCTTCAGGTGCTCCGCGCTGCGATAGCCCTCGCGCACCGCCAGGGCCACATCCTCCGCCGTGACATCGTGCTGGTAATCCACGAACGCCTTGCCGCGCGAGCCGGGTACGAACCACAGCGGCGAGGACTCGAGACGCTCCTCGTCGGTTTGCCAGCTGACGAGCGGTGCATCGAAGCCGGCCGTGCGCGCTGCATCCCGACCCGCTGCAGCGCCGCTGCGCAGTGCCCCGGCGAGGGAGAATTCTCCGGCGGCCGCGCCGACGGCGCACAGGCTGGGCGGCAGATCCGCCGGCACGTGCGCACTGATCGACTCGTCCCATCGCGGACGCATCCCGAGGTGCGTTGCGAGCGCGAGGTTCGGGCTCCAGCCGCCCGCCACGGCCAGCGCATCGACGGGCACGCCTCTCACGCGACCGTCCCGGTCCAGCACCTCGACTCGGCGCAGGGCGCGCGCGCCGGCGGTGCTCAGAATCTGCCCGCCGAGAACGACCTGAACGTCGTGCCTGCTTGCCTGCTCGAGCAGGGCCGCACCGACGGCTGCGCGCGCATCGACGATGACCGGCACCTCGACCTGCGCATCGAGCAGATCGAAAGCCGTCTTCCAGCCATCGTCGCCGGTCGTGAACAGCCCCACCCGCCGGCCGGGCGTCACCCTGTAACGGTTGACGTACGTACGCACTGCCGCAGCCAGCATCACGCCTGGACGATCGTTGCCACCGAATACGACGGTCCGCTCGAGAGCGCCTGTGGCGAGCACGGTGCGCCGCGCAACGATTTTCCAGAATCGTTGCCGCGGCTGGTGCTCCGGCGGCATCGGCAAATGGTCACTGACTCGCTCGATGGCGCCGTACGTCGCACCGTCGTAGACCCCGAATACAGTGGTGCGCGTCATGAAACGCACCTCGGGCAGCGCACGCAACTCCGCTACGGCATTTCGCGCCCAGCTCGCAGCGTCGGCGCCGTCGATTTCGTGGCGCTCCCCGTTCAAGCGACCGCCGGGCAGAAAATCCTCCTCGCACACCAAGACGCGCGCGCCCGCGCGAGCGGCCGTCAGCGCCGCGGCAAGACCGGCCGGACCGGAGCCGATCACCAGTACGTCGCAAAATGCATGCGCCTTCTCATAGCAATCCGGATCGGGCTCGGCGCTGGCGCGTCCGAGGCCGGCCGCGCGCCGGATCGCCGGCTCGTAGACCTTCTCCCACCAGGCTGCCGGCCACATGAAGGTTTTGTAGTAAAAGCCTGCAACGAACAGTCGCGACAGCAACGAGTTGATCGCACCAACATCGAAGACGCGCGACGGCCAAGCGTTCTGGCTGCATGCCTGCAGGCCTTCGAACAGCTCGATCATCGTCGCGCGGGTATTGGGTTCGCGACGCGCTCCACAGCGCAGCTCGACCAGCGCGTTCGGCTCTTCCGAGCCGGCCGTGAGGATGCCTCGTGGCCGATGATATTTGAACGAGCGCCCCACCAGGTGCACCCCGGCGGCGAGCAACGCCGAGGCGAGCGTATCGCCCGCGTACGCACTGTGGCGGCGGCCGTCGAACGTGAACGAGAGCGTCCGATCGCGTTGAATGGCCCCCTCGCCCGCCAGCCGATAGACGCTCACGGCGCGTACTCCTTGGCAAGCTGCACGGCGAAGATCGCGTGCGTGCGGGTATCTCGGGTGACTGTCAACCACGAGCCGCAGCCGAAGGTGTGATACCACAGTTCCCGGTGGGCTCCCGCCGGGTTCGCGCGCAAATACACCGCCTCGATCAGCTGTTGCGCGGACTGCGCCGCGCCGCTCGCCTCGGCGCTGTCCGCATCGCCGAGGTAGCTGAACTCGCTGAGATCGCGTTCACCGCAAAAGGGACAATGGATGCGCACGCTCGGCTCTCAGTGAAGGTTCGGCTGGGGCCCCTGCCCCTTCTCATCGATCAGATGACCGCTGGCGAAGCGCTCGAGCCGGTACGCCCGAGTGAGCTCGTGACTCTCCCCGCGCGCCAGCAGATGCGCGAAGCAATAGCCCGAGGCGGGGGTGGCCTTGAACCCGCCGTAGCACCAGCCGGCATTCAGATACAGCCCCTCGAGCGGCGTGCGATCGATGATCGGAGAGCCGTCCATCGACATGTCCATGATGCCGCCCCAGGAACGCAGCAGGCGCAGTCGGCCGATCGAGGGCATCACCGCCATGCCCCCTGCGCAGACGTCCTCGACGGTCGGCAGGTTGCCGCGCTGCGCATACGAGTTGTAGCCGTCGATGTCGCCGCCGAAGACGAGTCCGCCTTTGTCGGACTGACTGATGTAGAAATGCCCCGCGCCGAAGGTCACCACACAGGGAATCAGCGGCTTGACCGCCTCGGACACGAACGCCTGCAGTACATGGCTCTCTATCGGCAGACGCAGCCCGGCCATGGCAGCGACCCGCGAGGAATTGCCGGCGACGGCGATTCCGATCGTCTCGGCTCCGATCGACCCGCGCGTGGTCTGCACCCCGCAGATCCGCTCCCCGGAGCGCAGAAAGCCTGTCACCTCGCAGTTCTGCACGATATCGACCCCGAGTTCGCTCGCGGCACGCGCATAACCCCAGACCACCGCATCGTGCCGCGCCGTGCCGCCGCGACGCTGCAGCAGTCCGCCCTGAATGGGAAACCGTGCGTTGTCGAACTCGAGAAACGGCAGCATGCGCCGTACCGCCGCCGCATCCAGCAGCTCGGCATCGACTCCGTGCAAGCGCATCGCATTGCCGCGGCGCACGAATGCATCGCGCTGCGCGTCCGAGTGGAACAGGTTGAGCACGCCGCGCTGACTGACCATGGCGTTGTAGTTGAGGTCGCGCTCGAGGCCCTCCCACAGCTGCATCGAGAACTCGTAGAACGGCAGGTTGCCGGGCAGCAGATAGTTGGAGCGGATGATCGTGGTGTTGCGGCCAGCATTGCCGAGGCCGATCGCCCCCTTCTCGAGCACCGCCACATCGGTGATGCCGTGCACCTTGGCGAGATAATACGCGGTGGCGAGCCCGTGACCGCCGCCGCCGATAAGGAGCACCCGATAGGCGGACTTCGGGGCCGCGTCCCGCCAGGCCGGCGTCCAACCCCGGTGTGCCATCAGACCCTGACGCAGCAAAGTGAACAGCGAATAGCGCATGGGTTGAACTCGCGCTACAGAGGCGAGAGGCGATCAACCATGCGGATCGCGCGGCTGGCCGGTCCGGAATTGGGCTTCTGACCCGCTGGCAGCTGTCCGGCCTTGGCGATGCGGATGGTGATCAGCGAGTTCGGATACAGCACGATCTCGTTCTCTCCCCAGCCGCGCATCGTCGGCAGAAAATACTGCCGACCGCTCTCGGCGCCCACGTAGGGGATGAAGTGAAAGCCCATCTTGTACAGGTTGCCACTGTTCGGCCCGCGCTCCGCGCCCGACGGCGGCCCGAGCGAGGCATCGCCGCTTTGCACGAGCGCATCCTTGGCGTTGAGCAGATCCTCGGTCAAACCGCGGTGCAGAATCTGACGCGAACCGGCTGCCCCGCGGTTCTGAAACAGCAGCGCGATCTTGCCGAGGTCATCGAGCGTCGGGTAGTAGCCGGAGTGAAACCAAGCGACGCCGCGGCGGCCCTCGGCCTCCCGGGTGCGTACGATCGGCGCGGAGAAGATGCCAATGGGCTTGAACACCTCGGTGCGCAACATGTCCCAGGCGTCTGCCGTCGGCCCGCGCACCGACTTCAGGAACCGATCGATCGCCGCGCCGAGCAGATAGAAGTCCTGATCGCGGTAGCGCATCACCGTACCCGGCTCCCACGGGTAGGGCCGCCCGGTGCGCACGATGTGTTCGAGCTTCGCCGCGTGTGAGGGCGCGGCGAGCCAGGCATCGTAGTCCCCCTCGAGGTAACCATCGTTCGGATCGTTGGGATGGGTCTCCCAGCTGCCCGTCCCACCGAAGCCGCTCGCCATGTTGGCAGCATCGAGGAAACGGACGCGGCGGTACTTGCCGTCGAGTCCCTCCACGTAGTCACCAATCTTCAGGGCCAGCACGTACGGTCCGTACACGTACGCGAGGCGCAGTAGCGCAAGCGGCGCCGCAACCGCCTTGAGGATGGAGCGGACCCCAAAGCGCATCTCGAGCGGATACGGAAAGTTGCCGTACGGGGTGCGCGCGTCCTGATAGTAGAGCACCCCATCGCGCACCAAAGCGCTCTGCACGCGCCACTGCTCGCGCACCGGCGCGCCGAACTCGTTGTACCGTCCGCGCTGAAACTCCCGGGCGAGATCGCTCAGCGGCCGGTGCGCCAGCCGCCGAGCCAACTCCGCCTGCGCCTGGCGGCGCAGCGCGGCCGGATCGGCCGCGCGCGGCTCGCTCCAGCGGGCCTCGGCACTGCCCCAGGCGAGGAAATGCTGCTTCAATAGATACGGCGCAGTCTGCTGCACGAACTGAAACTGCACCGCGCTCACCTGGCGCTCCTTGTACCGGAACCGGACCAAGCCCTGATGCGCATGCGTGTCGCGGTGGCTGACGAGCGTCAACGGAAATGCCGCCCACGACCACTCCTCACCCGCCTCTCGCCAGACTCGACCGAATTGCGCAATGGCGCACCAGAAGCTCGGTGTACGCCCCGGGTTCACTTCCTTGACCATCTGGCCGCGCTGCACCGGCACGAGCAGGCCATCGAGTGTGATGAACTCCAGCGTCAGGCCGGGAAACAGCCCTGCGTCGCCGTAGCGCTCGAGCACCGCCAGATCGAGCTCGGGCTGCAGCCGCATCCGCGCCGGCGAGATGCGCAGCGTGCCGTAGAACTCGGCGCCCGCTTCGGCAGCAGCGCTCGGATAAAACACCTCGTTCGGCAGCGGTTCATCTGACACGCTGTAGTTCATGATGGCAGCGCTTTCGCTCATTGGAGCATGGGCTTGGTGCACATTCGGGCGAGGATGCACGCGGACCGCCACGACGCACCGGCAGACTTGCCGTGCCCGCCTGGCTTTCCCGCGCCATTCGCGCAGGATTCTACTGCGAGCACCTCTTGGAGTCCCGGCAAGTGCCGCCCGCTCGCGCAGCGGCAGTGTGCGGTTCGAAGCGCCAGCGCGATGGCTTTGCGCACGGTGTATATCCTTGCCACGAGGTGATCGGATCGATCGGCTCAAGCGCTCACGGGCAGCCACCCTTGCCGGGCCTGCCAGTCGGCCTCCAGGTGCGCAAACCGCGCCAGCCTCACCGTGGACAGATCGGCAAAGCGACAGGTTCCCTCGAGCACCAAGTCGCGAATCGCCCGCCCCGAGGCCGGTGACAAGCCGAATCCGACGCTCGAGAGAGTGGCGATGGTCACGTTCTGCGGATCGGAGAGCCGCTCGAGAATCGGCCGGCCGTCCGGGGTGTTCTCGATGAACCCGGCCCAGCTGCGGATCACCCGCGCATGGGCCACTTTCGGAAACAACTGGCACAGCCGCCGCGCAATGCTGCCCTGCAGCACGGTGGAGTGCGCCCGAATGCGCTGGCTGTCCTCGTACTCCACCCATTCGTGCGGGCCTCCACCGTAGGCGAGATTGCCGCGCAGTGTCTGCCGGCCATACAAGCCGTTGCCGTCGACCCCACCGATGCGCATCGGTGCCAGTGGCTCGGTAACGATCATTTCGGCGCGCGCGCTGGCAAGCGGCACGTGCACGCCGATCCGCGCCGCCAGCGGCGCAGTCGCGGCGCCGGCAGCAATCACCAGCTGATCACATGCGAACTCACCGGCATTCGTGCACACGTGGGTGGCTCTGCCGGCTTGTAGCCTGATGTCCACAACCGCCGTGTGCTGCAGCAGGCGGGCACCGTGGTCCTGCAGCGCCCAGGCGTAGGCCTGAACGGTGCGATGTGGATTGGCATGCCCGCCAAAATGGTAGAAGTACCCGCCATAGGGCGCCTCCGGCGCGTACGGCACGAGCTCGCGGATCTGCTTGGCATCGAGCACCTCGGAGCGAAAGCCTTGATGCTCCCCGTTCTCGAGCGCGCGCCGGTAGAGCTGGAACTGCCGCTCATCGAGCGCGATGCGGATACGGTTCGGCTGAAACTCCGTCGGGTAGCCCAGCAGCGCATCGAGCTGCGGCCAGAGTCGCTGCTCCTCGAGAAACAATGGGCTGTGGTGATGCGAGCAGCCGCCGCCATTGCGGCCGGAGGCGCCCCAACCGATGACCCCCGCCTCGAGAACCAGCACATCGATACCCTCGCGCGCGAGCCACCAAGCGGCGCTGAGACCGGTCACCCCGCCGCCGATCACGATCACTGCCGCGCCCGTGTCTGCACCCTGCCTCATTCGCTGGCCACCGGTTCATTCGAACTGCGCGCCGCCGCGGTGTACTCCCCAGCCGCACGCCAGAAGGGCACCCATTGCGATGCCATACCGAACCAGCTGTCCCAGTGCTCGGCCATTGCCGGCACTTCCGGCAGGCCCGCAAGCTGATCGAGACGCAGCGGGCGCACCGGCACACGGTACGTGGCGAGCGGCAGCGCATCGAGTGCGCAACCCGCCCCCAACGCCAGCAGCGCCGTGATCTGCTCCCGGCAGCGCCGACCCTGGCAGGCGCCCATCCCCGCGCGCGTCAGACGTTTGACCACATCGGGATGCGGGCCCGGCGGCGCGCTCACCGCCGAGCCATGCCGGCCGAGGTCCTTGCCCCAACCGAGATAGCGTGGCGGGCGCAACGTGAGAATCTCCGCTGCACTGACCTCTTCGCACTGGCAGATCATCTGATCCGATGGCGCGTGCAGGACGGCGGCCCGTACCCACGCCACCCGTTCGGCCGCGATGTCGCGCGCGGGAGTATCGGGTACGACCGGGGCGTCCGCGGGTGATGGCGCAATCGGCGCACCAAGCGCCCTGACGGCTGCGCGTCCGGCAATCACGCCTTCCCGAGCGGCGATGGCTGTCGCTTGGCTTTTCCTCGACCAGATGCCTGCACAATCGCCCACCGCGTAAATGAACGGAATCGAGGTGCGCTGCGCCGCATCGAGCGCCGGGACGTGACCGCCCCGCGCCGACTCGAAGCGCACTGCGCAGCCGCTCGCCTCGAGCAGTTCGATCGCGGGTATCGCCGCAACGCCCAGCAGCAATGCATCGCAGTCGAGACTCACGAATTGCTCTGCAACGCGCCGCCCATCGGCATCGACGCGTGCCAGCCGCACGGCCGCCACACCGTCAGCATCGCCGAGCGCTTGCTGCACGACATGTGAGGTAAACAAACGCGCACCACGCGAACTGAGGCGCTCGAGCAGATGCGTCGCACCGACTGCTGCATCCGCCTGCTCGACGATTGCTGCAATCTGCACACCCGCATCCTGCAGGGCATTGCCAATCAGCAGCGCCTCGTCGCTGCTGCCGAGCAGCACCGCCGTGCGCGCCTGCAGCCCCTCATAGGTGCACGCGAGCTGATACGCGGCACTTGCGCCCATGACACCGGGCAACTGCCAGCCCTCGAAGGCGAGTCCCATGTCACGACGGCCCGCCGCAACGATCACTTGCTTGAAGCGCAGCAGATACGCCTGCTCCTCATCGGCCAACCCAGCCACGTGACCGGTGAGCCACTGAGTCGTCGGGCGTTGCGGAAACAACCCCCACACCGCTGTGCCGAGCCGCACGTCGATACCGGCGTCGCTCGCTTCGGCCAGCTGCGGATGGCTCTGCAAAACAGACTCGAGCACCGCATTGCGATTGGCGAGCGAGGCGGCCATGCGGCCGCCGAAATGCAGCGGCACCTCCTCGCCCATGGTCCGCAGCGGCACCGGGTGCTCATCGACCAAGGTCACCTGTACCCCGTGCTCGGCAGCCGCAAGCGCCGCGGCAATCCCGGCCGGGCCGGCGCCGATCACCAGCAGGTCGGTCTGCGCGTGAATCGGCGGCGCCTTGCCCGCCACCGACGCCGGATCCGGCGCGTAGCCGTTTTCGCCCGAAAGACTCATGCAGCCCGCCCGCCGTTCGCTCATTGGCTGTGGATCGGACGAGTATTCCGCAACCGCCGCGCGTCACATGCGAAAATGCGACGACTTTTCCCGAGCAACCGACCTGGCGAGGTTGCGATGCGCAGCGCGTCAGGACCGATCGGTCAGACCCGCCGCAGCCCGTGTGCGCTCCTGCCGGGGCGCTACGCCGAATACGCGTTTGTACGTATGGGAAAAGTGCGATGCCGACTTAAAGCCCGTCTCCATCGCTACCTCGAAGATCGATGCGCTCGTGGTCGCGAGCAGTACCCGGCTGCGATCGAGCCGCAATTTGACATAGAATGTGCGTGGCGAGGCATTCAACTCGGTGCGAAACAATCGCTCCATGTGTCGCAGCGAAACCCCGTTGCGTGCAGCGATCTCCGCCAGCCGCGGCGCGCCAGCGAGCACCGCCGCTTCCATCTGCGCGATGATGCGCAGCAGCCGCGCGCTCACCAGCGGGTAGCGCGCCCGCAGTCCCATGCGCTGCGGATCACCCTGGGCACGGATGCGCGGGTGAATGAACTGCTCGGCAACCGAGGCGGCCAGATCCGCGCTCGTGTCCTGACGAATGAAATCGAGCACCATGTCCATCGCCGCGGTGCCGCCGGAACAAGTGCAGATCTGCCCGTCGATCACGAACAGCTCCTCGACCAGCGCGATCGAGGGATAGCGCTGGCGAAAACGCTCGGCATACTCCCAATGCACCGTGCAGCGCTTGCGCTCGAGCAGCCCCGCCTCGGCGAGCAGGAACGGCGCGGTGCTGATACCGCCGATCCGTGCCCCACGCGCCGCCAGCAGCCGCAGCTGGTTGTGCAGCGGGCGGTCCGAATGGCACTGCAGCGGCTCGAGCCCCATGCACGCGAGCACGACATCGGCGCTGCGCAGCTGGGCCAGTGGCAGATCGGCCGCCATCACGATGCCGTTGCTGGCCGCCACGGGGGCGCCGTCGCGCGACAGCAGCTCCCATTGGAACAGAGCGCGGCCCGCCAGGCGATTGGCGGCACGCAGCGGCTCGATCGCCGCAGCGAAGGACATCATCGAGAACTGCGGGATCAGCAGGAACGCGAAACGCATGACGGCGGCTCAGTGAGCAAGCGGATCGGCCACCGGGCCCGGGAGCAGCGCGCCGACGTCGGCGGGGACGCCAGTTCCGTCGGCTAGACGCACGCTCCGGTCGGGTTTGCGCAAACGCACCATGATGGCATGGCGGATTCTACCTGCACGCACAGCAGGCAACCAACTCGCAGAGGGGTACGCAGGTGATTGAGCAGCGTTTCACGATCGACGCCACGACCCGATGACTGGCGAGTCCGCCACCCCGAGCGAGGTGCCACCGCGGCGCGCTACCGCGCGCGGACGCCGCAGCGCCCCGGCGCGGCTGCCTCAGAGTCCCTGGCAGACCGTCACGAACCCCTATGCGCCGCTCGAGCTGCTCGGGCCGGAGCAGATCGAGGCCATCCACCGCACATCGCTGCGCATCCTGGAGGAGCTCGGTGTCGAGTTACGCTCCGCACCGGCTCGCCAGATCATGCGCGCCGCGGGCGCGCAGGTCGATGAGGCGAGCGAAATCGTCCGCCTCGAGCGCGGCCTGGTGGAGCAGGCGCTCGCCACGACGCCGCGGACCTTCACGCTCACCCCTCGCAATCCGGAGCACCGTCTACACTTTGGCGGCCGGCACATCAATTTCGGACTCGTGGCGGGTCCGCCCAACGTGCACGACTGCGAGCGCGGCCGGCGCGCCGGCAACCTGAATGATTACTGTGACTTCATCCGCCTCGCGCAATACTTCAACGCCATCCACCTGATCGGCAATCAGGTCTGTGCCCCGATCGAGCTGCCGGCCAACTCGCGCCATCTCGACACCTATCGGGCGAACCTGCTCTATTCGGATCTCGCCTACCACTGCACGGCGATCGGCGCGGGCCGCGCGCTCGATGGGATCCGGATGATGGCCATAGCCCGGGGTCACACGCTCGAGCAGATGGCCGCCGCTCCCGGGGTCATTACCATCATTTCCGTCAACAGCCCGCGCCGCTTCGACGATGCGATGGCCGACGGTCTGATCGCCATGGCCCAACACGGCCAACCGGTCGTGATCACCCCGTTCACCCTCATGGGCGCAATGGCGCCCGTGTCGCTCGCCGCCGCCCTGGCGCAACAGAACGCCGAGGTGCTGTTCGGGGTCGTGCTCGCCCAAGCGGTACGCCGGGGCACGCCCGTCATGTATGGCGCCTTCACCTCGAACGTCGATCTGCGCTCGGGAGCCCCTGCATTCGGCACACCCGAACACACCAAGGCCAACATCGCGAGCGGTCAGCTCGCACGTCGCTACGGGCTGCCGTATCGAACCTCGAATGCGAGTGCCTCCAACGCCGCCGACGCCCAGGGCGTGTACGAGACAGAAATGTCCCTCTGGGGTGCGATTCTCGGCCACTCCAATCTGATCTACCACGCCGCGGGCTGGCAGGAAGGCGGCATGACCGCCTCCTACGAAAAACTCGTGCTGGATGTGGAGATGCTGCAGCTCATGAGCGAATTTCTGCGCCCAATCGCCGTGGATGAGGCGGAGCTCGGCTTCGAGGCGATCCGCGGCGTACCCCCGGGCGGACACTTCTTCGGTGCGCCGCACACTCTCGAGCGCTACCAGCACGCGTTCTACCAGCCGCTCGTGACCAAGTGGCAGAACTACGAAAGCTGGCTCGCGAGCGGCGGGGAGGATGCACTGCGCCGTGCGACGTCAATCTGGAAGCGTGCGCTCACTGAATACGAGCAGCCACCGATGGACTCGGCCGTGCGCGAGGCGCTTGATGAGTACGTTGCGCGCCGGCGAGCGGAAATCGCCGATGGGGAGCCCTGAGGGCGCGCCCCGTGCTGCCGGGCCGCCGCGAGAATCAATCATCCGTTCGACCGGCCACTGTGCTGATATCCGGGTTGCGGTGCGCGCCACATTGCTGCACCATGAACCGGCTCGGCACACGCACCGGGGAGAGCATTGATCGAACAAACTGACTCTCGGCACCTCGAGGCCATCAACCAGATCGAAACTCTGTCGGGCCGCAGCCTCGGGGCGGGTCTGATCGGCAATGTGTTGGAATGGTACGACTTCGGTCTCTATGGCTTCCTCGCGCCCCTGATCGGCGCACACTTCTTCCCCTCGAGCCATCGCATCGTCTCATTGCTTGGCGCCTACGCGGGCTTCGCCATCGGCTTTGCGATGCGACCGATTGGCGGCGTCGTGTTCGGTCATATCGGCGATCGGCTGGGACGACGCACCATGCTGGCGCTGTCAATCGTGATGATGGCGAGCGCAACAACGCTGATCGGCCTGTTGCCGACTTACCAACAGATCGGCGTCCTGGCGCCGGTCCTCCTGGTGGCGGTGCGGCTCTTCCAGGGGCTGTCGGTCGGCGGTGAGCTCACCGGCTCGGTATCCTATTTGATCGAGACCGCGCCCCGCCGCCACCGCGGGCTTGCCGGCAGCTTCGCCAACATCGGCTCGGAAGGCGGTTACATCCTGGCGAGCGCACTTGCGGCAGCGACCTTCATTCTCCTGCGCCATTACGGTGCCGCCGCCTGGATCTGGCGGTTGCCGTTTCTCGCCGGTGCGCTGCTTGGTCTGATCGCCTGGCTGTTGCTGCGACGGGCATCACGAGCCGGCTACGAGCCCGATCCGCAGGGCGCACCGGCGCACGAGCTGCCACTCACTCAGGCGATTCGCGAGTCCCCGCGCAGCATGCTGCTCACCGTGGCGTTTACCTGGGGCTACGGCGCGCTGAACTATCTGACGCTCGTGTTCCTGCCCGCCTTTGCCGGCCGGTTCGGAAAAATTCCACCCGGCAGTGCGCTCACCGCGAGCACCGTGCTGCAGATCGCGGGGCTCGCGCTGATACCATTGGCCGGCTGGCTGACCGACCGCTTCATCCGGCGGCGTCATCTGATGCTGCTCGTGTTCGCCGCGGTTGCACTCAGCGCCATCGCACTATTTCAGTTGAGCGAACACGGCAGCCTGGCACTATTTTGTGTGACACAGGGAAGTTTCATCGTGCTGCTGTTCCTGATTGAAGGCACGGCACCTGCGATGCTGGCCGAGCTGTTCTCCACCCGCTATCGTGCCTCGGGCTATTCCGTCGCCTTCAATATCGGCCTCGGCTTCGGCGGCGGCACCGCCCCGCTGATCGCGACCGCGCTGATCGCACCGCTGGGACGGCTGGCCGGCGCGCAATATCTGGTCGCCTGTGCCGTGTTGTCGCTCGCGGCCGTCTATCTGATGCGTGATCGCAGCCGTGAGCCGCTGCTGTGAGCGTGGATGGCGCCGCTCGCGGCAGCCCACACCTGCTGGCCAGTCGCCGTGGGCCGCGATTTCGCGAGGACACTCGTCCCGTGCACGCTCGGTTGCGGTAAAATTCAGGGCCAGGATAGAATTCCAAAGCAACATTGCGCGTGTTCTGCGCGTCTAAGGTGACTTCATGGCCGATGCGCTGTCGCAGCAAGCGCAGGATCGCCTGCGCGGCGCCTACCTGAAGGCGCTCGAAGCCGTGCGCATCGGACGCTTGCAGAGCGCCGAGCAGCAACTGCGCGACATCCAGCGCAACCACCCCGGAGAGATCAACAGCCTGCATCTGCTCGGGGTGACGTTGCTCGCACAGGGGCGACTGGCGAGTGCCCTTGAGGTTCTCGAGGGCGTTGCCGCTTCTGCGCCGGATTTCCTGCATGCACGCGTCGATCTGGCCCGGGCCTACCGGGAGGATGGTCGCCTCGAGAGCGCACGCGCACTGCTGCGCCAGGTGGTCCAGGAGAAGCCCGCGGTCGAGTCCGCCTGGCTCGCCTATGGGGATGTGCTCGTGGACCTCGGGAAATTCCCCGACGCGGGCTTTGCGTTCGAGCAGGCCCGACAGCTCGATCCGCACCGCGCCCGCATCGAGCAGGCCACCGCGGCGCTCACCGCCGGGGACTTCCGCTCCTCTGAGGACATCTTTCGTGAGGTCCTCAAGAGCGACCCAAGTCACATTGGCGCGCTTACCGGACTTGCCGCCGTCGCGCTGCGCGCGAGCAACACCCGAGATGCCGAGCGGTTGCTCACCCACGCCCGGCGACGCTCCGCGCACCACCCGCTCATCCACCGTGCCTGGGGTCACACGATGCTCGCGGCCGGGCGATTGAGCGAAGCGGAGCAGACTTTCAAGGAGGTGCTGCGGCTCGAGCCGGAAAACCCGCAGAACTGGGCCGCATTGGGCTCGGTGTACATCCGTCTGCTGCGTCAGGAAGATGCGCTCGCCGCGTACGAGCAGGCCGCGCGCCTCAATCCCCGGCAAGCCGCGTTCCGACTCGCCGTCGGGCACGTCAACAAGACGCTCGGCCGCCGCACGCACTGCGAGGCGGCCTATCGGCAGTGCCTGCAGCTCGCCCCCACGTTCGCCGAGGCTTATTGGGGTCTTGCGGATCTGAAGAATTACACCTTCAGCGACGCGGAACTCACGGCGATGCGGGAGCTACTCGGCACGGCCAAGAGCACCGATGCGGCACAGCTGCACTTTGCAATCGGCCGCGCCCTCGAACAGCGCGAGTGCTACCCCGAGGCCTTTCGTCACTATGCCGAGGGCAACGCGCTGCGCCGGCAGACCGCGCCATTCTCAATCGAGCGCTTCGAGGCGAAATCCGCCCGCGTCATGGCCTGCTTCGATCGGGAATTGTTCCGCGTGCGCGCCGGCTCCGGCCACACTGATCCGGCCCCCATCTTCATCGTCGGACTGCCTCGATCCGGCTCGACGCTCGTCGAGCAGATCCTCGCCAGCCACTCGCAGGTCGAGGGCACGATGGAGCTGCCCAACATTCTGGCGATGGTGCGCGAACTCGATCACCGCACCGCCAATCGCGACGGCTACCCGGAAAGCATACGCCCGCTGTCGAGTGAAGAGCTCGCCGGACTCGGCCACCGTTTCATCGCCGACACCCGCGCCCTGCGCACCGACAAGGCGCGCTTCATCGACAAGATGCCGAACAACTTCAGCCACATCGGACTGATTCATCTCATCCTGCCGAACGCAAAGATCATCGACGTGCGCCGCCATCCGATGGATGCGTGCTTCAGCACCTTCAAGCAGTACTTTGCCGAGGGCCAGACCTTCAGCTACGACCTGGTCGATCTCGCTCGGTATTACCGCACCTACCTCGCGCTGATGGACCACTGGGACGAGGTCCTGCCCGGACGGGTCATGCATTTGCAGTACGAGCAGTTGATCAGCGATCCGCAGGCAACTGTTCAGCGTCTGCTCGAGTACTGTGAGCTGCCCTTTGAGGCCGCCACGCTGCAGTTTCACGCCAACCGGCGCCCGGTTCGCACGGCCAGCGCCGAGCAGGTGCGCCAGCCCCTGTACACCTCCGGCGTCGGCTACTGGAAACGCTTCGCGCCCCAGCTGCAGCCCCTGCAGGAGAGCCTCGGTGACTGCCTCAAGCGCTTCAGCGCCTACGGCTGAATGCGCGGTGCGCTGCTGGTACGGCCGCGCCCGCCTCCGCGGGCGCGGCGCGGCCTGTCAGAACTTATAGCTCGCCCTTACCCCGAACACGCGCGGTTCATTCGTCGTCTGGCGATTATCGTAGTTACCCGTATTCACGAAAATCACCGCGTTCGTATTCCACAGGTTGCTGACGTATGCCTGGAGTGTCCAGATTCCGCTCGCACTCTCGACGCCGAAACTCACGTTCGAAATCGAATAGGCCGGCTGCAGAAAGCGTGCCGAGCCCTTCTTGCCGAGCGCCGGATTCGGCAGCGCACGCAGGTCGCTCCACATGTCGCCCTTGTGCGCGATGTCGTATTGAATGAACCCGTTGAGCGCCGAGCTCACCGCGTGCGTATAGCGCAGACTCGCGCTGTAGCTGAAATATGGAACGAACGGCAAGCGCTCCCGCGGCACGATCATCGTGGTAAGCACACCGGTGAAATTCGGCTTCACGCTGATCAGGCGCGAATCGTTGTAGCTCGCCGAGGCCTGCAGTGTCAGGCCGTTGATGATCTGATAATCGATGTTCGACTCTGCGCCATAGATGCGCGCATTGCCGAAATTCGCGTTGAACTCGTTTGGACAGATGGACAGATCGAAGATCGGCGCCTGGAAGTTCTTCCACGGCATGTAGTAGAGCGCGCCGTTCCAGATCATCCGTCCGTGGAGCAGTCCCGACTTCCACCCCACCTCGTAGTTATTGAGTGTGTCCGGACTGAAGTGGCGCGGAACGCCGCGGCTGTAGCAGGAGTTGCTGTCCTGATTCACCCCGCCATCGCGAAATCCCTGACTGAAGGTGGCGTAGAGCAACAGGTTCTTGCTCGCCTTGAACGACAAACTCGCCTTGCCGGTGATCTTGTGGGAGGAGTCCGTGTATGCACCGGTCGGGGTCTTCGGGGCCCAGAAATATCCTGCCCACAGATCGCTGCCGCTGAAGTTCGAGTGAAAGTAGCGCAGCCCGACGTCGATGTTCCAGCGTTTGGTGAGATCGAAGCCGAGATCGCCGAATTCCGCGGTCTGCAGGTAATCGAACCGCTGGTTGCTGCTGTACCACTCCTGCGGCAATGGCGAGGCGGTGCCCGTGTAGTAGTAACTGTAGTACGACAGCGCGCTCTGATACGCCTCGCCATTGGGCTGCATTCCCGGCATGTCGTAGAAATAGGTGTACTTCTCGCGCGTCTTGTTCCAGTACGCACCGACAATCCAGTGCCAGCGTCCTCCCGGCTTTGACTGCAGGCGCAACTCGTTCGACCAGCTGCGCGTCCACAGGTTGTATTTGTAATACATGGTCGGCACGTTGCAGCCACTGTACGGGTCCGTTCCGCCCTGAATGGTCGGACCGGTGAGACACGTCAGGCTCTGCAGCAGACCCGGGGAGGCCTGATAGGTCGAGGGCAGCGGATTGTACTGGACGTACTGCGAGTACTCGGTGGTGTAGTGGTAGGGGTAGTTCCAATACGTGCCGGCGTAGACCAGATCGCCGATCCCGACGTCGCCTTTGATGTGCAGATCATAATCGGTGAACGCATCGGCAATGCTCTCTGGGCCGAAGTGCGCCACTTTGCGCAAACCGAAATGCGTCGGATCCTGGGACCACGAGCCGGCGGTCGTTTGGCGCTGGTAGTTGAAGGTAAACACCGCATTCCACGATGGACCGAACCGCTGCGCAATCGCCGCGCGCCCGCCGTATTCCCGCTCCGTGTTGTAATTATTGCGTGCCCACTGGGCATTGGTCGAGACCGTGCCATTGATCCAGTGGCGCGTGTTGAGCACGTTATCGATGAAGCCGCCGGTGTGCACTTCGTACACCGAGAGTCGCAGCGCCGTCTCGCCCTTGATGAGCGGGATGTTGACGTAAGCCTCATCGGTCACGTTCAGCCCACCGTGCTGGATTTGGCCGAAATTGACGCTGACGCCGCCGCTGAAAGCGTTCAGATCGGGCTTGTTCGTGATGACCCGTAGCGCCCCGGACATCGAACCGGCGCCATAGAGAGTGCCCTGCGGACCGTCGAGCACCTCGATGCGCTTGATGTCATAAAGGTGCAGGTCAGGGAAGCTGCCGTAGAAACTGAGCGAAGCGTCATCGAGGAAGTAGCCGGTCGTCGATGTATTCTGGCTGTTCAGGCTACTGCCGTCGGAGACCCCGCGCATGTAGAACGTCTGCTCGGTGGGGCCGTCGCTCACGAAAGAGATGGACGGCGACTTGGTGGCGATCGCATTGAAATGCGTCAAGTCGAGGTCTTTGATGTCCTTGGAGGTGAACACTTGCAGGCTCTCGGGCACATCCTGCAGGTTCTGATGCACCAGCTGCGCGGAAACCACGACTTCCTGCAGCACCATCGAGGGCGCACCGCCGGGAGCTGCGGCCGCTGCCGCATGCGCGCTCGGCCCCTGGACCGCAGCGGCTCCGTATAGCGCCACAGCGACGGCCAAGCCGATCGGCCGCACCCTGCCACTCCTAGCCCGCACCCCGCCCCGCAAACGCATCGTTCCGGTAGTCTTCATAGGCCCCCGCTGGCGCTGTGTCGCGCCTGAATTTATACAGCAATATAAATTTTTTGCCTAAATTTGTACAGAAGTATAATTATGCGCCGAGTACGGGTCAATTGACGCAGCGAGGCGAACCGTACCCGATCCACTCTCTCCAATCACCCGCGAGCCCCTCATGAGCGAGTCTTCAGCCCCCGCCCGCCGCAGCCGTGAAACCCGCCGCGCCCGCGCCAGCGCGCCGGCCGAGAAATACACCTACATTCGTCGCCGCCTGCCACCCGTGGAGCTGCTCAGCACTGAAGCCATCGAAATCATCGAGGCAAACGCCGAAACCATCCTCGAGGAAATCGGCATCGAGCTGCGCCGCGACCCCGAATCGCTGCGGCTGTGGCGTCAGGCGGGCGCTGATGTGCGTGGGGAACGAGTGCACATCCCGCGGGGGCTGGCGCGCCATCTGCTGAGGAGCGCACCGGCAGAGTTCACGCTCTACGCGCGCAACCCGGCGCGCAACGTGCGCTTCGGCGGCAATGCGACTGTCTTCTCTCCCGTCGGTGGCCCGCCGTTCGTCAGTGACCTTGACCGTGGGCGACGCTACGGCACCCTGGAGGATCTGCACAACTTCATCAAGCTCGCACACATGGCGCCCGCCATTCACTTCTCGGGCGGCAGCATGTGCGAGCCGATGGAGATTGCCCCGAACAAGCGCCACCTCGACGTGCAGTATGCGTTCTTCCGACTCTCCGATCAGGGCTGTGAAGCAACACCCGAGACCGCCGGACACGCCGCCGATGCGCTCGCACTCGCGCAGATCCTCTTTGGTGCCGACTACATGGAAACCCATCCTGTGGTACTCGGCAACATCAACTCAAACTCTCCGCTCGTCTATGACGGACGTATGCTCGGGGCATTGCGGAATTTCGCCGCACACAATCAGGGCACGATCGTCGTACCAGCGATGTTGGCCGGCGCGATGGGCCCGGTGACCCCCGCCGGCTGCATGGCCGAACTGCTGGCCGAAACGCTCTGCGGCACGGCACTCACCCAGATCGTGCGCCCCGGCGCACCGGTGATCCTCGGTTCCTTCGTCGGCGCGATCTCGATGCGCACCGGCTCACCGACCTTCGGCACCGCCGAGGCGACCCAGATGATCTTCGCCACTGCGCAGCTCGCCCGCCGCCTGCACTTGCCCTGCCGCAGCGGCGGCTCGCTGTGCTCCGCCAAAATCGTCGATGCGCAGGCGGGCTACGAGAGCGCGAATTCTCTGCTACCCGCTCTGCTCGCGGGGGTGAACCTGGTGACGCACGCGGCCGGCTGGCTCGAGGGCGGCCTGGTGGCAAGCTACGAGAAATTCGTCATGGACGCCGATCAATGCGCGATGATGCAAAGCCTCGCACAGGGCATGGATCTGTCCGAACGGGGCCAGGCGCTCGATGCAATCCGCGAGGTCGGTCCGGGCAATCATTTTCTCGGTTGCGCGCACACCCAAGCCAACTTCGAAGCAGCGTTCTATCAGTCGACCGTTGCCGATTATTCCTCGTACGAGCAATGGTCCGAGGAAGGACGGCTGAGCGCCGAGCAGCGGGCCAACCGGCTGTGGAAGCGCATGTTGGCGGACTATCAGGATCCGGGCATCGATCCGGCGCGCGATGAGGCTATGCTCGAATTCATTGCGCGGCGCAAAGCGGTGTTGACCGACGACATCACCGAGGAATAACACACGGCCGATTCCGGCAGTTGACAACGCGCGAATCACTACTGTACAACTGTGCAACGACGGCACCCCTCGGCGCGCGCGCCGAGGCGGCGGAACGACGACCCGAAGGCGCACAGGCATGGCTCGCAATCCCCGCTACGACGTTCTGTTCGAGCCCGTCCGAATTGGACCGGTCACCGCACCGAACCGCTTTTATGCGGTGCCGCACGCGAGCGGCATGACTAACACGATGCCGCGCATGCGGGCCGCTTTCCGCGCGACCAAGGCCGAGGGTGGATGGGGCGTCGTGTGCACAGGCTATGTGTCTATTGACCGAAGCTCCGACGATGCCCCCCTGCCGTACGCAACGCTGTGGGACGATGACGACGTTCGCTCCCATGCACTGATGACCGATGCCGTTCACCGCCATGGCGCCCTGGCCGGCGTCGAGCTATGGCACGGCGGCGGCAGCGTGATGAACCGAGTAAGCAGAATTCCCTCGATGTCTCCATCGGGCACCGCATGGATGCCGACGCACGTGAATTTCATGGGCCATCAGCGACCGCGAGTGATGGACAACCAGGACATCCGCGCGCTCCTCGAGGCTCAGAGGCAGGCTGCCCGCCGCGCGCGCGCGGCGGGATTCGACATCGTCTATGTCTACGCGGGCATGGGCTACCTGCCCTATGAATTCTTTCTGCCGGAATGGAATCAGCGTACCGACGCCTATGGCGGTCCACTGCGCAACCGGGTGCGCCTCGTGCGCGAGCTGCTCGAGGTCACGCACGAGGCCGTCGGCGGGCAATGTGCCGTCGCGCTACGGATCAGTCTGGAGGAGCTGCGGGCTCGGCGCAGCGAACACGCCCCGTCCGAAGCGCACGAACTCGTCGAATTGCTTGCCGAGGTGCCCGACCTCTGGGACGTGAAGATGGACTCCGGCCCCACCGACTGCGCCCCGTCGCGCTTCACGTCCGAGGGCAGCCACGAGCCGGTGATCAACTTCGTCAAATCGCTGACCAACCGCCCGGTGGTGGGCGTCGGCCGCTTCACCTCGCCCGATTCAATGGTGGGGCAGATCCGTCGTGGCGTTCTCGATCTGATTGGCGCTGCGCGTCCCTCGATAGCCGATCCGTTTCTGCCGCGAAAGATTGCCGAAGGCCGCGAGGATGACATCCGTGAATGCATCGGCTGCAACATCTGCATCTCAAGCTGGCATGACAGCGTACCGGTGCGTTGCACGCAGAATCCCACCATCGGAGAAGAATGGCGCCGGCAATGGCATCCGGAACGCATCGAGCATACTCCCGAGACGGACTCGACAGTGCTCGTCGTCGGCGCCGGCCCGGCAGGCCTGGAATGTGCGTTGACGCTCGGCCGGCGCGGCTACCAGGTCATGCTGGCCGAAGCTCAGGAGGAGCTCGGCGGGCGATTGCGCTTTGAGACCCGCCTGCCGGGCCTTTCAACATGGTCTCGCGTACTCGAGTGGCGGCGCAGTCAACTGCAGCGACTGGCCAATGTGGCGATCTACCGCGGCAATCGTCTCGATGCCGGACAGATCCTCGAGCTCAGCCCCAGGCACGTGGTGATGGCTACCGGCGCGCGCTGGGCACCGATGCTCTACTCCCCGCTCGAAGTGCCCGCCGGCACACTCGAGAATCCCAACGTCTATACACCCGATGACGTTGCAGCGGGCGCTGCACTCAGCAACCCGGTCGTGGTGTTCGACTTCGACAATTACTACATGGGCTCGGCATTGGCCGAGCATCTGGCCAAATCCGGTCACCACGTCAGTTATGTGACACCTGCCGGGCACGCCTCCGCGTGGGCAATCATGACCAACGAGCAGCCGCAGACCCACCGCGCGCTCGCGGCGGCGGACGTTCCGGTGCACACGCTCTCGCGGGTTGAATCGTTCGACGGCGAGGAAGTGACGCTGGCGCACATGTTCACCCCAGCGCGCGCGCAGTTGCCCTGTAAGTCACTGGTCATCGTGGGCGCACGCCTGCCCGATGACGCTGTGTATCAGGC
Source organism: Pseudomonadota bacterium (assembly GCA_021808195.1). Next base: position 26,566 of record JAKBCE010000033.1, read on the forward strand.
GCTGATCGCACAGGGCGAGGCTCTTGGCGCGGCCGGCATCGTCTCGGTGAACCGCGCGGGCGATGTGCTAGCGCCCGGCGCGATTGCGCACGCGGTGTACAGCGGTCACCGTCAGGGGCGCGAACTTGGCACCGACGAGCACAAAATCCTCTTCAGGCGCGATGCACCGTTGCGTAGCGCAAACGATGCTGAGGCACACTGACAGACGACCTCAGCACGGCGCCCCGAGCGGAGCCCCGAACCAGCCCATAAAATCAACGTCTGCCGCACAGCGGGGGTTCCAAATGATGCGTAAGTCAATCGTGGCCGTGCTCATGGTGGTGTTGTCAACCGGCCTGGCAGCGGCGAGCGCTGGCAGCAGCCCAACGACTGCCCGCTACGGCTTCACCATGCAGTCGGCCACCATCCGCATGCCGGACGGCGTCGAGCTCGCCGCCACGTTGTACATGCCGACCGGAGCGCCGCCGGGCAAGCGCTTTCCGGCGTTGCTGAGCTACCTGCCCTACCGTAAAGACGATGGCGAGGCGCAGAGCGACTACGGGATGCTCAGCTACTTCGCACGCCGGGGCTTCGTCGGGGCGGCCGTGGACATCCGCGGTTTCGGGCAGAGCAGCGGCACACCGCCCGACCGGGAGTACTCGGCGCACGAGCGGCACGACGGCGAGCGTGTGATCGCATGGCTCGCCCGGCAGCCCTGGTCGAACGGCAACGTCGGGATGTTCGGCATCTCCTGGGGCGCGTTCAACTCCATTCAGATGGCGATGCGCAATCCTCCGGCGCTGAAGGCAATCCTCGCGGTAGCGGGTACCGAGCGGCTGTTCAAGGAAGACGTGCATTACATGGATGGAATCTTCCACGTCGATGAATTTGAACTCGGCATGGATCTCAGCCAGGGCATCAGCGGCGCGCCGAAGTTTTCCCTGGCCGAGAAGGTCATCGGACCGCGCATGAATTCCAAGCCCTGGTCGCTGACTTATTTCGAGCACCAACGCGACGGGGCGTTCTGGCACAGACCGGAACGTCCGCTCTCCTCGATCAAGGTGCCGTGCTTTCTGATCGGCGGCCTGCACGATGGGTACCGAGACAGCGTGCCACGCATGCTCGAGCACGTGCACGCGCCGGTGAAGGCATGGATCGGGCCGTGGAATCACGCCTGGCCGGACGATAGCGACTATGGGCCAGTTTACGGCTGGCGCCGCCAGGCCGTGCGCTGGTTCGCCTACTGGCTCAAAGGCGAGCAGACCGGGGTGATGCAGGATCCGAAGCTCATGATCTATCTGCAGCACTGGTATCCGCCGGGCGCCCAGGACCAGAACATTCCGGGGGTCTGGCGCGCCGAGAGCGGCTGGCCGCCCCGCGGCCAAAGGCCCGAGCGGCTGTATCTTCAACCCGCAGAGGCGCTGTCCGCACGAGCCACGAGCGCCGGGCAGAATGTGCTGCGCTACCTACCCTCGGCCGGCAAGCGCAGTGGCATCTTCTGGTGGGGCGATCTGCAGCCGAATCAGGCGCCGGTCGATGCGCACAGTCTGGTGTATCAGACCCCGCCACTGACCCACGACACGGCAATCATGGGCTTTCCGAAGGTGATGCTGTACGCGGCAGCCAGTGCGCCCATGGCGGATTGGTTTGCGCGCCTGGAGGACGTCGCCCCCGATGGACGCGTCACGCTCGTGACCGGCGCGGGCCTGAACGGCGCCCAGCGTGACTCGATGTTCCACCCGAAATATCTGGTGCCGGGGAAGTTCTATGCGTTCTCCTTCGCCCTGCATCTTGCCTCGTACGTATTCCCCAAGGGGCACCGCATCCGTATCGCCATATCAAACGCAATGTGGCCGATGGCCTGGCCGACACCCTATGCGATGGATACGACCGTGCGGCTCGGCGGCACTCATCCCTCCTGGATCGAACTGCCCCGCGTGCCGCTCACGGGACCTGCGCCCCCCTCCTCCCTGCTCAGGCCCCCAGCCCCGGTTGCCCGGCGCACCGACATCAGCGGCAGCGACTACCTGTGGCCCGGCACCTACACCACACTGCCCGATAAAAACGGCCGCAGCCGCGACGTGTGGCAGGGTTCGAGCAACACGAGCTTCCCGTGGGGACCGCTGCATCGGCATGAAACGCTCACCTACGAGGTCGATAACGCCAACCCGGCCGACGCCAGCGCCGTGGGCCATTCGGTGTACACGCAGGCGGTGGGCGGGCATGTCCTGAGCTGGCACGGCCGATTGACCCTGCGCAGCGACCGGCACAATTTTTACTACACCTACACCCGCAAGCTGCTACGCGACGGCAAGCTCATCATCGCACGTACGTGGCAGCGGACGATCCCGCGTGATCACCAGTAAGCGCCGGCCCCGCTGCGTGGCGCAACAGGGAGCCTGGGCGTGATCCGCCCAGGCTCGCCCGTTCGGTTCAGCTTGCGCGGCGCAGCCGGCGGCGGCGAAAGTCCGCGAGGATCTCGCGCGCGGCATTGTGGCCAGGTGCACCCGTGACACCACCACCGGGATGCGTTCCCGAGCCGCACATGTACAGACCCGGCAACGGACCGCGGTAGTTGCCAGCGCCGAGCACTGGTCGGGCGGAGAACATCTGATCGAGCTGCAGCGCCCCGTGCAGAATGTCACCGCCGATCAGCCCGAAGGTCCGCTCCAGATCGAGCGGACTCATGATCTGCCGGCCGAGCACGGATGCCTTGAAGTTCGGCGCAAAGCGATTGACGGTGTCGATCATCAGGTCTGCAACCGTCTCACGATGGGCGTCCCAGGACTCGCCATTGGGAAGTTGCGGCGCGACATGCTGGCAGAACAGGCTCGCGACATGCTGGCCCGGCGGCGCGAGACTGTCGTCGAGCGTCGAGGGAATCACCAGCTCGACGATCGGCTGGCGCGACCACCCATAGGTACGGGCGTCGAAATAAGCCTGCTCCATGTACCCGAGGCTGGGGGCGAGAATAATGCCGGCGGTGTGGTGATCGGCAGGCGCCTTGCCCGGCAGACAGGTGAAATCCGGCAGCTCGGCGAGCGCCACATTCATGCGGAACGTACCTGAGCCGCAGCGATATTGACTGATGCGCTCGAGGAAATCCTTCGGCAGTACTGCCGCATCGATCAACTTCAGATACAACAGCTTCGGATTGAGATTCGACACGACCGCCGCGGCGCGGAACGACTCGCCCGCCTCCGTCACCACACCGACGGCGCGCCCGTGCTCGACGAGCACCTCGCGTACCGGGCTGTCGAGGTGGATCATCGCGCCCCGTGCGGCAGCCGCCTTCGCCATCGCCTGGGTGATTGCGCCCATGCCGCCGATTGCGTGGCCCCAGGTGCCCTTCTTGCCGTTCACCTCACCGAAGCAGTGATGCAGCAACACGTAGGCCGAACCCGGCGAATACGGGCTCGCATAGTTCCCGACGATACCATCAAAACCGTATACCGCCTTGATCGGGTCGCTCTCGAACCAGCCATCGAGATAATCGCCGGCCGAGGCGGAGAACAGCTTGAGCAGCTCGCGGCGCAGACTCATGTCGAGCTTGCTCAGGCGCGAGCCCAGGCGACCGGCACTCAGCAGCTCCGGCAGCGCAGCCGACCAGCCGCCCTCGACGACATTCGGTGGCGTCTCAAGCACGAAGCTGCGCACCACATCGGCTATCGCCTCGAGTCGCGTGCCATAGTCCTCGAGACGCTCGGCATCGGCCGTCGAGAACTTCGCCACTTCGCTGCGCGTGCGACCCTCCCCGCTGCACAGGTACCCCCCGTCGGCAGTAGGTAGGAAATTGGAGATCTTGCGTTCGACGACGCGCAGTCCATGGGCGTGCAGATCGAGATCGCGAATGACCTTGGGGTTGAGCAGAGAGACGGTGTAGGAGGCCACCGAGTTGCGAAAGCCGGGGTGGAACTCCTCGGTGACCGCAGCGCCGCCGACCACCTCCCGGCGCTCGAGCACCGTGACTTTCAGCCCCGAGGCCGCAAGATAGGCGGCACACACCAGTCCGTTATGCCCGCCTCCGATGATGATGACATCGCACGTCTCAGCACTCATGATGCACACCCCGCGAACACCCGCTCAACAGCGAAAACAGATTGGTCTGCTGAACCGCGCCCTGCTCAAGACTTAGACGCGGTATAATTCCCGGCGCACAGGAGGTACGCGACCTGGCCAGCCCGCACCGCGCATGCCAGATCGCTCGGCACGTCCTGGGGAACCAAAATCACGGTGCAGCGGCGCGGTACGACTCTCATCGTGCGGCGCTGACATGTTACGCATGGCAGGGGGACGCATGGCGGAGCGTTGGTCTCCTCACTGTTTGACAACTGTACAGCTAGTACCTGACCGGGTCAAGGAGACGCCCCCGGCAGAGCCGGGCCGCATTGCCGGCAGCACGACGAACGTGTGCACAAATGTCAGGTTAACGAACAGCGGCTTGTGCGACTGCTCGGCGCTATGATCCGGCCGGGTGCAGAGTGCGGCCGCGCGCGCAACCTCAGCCAGCAGAGATTCCAATCATGACTCATAAGCCACACGCGCCAAAGTTCCACCGCGCCACGCCGACCGTGCGGCGCGAAGCGCTGATTGAGGCCACTCTAGAGTGTCTGCGCCAGCATGGACACGATGGCCTCTCGGCGCGACGCATCGCGGCCGAGGCCGGCGTGTCGGCGGGGCTGATCACGCACCATTTTCCGAGCATTTCCGCGCTGGTTGCCGCGGCATACGAGACACTCGCGATGCGGCTGCTCACCTCGATACAGCAGCATGCCATCGAACTCGATGCAGGCCCCAGGGAGCGGCTGCGACGCTTCTTCGAGGCGTCCTTCGCACCGGCGCTGCTCGAGCCGGGCCTATTCAGCACCTGGCTCGTGTTCTGGAGCATGATTGCCCATGACACTGCGGTACGCGCCGTCCAGGATCGGACCTATGTTGCCTACCGGGACGCCCTCGAATCCCTGCTCGGACAGCTACGCGCGAGCAAGGGGGTCCCTGCTTTCAAGCTTCGCCCGGCCGGAATTGCGCTCGCGGCCCTGCTCGACGGTCTGTGGATCGAGGCGAGCCTGAATGCGGAGGCCTTCAGGCCGGCCGAGGCAGTCGCGCTGTGCGAAGACTGGGTGCACGCCCTGTGCTACGGAGCACTGCCGAGTCTGCTCGTGCAGCGCTCAGAGAGCCGCATACGACGGGTCGCGAGCAGCGCCGGACACGATTGAACTGCGAACCGCGCACGCGCCTCAAACGGCGTTGCGCAGCGGCTCACCGTCCTGCCCAGCAGCCTCAGACGTGACGAGCTCAGTCGGGTCGATGGCGAGCCAGGCGAGCGCAGCGAGCAGCGCGCACAGGCTGCCGATTGCAAACGCCGCTCCCCAGGCATGGCGGCCCGAGAGCCACGCGACCAGGGGGATCCCGATGATGCCGCCCAGATTGCCGCCGGTGTTGAGTACGCCGCCAACCATCATCGAATCGCTGCGCCCGACTGCCATGGAGGTCGCCCAGTAGGCAGCCTCATTGAGCTCAATGCAGCCAAAGCACGCAGTGAGCGCCGCGACGGCAATGAATGCACTCGCGGTATGCATTGCCACGAGCAGCAACGCCCCGGCGAGCGGCAATGACACCAGCGGTACCAGTCGGAAACCCCACAACGGACCTAGCTTGCGGCACAACCAGCCGGTCACAACCCCGCCAATGCCGGCACCGAGCCCGCCGGCGATCGGCGGGCCCATCGACAGCCAGCCGCTCTCGAGGACCGGGAAATGACGTTGCTGAATCAGATAGAGAAAGCACCAGTTGGAGATCAAATAGAAAGAGTAATTCATGGCCAGATACGACAGCGCGAGCAGCGTCGTATTGCGATGCGCGATCACCTGCAGCAGACGGCGCCAGGAAAAGCGCATACTCGGCTGCGCATCGGCGAGCTCACCGAGTTCCGCCAGCTCGGCCGCTGAGACCGAGGGATGCTCGCGCGGGCTGTTACGTGCGTACCAGGCCCACAGCACGATCACCAACACGGCGGGCAGGCTCGACCAAGCGAGCGCCTGCTGCCAGCCCGCAATTTGCATCAGCGCGGCGATGAGCGGCGGTGTCATCGCCGCTCCGAGATTCAGGCCCATGCTCTGCGCACCCTGAACCAAGGACCACTGCCGCACCGGAAACCAAGCCTCGAAGACTCCGTTTGAGACAGGAAACACGCCGCCCTGCGCCGCTCCCAGCAGAAATTGCGCTGCTACCAGCGCCACAAACAGCAGCGTGCCGCTGAGCAGCAGCGGCGCAACTGGCAGCATCATGATCGCCAGGAATGCCACCACGCCGAACAACGTGAACGCGATGCGGGCACCGAGCAGTTGGCCGATGAGACCGCCGGGAACTTGGAACAGCGCGTAGCCAATGACGAAGGCCTGCTCGATCCAGCCGATCTGCAGTTGCGTCAGATGCAGATCCGGCATCATCCGCTCGGCAGCAATCGTCAGGCTCGTGCGCTGGGCGTAGGCGACCAGGCCGAAGGAAAATAGGAACGCGAAGATCCGCCAGCGGATCCGCACGACAGCCCACTGTCTGCGCGATGACATCGGCGAACATCATGCCCGGATGGGTTCATCGAGCGCAAGCAAACTTGATGGCAAACAGCATGCGTCGACGGCCCTCACGGCCCGCCCAGCACGCCAGTTGACAGCCCCTGGTCGCTATTGTACGCTCGTTAAATAATTTCTCCGCCTGGCGGACCATCACCCCATGAGACCCCAGCTTCGCGTCGTTCCCGATCAGCTCATCGGACCGATCCTGGATGAGGCCAAGAAGATCCTCGCCGAGATCGGTGTTGAAGTACGCGGCGCGCGGCTGCGCGAACGACTGCTTGCGCACGGTTTGAAACTGGCGCGCACCGCGGATGAGGCCGAACGCGTACTGTTTCCGCCGGAAGTGGTTGACCGGGCAATCGCCACGGTACCCAAGCGCTTCGCGCTCTACGACCGCGACGGCGGCGCCTATACCGAACTCGGCGGTGACAAAGTCCACTTCGTTCCCGGCTCGAGCGGCCTGAAGATCCTAGATCACCGTACCGGCGAAACTCGTCTTTCCAACACGCGTGACTTCATAGAGTATGTGCGCGTCGCCGACGGACTGAAGAATCTCGGCTACCTCGCCACCGCGTTTTCCACCAACGACATCGAGCCGATGGTCTCGGATGCGTGGCGCCTGTACCTGCTGCTCACCAATTCCTTGAAACCCATCGTGTCTGGAGCGTTCTCCGAGCACGGCGTGGTGCGCATGGCGGAGATGATGCAGCTGTTCCGTCGCGACAAGAGCGATCTGGTCGCCCGGCCTATGTCCATCTTCACCGTAACGGCAACGGGCTTTTATCGCTACAGCGAGGACTCCTGCCAGAATCTGCTCGACTGCGTGGAGTTCGGCATTCCGATCGAGATCGTGCCCGTTACGCTGATGGGGCTGATCGCGCCGGTCACGCTGGTCGGAGCGACCATCATGCACATCGCGGATGTGCTCGCCGGGCTCACCATGGCGCAGATCGTCAAGCCCGGCACACCGACGCTGTTCGGCGGAGCGCCGGCGACTTTCCACATGAAGACGGCCATGTCACCGATGGCAGCGATCGAAACGCTGCACCTGAACATGGCTTACATTGAAATTGCCAAGTACCTCGGCATCCCGACGCAGAGCTACATGGCCCTCAGCGAGGGCAAGTTCCTCGATGCGCAGGCCGGCGCCGAAACCTTTGCCGGCGCATTGCTCGCAGCCGTGGGCGGAGTCAATTCCGTGTCCGGACCGGGCATGCTTGATTACGTGCTCACCTTCAGTCTCGCCAAGCTGGTTTTCGACGACGAATTGTGCGGACAGGCGTTGCACTTCTGTCGCGAGTTTGCCGTCCAGGAGGACCTGCCGACGCGCACTCTGGTGCGCCAGCTCCTGCAGGAGAAGCACCTGCTCACCTCGGCGCACACCCTGAAGCACTGGCCGAGCGAGCTGTACCTGCCCGGCACAGTTTTTGACCGCATCAACCGCGAAAGTTGGCAGCTGGCAGGCAGCATGACGCTCGATCAGCGCGTGCATCAGGAGGTCGAACGTCTGCTCGGAGCCTACGTCTCCCCACCACTCGATCCGAGGCTCGATGCGGAGATGATCCGGATCATCAAAAGCGCCCTGCCGCGCGATGAGGCCTTGCCCGAGACGTTGCCGCGGGTGGAGCGCTCAACCCCTACCCCCGCCGCGAATGAGGGGCGCCGGTCGCGGCGCAAGAGAAACTGACGGCATCCCGGGCACCTACCCAGGACATTTCACACCTGCGCCGATGCTATAGCAGTCGTACGTGATCTGAGCGATGCTACGGCATGCAGGCACGCGGAGAAGCCGATATGACCGACGAGAGTGATTTCAATCTTCGGGATCTGAACGATCAGGAGCTGACCGAGCAGGTTCACGATGACCTGTACAACGGTCTGAGGGACGAGGTGGTGGAAGCCACCCATATCTTCCTCGAGCGCGGCT
>JAKBCE010000109.1 GCA_021808195.1 Pseudomonadota bacterium
CCGGGAAGATCCCCTTCTGGTGACAGTAGCCCTCCGCCTCGGAGAGGTTCTCGATCATCGCCAGGCGCATCGTCTCCGGCGTGCGCAGCCCGAACGCGCCGGGGTTGCCGATGTTGAGCGAGAGGATCTCGTAGCCCTGGCGCTCGAGCTCGTGCGCACGGCGTGCCAGACGGCCGCGGATCTCGTAGCGCACGTGGCGCAGGCTTTCGCTCGGACGAATGACCGGTTCGTTCATGCCCGCAGCATACCATCGGCCCCGCGCTCGAAGTGGTGACAGGCCACCCAGTGGCCCGCACGCGCCTCGATCCACGGCGGATGCTCCTGCGCACAGCGCGCCGAGGCCAGCGGGCAGCGGCCCCGGAACGCACACCCGCCGGGCTCGGCCGGCGGCCCCCGCTCGGTCAGGGGCACCGCGCCGAGGCGCCCGGGCTGCACATCGGGGTCGGCCACGGGAACGGCCTCGAGCAGCGCGCGCGTATAGGGGTGCAGCGGGCGGGTCAGCAGCGCCTCGCTCGGAGCGAGTTCGGCCATCCTCCCCCGATAGAGCACCAGCACGCGCTCGCACAAGCGGCGCACCGCGGTCAGATCGTGGCTGACCAACAGCACGCTCATGCCCTGCTCGCGACGCAGCGCATCGAGCAGCGCGCCGATCTGCCGCTGGGCGCGCACATCCAGCGCCGAGAGCGGCTCGTCGCAAACCAGCAGCCGCGGCGCGAGCATCATCGCCCGGGCGATGCCGACCCGCTGGCACTGACCGCCGGACAGCTCATGCGGCCGGCGCGCCGCGAGCGCCGGGTCGAGCCCGACGCGCTCGAGCATCGCCGCGACGCGCTCGGCCCGGGCCGCGGCGCCGAGCGCCCGGTGGTGCACCTCGAGCGGCTCGCCGACCAGCCGCTCGACCGTCAGGTGCGGATCGAGGCTCGCCAGCGGGTCTTGGAAAATCAGCTGCAGGGCGCGGCGCAGCGGGCGCAGGCGCCGCTCGGGCAGCGCGCCGACGTCCCGTCCGAGCCACGCGATCCGCCCGTGCGCCGCGCCGATCAGGCGCAGCGCCGCGCGCGTCAAAGTCGATTTGCCGCAGCCGGACTCCCCGACCACCGCGAGCGACTCCCCGGGGGCGAGCGCAACGGTCAGCGCCTCGAGCGCCACGAACGCCGGGCGGCGCAACCACGTCGCCCTGCGGCGGTAGTGCACGCTGAGATCCTCCACCGCGAGCACCGGCGCACCGGTGCGGCTCGCGTGCGCCGCCGCCGCCGGCCCGGCCGGCTCGCGCGCCGCCGCCAGAAGTTCGCGCGTGTACGGCTCGCGCGGGGCATGGAACACCTGCGCGGCGCTGCCGGTCTCGATCACCCGGCCGTTGCGCATCACCGCCACGCGATCCGCCAGCCCTGCCAGCGCGGCGAAATCGTGCGTCACCAACACCAACCCGATGCGCCGCTCGCGCTTGATGTGCGCCAGCAGCGCGAGGATCTGCGCCTGGATCGTCACATCGAGCGCGGTCGTGGGCTCATCGAGGATCACCAGCTGCGGGTCGCACGAGAGCGCGATGGCGAGCAGGACCCGCTGGCGCATCCCGCCGGACAGCTCGTACGGATACTGCTGCAGACACCGTGCCGGCTCGCCGAGGCGCACCTGCTCGAGCAGCTCGAGCGCCCGGGCGCGCGCGGCGCGCGCGCTGAGGCCGGTGTGCCGCAGGATCGGCTCGGTGAGCTGCGTCCCGATGCGCAGGTGTGGGGTCAGCGCGCCCATCGGGTCCTGGAACACCAGCCCGATGCGCCGGCCACGCAGCGCATCGAGGGTGCGTTCAGCGCTGCCGATGAGTTCGGTCGCGCCGAAGCGCGCCTCACCGCTCACCGCCGCGGCCGCCGGGGCGAGTCCGAGGGCAGCAAGAAACGTCAGGCTCTTGCCGGCGCCGGACTCCCCGACCACTCCGAGGCACTCACCGGGGTGCACCGCGAGTGACACCGCATCGACGACCGGCACGCCTGCGAAGCGCACGGTCAGCGCCTTCAGAGCGAGCAGCGCGGCCGCCTCGCCCGAAGCTCCGTGCGCCTCAGCGCTGCCGGGGATCGAGGACATCACGCAGCGCATCCCCCAGGATGTTGAACGCCAGCAGCAACACGATCAGCACCGTCGCCGGCACCAGCAGCAGCCACGGGGCGCTCAACATCTGGCGCGCCCCGGCGTTGATCAGGCTGCCGAGACTGGCGCGCGGCGGCTCGACGCCGAGCCCGAGGAAGCTGAGGAAACTCTCGTACACGATCATCTGCGGCACCATCAGCGTGGCGTACACCGCGACGGTGCCGGCGAGATTCGGCAACACGTGCCGGCGCAGCATCTGAAGGCCGCTCAGGCCGCCGGCGCGTGCCGCTTCCATGAACGCCTGGCGCTTCAGCGAGAGCGTCTGGGCACGCACCACCCGCGCGAGCGTCAGCCAGCCGACCGCGCCGATCGCCAGCAGCAGCACGGCGATGTTGCCGCGCCCGAACAGCGCCGCGAGAATCAGCACGATGAACAGGTACGGCAACGCGTAGAGCACGTCGACCACGCGCATCATGCCGGCATCGAGGCGCCCGCCGACCCACCCGGCCGCCGCCCCCCAGGCGACCCCGATCAGCACGCTCACCAGGGTGGCGAGCAGTCCGATCAGCAGCGAGAGCCTCAGGCCGCTCAGGGTGCGCACGTACAGGTCGCGTCCGAGTGCATCGGTGCCGAGCCAGTGCTCGGCGACGAACCCCGGCGGCACCGCCAGATGCCGCCAGTCGAGCGCGCGGTAGGAATATGGGCTCGCCGAGGGCCCGAACAGCGCCAGCAGCACCAGCGCCCCGAGCACGAGCGCTGCGAGCAGCGCGCGCCGGCGCGGGTCACTGCGGCTCATGGCGCACCCGCGGATCGAGCCAGGCATGCAACAGGTCCGCGCCCAGGTTCGCCAGCAGCGTCAGCGTGCCGTAGACGAGGACCATGCCCATCACCAGCGTGTAGTCCCGGTCGATGGCGCCCATCACCAGGTAACGACCCGTGCCGGGCAGTTCGAACACGGTCTCGACGACCAGCGAACCGGTCACCAGGTACGTTGCCGCCGGCCCGAGATAACTCACCACCGGCACCAGCGCCGGCCGCAGGGCATGACGCCAGAGCACCCGCGCACGACCCAGGCCGCGCGCCCGCGCGGTGCGGATGTAGCTCGCGTTGAGCGTCTCGAGCAGACCGGCGCGCGTCAGGCGGGCAATCGATGCAGCGAGCGGCAGTGCCAGCGTGATCGCCGGCAGCACCAGGTCACGGGGCGTGTCGGGCTGCCAGCCGGCCACCGGCAGCCAGCGCAGCCACAACCCGAACACGAGCGCCAGCAGCGGACCGGTGACGAAGCTCGGCAACGCGAGCGTCACGGCCGCGAGCGGCGCGAGCGCGCAGTCGATCAGTCCACCGCGGCGCAGCACCGCACCGATGCCGAGCGCGATGCCGCTGAAGGCGCCGAGCACGAGCGCCGCGGCGCCAAGCTCGGCGCTCACCGGGAGTCCCGCGCCGATCAGCCCGGCGACCGGCTCATCGCGCAGGCTGTAGGAGCGGCCGAGATCCCCGTGTGCGAGTGCGCGCAAGTAGGCCGCGTACTGCACCGGCAGCGGCCGGTCGAGTCCGTAGCGCGCGCGCAATTCGGCGCGGGTGCGCGCCGAGAGCGCCCGGGCCGAGGCGAACGGGCCGCCCGGGGCCAGACGGATGACGAAAAACGATACGGTGAGCAGGACCAGCAGGACCGGAACGATCCCCGCAATACGGCGCAACGCGTAACCGAGCATGACTCAGTTTAGCGCGATCCTCTGCTATATTGGCCGCACTCTCTCGAGACGATGGCGAGATCATGAAACGCATACTGGTCGGCATCAAGCGCGTTGTGGATTACAACGTGCGCATCCGCATCAAGCCCGATGGATCGGGCGTGCTCACCGACGGGGTGAAGATGAGCGTCAACCCCTTCGATGAGATCGCACTCGAAGAGGCGCTGCGGATCAAGGAGCGCGGGGCCGCCGAGGAAGTGGTGGTGGTGACGGTGGGACCGGCGGACTGCCAGCCGCAGCTGCGCACCTGCCTCGCCATGGGCGCTGACCGGGCGCTGCACGTGCAGACCGATACCGCGCTCGAGCCGCTCGCCACTGCCGATGTACTGCGCACGCTCATCGAGCGTGAGCAACCCTTCCTGGTGTTGCTGGGCAAGCAGGCCATCGACGATGACAACGGCCAGACCGGGCAGATGCTCGCGGCGCTGTGGGATCGGCCGCAGGCCACGTTCGCCTCGAAGATCGAACTCACCGAGGACAAGGCCCGGGTCACGCGTGAAGTCGATGCGGGGCTCGAGACGCTCGAGGTGGACCTGCCGGCGGTCGTGACCGTGGACCTGCGCCTGAACGAGCCGCGCTACGTGAAGCTGCCGGACATCATGAAGGCGAAGAAGAAGCCGCTGGAGACGCTCACGCTGGAGTCCCTGGGCGTCACGCCGCGCGCGCAGCTGAAGACGCTGCGCCATGAACCGCCCGCGCAGCGCAGCAAAGGCGTGCGGGTGAACGATGCCGCCGAGCTGCTCGCCGCGCTGAAGCAGAAAGGACTGCTGTAAATGAACCAGAACATCCTTATCGTCGCCGAACACGACGGGCGCACGCTCAGCGTGGCGACCGCCAAGTGCGTCGCCTGCGCCGCAACGATCCCGGACGCCGCCCTGACGGTCGTCGTCTGCGCTGCGGACTCCGCCGCGCTCGCCGAGCAGGCCGCCGCACTCGCCGGTGTCGGCACGGTGCTCACCGTCGAGCACCCCGTGCACGCGCACCCACTCGCCGCGGCCATCGCCCCGCAGGTCGCGGCGCTCGCCGGGCCCTACACGCACGTGTTCGGGCCTTCGAGCACCTTCGGCAAGGACCTGATGCCGCGGATCGCCGCGCTGCTCAAGACCGTGCAGGTGAGCGACATCATGGCGATCGAGAGCGCGACGCGCTTTCGCCGCCCGATCTATGCCGGCAACGCCATCATCACCGTGGAGGTGCTCGACGGCGCCAAGGTGGTCGGCACCGTGCGCACCGCCTCGTTCCAACCCGCCGCAGCCGGCGGCTCGGCCCGCATCGAGGCCGCCGCACCGCTCATCGAACCGCCGAGCCACACGCGCTTCGTATCGGTCTCCGCCGCACGCAGCGACCGCCCCGACCTGCAAACCGCCGCGCGGGTGGTCTCGGGCGGCCGGGCACTCGGCAGCGCGGAGAACTTCCAGCTGCTCTACGGACTCGCCGACACCCTCGGGGCAGCCGTCGGTGCCTCGCGGGCCGCGGTCGATGCCGGCTATGCGCCAAATGAGCTGCAGGTCGGCCAGACGGGCAAGATCATCGCCCCGGAGCTGTACATCGCCATCGGGATTTCCGGTGCCATCCAGCACCTGACGGGCATCAAGGACGCCCGCACCATCGTGGCGATCAACAAGGATCCGGATGCGCCGATCTTCGAAGTCGCGGACTTCGGCCTCGTCGGGGATCTGTTCGAGATCGTCCCGCAGCTGCAGAAGCTGCTCGGCTGAGCTCGACCGACAGTCCATCGGCAGAGGGGACGGTCCCTGAGGACCGCTCCCTTTTCCACACCACCCGGCAGGCGGGTCCGCACCGGGCGGTTCGAACGGTCGGTCACCCTGCCGCAGTTGCGCTTCGCTCGCCGTGACCCGCTCGCGGCGGGACCTGCACCCACAAGAGTGCGCCCGTGCCGGGCGCACAACGAAAAGGGGGTCCGCCTCGCGGCGAACCCCCTTTTTCATCACTGCGGCACGGGCCGCTGCGAGCGCACTCAGAGCTGGCTCAGCACGTGCTCCGCGGCCGACACCTTGAACTGCCCCGGCGCTTCGATATTGGCGTACGTCACGACGCCGTCATCGATCACCAGCGCGAAGCGCTGACCGCGCAGCCCCAGGCCGAAGCCGCGCGCATCGAGCTCCAGACCGAGTGCCTTGGCGTAATCGCCATTGCCGTCGGCGAGCATCAGCACCTTGTCCGCCACCCCCGAGGCCTTGCCCCAGGCATTCATCACGAACACGTCGTTCACCGCCATGCAGGCGATGGTGTCCACGCCCTTGGCGCGGATCTGATCGGCCAGCTGTACGAAGCCCGGCAGGTGCTTCGCATCGCAGGTCGGCGTGAACGCGCCCGGAACGGAGAACAGCACCACCTTCTTGCCCTTGAAGAGCTCCTCGCTGGTGAGATCCTTCGGTCCTTCCGCACTCATCGTCTTCAGCACGCCCGCAGGCATGCGCTCTCCGGCTTTAATCGCCATGCAATTCCTCCTGATCGATCAGACGGCCAGTTCGACGGGCCTCAGCCCGCCGACTTCGCCTTCAGACTCCACAGCTCGGCCAGACGCTGAAGCGTCGGGTCGCCCTTGACGCTGTCGAACGCGCTCAGCGCCGCGGCCTTGTTGCCCGCCTTCAGCTGCGCGATCCCGAGCAGCAGATGGGCCTCGGCCGGACGGGTCAGACCGCCCTTGGCGATGCCCTGCGTGATCAGCTGCACCGCCTTGTGGTAGTGCTGATAGCCGTAGTAAGCCAGACCGACGCGCACGTCCGAGTCACCCTTCGCCTGCTTGGCGGCGAGCTCCGCGGTGTGGCTGAGCGTCTTCTGGTCCGACGCGGCGCGCTTCTGGGCATCCTGCAGGATGCGCTCGGCCTTCGCCTTCGCATGCGGATCGGTGAACACATTGTTCTTCAGCGCCGCGGTCAGCACCTGCTCGGCCTCACCCGGGGAGCCGGCCTCGATGGCGAGCTCCGCATAGGTGTTGAACTCGTGTGCCTGCTGCATCACACCCACCGCGAAGGCCAACCGATAGGCCTCGAGCAGGTTCGCATCGCTCTTGATGCTCTTGAACGTCTGGAACAGCAGGTACTGCCAGTACTGACGCTGCGGGTAGTACACCACCAGCTGCTCGAGCGCATTGAGCAGACAGCCTTGATCGTGCAGCTTCATGCACGAGCTTTGAATCAGCTGCAGCGACTGCTGGCTCGGCTTCTGGCCGGCCTTGATGGCCGCATTGGCGAGACCACGCTCATAAGCGATGGTCTGCTTCCAGTTGCCCTGCAGGTAGTACGCCTGGCCGACCAGCGTCTGCATCGCCGCCCCGGCGTAATGCTTCTGGATCGCCTGGGTGCCGTACTCGATCGCCTTCGGGTAGTTGTGCAGCTGGTAGTAGATCTGGGCCAGTGCCACCGTGAACTGCTGGGTCTGCGCCGGCGTCACGTACTGATCCGACAGCAGCGCCTCGAGCTTCGGAGCGAGCTTGCTGTAGTTGTGCGTCTTCTCGTACGCGAACACATACAGCTGATTCAGGATGTGCATCGCGTACGGGCTCTTGTGCGCATCGGGCATGGCCGACACCTGGTCGAGGTCCGCCTCGCCCGCGGTGTAGTTACCCGCCTGAATCGCCTTCTGCGCCGCCTGCAGCTTCAGCGCCACCGGGCGGCTGATCGCCTTCGACGGAGCCGCGGCATACGCCGGCGTCACGTGCAGCACGCTCGCTGCACCCACCAGCATGGCGCTGAACGCCGCTGCCGCAACAATGCCCTTGAACTTCATGAAACTCTCTCGCATAGCTGAGTTCTTCAAACGCGCCTATTGCGCGAATTCGGAAGTGTTGACGAAACCGATCTTGGTCATGCGGTTGCGCTGGGCATCCGCAAGAACCTTTGCCACGATGCCGTACTTGGCCATGCCATCGGGGTTCAGGTGGATCTCCGGCTGCGGATCCTTCACCGACTCGCTGGCGAAGTATCCGTCCAGCACCTGCATGTTCGGCACCACCGTGCCGTTCCAGGTAATCGTGCCGTCGAAGTCGATGCTGAGGTTGATCACCTCGGGCGGCTTGCTCGGCGGCTGATGCTGGTTCTGCGGCAGATCCATCTTCACCGAATGGGTCATCACCGGCAGCGTAATGATCA
>JAKBCE010000034.1 GCA_021808195.1 Pseudomonadota bacterium
GCGCTGCCGACAGAAGCAGCCGCAAGTCATCCGGAACCTGTTCCAGGAAAAGCATGTCCGCTACGCTGCTTGAAGAATCACGCACTGTTTACCGGCCGGCTCAGTAATGCAGGGTCTCGAAGCGCACCGGACAGCGGCGGTTACATTCTGAGGCATTGAGCTTGCCCTCCGGATCCACAATCGCCAGTTCGCAATGGCCTCGGAATGTTACGGATGATCCGTCTGTCTCACTGGGGGCTGGCCCGAATCGCCCTCGCAGCGCTCAAACGGCATCCGTCTGCGCTTACACCCGTCCTGCGATGGGAACGCACCCCCGCAGGCGCTTCGCCGAATTACCCCGTATGCTGAACACTCGCCTGACGGGTTGGCAGGAGCCGCGCAGAGTTCAGGATGAAAGTCAGCTCCGAGGCCACGTGAATAAATGCTGCAAGCAATGGATTGAGCATGCCCGCGGCCGCCAATCCGATGCCGAGTGCATCAACACCCAGAGTACCGAAGAAATTGGCCCAGATGATTCGCCGGGTGCGCCGCGCGAGGAGGAGCGTGTCGGCAAATTTCGCCAAATCGTTACCGAGCAGCACCACATCGGCGCTCTCCCGGGCCACATCCGTTCCGGAGCCCATGGCAACTCCGACCTGCGCTTCGATCAACGCCGGAGCGTCGTTGATTCCATCGCCAACCATCGCGACGACGCGCCGTTCGAGCGTCAGACGCTCGACAGCGTCGCGCTTGTCCTCGGGCAACAGGTCGGCGGCAATCTCGGCGATGCCGAGCTGCGCGGCGACCGAATCGGCGACCGCCCGCGCATCTCCCGTCAGCAGCACGGTCCGCAGGCCCAACGCATGAATCGCCGCAACGGCCGCGCGCGCCTCGGGACGAACTCGATCGGCGATCTCGATGGCACCGAGCAACTCCCCGGCGCGCGCAACATAGACTTCGGATGAGCCGCGCTGCCTGCTCGAGAGCGCATCAGGCACCGCGATGCCCTGCTCGCGCAGCAATGCGAGATTCCCAACCAGGATGTCATCCCCGCCGAGCACTGCGCGGATGCCGCGACCAGGTTGATACGCAAATCGCTCAGGCTCGCGCACCGCCCGCCCCGCAGCGCGGGCATACTCCACGATGGTCTTACCCAGCGGGTGCTCCGAGCGAGCCTCGGCGGCCGCCGCCGCATCGAGCAGCGTCATCGGATCGGTCCCCGTCGTCGGGTGCAGGGCGCGCACCTGCGGCGCACCGAAGGTGAGCGTGCCGGTCTTATCGAGGACGATGGTGTCGACTCGACCAAGCAGCTCGAGGTACAGCCCCCCTTTGATGATGGCCCCGCTGCGAGCGGCCCGACCGATTGCCCCCAGGATGGCAAGCGGTGTCCCGGCCGCAATGCCACAAGCCCCGGCGACGATGATGACGGAAATGGTGGACCGAATGTTGTGCGTCACCAGGTAGGTCACGA
The DNA here is from genome assembly GCA_021808195.1 of Pseudomonadota bacterium. The sequence goes on from JAKBCE010000034.1 coordinate 1,451, forward strand.
GGGCCGCGCCCAGCGCAAAATAGACCAGATAACCGGCAAGACGGTCGGCAAGCCGCTGCACGGGCGCCCGGGAACGCTCGGCCTGCTCGACCGCCTCGATGATCTTGCCGTAGCTGGTCTCGCGCCCGAGGCGCTCGGCACGAATCTCGAGCGCACCGGATTGATTGATGGATCCGGCAAACACGCTGCTGCCGGCCGTCTTCTCCACCGGCAGAGACTCACCCGTGATGCGCGATTGATCCACGAACGAATGTCCGGCCACCACCGTGCCGTCGACCGGAATCCGCCCACCGGGATTGACGAGCACCGCCTCGCCCGGCGCGAGCTCCTCGGCCCGGACCTCGGCAATGCCGCCCGGGCGCCGCACCGATATCGCCCGGGGCAGAAAATCGAGCAGCTCGCGAATAGCCCGACGGCCGCGCGAGACGGTCATACCCTCGAGGACCTCGGCTACCAGCACGAACAGGGTAATCACGAGCGCGGTGAAGAACTGAGCGATCGCCGCCGCCGCGACAATGGCGAGCGTCATCGACAGCTCCATGGTCATACGACGCGCAACGAGGTTCTCGAATGCCTCGCTGAATATCGGCCAGCCGCCGATCACGAGCCCGACGATCCCGACCACACTCACCGATTCCAGCGGCTCCCAGAGGCGAAACCACACCGCGGCGGCGGCCAGCGCGACGAGCGCGATGCGCATCCCCTCGAGCCATGAGAATTCGTGATCGTGATCGTGATCGTGATCGTGATCACGGTCACCATCCTGCATGCCAATGGCGGCTGCATCGTCGGGATGCGTCCCGCCGGCCGCAGGGCGAACCTGTGGATCAGGCTGCAGGGGGAACTGACTCACGGGAGAACCTCGCACAGCATGCGCGCGCGGACTATCGCAGATAGGTGCGCACGACTTCGATGAGTTCCTCGGCACCGGCTCGGCGCTCGGCCTCGCTGGTGATACGAGGACTCGCCACATGCGCCTCGATGTGGTCCTCCAGAACCTCCACCATCAGGCCATTGACCGCACCGCGCACCGCTGCGATCTGCTGCAAAATCTCAGCACATGCGCGCTCGGCCTCGAGCGCCCGCTCGAGCGCCTCGACCTGCCCCCTGATACGCCGTACGCGCGCAAGGAGCTTCGACTTTTCGCGTGTGGTGTGGCTCATGGCGGCCGCTGATACCCTAGGGGAGTATTGTATCGTAGACCGCAAAAGAGGGCCAGACACACCGCAGCTCTGCATGGCGTTTATCCTGGCGCTGGGTGTTATTACGCACCTGCCAAATGTCGCGTGGATTCAATGACCTGCGTGCTGATTGACGCGCCAAAGAGCGGAAGCAAATGCGCTCTTCAACGTGGGGCGTAAGGCAAGCGTGAAGGTCAGCGGTACGTCAGATAAGCGACGTACGTTCGGGTCAGTTCCTCGATCAGTGTTTCATCTGTTATGGTCTGTGGGGTGCCTCAGACGGGGCCAGGCGCGAAGAACAGCGTCTCGATGGCCGTGCTGGCTATGAGGATGGCGATTCGCTCTGCATTGCCGTACGCACCCGAGAAACTGCCACCAGGAATGCGTACAAGCGGATCAGCACGGACGTGGAAGCGCAGAACTGGATAGCCTATTTCAAGGGAACGTATCTGAGCGACGAACTCGGCCGCGCGGACATTGCCCTCAGCGGAGACTAGCATCAAATCCGATTCAAGGCTTGGAGCAGTGCTCGCGGTGTCGAAACCGCAGATGACGGCCTCCGGCGGCTTGCATTGGTCAGTGCGCCCTGGAGTGGAAACCTGTTGCTCCGGCCCGCGGACGACGGGAACTCATTAGTGCTCGCAACGGAAGGACAGCGACATCATGTGTTTCGCCGTCAATCTGAGCGAGGAAATTCAGGAACGGAAAGAACGTAGGAGCCATGGATATCCGCCCCCCCCTCCGCAATGGCCCGGGTTGGCTCCGAGTCTATTTCCTCAGCGCCCATCCGTTTGTCTTATATGGGCACCGCCCTGAGAGCAAGTGACATCCTCATCTGCCTTTGACGTTGCGCAGCGAAGCAGTTCACCGTATAGAGGCAGCTGACAACAGCGAGTCGCGGCGGACCGGTCTAACGATACATTTGTCATGGCTGCCAAAATGGATCATTCGCCCAGCCAGGTGGAAATCCCATTTGCGAAATCGATACAGCCGGATGGTCGCGGAATACAGCTTTCAATCGGGCAGGGAAGTCAGAAGAGCTGTCCACAATCTGCGTCATGTAACGAACGATAACGGCAAGCGTATAGAATAGATTTAAATTGGTAAAGTGAGAGGCATGCGCGCGGAGCACCCTCGGCTGTATCGCGTAATGACGATTCCAAACTCTTCCGTGGTGCGCGCAGATGTTGCGCAACACAGTCAATGAATGCAACCAGGAGCCAAACACATCCGAGGGCAAGTTGAACCTCCTGGCGATGGCGTTCTTCTGAACTCGCAGACCTTCATACAGCTGCGACCACTTTCCGAAGCTTAGACATTCGGCCGCTACCCAGGATGGTGGTAGCCAGGGGATTTCGTACGTATTGAAGTAATGCCTCATGAAAACGTCCTTGGAGCGACGAGCGTCCTGATTCAACTTCGACAGGAATCCGTAAATATCGAATGAAGAGGCAAATAGATTTTCGTATTGCGAGAGATACCAATGTGGACCGTGGGAGAGGCTCAGCTCGTTGCAGATAACTGCGCGGATTGCGACCTCCAAGCGCTCGATCTCATCCATCACGAGAACGCGCAACTTGCGGTCGAATTGATAGAGATCGATAACCTGCTTGAGCGTCGTTCCGGCGTTGAATTGCCGCGGGGCACCCGATGCCTGGGGAGGCATGAAATTCAGGAAGTACCCCTTGAGCCGAAAATAGCCTATGAACCGCAGCGCCCGTTGTGCTTCGGCTACATTAGAGATCGCAAGTCCTATCGCCTGTAGGCGGGTAATCTGATCGGCGATGGTCAGTGCGGGCTTGTTATAGGTTCTTCTCGCGATTCTCGACCCCAGAAAAGAACTGGCCCACCGTGGGTGCACTGTACTCGCAAGCGAGCCTGAAGTGTGGTGGGCACTGTTGACAAGTATAGTACCAGGGTCATCGGAGCGCGTCAAGCACAAAGTTCGCGCAAGTCCTTAAACGGAAAGGCTTTTTTATACTTCCCGCTTCTTGAGCTCAAACGAAATTAGTAGCTATCCTGAGGGCTGCAATCCAAGCGCCCCCCCCCCCCCAGCCCTCGGTGGCATCAGCCCGTTTCGGTCACGACAGATGCTAGGGGCTGGCGTCCGCCGGTCCGTCGTACGGCGGCGAGCTCTCGTCGCTTCTGTTCTGCTCTCTGCGCTCTCCGCGCGGCACTTTCCTGGGGATACCCCGCGCATGGCGCCTATCCCTTTAATCCACCCCTCTGCTTGGCCCCCGAAGGCATATATTCTTCGCTTCCTTGGGCATGTGCGTAGTAACACCCCTGGCGCTGGGCGTTATTACGCACCTGCCAAAACTGGCGCTCGCTCCATGACTTACATGCTGGTCGCGCGAGGTGGTCACCAAGATTTATGCGAGGAAATCCTGGCTTCTGACGAATTGCTATCGCCAAGGACTGTGACTCTGCCCGCGCGCTGATACAGAACTTCAGTTCGAGTGCGCTGTATGTGGCGCGACGATCACGTTGAGAACCCGCGTTCGCGGACATCGGCAGCGGTCGCGCCGCAACAGACAGGCTCCCCCGGCGCGGTTACCGGTGCGGTACAAACCGCAAATCGCGTGAGCGGGCCCGTCCAGAGGCGCTCTCCGCGCACCTCTCAGGCACGCCTCTTCGGTGTCCCCGCCGCAACGGCCGACGCGGGACGGCAATCCGCCGCACAGGCCGTATCGGCGAGCGAGCAGCAGTTTTCAGTCATGAACTCCAGCAACGCCTGCATCTGCGCCATGTCCGGGCTGTAGAACAAGTTGCGGCCTTCCCGGCGGCTCTTGAGCAGACCTGCGTTGAGCAGTTCCCGGATGTGGAACGAGAGCGTCGGCGCGGGCACACCGAGCCTGCGCGTCAACTCCGACGGGGTATAACCCTCAGGTCCGCGCCTCACCAGCAGCCGAAACACCGCCAGTCGCGCCTCCGACGCAAGCGCACTCAGCGCACCGATCGCCTCTTTGGATTTCACGCCGGGATTCTAGCAAGGCAGCTCCGATCCGCAATCAAACGATAGAACCCGCATCGGGCAGGCTGCCTCGCGCCGCGGACCTCTTATGCCCCGCTGAGCGCAGCCGGCCCGGCCGGTTGCGAGCGACGCCAGCGCGACCCGGTACGTCGCGCACAACGGCGGGGAAGCGAGTCCGGGTGAGTCCACCTCCGAGGGAGAGCGCCTGGATATCAGCCCCAGCAAGCCGGCCGCTGCACGGCTCGCTTGCGGTCGCTTTATATTTTGATATCCTTGGAATCGTCGAATTATTTGAGATACCGGTCTTGCGCCGTCAGCCCCGGCCGGCTGCGCACCCGCACGCAGCGCCGAGCCACCGATCTCCAGGCCGTGTGGTCGGCAGGGCTGTGCGCAGCGCCGGAATACGAGGAGCACTCGGTTGTCGGTTTTCGAACGCTATCTCACGCTCTGGGTCGCGCTGTGCATCGCCGTCGGCATCGCCCTCGGTAAGCTCATGCCGCAGCTGTTTCAGGCGATCGCCGCCGCCGAGATCGCCCAGGTCAACCTGCCCGTCGCGGGGCTGATCTGGTTGATGATCGTGCCCATGCTCATCAAGATCGACTTCGGCGAGCTGCACCGGGTGAAGGATCACTGGCGTGGGATCGGCGTCACGCTGTTCGTCAACTGGGCGGTCAAGCCCTTCTCCATGGCGTTGCTCGGCTGGATTTTCATCGCTCACCTGTTCCGTCCGCTGCTGCCGGCCGGACAGATCGGCTCGTATATCGCGGGGCTGGTCATCCTCTCGGCGGCCCCTTGCACGGCCATGGTGTTCGTGTGGAGTCAGCTGACCGGCGGTGAACCGCACTTCACGCTCTCGCAGGTCGCGCTGAATGACGTGCTGATGATCTTCACCTTTGCGCCCCTCGTCGGACTGCTCCTCGGTCTTGCCGCAATCACGGTGCCGTGGCAGACGCTGCTGCTCTCGGTCGTGCTCTATATCGTGATTCCGGTGCTGATCGCCCAGGGGCTACGAAGGGGCCTCCTCGGCCGGGGCGGCGAGCCCGTCCTGCGCCGGGTGCTCAACCGCCTGCAACCGGTGACTCTGGTGGCGCTGCTGACGACCCTGGTGGTGCTGTTCGCGTTCCAGGGCAGACAGATCGTGGCCGAGCCGCTGGTGATCGTCCTGCTGGCCGTGCCCATTCTGATCCAGGTCTACTTCAACGCCGGGCTGGGTTACCTGCTCAATCGGTTGCTCGGCGAGGCGCACTGCGTCGCGGCGCCCTCGGCGCTGATCGGTGCGAGTAATTTCTTCGAACTGGCCGTCGCCACCGCAATCAGCGTGTTTGGGATCGGCTCCGGAGCCGCCCTCGCGACCGTGGTCGGTGTTCTCGTCGAAGTTCCGGTCATGCTCTCGGTCGTGCGTATCGTCAACGGCACGCGCGGCTGGTACGAACGCACCGGATCGTCGTCCCGTGACCAATCCGGCTGCCGCGGCAGCGATGCTCATCGCCGTGAACGGGGGTCCGTTTGAGCCTGCGAATTCTATTTCTCTGTGTCGCGAACTCCGCCCGCAGTCAGATGGCCGAGGGGCTCGCCCGCGCGCGCCTCGGCCCGTCCACGCAGGTGCTGAGTGCCGGATCGCGTCCCTCGCAGGTCAATCCCTACGCCATCGAGGCGATGCGCGAGATCGGGATCGACATCCGCGCACAACGCTCGAAGTCGGTCGATGAAATCGACCCCGCGACGCTGGATCTGGTGATCACGCTGTGTGCCGAGGAGGTCTGTCCGGTACTGCCGGGCCGCACGCGCCGGCTGCACTGGCCCATCCCTGATCCGGCCTCGACGGACCCGACGCTGAGCCCCGAACAGCTGCGTGAACGATTCCGCAGCGCGCGGGAGCAGATCCGCGCACGGCTCGAGAGTCTCGCCGCACAGCTCGATCAGCCGCCCGAACCCTAAGCCCTTGCAGGGTGCGGCCCGCAGAGTCACCGTCTCGGCTCGGCTCGGCGGCCCTGGGGGCTCAGCGCCCGACTGAGCGATCGCTCACTGCTCCTCTCGCCCAGCGCCGCTGGCGCGCCTGCGGCTCGAGCGAACCCCGAGGAGAGACTGAGGACCATTGCGGTCCGCAATCCCCGCTGCGCAGCGGCCCAACCGCTTGCCGCTCGGGCTGCAGGCTAACACCGCACTGCGCAATCCCCGTCTTCTCCATGGGCAAACACGCAGAGCACTTCGCACTGTACGTATTTTCCACCCCAGGACGCCCTGGCAGCATCCATTCATGACACACGGAGCGGGTCACCTCCCGACGCCAACCGTCCCCGCTGCCGCCCTCGCGCCGACCGCGCTGGCCTGCGGGCCGCACCCCGGAGTGCCGACGGCGCGCCTCAGGCTGTTCGCGCGCGCGGCGGGGGGACTCCTGTGGCCGATGCTCCTGCTCAGCGGCTGTGCCGTCGGGCCGCGCTTCACCCGCCCCCACCCGCCGGCGGCGAGCGCTTACACCCCCTCGGCACGGCCACTCGCCGTGACGCCCGGATACGGCGAGCCGTCCCAACAGCTCGTCGTCGGTGAAGCCATTCCGGCGCAGTGGTGGGGACTCTTTCACAATGCCGCGCTCGATCAAGTGTTGCGCCAGGCGCTCACTGCGAACCCGACGCTCGCTGCCGCCCGCGCCACGCTTGCCGAGGCTCGTCAGGCCGTGCGCGCCGCGCGCGGCGCATATGCCCCGCAGATCGATCTCGGGGCGGGCGCCGAACGGCAGAAGGGTCCGGCGTTTGCGCTGGGGCTGCTCAGCAACTTGCCGGTCAAGCAAGGGCTCACCCCGTTCGACCTCTATTCTCTCGGTCCGACGGTGAGTTACGCGCCTGATGTGTTCGGTCTGCAGCGGCGCAGCGTCGAGGCGCGCCAGGCTGCCGCCGCCGTGCAGCACGATCAGCTGGCCGCCGCGGTTCTGACAATCACCGGCAACGCCGTCGAGACGGCACTCCGCCTCGCGAGCCTGCACCGACAGATCCATGCCGTGCGGCAGATCATCGCCGATGACTCGCACAATTTGGCGCTCGTGCGCCGCGCGTTCCGCCTGGGACGCGCACCGCGCACGGCCGTGCTGGCCGCCGAAACCCGGCTCGCTCTCGATGCGGCACAGTTGCCGGCACTGCGCGAACGTCGGGCGCTCGCGCAGGATGCGCTTGCGATCCTGGTCGGCAGAGTGCCGGGCCAATGGCAGCCGCCGGTCTTTCGGCTCGCGGATTTTCAGCTCCCGGCCACGCTCCCCCTGACACTGCCCTCGACCCTGGCGCGCCAGCGACCGGACATCCTGGCCGCAGAACAGCAGGTCCATCTGCGCAGCGCCGCGGTGGGGATCGCAACGGCGCGGCTGTATCCGAACATCGTGCTGTCAGCCTCGATCGCCACCGCCGCATTGCGCCCGAGCGCGCTGTTTGGTGCCTCGAGCGGCATTTGGGCGGTGCTCAGCGGGCTCACCGCACCGGTGTTCCACGGCGGCACGCTGCGCGCCGAACGGAGCGCGTCGGTTGACGCCCTGAAGGCTTCTCTCGCGTTGTACCGGCAGACGGTGCTCGCTGCGTTCGGTCAGGTGACCGACACGCTGCGTGCACTCGACAATGATGCGCAGCTGGCTGCCGAGCAGCACCAGGCAATGCGGCTCGCACGCACTGCACTGGCGCTGCAACGTGTCAGCTACCGAGCCGGGCGCAGCAACGTGCTCGATCTGCTCGCGGCCGAGCGCCGGTATGAGCAGGCGCGACTCGGCTACGCGCAATCGAGCGCACAGCGCTACGCCGACAGCGCGCAACTGCTCGTCGCGCTCGGTGGTGGCTGGTGGAACGATCCGCACTTGTGCGCCGACCGGTGCGCGATCCGCACCGGTGCCGAAACTCACTCCGCAGGAGCCGGTACGAAATGACCCCGCGTCGTCGTCTCATCGCGGCCGCCGCGCTCGCCTGTCTGATCCTGACCGGGGCGCTGCTGTACGGGTGGCTGCGCCCCAGGGCTGCCGGCAATGCACTGACGCTCTACGGCAACGTGGACATCTGGGAGGTCGCCCCGGCATTCAATGACGCCGGCCGCGTCACCCAGATGAGTCTGGTAGAGGGCGCAGCAGTGCACAAGGGCGAGTTGATGGCCCGCATCGATGACACCCGCTACCGCGCCCGCCTCGCCGAAGCCGAACACAACGCGGCGCACCTGCAGGCGGTCCTCACGCGATTGCTGCATGGATCGCGGCCACAGGAGATCGCACAGGCCAAAGCGACCATGGAGAGCTTGCGCGCCACGTACCGCAACGCCAAGGTCAACTATGTGCGCACCCTGGCGCTGCTGCCCCAGGGAATTGCCTCGGTGCAGGACCGCGATGACGCGCGCGCCCAATTACACACTGCGCGCGGACGCTATGACGCGGCCCTGCAGGCGTACCGGCTCGCAGTGATCGGGCCGCGCCGCGAAGACATCCTTGCCGCGCGCAGCGCCTACCAAGCGGCACTCGCGGCCGAAGCGCTCGCCGCGCGCGAGCTCGCCGACACTCGGCTCTATGCGCCCGCGGCGGGCATCGTCGAGGATCGCATACTCGAGCCCGGCGACATGGCTTCCCCGAGCACACCGGTCTATACGATCGCATTGACCTCACCATTGTGGGTGCGCGCCTATGTGGCCGAGCCGGACCTCGGCAAAATCGCCCTCGGCATGCCCGCGATCATCACGACCGACAGCTTCCCCGGCCAACGCTACCGGGGCTGGGTCGGTTATCTCTCGCCCACCGCGGAATTCACCCCCAAGACGGTCGAGACGACGCAGTTGCGCACGCAACTCGTTTATCAGGTGCGCATCTACGCCTGCAACACGCACGGGCAGTTGCGCCTGGGCATGCCCGCAACCGTGACCCTCCGTCTGACGCCGCACGCAACGGCCACCTCAGGCGGATCCGATCGGGCCCCTCCCGCCTGCGGAGCCGACCATGGCCTCAGCCCCTGAGCCGCTGCCTGCACTCAGCCTCGAGAACGTCTGCCACCGCTTCGGTTCCCCGGCACGAGCCGACACGGCTCTCGCCAACGTCACCGCCATAGCCCCAGCGGGCGCGGTGAGCGGATTGATCGGACCGGACGGGGCGGGTAAGACGACCCTGTTGCGCCTGGTAGCCGGACTGCTGCGCCTGCAGAGCGGGCGCATCGAGGTGCTCGGCGAGGATGTCGCCCGCAATCCGGACGCCGCCCGCGCACGACTCGGCTACATGCCGCAACGCTTCGGTCTGTACGAAGATCTCACCGTCCGCGAGAACCTCGAGTTGTACGCGAAGGTGCAGAATGTTGCCCCGCAGGCCTGGATGGCCCGGGGCAGCGAGCTGATGCACATGACCGGACTGGCGCCGTTCCTCGGCCGCCTGGCCGGTCGACTCTCCGGCGGCATGAAACAGAAACTCGGGCTCGCCTGCACACTCGTGCGCATCCCGCAGTTGTTGCTGCTCGATGAGCCGACCGTCGGAGTCGATCCGGTCTCGCGGCGCGAGCTGTGGAGCATCATCGATCATCTGGTGCGCACCGAGCGACTGACGGTGCTCGTGAGCACCTCGTACCTGGACGAAGCGGAGCGGTGTCAGCGCGTGCTGCTGCTGCACGAGGGCCGGCTGGTGAGCGCCACGGAGCCGGCCGAGTTCGCCGCACAAACGCGCGGGCGCAGCTTCCAGGTGTCTGCGGCCGACATCGGCAAGCGCCAACTGCAGGCCGAGCTGGCACAAAGGCCTGGCGTGCTCGATGCCACCATCCAGGGCTCATCGGTGCGGATCGTCACCGCCGCCGGTGAGCCGCCGCCATCGGCCTCGGCCCGCGCGAGCGGCCGTGCGCTCAGCATCGTTGCGGTTCCGCCGCGCTTCGAAGACAGCTTCGTCGCACTGTTGAAATCCGGTGCAACCGCCGCCGCACCCGAGGTGCCCACCTCGGGGGAGCGCGCACCGCTTGCGCCCGAACACGGAGCGTCGCCCGCGCCGGCCCCGCTGCCCGCCGCGGCGGCCGAGGCCGAACCGGTGATCCTCGCCACGCAGCTGACGCGCCGCTTCGGGGACTTCATTGCGGTGGATGCGATCTCCTTTGCCGTACAGCGCGGTGAGATCTTCGGCCTGCTCGGGGCGAACGGCGCAGGCAAATCGACCACCTTCCGCATGCTGTGCGGGTTGCTGCCGGCCTCGAGCGGCACGCTGCGGGTGGCCGGTTACGATCTGCGTCGCGCCGCGGCCTCCGCGCGCGCACGGATCGGCTACATGGCGCAGAAATTCTCGCTGTACGCAGATCTGTCCGTGCGCGAGAACCTGCGCTTCTTCGCCAGCGCCTACCGGCTGCGCGACCCACAGCGACGCGCGCGCATCGCCTGGGCGCTCGAGGAGTTCGCACTCGGGGCGCATGCCGATGCCGTGAGTCGCGAACTGCCGCTCGGGTTCAAGCAGCGCCTCGCGCTCGCCTGCGCCCTGCTGCATCAGCCCGAGATCCTGTTTCTCGATGAGCCAACCTCGGGCGTCGACCCGCTGGCGCGGCGCGATTTCTGGCGACGCATCAATGCGCTGGCGGAAGCCGGCGTCACCGTGCTGGTCACCACGCACTTCATGGAGGAGGCCGAATACTGCGACCGGCTCGCGGTGCTCGCCCAGGGCAAAGTCCTCGCAACGGGCGATCCGGACAGTCTGAAGGCACGCGTGCGCAGCGCCGAGCATCCACAACCGACCATGGAAGATGCCTTCATCGCCCTGCTCGAGGCGGCCGAGCAGCCGCAGGCCGCATGAACGAGTCGCTCGAGCGCCTGAGCGGTCTGCTGCGCAAGGAAGGGTTGCAGATCCTGCGCGATCCGTCTGCGCTCGCCATTGCCTTTCTGCTGCCGGCGATGCTCCTCATCATCTTCGGCTACGGCGTCACGCTCGATCCGCACCGGGTTGCGCTCGCCGTGGTCAGCGAACAGCCCGATGCGCTCACGCAGAGTTTCGTGGCGCAACTGCGCGGCACGCCGTACTTCAGCACCGAATCCTTCACGACCATCCAGCCGGCCGAGCGCGCGTTCGATGCCGACCGGGTGAGCGCAATCGTCTGGTTTCGCTCGAATTTCACCCGCCAAGGGTTCACAAACGGCGCCGCTCCGATCGGGATCATCGTCAACGGGGTCGATGCGAACACCGCGCGGCTGATCGAGGGCTATCTGCAGCAGACCTGGGCCAACTGGCTCGCGATGCGCAGCCGCGAGCACGGCCTGCCGGCCGGCTTGCCCATCGACCCCGAGCCACGGGTGCGCTTCAATCCCGCCGTGCGCAGCCGGGACTACCTGGTGCCCGGACTCATCGCCATCGTCATGACCCTTACCGGCGCGCTGCTCACCGCCCTGGTCATCGCCCGGGAGTGGGAGCGCGGCACGCTCGAGGCGCTGATGGCCACGCGCGCCACGATCCGCGAGATCCTGCTCGCCAAACTGGTGCCATACTTCCTGCTCGGCATGGGCGGCATGGTGGCGACGCTGGTGCTGGCGGTCTGGCTGTTCGGCGTGCCGTTTCACGGCTCGCTGCTCGTCCTGACGGGTGTGTCCGCACTGTTTCTGCTCGCCGCGCTCGGCATGGGACTGCTGATCTCGAGTGTCGCGCGCAATCAGTTCGTCGCCGGCCAGATCGCGATCATCGTCACGTTCCTGCCCGCCTTCATTCTCTCCGGGTTCGTGTTCGATATCGGCAGCATGCCCTGGCCGATCCGCCTGCTGACGCACATTGTCGCCGCGCGCTACTTCGTAGCCACGCTGCAAAGTCTGTTTCTCGCCGGGGACATCTGGTCCGTCATCCTGCCGAATGCGCTGGCGCTGGCGGTCATGGCCGTCATTTTCCTCGGTGCCGCGCGACTGCGCGCCCGCAAGCGCCTGGACTGACGCACATGTGGCGAGCCGTGCTGGCACTGGTCGTGAAGGAGCTGCTGGCGGTGCTGAAGGACCCGCGCAGCCGGATGGTCCTGATCGTGCCCCCGCTCATTCAGCTGATCGTGTTCGGCTACGCCGCAACCTTCGACCTCAACCGAGTCCCCATCGCCGTTTACAACCGCGACCACAGCCAGGCCTCGCGCGAGCTCGTCGCCCGCTTCCTCGGCACACGGATATTCACTCAGGCCGCCGTCATCCACAACGCGGGCCAGATCAATCCGCTGATCGATGCGCGCAAGGTCGACCTCGTCCTCTCGATCGATCCGCGCTTCACGCGTGACCTGCTCACGCACCGACCGGCACCGGTGCAGCTCATCGTCGACGGCCGCGATTCGAACACCGCGCTCATCATTCTCGGCTACGCCAATTCGATCATCACCGAATTCAGCCTGCGCTGGTTGCAGCGCCACGGTGCGCCCCCGGCACCGGCACTCCTAGACATCCGCGCCCGCTACAACCCCACGTTGAACTCCCAGTGGTTCATCGTACCGGGCATCATCGCAGTGCTGACTCAGGTGGTGACGTTGCTGGTCGTCGGCTTGTCGGTCGCCCGCGAGCGCGAAGCCGGCACATTCGATCAGCTGCTGGTCACGCCCTTCACCCAGGGCGAGATCCTGCTCGGCAAGGGGCTACCGGGACTGCTGATCGGCGGCATCGAAGCCTCGGTGATCATTCTGGCCGCCGTGTTTTGGTTCGGCGTGCCGCTGAGAGGCAGTCTGCTCGCGCTGTACCTCGGGCTGTTCCTGTTCGTGGCGGCGGTGATCGGCATCGGTCTGATGATCTCCTCACTCGCGGTGACGCAGCAGCAGGCGCTGCTCGGGGCGTTTCTGTTCATGGTGCCATCGATCGTCCTGTCGGGCTTTGCCACGCCGATCGCCAACATGCCGCCGTTGATTCAGGAGCTGACCTGGGTCAATCCCATGCGCCACATTCTGATCATCGTGCGCGGGGTGTTTCTCGAGGGTTCCGGCGTGCGCGCCTTCGTGCCGGAATACCTCGCACTCGCCGCCACCGCAGCCCTCAGCCTGCTCGCCGCGGGCTGGCTGTTCCGCAAGCGGGTGTACTGATGCCGACGCGCCGGCCGGGCGGCCACCGGCGCTGCCTGCCTCACCGTGAACGCACGCACCGGCTCGGCGTAAGTCCGTGCGCTAAGATTCGCTCATGACTGTTCGCACCCGCAGCGCTCACAGCGAACTCTGGCGCGGCCTGATTCAGCTGCACGTGCTGCATCACGCGACGGAGGAAGATGTATATGGCCTCGGGCTCATCCAAGAGCTCCGCCGCCACGGTTACTCGATCGGACCCGGCACCCTCTATCCGCTGCTGCATCGGCTGACCGAACGCGGCTACCTGCGCGAGCGCGCCGTGGAGCGCGGGCGGCAGCGCCGCTACTATGCAACCGCCAAGGGCCGCCGCGCGCTCGCAGAGGCTTATCACTATGTCAAAGAACTCTCCGATGAGCTGCACCGCCCGGCGATAGTCTGACCGACCGCTCGGCGCTGCAGCGGCAGTACTCGGCAGCCGCCGGACCCGCCGTCGCTCCTTCGGCCTCTTGAGCCTCCACTCTGCGGCCCGAGGGCGCCGGTGCGGCTGCGCGGTTGACGTGTCATTATCGAATTTCGATAATTTAACCTCACCCCATAAATTCCGGGCGCGCACTAGAGCTCTCATGCGGTTGCAGCATCCTGCGGGCCGTCCCGCAGTACGGCCCAGTCATCCTGCCGCGCGCCGCCCCCGTCGCGCAGAGGGGAGCGGCGTGCCGGCCAACCGGCCCCAGATGCGCCAAGCCGTGTCCACGTGAGAGGCACGTTGCACGCGAGAGCGCGGCCCGCTGCGGTCCTCGCACTCACGGCCGCCTGTGCGTGCATCGCCCCCGCACACGCAGACGCTACGGCAACCTCCGCCAGCGCGCCGGGCCGCATCGGCTCGCACCCCGCTTGGCTCACCGCGCTCAGTACATCGCGTGCCGATTTCACCCAGCGGGGTGTTGCGGTGGACGGATTCGTGCAACTCGATGCCTCGCACGTGCTCGCGGGCGGCATGCCGCATGCGCTCGGACTCGATGCGCAACGGCTCATCGACCTCGCAGTCACGATCGACACACGCAGGCTGCTCGGCTGGAGAGGTGGCACGCTCTTTCTCGATGCGCAGAGCCACAGCGGCGCCAGCGTGATTCCGCACCAAGTTCCCGCACTGGCCGATCCGGACAACATGGACGCGTATGCCGAGACTTCACTCGACCGCGCATGGTTCGAGCAGGACTGGTTCGCCCACAGGCTGCGCGTGCAGTTCGGTCTGATGTACGTCGACGACCGCTTCTTCACAGTGCCCTATGCCGAGAACTTCGTCTCGCTCGATTTCTCCTCCGACGCCTCGATCAGCACCTTCGTGCTGCCGACCTATCCCAAAGGCGCCTGGGGTGCGGATGGGTTCTTCAATCCGACGCAGCACCTGTCGTTCTCCTTCGGGGTGTATCGCGATCATCAGACCGAGCTGCCCTACGATCCCGGCGGTGAGCTGATCGTCTCCGAAGAGGCGCTCCGGGGACGCTGGGCCGGACGTCCGGTCAAGCTGCAACTCGGCGGCTGGGTCGATACTGGCCGCTTCCGGCGCTTCGTCGGCGGCGTCGTGCATCACGCGGCGGGCGCGTATCTGGTGGCGAGCGGCAAGCTCTGGGCGCCCGCCGGCCACGCGCATCGAGGCATCGCGGCGTTCGTGCAGTTTGGGTCGGCGCCCGCGGCGGTGGCAGCGGTGCGGACTCATTTCGGCACCGGTCTGGTCTGGACGGGCCCCTCGGCGCGGCGCCCCCAGGACCAATTCGGCATCGCCTACAGCGACAGCGTGCTCACGCGCCGCGCGGGCTTTGCGTACGGCTTTGAAAGCGAAATCGAGGCCTATTATCAGTTTGACGCCACGCGCGGCTGGACCGTGCAACCCGACCTCGAGTACTGGCAGCATCCAGGCGGGGGGCATACCCCCGATACCGTGCTCGGCTTGATTCGCGTGATGTTTACATTTTAAGTCAAACGGTGGCTTCGACATCGCGCTTGCGCGCACCATCGCGATGTCGAAAAAATTGACAGTCGCCGCGGGTACGGCCAGATCGGCAGCACTGGCGGCAATTGAAAGCGATGCGTAATCATGCACTTAGATACTTTCGGACCGATTGGCATCAATCCTGCAAAAGCCCTGACATCGAGCCGAAGATCGGCTATCGCCAGAGCAGGACACGCATGAAGTTAAAAACCACTCTACTGGGCGGATTCGTGGCCGCCACCGCCATGGCCGGTGCGATGGCGCAAGCCTCGACCTTTGCCCCGCATATCAGCGTCACCGTCTGGTCGGCCAGCCATTTGACGAACCCGGGATGCTCCAATCCGATGAACAATTGCCCCTATCAGGAGGCACTGCCCAGCAACCCGATCCACAGCTCCTCGAATGAGATTGCGACTTTCACGCTGAGCGCCCTGCCCTATTGGGACGTCCAGACGCAAACGGACAACACGCTCGGTCAGTTCATCAACGGCACGTACAACAGCAGCACCGGTGCCTGGACGCTGCCGAGTGACATCTCAGGATTCACCGCGTACAACGGCCTGTCGGTCTCACAGGCCCTCGCCACGGTGACCAGTGCCGGTCAATTCTCCACGGCCACCCTGATGGACTTCAACGTGCAGGGCAGCTTTGCCGGCAGTTACTCGTTCTCCGGAGTCATCAGACACGATGATGGCATCAGCATTTTTGCCAACGGCAATACCAATCCGCTGGTGAACAGCGCAAACCCGACCTCTGCAACCAATACGCCGTTCACGATCAGCGGCTCCGGTGCGTACGATTACAACATGTGGTACCTCGCAGCCAACGGCGCGCCGGAGGTTCTGCAGGTATCGCTGACCTCGGCCACCGTGCCGGAGCCCGGTACGCTGGCACTGTTTGCCGCCAGCCTGATCGGACTCGGACTCGCCGCGGCCCGCCGACGCCGGGTCTGACCCGTCTTCGCTTGCCGTTCACATAGCCCCCGGGCCTCATCCCGGGGGCTTTTTTCTGCCCGCTGCGTTGCGGCGCGTGGATCTTTCACTAGAATGCCCCCTCCGGCGATTCCAGCTCATCTCACCCCCCGTCCCGCCAGGAAGGAGCTTCGATGTCGAACGGCGCCGCACCGCAGCCGCACGCCCCACTGGACCCCGCAACCGCTCAGCCGGCGATCCGCACGGTCGCGATGCCGGCTGACACCAATCCGGCCGGCGATATCTTTGGCGGCTGGCTGATGTCGCAGATGGATCTGGCCGCCGGGATCGTCGCGACGCGGCGCGCCAAGGGTCGAGCCGCCACCGTGGCTGTCGACAGCATGACGTTCCTGCAGCCGGTGTTCGTCGGCGATGAAGTCAGTCTGTTTGCACAGCTCACCGGCACCGGACGCACCTCGATGCGCGTGTTCGTCGAGGCTTGGCGTCGCCCGCGCGAAGGCGGTGAGTTGAGCAAGGTTACCGAGGCAACATTCGTTTACGTCGCCGTCGACTCCGCGCGCCGCTCCCGCACCCTGCCCCCGCAGGATTGACCCGGCGCGGGCGGTCGGCGCGCCGACCGCCCCACTCTCGCTGCACGGAACCTCTGACGATCGCAGGACGCACTGGCATCGGTTCCCGATAACTCATCGGGCGAGTGGGCCTGGAGACGCCGGACGCGGGTACTGCGACGCACAGCGCCGCATGCAATCAGGGCTGTAGCGCGATTTCGACGCGCTTGTTCCGCTTGCCTTCGTTGCGGATCCGGATGACGCGAATCCCGCCGATCTCGGCGATATTGCGTACGTGCGTGCCGCCGCAGGGCTGCAGATCGATTCCCGGTATCTTCAGAAGCCGCACCCGACCGACCCCACGCGGCGGCTGTACGCTCATCGTCTTGACGAGCTCCGGGTGCGCATCCAGCTCCTCGTCCGTGATCCAGATGGTTTCCGTCGCCACTGCCCTGGCAATCAACGCGTTCGTTTCGCCGGTGATACGCTCGGCATCGAGCCGGTTCATGTCGATATCGAAATCGAGGCGGGCCCGGTCGGGCGCGATGTTGCCGCCGGAGACGGGCGCCACGACGACGCACGAGAGTAAATGCAGCGCCGTGTGCAGACGCATCAGGGCATAGCGACGCTCCCAGTCGAGCTCGAGCGTCAGAAGCTCCCCGGGCGCAGGACGCGGCGCATCGGGTGCCGGGACGTGCACCACGCTGCCCGGCGCCTCGCCCTTGCGGGTATCGGTGATCACGATCCGCTCGCCACTCTCGCGCAGGAGCACGCCGGTGTCGCCGGGCTGGCCGCCCCCGAGGGGATAAAAGACCGTTCGGTCGAGCTCGATCCCGCGCCCCTGTACCCCGATGACCCGGGCCGTCGCGCTCTTCAGATACGCATCGTCTCGGAACAGAAGCTCAGTGCTCACGCAATCGTCCCTTGGGCCATTCACCGCGGCCGCGCCAGCCAATGTTGGCTCATCTTCGGCGATCCCCCTCCTTGCAGCAATCCCCCGCAGGAGCTCCCTCCCGTCCAATGCAACGCCAGGCTCAAGCCCATTCGCGGTGGACGGCTGCTGCGGCAATCGGGCGGTCCCGCACCGAGGCAACGAATCAGAGGCAGCGCCAGCGAAGCGACCCGTAATCCCGCGACCTTACGCCGAGCCCATCCCGGCGGTAGGCAATCGGTCGGATTGGCTTCGATGAGGCCCCGACATCGGACGGGTCGCCAGAATGACGCACGAGGTCACTCTCGATACCAATCAGTCCTCGCCATCCTCACTCAGATAGTGACTCAGCGGAGCATGCTCGGTCTTTGCCAATCGGCGCAGATACCGCAGCGTGCGCTCGTAGCTCGCTCGGCCCTTGCTCGCGATCCACTCTTGCCGCATCTGTTCCCGGCCCGTCACTTTCAGCAGACTAGTCGGCGTATAATTCGCCTCTGAGCCCGGCGCTGTCACGACCCTGCGCGGCGAGCCGACGTTCCCGCTTGGACCGTGCAACCGAGAATCGCTCGCTTTCGCCATGCGTCGCAATAGAACCGGATTGCGGCAGCCGGGATTGAATTGCGATGGGACTCTCTGGGCCCTCACTGCCACCTGAGCCCGATCCGCGCTCCGACGCCAGATCCCGCCGATAACAGCGGCGTTGGCGTCCCACTGCGACATCGGCGGCAATCGGAACGCAGCCTCGATCGTGCGCACGATATTCACCTGCGAATAGCGAGCCGTCACCAGCGTCCTGCGCACCCATGGTCCGAGCGCCACCGCAAACGTGCGATGGGCATCGATGTGATCGGCACCGGATTGCGCGTCATCCTCCGTCACGAACACGAGCATATGCCGCCACTGAGGCGTCGTGCTGAGATAATGAATGATGCGCGCCGTAGCGACGTCGTTGTTAGCAACGTAATAATCGGGAGTAAAATAACACGGCGCACGCCCAGCAGTGTGATCGTCTGGCAACCAGAAATACATGAATCTCGGCAGATCTGTGGCATGGCGGCGCATCCACCCAATCGCGACCCGTGCCCTCTGTGTGTCGAGAACCATCCGGTCCCAGCCGGGGAACTGCCGCGCGAGATGCGCGCGCAGGTTCGCGGGGATATCGCCCGCCTGGCTGCGTGACACAAATTCGCCGAAGTCCTCGAAGCTGATGTGGTGCGCCTCCAGATCGTTGAACAGATAGAGCCGCTGAGGGTAGGCAACCCACGGGTTCGACCACCGTCCGAGCACCGACAAGTTGATCGAATCGGCGTACGAGTCCAGGCTCACCGCTTGCCCGCCCGCCGGCCCCACCCCGGCAGGCGCGCTCGGCGCGGACCCCGGAACCAGCGACTGAGTCCAACCCGGATTGGCGACCAATCCTCGACCCGAATAATACTGAGGCCAGGTGCGCTGCACGAAATCAGAGTCCGATGCACCCGTGGTCCATTGATGCCCCTGCGCCGTCACTTCGCCATCCGCGTAGAAATTAACAAACAGTGCGTCGTGTCGCGCCCAGTCGAATAAATTGGGCAGCTCGCGCGGACCATAGAGCGCCAAGCGCCGATTGGCCCAGGGTCCGAGGCCGTGCAAGTCACCCAGCTCCTCATCGAATGTCTTGTTCTCGCGGAGGATGAATACGACATAGCGGATACGACGGCGCAGCAGACGCGCCTGCCGAGCATTCTTCCGTGCCAGCAGCGCACGCATGTCTGCGGAAAATCCGTTGTCCGCGAGTGCCAGTCCGGTCAGCTGCCGCAAATGACGCTGGATATTCCCGAACGAGATGCGCTGCAACACACCGTGCATCATGTCGCCAACCCATTGATGGCGTAGATTGGGACCGGAGCCAAGACCCTTGGCTGCGACGACATACAATGCTCGTGGACCCGCGGCCAGACCGGTCGGATACCACGCGGTCGGCAAGAGTCCAAGCGCGCGCCCGCTGCGCAAATCAAAGAGCGCGACATCGTCATTGCCAGCATTGGCCACGTACAGCGTCCCGGAGTGAATGGCCAATGCATCCGGGTAGCTCCCAGGGGGTGCACCGGGATAGGGAGAATCGTCGAAAATCCGCACCACCCGCAACGCACGTGCATCCACCCGCACGGCTTCATCGGCATTCGAAGCCGTGAACACCACATCAGTGCTGTCCGGCACCGCCACCAGCGCCGTGGGGTGCACCCCGGCGGCGGAGTTGTTCGGTCCGGTTCTCGGCCCGACGCACACTTGCCCAACCCGTCGCAACGACCGACTCCTAAAGATCGTTACGCCACATCCCCCCCAATCGCTCACGACCAGCAGTCGCCCATGGTCGGTCAGGACCGGCGCGAACGGGTATGGACCTGCATTCACGTAAAGCGTCCGCCCACTGCTCAAATCGATGCGCGCCACGGCGTTGCTCAGCAACCCAGTGACGAACGCGTATCGACCGGTCGGATCCACTGTCACCCCGTCCGGGAAGAAATGCCGCTTGCCGACTCGCATCCCTTGATAGCGATACGGGTATTGATCGCGCGGAAACGACAAGAACTGCAACCGATACCGTCGCTTCAAAACCAGTCCGTCCGCACCCGGTCGGAACACGATGAGTGCATCGCTGCTCCCGCCCGCGGCGTACACGGATCCATCCCTGCCTACGGCGAGGCCTTGGAAGAAATTCTCCCGCGGGATTCGCAGCACACCCCGCACCGTTGGTCCGCTCACCGCTCCTCGAAAGCCAAGCACCACGGTCCGGCGCTGCAACGTCCCGGCCGAATAGCCCGTCACCGACTGGGCGCGCGTGGCTCCATTGGCCAAGACATAGACCACACCTGCAGCCACGGCCACGCTCGAGGGGAAATTCCTTGTGCCGGCCAAATGTCCCACCGGGCTCACCCACCGCCCCGTCGCAATCTGGTGTGTCACCCCGCGTACGTTTCCGATCCCGGTTCTCAGCACCGACTCCTTCACCCCGATGCCGTCACCGGTGCCGCTGCCCGTGGCACAGCCGCCGACGATCAGCGCGGCCGAAGCCGCGCTGATCAGCCCTATCGCGTGCACCGACTTCACTTGCCAGGCCGCTCTATGAGCCGAAATTCGCCGTAACCGTCAACCCGATGAACAGCGGCGCCTGATACTGAGCGAGCTGATAATCCAATGCCGGCGGCTTCTCGCTCTGCACGTACCCGTAGAGAACACTCTTATTGTCGAACAGATTATCCGCATGCACTTCTACCTTGACGTCTCGCAACATCCTGTTCAGCTGCCAGGTATAAGCCACGTTCGCATCCACGGTCGTGTACGCCGGAAGCCGCGTGGTGCTCGTCGCACCTGTGTTGTACGCAAGGTACTGCGCTCCGACCAAATGCGCTCCGACGCTGCCATACCAAGGTCCAGCGGCATAATCCAAAGCAAGCGTTCCGGTATCCTCCGGCACGTCCGGGCGCCACTGCCCCGCCTTCACCGAGCCGTTTGGACCGGTGAAGCTATTGGTGTACTTGGCATCCGTATAGCCGAAATTCGCCTGCAGGGCGAGATGATGCGGCAGAGGCACCTGCCCGCCGACGGTGAACCCCTTGTATTCTGCGGTGCCCGAGTTGTACAGAACGGTAATGCCCGTGATGTCGTTATAGTTCGAGCTGAAAATATTCTGAAACCTTCGGTCGAATACCGCAATCGACGCTTCACCGTACTGACTTTTGTAACTCAGGCCAGCATCTATGCTGTCAACGTACTCCGGCTGCACCGTCACTGGCGCGGGCTGCTGGCTCTTGCCGATCACCGAGTACAGTGCAGAAATGTTCGGCGTCTTGTATGTGCGCCCGTATATCACATGCGCGTTCAAGTGACGCGTAACGCTGTACTCAATTCCGAGTGATGGCTCGTTGAATACGTACTGCTCGTGCACTTCGCCGGGGTAGTCGTAATAGTATCCCGCGTCGTCGTTCGAATACATCGGAACGTAATTGTATTTATCGCCCGGATGGATGTGCAACCGACCGTGCAGCAATGAAATGTCGTCCTGAATGAATCCGTCGTATTGATTGCGCCCGTCATGCTCGAGCCACGCCATGTTGTAACCCACCACCATGGGAACCGGCGCTCTACCGAACCATGCTTCCTGCGACAACTCACTCGCGAACATTGCATCCGCGCCAATCGTAACGGTGTTATCCGGGAACAGCAGCACTAGTCGGGCCAGTGCCCCGGTGTTCTCATAATTGTCGACGTAACGCTGATACTGGGTTCCAGCGGCAGCCGAGCCGAACATCTGCTCCGCCACCGAGCAGTTGTACAGATTCGGATAAAGTGACGGCGGCACCGAGGACGGCTCGTACGCGTTTAGCGCGCCGCAAGTCTTCACCGCCGTCGGCAACCTGTACCCGAGGTAGCCGCCACTGTAGAGCGCGTTGGCAAACCCGGTGCGATCGTTAGCCTGTCCGTTGTAAAAGAACTTCACCTCGCCGATAGTGATCGGATTCAGGAGCGACTTCAGCGACAGGATCGCCGTGGTCGCGCGCGATGATGACCAATTGTCATCGACGCTCGGCGGATAGCCGAAGTATTCGCCCTGGCGCTGCAAAATGGCAACCGGAACGGCGTCCGACGGACGCGACTGCTCGTTGTTCGAGACGAAAATGAACTTGACATGACCGCTGCTGGTCGGCTGTAGCGCCGCCAGATAGTAGGAGTCGATCGATGCGTGCGTGTACGCCTGATAGCCGGTGACATTGGTATGATAGTAGGAGCCAAGCACGCGCAAGCCCCCGAGCGTCTCGATTGCCCCAGAGTTGACCTGCACACCTTCGGTGGATGTAGATCCATGTCCGGTGTAGCTGCCTGCGCCCCCCATCAGCTGCACGCCGAACTGGCTGGTGGGCATGCGGGGAAGAAAATTGATCGTCCCGCCGAGCGAAGCGATCGAGGTCTGCGCGGGGCTGTTCGCGCCGCTGAATACCTGCACACTGCCAAACTGACGCGTCGTGAGGGGCGTCACGCCGTGATTATCGCCTTGCCCATAGATGCCGCCCAGAAACGGATTGACGAACGGCACACCGTCGAATGTCGTTCCGACCTGATCGCTGTTGAATCCGTCGAGCGTGAAGACGTTGTCGCTTGCAGTTAAATTTCCCGGGCCGGTCGAGAGGATATTGAATCCCGGAGTATTGCGCAGCACGCTCATCAGGCTCGAACCAGGACTGATGTGCTCAACCTTGGTTGCACTCACGGTGGCGACTGCCCGCTCCGGGGCCACGATCGTCACCTTCTTGAGGTGAACTTTCGGCTGGCTGCTCACGGAGTCGCTCTGTTGCGTGCTTGAGGAGTAATTTTGTGCCCTGGCGAGCGCCGGACTGATCGCCATGAGCGCCGCACACGGCACTAGCGCCATACACGGCGAGCAGACTTCCCGCACCAACTTGCGGATTTCAATGGACATTGTACTCACTCCCACTCGGTTCACGGTGCGGCTTCGGCCGCGAGGAGAAATGGCGAACACCTCTCGCCCGGCCGGCCAGCGGCTTGCGGTCGAGATCACGTCGATAGGTTCCTATAACGTTTAACTCTAGGCGATCAATGTGAACGGGCGATTACAGCCGCGCACAGCGGTTGGCTACGGCTCCTGCTGCGCAGGTCCACCGATCACAGCGATCGGTTGCGCCGAACCTCCGGTTCCGGGAAGAAGCCGCTTTGGCTCCGCATGACATACGTAACGCTCCGTGGACGTGTTACATGCTGTGCTCACGCCGTTCGAGGCTAAAATCGCCTCCCAGACCTGCCTCCTGGTGCGACTTCACAGCCCGATTCACTCAGGAGTGCGCACCTGCTCGAATCAATTTCCGCGCCTTCGGCGTCTCGCGCCGGTTCGGTCCACGCCGGTACCTGGCGATGGTGATACGCCGCGTTGATCGCGCAACCGATTCGCCACTGACAGCGGCACTTTTAATTAAACGTTCTTGTAGCCACTGCAGCCGGGATATACTTGCCACCCCCTGCTCTCTCAAGCACGGACTCGACGGACAGCGCGCAGCGATGGTGCAATGGCAACGATTAAACACGTAGCGGCGAAAGTCGGTGTTTCGGTCGCCACGGTGTCGAATGCCTTGAATGGCAAGAGGAATGTGGGTTCGGCCGTACGGCGCAAAGTGTTGAGCGCCGCCAAGGAGCTCGGTTACCGCCCGCACCGTGCGGCACAAGCAATGCGCACCGGACGCACGAGTGCGATCGGCCTGGTCCTGCCAGACCTGACTAACCCGTTCTTCTCGCAGCTCGCTCAGGCGATCGAGAACAGGGCGCGCAGACTCGGATTACTGGTTTGCCTCGTCGACAGCGAAAATTGCGCACAGGGAGAAACTGAGGGATTCAAGTTACTTGCTCAGCACGGAGTCGACGGCCTCATCTGGTGTCCGGTCGGTGCGCGATTGCCGCCACTGCTGCGCGAGCTGCAACGTCCGATTGTACTCATCGACCGGCCTAGACCGGGCTTTGCGGTCATTCATTCGAACAACTACATGGGTGGTCGGCTGCTGGCCAAGCACGCACTGCAGAAAGGCCATTCGCGAGTCGGCCTATTGTCTGGACCTCGCGTCCTCGCGAGCGCTCAGCAACGTCGCAACGGGTTCGTCACTGCCTTCCCCCTCGGCATCGAGATCGCCTGGGAGGTACGGGTCGGATTCGACGGCTTGCTGTCCCGTGATGCACGTGATGCGCTGCTGCGTCGGCGCGGAGCGACGCTAATTGTCGCTGGAAACGACCTGATTGCGATTGGCGCCGCCCGTTTCCTTGCCGATCAGGGAATAAGTGTTCCTGAGGAGGTCTCGATCATGGGTTTCGACGATATCAGCTGGGCAAATATCGTGACCCCGCGCCTGACGACGATCGCCCAGCCGCTGGTGTCAATGGGCGAGCGTGCCGTCGAAGTCCTGCAGCTGCAGATGTCTGGCACGACCGTCGAGCGTCGACCCATGATATTCGACGTATCGCTCATCGAGCGCGACTCCGTCAAGAGCATCTAAGGGGAATCCATACCGTGCAGGAGCGCTCCGCATGACACGCCGTCCCCGCATCGTGGTCGTAGGCAGCGTCAATACGGATCTTCAGTTTCTGTGCCGGACACTGCCACGAGCAGGGGAAACCGTGTTTGGCTCGGAGTTTGGCATCGGCTTCGGCGGCAAAGGGGCCAATCAAGCGGTCGCCGCCAGCCTCTGTGGGGCGGAGGTGACGATCATCGCCGCCGTGGGCGCGGATCTGTTCGGCACGGAAGCGGTGCGCAACTTGACTTCCCATGGGATCGATACGGCCGCTGTTCGGGTGATCTCCAATGTCGCCACCGGCAGCGCTTTGATCCTGGTCGAACAGAGCGGGGAAAATCGTATCGTCGTCGTCCCCGGTGCGAATGAACAGCTGATGCCGGCGGACGTCGGTGCCGCGCAGGACCGGATTGCCGCCGCCGACATGGTCCTCGTACAGTTCGAGGTCCCTCTGCAGACGGTGCAGGCGACCGTATGCCTCGCACAATCGCACCGCGTGCCGTGCTTGGTCAACCCAGCACCCGCGCTGCCGGTTCCTCTGGCCGAACTCGCTGGGGCGGAGTATTTGATCCTCAATGAATCGGAGGCACAGCTGCTCAGCCGGCACAACGGTGGGACGGACGGCGATTTAGAGCGCTGCCTGGACGTGTTGCTCGCGAGCGGTCTGCGCAGAATCGTGCTGACTCTCGGCGCCAGAGGCGCGGTGCTCGCTTCGGCGGACGCGCGCACGCCGATCTCTCCATTTGCAGTGTCCGCGATTGACACGACCGGCGCCGGTGATGCGTTCATCGGCAGCCTCGCAACTTTTTTGAGCGAGGGCATGACGGAAGCCGATGCCGCGCGGCGCGCAAGCCTTTATGCGGCATTGTCAGCCACTAGACGCGGCGCGCAACAGTCGTTTCTGGGGCGCGCAGAATTCGAGGCAGAGCTGCGCAAATGGGCGGCGGCCAGCAACCACCGCACCGAGGGTTGATCGCGATGTTCATCGTGCACAGTTACACCCTCGCAGTCGTGCTCACCGTGATCACGATGCTCTGCTGGGGATCTTGGGCCAATACACGCAAGCTCGCAGCGACGAGTTGGCGCTTTGAGCTGTTCTACTGGGATTACGCTCTCGGGGTGCTGCTCAGTGCGCTCGCCTTTGGCATCACGCTCGGCAATGCAGGCCAGCTTGGCCGGCATTTCATCTCTGACCTCGAGCAGGCGAGCGCCTTCAGTCTGACTCACGCGGCGTTCGGCGGCGTGGTGTTCAATCTCGCCAACATCATGCTGGTCGCGGCGATCGAAATCGCGGGGATGGCGGTAGCCTTTCCGGTCGGCATCGGCTTGGCGCTCGTGCTCGGAGTGATCCTGAACTACCTGGCGGCTCCGGTGGGCGATCCGACGCTCCTCGCCATGGGGGTCGCGCTGGTGGTGATGGCGATCGCATTGGACGCGGAGGCGTACCGCCGCCAGTCGCGGCATTCGGTGCGCCTCAGCATCAAGGGCTTGCTGCTTGCCCTTGCCAGCGGAGTGTTCATGGGCATCTTTTACCGCTTCGTCGCCGTAGCGATGTACCCCGATGCGGCCCGGCCCATTGCCGGTCTGATGGGTAGTTACGCTGCCGTTTTCATATTCGCCGGCGGGGTGTTTCTGAGCACCTTCTTTTGGAACACCCTTGCCATGCGATTTCCGGCGATGGGCATTCCGGTCCCTTTCTCGGACTATTGGCGGGGCACTCTGCGCTCGCACCTCGCCGGGGTGCTCGGCGGGCTGGTATGGGGTTGTGGAATGTCGCTGAGTATCATTGCCGCGAGTCGCGCCGGCTTTGCGATCTCCTACGGCCTCGGGCAAGGCGCGACAATGATTGCAGCGCTCTGGGGTGTGTTCGTCTGGAAGGAATTCCGCGATCCGGCGCGTGGGGTCCCCGCGCTGCTCTGCGCGATGTTCCTGTGTTTCATCGCGGGCCTGGCACTGATCGTCCTGGCACGAACGACTTGACGGTATCGCTCCGTAGGCACGATTACCTTGCGCGGCCGATCAGTCCGCACGGCCTCGCCCCCCGTGGCAGCTCCGATCGATTCACTGCGGGATGATCCAGGAGAGTGGCTCATATGAACATCCGGTGTTTGAGTGTGAGGTGGTTTGCAGCGTTGTGCATTGCATTGCTCGGCGCGCAGTGCCTGCTTGCCGGCGCGGCAGCAGCTCCGGCCGCTGTCGCCGGAGCTCGTCCCAAAGTGATTCTGGACGAGGACGAGATGGGCCCCGGCGGCACGAACATCCAAGCCACCTTGATGCTTGCACAGGACAAGGCGATCAACCTGCTCGGCATCACCGTCCCCACGGGTGACGGCTGGCAGCCGGAGGAGATCGAGCACGTGCTGCGGGCGTTGCAGATCGCTCATCGTGCCATTGCAGTATATCCGGGTGCGATGTTTCCGCTGCTCAATACCCGCCGCCGAGAACGAGTGTGGCAGAAGCTGTACGGTGAGCTGTTTTACGACGGCGCCTACATGAGCCACTGGCCCTCCGAAGGCACCGACGACTGGACTGCGCTGCATCCGCAGCGGCCCTATTGGGTCCCTGCACTTCCAGAGGGCGAGCCGACCACCCACGCCCATCGTAAACGGGCCGTACGGTTCATGATCCAGATGGTGCACAAATATCCGCACCAGGTCACGATCATCGCAGCCGGTCCCTTGACCGACCTGGCGCTTGCCGCAAAGCTCGACCCGCGGTTTGCCTCGTTAGCGAAAGCACTGGTGTTCATGGGCGGCAGTTTCAACCCACAGCCGGCGAACACCCCGTTCGCGCGCGCCGCGGACTACGTGAACTCACCTCGCGTCGAGTTCAACATGCGCTTCGACCCGGAGGCCGCATCGATCGTTCTGCACCAGCCCTGGCACGAAATTACCGAAGTACCGCTCGACGCCACGAGCCCTACACTGATGACGAGGCAGCTCTTGCAGCAAATCGCGCACGGGGGTGCCCCGTTCGATCACTACCTCGGCCGCTTCGGGCAGGTGTATCCACTCTGGGACGAGACGGCCGTCGCCGTCTGGCTGGATCCAGCGCTCATTACCGCCGCGACGATGATGCGGGTCGACGTCGATACCAGCTTCACCGCGAACTACGGTGCCACGCTCAGCTGGCCGGTCGGCCACGGCCCGAATCTCGGCGAACGACCGGTTCGGGTCGTCACCGCCGTCGATGTGCCGCGCTTGAACCAACTCGTCGTTCGCTTACTCACCGCGCCGAAACCCATCGCGATTTGGCGCTCCCGCCACATGCACATCCGCCGTCCGAGGTCCACGCGTCACCGACACCATTGAAGCCGACTTCACGGCTTTCGGCGTAAAAGCCCAGTCAATCGCAAGAATTCCGAGACTCCACGGTGCGAGGTGTCCGCGCAGCCGTCGCTGGGCATAGACGTGCCCGCAACGCTCAGGGGCTCGGACCTGCATCGGCAGATGTCTCGCCGGTGACAGCCTGGGTTCCGCCTGCACACGGCGGGATGCTGTTCAGCGCAGCGGCAAGCCCACCCCGTCGATGGAAAACGCCGCCCAGAAGTACGGCGAGGCGTAGCGCCTGGAGTGCAGCATCGCGAGCTGCGCTGCACGCAATGCAGCCGCCGGCGCCAGCCGCCGCCGCAGCAGGTTCACGTAGAAGTGCCGCATGAACTGCTCACTCGCCCGGTCCTGCACCCGCCACAAAGTACCGACCACCGCATGCGCGCCCGCGAGCAGGAACGCGCGGAACAGCCCGTCGAGCCCTTCGCCCGGCACCGCGCGCCCGCCGAGCGTCCGACAACTGCTCAACACCACCAGATCAACGGGCATGTGCAGCGCATAGACCTCGCGCAGCCACAGCACCCCCTGTGCGCGTGAGCCGTTGCGATGAAACAGCCTCAGCACCAGTCCGGAGAATGCTGGATGGGCGGCATCGAGCAGGGTGTGCACTGCGAAATGCGCCACGGCCACACGCCGCCAGTCGGTTTGCTGCACCGAGTGCACGGAGGCGGCAAAGCCGAGGTGCAAGACGGCTCGCCCTGCGCTCAGGTGCGCGATCGCAAGCGCCTCGGTCCGTGAGGCCGGCAGTCGTTGCAGATGCGCCAGACGGGCCTCGGGGGCCCAGCTGAGGCGACCGGCAGTTCCAGCCCGGGCGGCCGGATGCACCCCGGCCGCAAAACGCCGATCGCGGCGGCTGTACACCGGGTCGGCATAGAGGTCGATCTGGCCACCAAGAGCGGGCGGGTGCTCGCGCGTCAGCGCGCCGAGCACCGAGGCGGACGGCTCTTGCAGAACCGCCGCAGACTCGATGAGCGCCCCGCTCGCGCCGGGCGGGCGCAGCGCCGCGAACGGCACGCCGAACAGCGGACCATCCGCCACGACATACATGGTCTCGATGCCCCGCAGCTGCGCCTGTCGGGGCAACAGTTGCGCCCCCAACTCATCGTCCAGCCGCCGCACGTTCGCATCCGCTGCCGCAATGCGCGTCACGCGCTGCTGAAGAGTCTCACCGCCAACCGTGCGCGATCGTGCGGTCAGCGCCGCACGCAGCGCCTGCACCTCCGGTTCGAGTCGATGCTGACCCACCAGCGGCAACGTCGTGATCGTATGGCGGCGGATGAGCCAAGCGTAGCCGCGTTGCGCGCCGATCCAATATTCGAGCACGGCTGCATGGGCAGCGAGCACCTGCCGCTGCAGCTGCCGCAGGCCCTCCGGATGGACATCGGCGAGCGCGGCGTAGCGACCGCTGCGGGCACGAGCCAGGGTCTCAAGCGTCGCGCTCACGCGGCGCAGCTTGCGGATCTGGCGGCGCACCTCGGCAAAACGCGCCGCACTGGCCTGCGGCTCCTGCAGCAGGTCGCGCCAGTCGGCATACGCAACATCCAACTGGGCCGTCGTGTGGCGAATCCGGCGCACCAGACCGGCGCCGAGCAGTGCGGCATCCACGCGTCCCGCGCCATGCAGCGCATCGAGCAAGGAGCGCGCCCGGGCGCGCTCGACCATGCGCAGCGCGGCGCGCCCGAAGCCCTGACCCGGATGGTCCCGCCGCAGCGCCATCAGGATTCTCACGCCAAGATCATAATAACCATGCTCGGAGGCGAAATATTCCGTGCGCAGCCGTTCGGTGGTCACCGTCTTGCGGACCGTGCCGATGAGCGCGACG
The DNA here is from genome assembly GCA_021808195.1 of Pseudomonadota bacterium. The sequence continues at coordinate 31,176 of JAKBCE010000034.1, forward strand.
GCCTGCTCGATCCGGTGTTCGGCCGGCGCAAGGCGGCCCTGACGCCAATCGAGTCGCGCGAGGCTGCCTTGGGCCCGCGCTGCGGTGAGCGGACTGTAGAGCTGCCTCGCCAATGCCAGCGCACGAAGGTAATCGGCGCGCGCGTGCACGGTGTTGCCGAGCCGTGTCGCCTCATCGCCGAGGGCAAGCCAGGCGGTTGCCTCGCTGTCGAGTTGACCGATATGGCGGGCAAGCTGCGCCGCCTCGCGAAACGCCGCCTGCGCGCGCTTCGGCTGACCGAGCGCGGCCTCATCGCGACCGAGCTCGAGCAGCAGTGCCGCGTGCTGGCGCGGCAGGCCCGCCCGTACCGCGCGCGCAATGCCCCGCTGGTCTTGCGCGAGTGCCGCGCGCAACTCGCCGCTGTGGCGCTTGACCACCGCCGAGTCCATCAGTACCCGAAACAGCGCCGTGTCGTCGTGGGCAGCGGTCGCGATCTGCTTCGCCCGGTGCAATGCGCTGCGCGCCTCGGCCGGCTCGCCGAGCGTCACATAGAGCTCACCGAGACCGATCCAGTCACGCGCCTCGCTGTCGGGGTACGGGTAGCGACGTACGCTGTGCAGCGCGCGCTGGAAGTCGGCGAAGGCTCGATTGAAATTCCCCCGATCGCGCTGCAGCTCGGCCATCAGCTCGAAGTTGTAATCGACGCCTTTGCCATCACCGATCTCGCGGGCGATCGTCAGGGACTGCCGGGCGGTGCGCAATGCCAGACCCGTGCGCCCGATCTGCTCGTACACGCCGGCCAGATTGCCAAGAATGATGTCCTCGCCCTGACGCTCCCCGAGCGCCCTCGCGAGGGCGAGCGCCTGCCGCTCGGCACGGATCGCCTCGCCATAACGGGCCCGGTACTGGCAGACCAGACCGAGCGCAAACAGCGTGTACTCCTGGTCCGCCCGGTCTTGACCGTAAGGCAGCCGCGCGGCCGCGCGTGCCAGCCGCAGCGCCGCGTGATAGTGAGCGAGTTCGTAGGTGTCGAGCCGCGCCTCATCCGGAAGCGCCACCCGCAACACCCAGACGTCCCCGCTCCGGCGCGCCATCGCGACCGCGGCGCGGTAGTTGCGCAGTGCGCCGGGCCACGCCGTACTGGGCCCCTGCAATTGCGCCCACTCGGCGCGTGCCAGCCGCTGCTCCGCCTGGCTGCGCAGGCGATCAGAGGACGTCGCCGGGCGCGGCGCCGAAACGCGGATCGTGCCGCTAGCCTGCCGGGCGTCGCAGCAGTGCACAAAGAAGCCGATTGTGACGCCAAAGGTACCGCCGGCTGTGCTCACCAGCGTCACGTGCAGCACGCAATCGACACCGCTCTGACAATAGCGCGGCGTGTGTGCTCGGCCGTCTGGCGTGCGCAAGTGCACCAGCACCGGGCCAACTGTCTGGCGGATGCGCAGACGAACCACATCACCTCGGGGCACCTGCACGCGAAACCGTTCCGGATGCTGCACGCCCACTCGATACGCGACCCGTTCAGCGCCACGCAGCGTGATAGCGCCCGGATCCGCGCGGGCCACTCCCCCCAGGAGCGCAACAGCCGCTCCGTATACGCACAGCGCCAGCCTATGGCTCCAATGTGTCCGGATCACTGGTCTTGGCTTCCTAAGGCGACCACGATCAAGCGTAAACGCCACCCGAACCGCACGTCAAATGCCAACAGCTCCGCGACTGGGCAGTGCGCGTATCCGCCTGCTCGAGGCAGCAAGGACGCAGTGTGACCTTCGGACCCGACATCCAGTGAGCGGCTCGCACACAGACTGCGAATGAACGGCACAGCCTGTCCCGCTTGCTCGGCGCGAATGGGCCGCAGTCTCACCAGCTGTCCGCTCGGTCGACACCGCGATGCACCCGACCCCAGCTCGTGCACAACAGCAGACGGAGCGCATCAGGCTTGGGCACGTGGTGCCCGCCTTGCGCCACCCTGACAGCACCTGGCCGCCGCGCGAACCGAGGTCAGGCAAGCCTGAAGTGGATTATCTGCGCGGGGCGGCCGGACCGCTTCATCGCCCGAAGGCGCGCCCGGGGGCAAGACCGGTGAGTGGGCTATCGCAGAGAAACTCCTCGCGGCAGCGTCCGGCATCGATTCCTGTCCCATCCGGCACGCACAGCGGCTAAACTCGCGCTGCCAACCTGCCGCAGGGGGCGAACAGCCCTCGCTGTGGCCGTTTTCGTCTGCAGGAGGACAATGAGGATGACCGATCCGCAGTTGACGCGCAGAGCATTCCTGAAATCCCTCACCGCCGCCGGCGGCGCGGCACTGGCCGGTGCGGGCCGACCGGCGCGCGCGTCCGGGGGCGCCGACCTCGCCGGCCTGCGCCGGCACATCGAGCACGTCGTCGTGCTGTTTCAGGAGAATCGCAGCTTCGATCATTATTTCGGCGCCTACCAGCATCCCGCCGGCGCCATGGTCACCGGCCTGCTCGATCGCGACGGGCACATCGACCGACGTTTCCACGGACTGCAGAAAAACCCCGCTGGCATCGTCTATTCCTATCTGCCGTTGCCGGACAACATCGCCGGCTTCGACGGAGTGCTGCTCGAGAATCAACCGTTTCACCTCGCACCGTTCATTCCGCCTGGCGAGAACATGCCCTGGGATCCGGAGCATCATTTCTTTCGGATGTTTGCCCAGGTCGACAATGGTGCGATGGACCAGTTCGTAGCGCTCGCGCTGAAGCGCCAACACCCGGCGTTTCGCCACGCCGGCGAGCGCGACATCATGCTGCTCGATGAATCGCGCCCCTCCGGCCCGGTGCTCGGCTTCTACACGCGCGCGGACATCCCGCACTATCACCGCCTGGCCGATGAGTACGTGCTGTTCGACCATTTCTTCCAGGCCATGTCGGGCGGTTCGACCTGCAATGCGCTGTACCTGGTGGCGGCCCACTCGGCGCTGTGGCCGCAGGCTCCCGCGCGGGTGCGCGGCAGCTTCGATCCGCCGCTGTTCGATCTGCCCTACGACCCGCACGGCATGCTGATCAATGATCTACCGCCGCTCAACGGACCGACCGAGGCCGACCCGCGTGCGCTGAAGTTGAGCCCGCCGCCCGAGGATCAGACCTACCCCAACATTGGCGATCGCCTGAACAGCGCCGGCATTTCCTGGGCCTGGTACAACGAGGGCTGGAATGGCGTGAAGCCCTGGGCCCTGAAGCGCGCCTTCGGGCGCGACAGCGGCTCGGCAGTGGTCGACACCAGCCGACTCTATGTGCCGCATCACAACCCCTTCCAGTACTACCCGAGCTGGTTCGATAACGTGCGCGCCGGCCACATCCGCGACAGCGAGGACTTCTTCGCCGATGCGCGTGCCGGCCGCCTGCCGAGCGTGTCGTTCGTGAAGGCGAGTGGCGCGCACGACGAGCATCCGGCCGACTCGACCCCGCACTGGGGCGAGCAATGGGTGATGAGCCTGCTGCGGGCGGTGGGTGAGAGCCCCGCGTGGGACAAGACGGCGGTTATCATCACGTACGACGAAGGCGGCGGGTTCTGGGATCACGTGCCCCCCCCGCGCCCCGACGCCTACGGCTGCGGGACACGCATCCCGGCGTTGCTCATCAGTCCGTGGTCACGCCGCGGTTACGTCGATCACCGCGTCGCCAACACCACTTCGGTGCTCGCCTTCATCGAGGCCCGCTTCGGGCTGCAGCCGCTGCAACAACGCGATGCACAAGCCTACAACCTGCTCGATGGACTGCAATTCTCCGGCACGGCTCGCGCCCCGCGCTTCGATTGAGCGCCGCGCAGCCGCTGCCCGTCGGTGCGCGATGTAAATCGTCGCTGGCAGCACCGACTGATCTGCGGTAGGGAGAGAGCGGCAGGAAGCCT
>JAKBCE010000110.1 GCA_021808195.1 Pseudomonadota bacterium
CATGCTGAACACGTTGATGAAGTGCGAGTCCTGCTTGCTCACGAGACCTCTCTGGGGAATCCGTGAACGCGGAAGGCGCAGTATAACCGCTCGCGGGCCGCGTGGCTGAAGCCCTGGCCACCGGGTGGACATCCGCCCCCCGCACGTGGCATCCGGGCGGGGAGGCGCGTATGATCCGCGGGCGCTGGCGCAGGCGGCCGCGCCGGAGACCCTCCGGATCGACCACCCGTCTGGCCCTTCCTCAGGGTCAGTCGCGCCACCACGCGGCGCGCCCGTAGCTCAGCTGGATAGAGTACTGCCCTCCGAAGGCAGGGGTCACTGGTTCGAATCCAGTCGGGCGCGCCAATCCTGATCCGTCCGGTGCGCATGAGCCGCCGCCGTGCTCAGGTGCCGCCCGGGCGTGATTCGCGCACCTTGCGCGTCAGCCACTGCATCATCCGGCGCATCGCCTGCAGGCGGCCCGCCTCGAGCGGATGCTGGTGCACCTCGGCATGCAGGGCGAGCGCCTGCGCATCTCCCCCGGCCTGGGCCTGTAAGAAATCGCTGATGGGGCAGAGTTCGAGCCGGCCCGGTTCGCGCAGGGACATCGGATCGTGCAGCCGCATCCATTGGTAGGCGAGCGCGCCGAGCCAACTGTGTACGCCGGCGCCGAGGCCCTGCCGCGCGGGCCGCGCCGCAAGCCACTGTGTCAGCGCTGCGGCCGGCATCGGCCGGCACAGTCCGTAGCCCTGACCGTACCGGCAGCCGAGCACCATCGCCGCCTCGATGAAGTCCGGGTCCTCCAGTCCCTCGGCCACGACCTCGCGCTCGAGGTCCTGGCCGATCTGCACGACGGTGCGGATCAGGCTGAGCGCTTTGATCGGATCGCGGGCCAGGTCCTTCACCAGGTTCTGGTCGATCTTGATGACGTCGAACGGCAGGTCGGCGAGACGCTTGAGGTTGCTGAAGCCCGAGCCGAGGTCGTCCATGGCGATTTTCACGCCGGTCGCGGCGAGCCGTGTGATCGCCTCGTCGACCGTGCTCGCCTCGAGCGCCTGGCTCTCGAGCAGCTCGAGCACGAGGTGCTGCGGTGCCACCTGCGCGGCGCGCAACGCCTCCTCGACCCATTGTGCACAGTCGGGGTGCACGAGCGAGCTCGGGGCGAGGTTGATCGCGAGCCCGATCTGCCCGTGCTGTTCGCGCCAGCCGGACACATGCGCAAGGCCCTGCTGCAGCCCCTGGCGGAACAGCGAGTCCAGGTCCGTCTCCCCGAGCGCCGGCAGGAACTGTCCGGGCGCGAGCAGCGTCCCTTGCCGGGTGCGCAGCCGTGCCAGCGCCTCGGCCTTCACGACCGCTCCGGTCTCGAGCTGGATCACCGGCTGGACGAACATCTCCACACCGCCGCTGTAGAGCAGCGCGCGGATCTGCGCGACCTCGCCCGTATCGATGGCGTGTCCGCGGCTTTGCGAGGCCCGCGTCATCTGGTCCCAGCGGTTCTGCAGCGACAGCCGCCAGGTGCGCATCCAGGCGGAGGTGAACTGGTGCGGGTACGCTCCGAAGAGCATCAACACCGAGTGGATCGCGCCATGCCGATGCACCGGCAGGGTGACTGCGCTGCGGATGGCGAACTCGCTCATCAGCGTCTGCCACGGTGCGGCGCGCGTCTCACCCCCGAACGCCGCGGTCTCCTGCTGACTGTCGGTCATCCACGTGTTCGCCACCAGTCCCCGGCCCCGCACGTCGCGCGGATCGAGCACCGGATAGAGATTGCGGGCACGGTGCGCTTCGACGAACGCGGCGCTCTCGGGGCCGGCGGCGCGCTCGATGACGAGGCGGTTGTGCGCATCGGGCCGGCACACCACCGCGGCGCGCATCCCGGGCAGGGCCGCGAGCGCCTCGAGCTCCGCCTGCACCCAGTCGGCGGCCAGTCCCCGCCCGTCCTGCGGCCGGGCGAGCAGCCCCTGGTACTGATCGAGCACCGACTGCATCGACTCGAGCTCGCCCTGCAATTCCAGCTGCAGGCGCGCCTCGGCGGTGCGCAGCGCGCGGTAACGCGTGCGCGTGGTGAGCAGCGCCGCATCGAAATGCGCGTGCAGCAGATCCCGGTACAGTCCCATCACCAGCGCCATCGAGGCGCCGGACAGGCCGATCAGCCCGTGCACGGTGCCGAGCCGGTGCGCCGCAGCCTTGGCCTGCTCGGCCGAGGTGCGTGCATCGAGCAGGAAGCGCAGGTGCGCCGCCTGCTTGCGCACCAAACCCTGCAGCTCCGGCGCGGACAGGCACGCCAGGATCGAGGCGGTCTCCGCGCGATCGCCGAGCTCGCGGTAGAACGCCGCGGCGAACTGTTCGGCCACGGCATCGATGTGCGGCGCGACGCTCTGCATCAACTCCTGCATCTCCGGCCCGAACGGGTCGAATGCGGCTTCGGCGAGCTGCTCGCCCGGCATCGACGCGCCGATCCGCCACCATTGGGTCCGGGTGCGCTTGGACTGTTTGGCCTGATACATCGCCGCATCGGCCTGGCGCAGCAGCGCCTCGGCTTCCTCGCCGTCGAGCGGAAAGAGCGCCAGACCCATCGTCATGTCGACCGAGGCGGCCGTGGCACCGCTCACTTCGAATGGCATCTCGACGGCGCGGTGCAGGTGGCGCAGCGCGGCGCTCAACTGGGGCAGCTCCTGGGCGCTCTCGAGATCCTCCAGCACCACGACGAACTCATCGCCGCCGAGGCGCGCGATGAAATCCGACTCGCGCAACCACTCGCGCAGGCGCCGCGAGAGCGCGCGCAGCAGCTCATCGCCCGCATCGTGGCCGAGCCGGTCGTTGACCGGTTTGAAGTCATCCAGATCAATCACCCCGAGGGCGAGCGAGGTGCCGCGCCGGCGCGCGCGGGCGATCGCCGGCGGCAGGTATTCCTCGAGCGCAAGCCGGTTCGGCAGCCCCGTGAGCGGATCGGTGCGCGCCATGCGCGCATCCTGCAGCTGCAGCGAGCGGATGCGCTCCTTCAGATCGAGCTCATCGAGACCGTGACCGAGCAGTGCGCCGATGCGCGTGCACACTTCGATCGTGCCGGCATCGAACCCCTCGCGCCGCGGTGCCGCGAGCGCGAGGATGGCCCACACCCGAGCGCCTCTGAGGATCGGCAAGGCAAGAAGGCTGAACCAGCGATGCGCCCTGAAGCCGGCGTGCCAGGGCTTCAGTGTCGGGTCGGCCAGCGTATCGTTGCTTACGCGCAGCATCCCGGTGTTCCAGGCCTTGACCACGACGGAGGCCGTCTCCCCGTCCGTGAGCCGCGGCGGATCGCAGCGCACCTGTTCGGCGCCCTGGCCGTCGAGGGCCAGCACCTCGAAGGTCCCGCAGGGGCCTGGCCTGCCGATCCAGGCGGCGTGAAACGGGGTGTCGCCCGCAAGCTTCGCGCAGAGGCTCGCCAGCATCTCGTGCTCACGCCGGCACTGGATGAGCACATCGCCGCAGTGCAGCAGCGCCCGGTACAGCGTCTGCAGATCGAGCAGTTGCTGGCGTTGCAGGAGCAGGTCGAACGTGCGCTGCCCCAGCGCATCCGACAGTCCACTGACGGTGTCGACGAGGCGGCCGCGGGCCTGCGGATCCTGATCCTCCAGCGGCGGCGCCCGCGCAGCGCCGCTCTGGCGCGCCTGGATCTCGCGGGCCATCTGCCGGTCCACCTCCATGATGTGTCGCAGCAGCCACTGGGCGAGAAACGACAGCAGCTCAACGCTGACGTCCGCGCCGCAATCGTGGTTGAGCATGCGCGCCTGCTGCAGGAAGCCGCGGAATTTCTCATGAGCCTGCAGATGCATCGTGCGGTGCGCGTCATCGACCTGCCACTGGCGCATCAGCCGGGCCTCGGCGCGGAAGTGATCGCGGGTGTAGTCCGCGAGCGCATCGAGCAGGCCGTCGAGCTCCTCGGGACGGGCGCCGCGGGCCTGGGCGAGTGCGGCGCGATTGAAGATCTCGAGCAGCCGCTGATGCTGCGCATCGAGCAGCGGCTCGCCCGTGGCCATGGCGGCGCTCCAGTGCAGCGGCTGCACCTGTGGCGGTTGTTGCGTCTCTGCGCGTGTGGTGGCCAAAGCGGGCGAGTTCCGAATTCGCGTCCTGTGGAGCCCGGGCACGACACCGCCCCGGGCGAAAGCCGATCCGAGCCGATTTTGGCGCATCGGTGCGCCGGCGGCCGGACAAACCGCATCATCCTGCGGCATGGGACCGGACGCAGCTCTCATTTTTGCGCCGCTCGGCCGCGGGACATCCCCGCCGGCCGGCGGTGCCGGCGTCGGCGGATGACGACGACGGCGCGGCAATCGGTCCGCACGCGACGGCCGGAATCCGTAAAATCCCGGCCTTTCCGATGGACAAGGAGCCGACTGACATGAAACCGATGAGCGCCGCGCTGGTCATGGTGCTGCTGGGGCCCGCGACGGCATTCGCCGCATCCTCCACCCCGGCCCCGGCCGCCGCGCATTTCACCGGCAAGGGACAGCTGGGCTTCGTGGCCTCGCAGGGCAATGCACAGGGCAAGTCCGCCAACGCCGCGATCAACCTGAACTACCTCTCGGGGCTCTGGAAGCACAGCCTGGATCTGTCCGCGCTCTATGGCCAGAGCCTCGGAATCGTCTCAGCCGAGCGCTGGACGGCGATGTGGCAGTCGAACCGCAAGATCAGCGCCGATGCCTATGCCTTCGGCTCGTTGCGTTACGAACACGACATGTTCGACGGCTTTCAGTACCAGGGCAGCGGCGCGCTCGGTGTCGGCTACACGCTGATCCACTCCAAGACGACGACGCTCAGCACCCAGGTCGGTGCCGGTTACATGGTCTCGCGACCCGAGACGTTGACGTCCATTGCCCTGACGAATCCGACCCGGACGTTCATCGAGCGCATCCCGCAGGCGAGTGAGCGCTATGCGATCGGCACCCTCGGGGTCAGTTACGAGCACACGATCACGAGCACGACCGCGGTGAGCGACAAGCTGCTGGTGAACGCCGGATCGGTCAACACGCTGGTGACGAACGATCTGGCGTTCATCGTCAAAGTCTCCACGCAGTTGGCGGTGAACCTCGGCTACCACATCCAGGACAACACGCACCCGGCCGCGGGCATCCAGCACCTGGATTCGATCGAGACCGTCAATCTCGTCTACGCGTTCTGAGCGGCCGCGGGGCGGCGCAAGTCCTCGGTCACGGTGCCGACCGCGAGTGTCTCGCGGTCGTGCGCCTCGTCCCGCCAGGGCTCGGCAAGCGCCTCGGCGTACCAACTGCGCATCGGCGCCAGCGCGAGCAGCCGCTGCGAGTAGGCGAGTGCCGCCGGGGCGAGCGGCAGGCCGTAGGTCTGGATGCGAAAGGCGACGGGGGCGAAGAACGCGTCGAGGGCGCTGGCTGCGCCGCCGACGAGGAACGGTCCGGCAAAGCGCGTCAGACCCTCCTGCCACAGCGCCTGCAGGCGCTCAAGATCGGCGCGCAGCTGCGACTCGATGCGGTGCAGACGCACCCGCAGCCCGCAGGTCATGCTGCAGATCCGGCGCAGCGCGCCGAAGCCGGCGTGCATCTCCGCGGCGGCCGAACGGGCAAAGGCGCGCGCGAGCGTATCGGCCGGCCACACGCCCTCGTGCCGTTCTGCGAGGTATTCCACGATCGCCAGTGATTCCCACACCACCGCGTCCCGGTCGTGCAGGCAGGGCACCTTGCCGTTCGGGGAGAAGGTGCGGAAATCGTGCGGCGCATCGCCGGAGCCGAACGGGACGAGCCGCTCCTCGAAGGGGATGCCGAGGGTGCGCATCAGTATCCAGGGGCGCAGCGACCAGGACGAGTAGTTCTTGTTGGCGATGTACAGGGTATACATGGCGGACGCTCCGGATCAGGCCTCTTCGGCGACGGCCTGCACGGCCGGGGCGCGCCGGCGGCGCAGGTTGGCGAGTATGACACCGCCGATGACCAGAACGCCCCCGGCGAGCGTGAGCAGGCCGGGGCGCTCCCCGAGCCACAGCCACCCGATCAGCACCGCGAGCGGGGACGAACAGTAGATGAAGCTCGAGACCTGAGTGGCGCTCGCGCGGTGGATGGCGAGGTTCCAGGTCAGGTAGCCGAAGAAGGTCGGACCGAGCGCGAGCCATAGCAGCGCGGCGAGCCGCGGAGCCGGTGCGTTGCTGATCGCGTGTACGATCCCGAAGCCGAATGGCGCAGCCCCGAGCGCGCCGCCGGCGAGCGTGACGGCGGTGACGGCCTCGGCGCCGTAGCGCTGGGTCCAGGACTTCTGTCCCGTGAAGTAGACGGCCGCGGCGAGCACGCTCACCAGCACCAGCAGGGCCCGCGGCTGCACGCGCAGGTCCTGACCGCTGCTGAAGACTACGAGGGCGACCCCGCCGAGTGCCAGCGTGAGCCCGAGCACGGCACGCGTCGCGAGCCGCTCCCGCAGCCACAGTGCGGAAACTGCCGCGGTGGCGCCCGGGATCAGGGCGCTCAGGATGGCCGCGGTGCCGCTGGCGACCCGCACCTCCGCGACATTCAGGCACAGGTGATAGGCTGCGAGCCCGACCACGCCGAGCGCGAGCATCGGCGGCCACGCCGCAAGCGGTGGCAGCGCGATGCGCCGCAGCCGCAGGTACCCCTGGAAGAGCCCGGCAGCGAGCAGCAGCCGCGCGAATGCGAGCTCACCGGGCGTGAAGGCTGCAAGGGCGTAGGCGATCGATGCGTACGCAGACGACCACGTCAGAACCGCGATGCTGACGTAGAAGAGCGCGCGGGCGTCGAGGTGACCGCCGGCCGGCGCTGCCGGCAGCGCCGGGGCAGGGCGCGTCACAGCCAGCGGTACGCCGCGCCGAGCGCGATCGCCCCCACGCCCGTGAGCACCCAGCCCGGCCAGCCCGCGGTGTCGAACGCGAGCCAGACCAGGCCGGCGAACAGGACCGCCGAGGCGCCGTTCACCGCATCGCGCCGGCGCGCAGTGGCGCGCACCGTCTCGCGCAGCTCCTTCAGCGCGGTCACTTCCGGATGGGTCTGCGGCTCGTGCACCCGGCGTACCGACTCCTTCAGCAGCGCCGGCAGACTCTGCAGCGACTCGACCACCTCGGGCAGCTGGCGCCACAGGTGCTTCACCAGCCGCCGCACGCTGACGCGCTCGCGCATCCACTCGCGCAGGATCGGCGTCGCGGTCGTCCAGATATCCAGCTGCGGATACAGCTCGCGGCCCAGGCCCTCGACGTTGAACAGCGTCTTTTGCAGCAGCATCAGCTGCGGCTGGATCTGCATGTCGAAGCGGCGTGAGATCTCGAACAGCCGCAACAGCAGATGACCGAAGGAGATGTCCGAGAGCGGCCGGTCGAAGATCGGCTCGCAGACCGTGCGGATCGCCGATTCCATCTCATCGATGCGCGTCTGCGGCGGCACCCAGCCGGACTCCACGTGCAGCACCGCGACGCGCCGGTAATCGCGCTCGAAGACCGCGAGGAAATTCTCCGCCAGGTAATGCTGATCGCGCGGATCGAGCGTGCCCATGATGCCGAAGTCGATGGCCGCATAGCGAGGCTGCTGCGGGTCATCGGCGAGCACGAAGATGTTGCCCGGGTGCATGTCCGCGTGAAAGAAGTTGTGACGGAATACCTGGGTGAAGAAGATGCGCACGCCGTTCTCGGCGAGGCGCTCGAAGTTCGTGCCGAGCGCGCGCAGGCGCGTCATGTCGCTGATCGGGATACCGTGGATGCGCTCCATGACCATGACTTCGGTGCTGCAGAAGTCCCAGAACACCTCTGGAACGTAGAGCAGGTCGGAGCCGGCGAAATTTCGCTTCAGCTGCGTGGCGTTGGCCGCCTCGCGCATTAGGTCGAGCTCATCGAGGATGGTTTTCTCGTACTCGCTCACCAGCTCGACCGGGCGCAGCCGGCGCGCCTCGCGCCAGTAGCGCTGCGCCAGGGCGGCGAGCGTGAAGAGCAC
>JAKBCE010000111.1 GCA_021808195.1 Pseudomonadota bacterium
GGGGGTCACGCCATGAGCGGCTCTGTCATGTCCATCCTCGGTGCGTCCGGCAAGTCGGCCGGCGTGAAGCGCCCGGAACGTCGCGGTGCAGCGGTTCTGTCCTCGGCGTCTGCGCTGCTCGCGGCGGCCATGATGAGTCTTGCGGCTGTTGCGCATGCGCACCCCCCCTCACTTTCGACGGTCAGGGCGCTCGCCGAGAAGGGAAACCCGAGGGCCGAATTCAACCTCGGAAATGTTTACTACTTTGGCCAACACGGTGTGTCAATAAACAAAAGGCTGGCGGTAAAGTGGATCAAGAAGTCCGCCGAGCAGGGATATCGGAGGGCCGAAAACAGCCTCGGTTTTTTTTACGTCCAAGGCATTGGCGGCCTGCCGCCAAATCGGCGGCTGGCGGTAAAGTGGTTCAAGAAGGCCGCCGAGCAGGGATATCGGAGGGCCGAAAACAGCCTCGGTTATTCTTACGTCCAAGGCATTGGCGGCCTGCCGCCAAATCGGCGGCTGGCGGTAAAGTGGTTCAAGAAGGCGGCCGAGCAGGGATTTCGGAGGGCCGAATACAACCTCGGTTATTTTTACGACCAAGGCATTGGCGGCCTGCCGCCAAATCGGCGGCTGGCGGAAAAGTGGTGGAAGAAGGCGGCCGCGCAGAATTATCAGCCAGCCATCCAGGCTCTGCGAGCGCTGGAAAAAGCTCCCGCGCAGCCACCAGCAACCGTTGCGCGGGCCCCAGCGCCACGAGCGCCGTCACCGGCACCACATGTGGCGCCGACGCCCGCAGCGCCTGCTGGCGCAACCGACAACCAACAGCTGGATCGCAGCTTGCACTCGTTCTGGCAGGCGTACTTTCAGCACTCGAATGCGAAACTGGTGGAGTTCGGCACACCGGCGCTGGTGCGGCCGGTGAACTTTGCGGGACCGCAGTGAGGTGGGTGCGCTGTGGCGCCGCAGTGGCGCGCGGCATGATCATCCCAGGAAAACGCAGGGGAGGGTCGACAAACAATATGATGATTCGTCAGACACCATCGCGATTCAGGCGCCTCACACGAGAACGTGCATGAAAACGACAGGGTTTACACTGACCGCGGCGCTGCTGCTGTGCGCCGCGCTACCCCGGGCACAGGCCGGGCTGTTCAATCAGATTCCCAGCTGCTACACCGCCAGTCATTACACCTTGCGCAGCTCCCCGCCGCAGCGGCTGCTCTACGTGCTCATCGATCAGGCGGCACCGCTCGGTCCGTCGCTGCAGAAATCGGTCATCGAGAATATCAACCACGCGCTCGGGCCGGGCACGGAATTCGTGATCAGCGAATTTTCCCGCGCAACGACCCATCATTACCTGCGACCGCTGTACACCGGGATCATCGAGAGTCCGCTCACCGCCCGGGAGCGCGACCATGTGCCGATGAATTCGCTCTCGGGCTTCGATCGCTGCATGCGGGATCAGGCGATTTACGCGCTGCGCATGGCGGATACGACCGCGCAGCACGCGATGGGAGCGGCCGCCGGCGGTGCGGCACAGGCCAATGACATTCTGTTTTCCCTGCAAGAGGTGGCACCTGCGATCGCAGCGGATCCGGCCGCGCAGAAGGTGCTCTTTCTCGTGAGCGATGGCATCGAGGACTCAAAGCTCGGCAACTTCAGCCAGGGGGTGGCAAATCCCGCGCAGATGGTCCAGGCGGTGCGCAAGGCGGGGCTGATGCCGAACTTCGGCGGCGCACGGGTCTTCGTGCTGGGCGCGGGGGTCACGCCATGAGCGGCTCTGTCATGTCCATCCTCGGTGCGTCCGGCAAGTCGGCCGGCGTGAAGCGCCCGGAACGTCGCGGTGCAGCGGTTCTGTCCTCGGCGTCTGCGCTGCTCGCGGCGGTCATGATGAGTCTTGCGGCCGTTGCGCATGCGCAGACACCCCCCGCACTTTCGACGGTCATGACGTTCGCCGAGAAGGGAGATGCCAAGGCGGAATACGACCTTGGCGTGTATTATGATGTTGGGAAAGTCCTGCCGAAAAACAACAGAGCGGCTGCACGATGGTACCTGAAATCGGCCATGCGCGGATATCGGAGGGCGGAATACAACCTCGCGTTTGATTACGCCATGGGCAAAGACGGGCTGCCGATAGACTGGGGGCGAGCGGAGGGGTGGTTCAGGAGAGCGGCCGCGCAGGGGTACTGGAGGGCGGAATTCGCAATCGCACTTGCTTACAAAATTGGTGCGCCCGGCACTCCGAGCAATATGAGGATGGCGGAGCGGTGGTACAGAAGAGCGGCCGAACAAAGAGGGGCAATCCGGTGGGGAAGAAACACGGGCCATACGCTGAAAATAGTATTTGACGCATACCCTTTCGCGTCTCCTCCCGGGAAGTGTCGGAGTGTGGCGGTAACCAGGTTGGCCAATTCCGCAGCTCCGAACTTCCAGCCGGACGTCAAAGCCAGGCGAGTTCTGGAGAAATCTCCCGCGCCGTCACCGGCGTCACATGTGGCGCCGACGCCCGCAGCGCCTGCTGGCGCAACCGATAACCAACAGCTGGATCGAAGCTTACAGTCGTTCTGGCAGGCATACTTTCAGCAGTCCAATGCGAAACTGGTGGAGTTCGGCACACCGGCGCTGGTGCGGCCGGTGAGCTTTGCGGGGCCGCCGTGAGATCGAGGCGCTGTGGCACCGCAGTGGTGTATGGTCCCTCGATTCGGATAGATTCCGGCGACTGCCGACATCGATGATGCAAGTGAGAATTTGGGCCATTCTGCCAAAAATCGGATCAAGGATGGCTCGGAAGTAGGGTGTTGGATCGCGGAGAAGAATTGGCTCGACACACCGAGGTGAACACAGCTGTGGAGTCAGCCTGGCGGCGCTTCCGGAAAGGTCTGACAGATATGAATGCAGCTTCAAGAATTCGGTTGACCGGATTCCCTACGGGTCTTCGGGACCGGAGAGCAGACCTGCCGCCGCTTAGGCGAAAGCGGCCGACGCTGGTGCTTGCGGGTGGCTTGCTCTCAATGATGCTCGCAGCAGGAACTGTGCCCGTATGGTCTGAAATGAGCCCGCAATTGCAGATGCAGGCAACCCAGCTTGCCGCTGAGCACGCCTGGGGGGCGCTGGCGGCGCTCGCGCGGCGAGCGAGCAAAGCGGACCCCTCAGATGGCTTCGCGTGGTATCTGCTGGGCACGGCCGAGCAAGGTCTCGGAAACGGCTCTGCCGCGACGGCGGATCTGAAGAAGGCGGACCGATTTGCTCCCCCCTCGTTGCGGCCGACGATCGAGATGCTGCTGGCGCAACATTATGCTGCGCAGGGGGATCAGCCCGCCTTGACCGCGGTATATCGCGAACTCCGTCAGGATGATCCTTCGGCCGCCAGCGATGTTCTTCAACAGGATGGAGCGCAGCTGCGAAGCTCGGCCCGGAGTTCGCACATCTCTGTTCCAGACGTGTCACCACGGTCGCTGGCAGAGCTGACCGCGCTCGTCAGAAGTCGGTGGGAAACCGACGCTGTTCCAATACTGGCGACCGTAACCGATGCAAACGGACCCTGCTCTGCGTCAGTGGACTACTACTCGGCGTCGACTCAACGGGGATTGGTGGCTTCATTGCCGCAAACCGGCGGGACGTTGACACCAATCGCCCATCCCGACTTCGGCACGCGCACGATCCCTGCGCAATTTGTATCTGTAGGACAGGCGATCGCGGTGGCTAGACGCCAGGGAGCGACAGGTCTGCTGAATCAGGCCTTTCTGCACTACAGCGCAAATTCCACGGGTGCTGCGCGTTTGGTCTGGGATCTGTCATTTGGTGCGCATTTTCAGCCCTTTCGCGTCCAGGCTGCCGCGCTATCGAGCGCCAGGCTGGCACGATTGGAATTGGCGGCCCGCCGCGGAGAGAGAGTGGCGCAATACCGACTCGCGTTAGTCTATGCGACTGGTGTCGCAGGCAGCGTTGATAGCGCGCAGGCTATTTATTGGCTTCGCAAGGCCGCCCTTCAGGGCAGCCTGCATGCGGAAAACAAGCTGGGACAATTCATGCAGTATGGTGTGGGGATTGCCGCAGATCCAGCGCGGGCAGCGTTCTGGTACAAGCGAGCCGCAGCTGCGGGCTTTGGACCGGCGCAATTTAATCTCGCTTTACTGTATGAGACTGGCCGCGGCGTTTCGCAGAGCTGGTTGAAGGCGGCACAATGGCTCAATCTGGCCGCGAGAGCGGGGGTTCGACAGGCCGACACGGAGTTGCTCTTCGTGCAGCGGCCCGCGGCGCGAGCGGCGCACCAGCGTCAGCTCATCTCCAATCAGGACCACCGTTGCCCGGTGGGTTTCGTCGGATATCAGCCCAATTGCGTACTGTTTGTTGATCCGTCTGTTCGTGACTTCTTTTTCCCGCCGCCTCCGTAAGAATTACGCAGGCGATGTGTGTTGGTGGGAGGCTGATCGCTGTGAGTCGATCCGCATGTGCCATTATTCGGGCATGCTGCACACTGCGGACAGGAGTGCGCGACATGCGATGGGCTCGGCCGCCTCCGGCGGCGCGCCCGGGGGCGCGCTGCCACGGCAGGCTCCTCCGGCGAGCCGTATCTCCCGATACACGGGCTGAAATGCCACACCCGCTCTGGACACGGCATCTCGGAGAGACCGGTGCAGGTGAGGCGGGCTTCGGCACAGCGCACCTGGTGCAGCCGATTCGCTTGGATAGAAGTCCGCGAGATGTGGATCCTTTGCCGCATGCGGTCTCGGGCTCGTAGTATGTGGTGCCTCGACGGCTGCGAGGGCGCCATTTGCAGTAATCTGTGACCAAGGGGAGTGCTACATGAGCGACACCGATCATGTGACGTTGCGAATCCGGAAGCCACGAATCACCCTGTATGGAGTGGTGGTCGCCGTGATCATCGCTTGGGGGGTGTACTCGCTGTTCTGGGGCAAACCGATCACCGCCCCGACGCACAAGGTGTTGCCAGCGCAACAGATCCATGCGCCAACACCTGCTGAGCTTCAGCGCACGGTAGCGTGTGTAGGGCATACGACCAGTCGCAACGTGACGAAGACATTGAGTGACGCGAGAAATGCTTCCGTGGGTCATGAGGTGAGCGAGTTCAATGCTATGGGCGCATGTGCACAAGCTCCGGCAGCCCCTCCAGTATCCTCGGTCCGCGTGATGCCCGGATCGGTTCATCGATAGACCTGTGCGCGACCTGTGCGCGCTGAGATCAACTCATGTACGTCGGCGTCGGGTTGGTTAGCGACAATTAGAACTTTCGGGTAGTTGTCGTACGACGATGGTCGTAATTGATGCGGCTGGTAATTGACGCCGGCTGGGTCGAGACGGTGGCGACGACAATTAGAATTTTCGGGTCTGAGCCCCTCACGGCGGTCTTGTTTAGGCTCTCCCTCGGGACATCCCCGGGGGACGAGCGTGATCACAGACCAGCAAGTGAGGCGACTGATGAAGCGATTACAAGATGGCAATCCCTTGGGCCGGGCGGCGGCGAACGCCGGGATGAGCGAGCCGACGGCCCGCAAATACGCACGCTCAGGGCTGATGCCCTCGGCGAGGAAGGCGCCACGGACGTGGCGGACGCGGCTGGACCCCTACGAAGAGGTCTGGCCGCAGATCGAGGGGTGGCTGAAGCTCGACGGGGGGCTTGAGGCGAAGACGATCTGGACGGCGCTGAACGAGCGTCAGCCCGGACGGTTCTCCGCGGGCCAGCTGCGGACCCTGCAGCGCCGGGTGCATGCCTGGCGGACGCAGTCCGGGCCACCGAAGGAGGTGTTCTTCCCCCAGGTGCATCAGCCTGCTGAGCAGGGCCAATCGGACTTCACCGACATGCGCGAGCTCGAGGTCACGATTGCGGGAGAGCCGTTTGCGCATCTGCTGTACCACTTCGTGCTGACGTACTCGAACTGGGAGTGGGTGGCGATCTGTCCGAGCGAGAGCTTCGAGTCCCTGAGCGCAGGGTTGCAGGGGGCGTTGTGGAAGCTCGGGGGAGTGCCCGAAGAACACCGCACCGACAATCTCTCGGCCGCGACGCACGAGCTGCACGAGAGCCGCGGCCGGGACTTCACCAAGCGCTACCAACAGCTCCTGGGCCACTATGGGCTGCGCGGCTCGCGCAACTTCCCCGGCAATGCCCACGAGAACGGCGACGTCGAGTCCGCCAACGGCCACCTCAAAAGTGCGATCGATCAGCGTCTGCGGTTGCGTGCATCACGGGACTTCCCCAGCAAGGACAGCTATGCGGCCTTCCTCGAGGAGTGCGTGGCGAGGCGCAATGCGACCCGCGCCGAGCGGTTCGCCGAGGAGCGTGGACACTTGCGTCCCTTGCCGCCACGGGCCCTGCCGGCGTACCGGGAGCTGTACGCCCGGGTCTCGCGCAACAGCGTGATCCGTGTCGGGGAGCGGCGCTACATGGTGCCGTCGCGGTTGATCGGGCGGCAGCTGACCGTGCGTCTGCACGCCGACATCGTGGAGCTGGAGTACCGGGGTGCGCAAGTGGCGGTGCTCGAGCGGCTCATCGGCGCCGAGCGTGAGCACATCGACTACCGGCACATCATCCACTCCCTGGTGCGCAAGCCCGGTGCGTTCCGCCGCTACGCCTATCGCGAAGCACTGTATCCGACTCTTGAGTTCCGCCGCGCCTACGATGCCCTGGTGGCCGAGGAGAGTGCCCGGGCGGACTTCGAGTACGTGCGCATCCTGCACCTGGCCGCCCGCGATGGCGAGCAGGCGGTCGAGGCGGCTCTCGCAGCGTTGCGTGACGAGGGCCTCGTGCCGCGCTACGAAGCGGTACGCGAGAAGGTGCGCGGCCCGCGCACCGGCACCGGGGTGCCGGATGTGCGCATCCCGCCGCCGGACCTGAGCTGCTACGATCGGCTACTCGCTTCCCACAACACGGATGCGGGGGTGACTCCATGAGCGCCGTCGCTGTGCGCGAAGAGGTCCTGCAGCTGCGGCTGAAGGGTCTGCGGCTGCCGGCGTTCCTCGCCCACTACGCCGCGCTCGCTGAGCGCGCGATCGCCGAGGGCTGGGGGCCGATCGAGTATCTCTCGGAACTGGTGGACGTGGAGGTGGCGGAACGATCTGATCGGCGGCTCAAGCGCCTTCTGGATGAATCCGAGCTGCCCGCCGGCAAGACCCTCACCGCCCTGGAGTTGACGCGCTATCCGCCGCCGATGCGCGCACAGATCCAGGAGCTGTGCCGCGGCCAGTTCCTCACCGAAGCCATCAACGTCTGCCTGGTCGGCAAGCCTGGGACGGGCAAATCCCACGTGATGGCCGCCATCGGCCGGGCACTGGTCGAGCGCGGATCGAGCGTCCACTACACCACCGTCGCCGCTCTGGTCGAGAGACTGCTGGCCGCCAAACGCGATCTGCGCCTCGCGCGTGAGCTCAAGCGCCTGGATCGCTTCGAGTGTCTGGCCCTCGATGACATCGGATATGTTCAGCAGGACCGCGCGGAGATGGAGGTTCTCTTTACGCTGTTGGCCGAAAGGTACGAGCGCAAAAGCGTGATGATCACGTCCAACTTGGTGTTCTCGCAATGGGATCAGATCTTCAAGGATCCGATGACCACTGCCGCCGCGATCGATCGGGTCGTGCACCACGCCGCCGTGCTCGAGTTCACCGGGCCGAGCTACCGAGCCGAACAGGCCGAGAGACGTGCGGCGACCGCTGCCAAGGGGCAACGAACACGGTCGGCCGCATCATGAGCATCAGTCAAGACCTTCTGCCTGGCCTGCGGCCAGTCAGACCGCGCGTCGGCTCCGCCGTCGCGCGGAAGATGAAGACGATGAATATGTCGATCGAAAGAAGACCACAGAGCCGGTGCCTACCGCACCGGGATCAGTGAACGTAGACCGTCGACGAGGGGAATGAGCCGAAAGAAATCATTGTCGCGTACGAAAGAAATAGTTGACGTCAGCCAGCGTGCGCGTC
>JAKBCE010000112.1:0-3627 GCA_021808195.1 Pseudomonadota bacterium
AGATCCGCGGCACCGCGCTCGCGCGCACCCCCGCTGCGTCGATCGTCGCCGCCAGCGCGCGCACGCGCTCACTCTCCCGGCCGTCGAGCTCCCCGAGCAGCAGATTGACGTTGCGCGTGAACAGCACGTCACCGCCCTCGAGCACCTCGCCGCTGGTGTTGGCGAGCGCGCCGAAGATTCGCTCGGCACCAAAGACCGCCGAGAGCAGCTCGTTCTTCAGTACACCGTTCTGCACCGAGAACGCATGGCCTACGTGCACGTGGCGCAGCGATTCCAGGGCCGCTTGCGTGCCGGGCGTCTTGGTCGCCACGATCAGGCACTCGGCCGCCTCGAGCCGCGCCGGATCGGTGAGCACCGTGACCGGAACGGTGAGCTCGCTGAGTCCGGTGATGCGCAGCCCCTCGCGCTCGATGTGCCGGGCGCGCTCGCCACGCGCCAGCACGATCACACGATGTCCGGCGTGCGCCAGATGCGCCCCCAGAATCGATCCGAGGGCCCCGGGGCCGAGAATCACGAACTGCGCGCGCATCACGGAGTCTCGGCGAGCGCCGCGTCCACGGCCGCCAAAGCATGCAGCCGCGCGGTGTCAAACACCGGAAGGGGCACGTCGCCCTCGCCGAGCAACAGCCCGAGTTCCGTACAGCCGAGCACCACACCCTGCGCACCCTCGCGCTGCAGGGACTCGACGATGGCCCGCAGCACCTGGCGGGACGGCTCGGCGATGCGGCCCCGGCACAGCTCTTCGTAAATGATGCGGTGCACGGCCTTGCGTTCGGCTTCCTGCGGAATCACGGTCCGCACGCCCTGCTCATCCAGCCGGCCGCGATAAAACGCCTGCTCCATCGTGAAGCGGGTACCGAGCAGCGCGACCGTCGAGAGCCCGCGCCGACGAATCGCTGCCGCCGTCGGATCGAGAATGTGGATGAAGCTTGCGCCGTCGGCGGCGCGTTCAATGTCCGCGGCGACCTTGTGCATCGTATTGGTGCACAGCAGCAGTACCTGCGCCCCGCCCTGCACCAGGACCTGCGCTGCGCCGCTGAGCAGCTGCGCCGCATCCTCCCACCGATCCTCCAACTGGCAGGCCGCAATCTGCTCGAAATCCACGGTGTAGAGAAGCGACGTCGCATTGTGCTGCCCGCCGAGCCGCCGCTGCGTCTCTTCATTGATCACCCGGTAATAGGTGACCGTCGACTCCCAGCTCATCCCCCCGATCAGACCTATCGTGCGCATCGCCTCGCTCCTGTTCCGCGTTCGGCATCATGGTACCGCGCAGCCCGCGGTGCCGGGACACGACCCCGATACGCCGCATGGACGACGCCGCACACACGGTGATCCTCTCCAGGGGGGCTTGCCCCGGCATGCCAACGCGTGCCGAGGCGACATCACCCTCGCCGAATCGCGCTGAAGCGCCCGCTCGACGCCCGGCAAAGCGGGACCGATTTCACATAGTGCGAGTTCTCCCACCTGCCTCACCATGGCAATGGGCTAGGATTTTTGAACCCGAACCGCCCGACACCAAGAACAAGCCCCCTATGCCGTCGTCCGTTCATTCGCGTCGCTCCCTCGGCGCTCTGTGCCTGTGCATCACGCTTCTCGCATTGAGCGGTTGCGGCGCGAGCGCCAGTTATTCATTGCGCGCGACCGTTCGTAATTTGAACGAGGCGGGATTGACCCTTTACGTCAATGGCCAGCGCCAGAGCGTCTCCTCCGGAGCGACCGGGCAGACGCTGCCCCCGGATTTGCCGGCCGGCGCCGATTACGCCGTGGGCATTGCCTCCCAGCCGGCCCATGAGATCTGCTCGCTCGCCAACGGCACCGGCACCATGCCCGTCGGCGGCGCGACGGTCCAGATCACCTGCGCAGCAGATACATTTACCGTCGGCGGCACCCTGCGCGGCCTGACGGGCTCCGGGCTGGTCCTGCTCGACAATGGTACCGATGCGACCACCATCACGGCTGGCGCAACGCACTTCGTACTGCCGTCGGCACTTGCCTACGGCACGACGTATGCGCTGACGATCGGCACTCAACCGACCGGACAGACCTGCACCGTCGCGAACGGTTCGGGCACCATCGACTCGGCAAACGTCACCACCGTTGCTGTCAGCTGCCAGACCAACACCTACGCAGTGAGCGGCACGATCACCGGCTTGACCAGCACCGGCCTCGTCCTGCTCGATAACGGAACGGATGCTACCGCGATCGGCGCCAACGCCTCTCAGTACACGATGCCGACGCCGATCGCCTATGGCGCGACCTATGACATCCAGATTGGTACGCAGCCGGTCGGTCTGACGTGTTCCGTCGCCCAGGGAAGCGGCACGATGGGCCTCGGCGGCGCAACCGTGAACATCGTCTGCACCGCCAACCAATACACCGTCGGCGGAACGATCAGCGGACTCGGCACCAGCGGCCTGGTGCTGCTCGACAACGGCGCGGATGCCATCACCCTCCCCGCCAACGCCTCGCAGTTCACCATGCCGACGGCGGTGGCCTACGGCAGCGGCTATTCGATCACGGTGCAGACTCAGCCGAGCACGCTCGTGTGCTCGGTGGCAAACGGTTCGGGCACCATGGGCGTGGCCAACGTCACCGACGTCGCCATCACTTGTGTGCCGAACACCCAGATTCTGTATTTCTTCCAGGGCGGCACGGACGGCTCGGCGCCCCAGGCCCCGCTCCTCCTTGCTGCCGATGGCAATTTCTACGGCACCACGTACGGCGGCGGAAGCAGCAACAACGGCACGGTCTTCGAGATCTCCCCGGCCGGCACCGAGAGCGTCGTATTCACCTTCTCCTCAGGCAACGGCTCACGCCCCCAAGCGGGTCTGGTGCAAAACGCCGCCGGCGATTTGCTCGGTACGACCTCCAATGGCGGCGTCTATACGTTCGGCACCGCCTTCAAGCTCACCACGGCCGGCGTCGAAACGGTTCTGCATTCGTTCGCGAAATACGGCGATGGTGCCTACCCGATCGGCACGCCGGTGATCGACAGCAGCGGTGATCTGTTCGGCACCACATGGGGTGGCGGCCTCACCCACGGCACCGTCTGGGAAGTGTTCGCAGCCGGCACGCAACAGACACTGTATTCCTTCGCCAATAACAGCACGGACGGTGGATACCCGACGGCCGGGATGGTTCTGGCGAGTGACGGCAACTTCTACGGCACGACCAGCAATGGCGGGCCCTCCGCCTCCGGCACGGTCTTCAAGATCACGCCAACCGGCACGGAGACGATGCTGTACGCATTCACCGGCGGCACCGATGGCGGCGACCCGGATGGCGCCCTGATTCAGGGCGGCAACGGCAATTTCTACGGCACGACGCGCCTCGGCGGGGCGCACGGCGACGGTACCGTCTTCGAGATGACTCCGAGCGGGACCGAGACCGTCCTGTATTCGTTTGCCGGCGGTACGAGCGATGGCGCGAATCCGACCGCAGGCCTGCTCCTCGCTCGCGACGGCAACTTCTACGGGACCACCAGCGCTGGCGGACCGGCCAATCTCGGCACGATCTTCGAACTCACGCCGAACGGCGTTGAGACGGTGCTGCATGACTTTGCCGGCGGTGCAACGGATGGCGCCGATCCCTCGGCCAACCTCATTCAGGGCAGCGACGGCAAGCTGT
>JAKBCE010000112.1:3637-7677 GCA_021808195.1 Pseudomonadota bacterium
CTGTACGGAACCACTCAGTCGGGCGGTCCGAATGGCTATGGCACGGTGTTCGTCGTGACGCCACCCTGAGGCTTCAGTTCGATTTCTCGCGCAACACCGCCCGCGAAGATCTTATTGGCTCTGAGTCAGCATTTGATACCGGCCGTACAAGGCGGACGCATTGGGCCGTCCCTGTCGGCGGAATGCCAGCGCGGTGAGCCCATTGCCCACCTGCCTCGCCACGAACTCGCAGCTGGCTGTCTCACTTCGCTGCGGCACCCTTTTGCCCAGCGTCTGCTTCAGTCAGGAGAGACTGGTTGGCACCCAGACTTGACCCTGCGCTGCGCTGTTCCTGACAGCACGCGCACGGCCTCGGTCCCGAGGGACCTTCCATCCAATTCGCGCTTCTCAGCGGTCGGACTTGCCTCACTCGGTCGAACCGAACCGCGTCTCGGATCCGCTCCACGCGCTTCACGTCCCGCCTGCCCGGCGGTAGAGGTGTTTAACCTGACTGGGCTCATACCCAGTCGCGCGAACGGATGCACGTACTGGGTCTGATCGTCTTGGGCCGCCGGACATCCCGCTGCGCGGTGATTTAAACCGCCGGGGTCGCTCACCCTCCCAGTTCGCTTCGATGCAAGGTTTGGCGGAGAGGGTGGGATTCGAACCCACGAACACCCGTGAAGATGTTACTGGAATTCCAGTCCAGCGCCTTCGACCGCTCGGCCACCTCTCCGCGTCCTGTTCCCGTGCCGGCGGGGCCCGGCGGGGCATCAGCTGCCCCACCC
Source organism: Pseudomonadota bacterium (assembly GCA_021808195.1). The sequence continues at coordinate 4,405 of JAKBCE010000112.1, forward strand.
GGTCCCGGACGGGGCGCGCATGATACTACGGCCGGGCCGCAACGGCAGCCCGGCCGCACGAATCGCCGAATTCAGTCCTTGGGCGCCGGCATCGGGTGCGGCACGACATAGGACGGCGGGGCATCCAGGCACGGATCCTTCGCCGTCGGCGGCGGCGGCGTCGGCCCCTTCAGTGCCGGCACCACCAGCGCATTGGCGGTATCGGGACTGTTGAACCCCGACGGGATCTTCAGCGGCGGGACACTGGCGGCCTTCTGGTACGGCTGCGGCTTGTGACAGGACTCGGCCGTCAGCGCACGCAGGGCATGGCAGCCGGACAGGACCGGGAAAACGGCGGCGAGAGCCCATGCGGCTCTGAATTTCATCAACGACTCTCCTCGACTCTTCATGGTGGCCCGACCCCGTGAGGGGTGTTCAGGCCATTTGGCCCGCGGCCCGCAGCGCGGCCAGGACCCCCGGCCAATGGGACTCGGACAGCTCCGTCAGCGGCAGCCGGATGCCCGGACCGATCCGCCCCAGCTGCGCCAGCGCCCATTTGACCGGAATGGGATTGGCCTCGAGAAACAGCGCCTGATGCAGCCCCTGCAGGGCTGAATCGAGGCGCATCGCCGTAGCGGCATCACCGTGCAGCGCCGCCGCAACCATCTCGGACATCGCTCTCGGCGCGACGTTCGCACTCACCGAAATCACCCCGCGCGCCCCGGCGAGGATCGCCTCGCGGGCGGTCGCATCGTCCCCGCTCAGCACGAGGAACCCGTCCTGGCTCGAGGCGAGGATCTGGCGCACCCGGTCGGCGCCCGGGACCGCCTCTTTGACCGCCACGATACCGGGGAGTTGCGAGAGCCGTCCGGTGGTCGCCGGCAGCATGTCCACGGCGGTGCGAGCCGGTACGTTGTAGAGAATCAGGGGCTGGGTGGCCGCCTCGGCCACCGTCGCGAAATGCCGGTAGAGCCCTTCCTGCGTCGGCCGGTTGTAGGCCGGCGTGACGACGAGCAACGCATCGAGCGGCAGCTGCGCCAGACTGCGTGCGCGTGCCACGGTCGCGGCCGTGCTGCTCGAGCCGGCACCGACCACGACCGCGATCCGGCCCGCGCTGCGCGCGCACGTCCGTTCGGTGAGCTCGAGCAGCTCATGTTCTTCGAGCGTGGCGGACTCCCCGGTGGTCCCGCCGATCACCACGCCACGCGTGCCGCTGTCGACGTGCCAGTCGATCAGGCGATCCCATGCCTCGAAATCCACCGCGCCGTCGCTCGCCATGGGGGTGACGATGGCGACGAGACTGCCGGTGAGGATTTCAGCGCTGCCGCGACGGTCTGCCGCGGGGGATGCATGCGGGCTCAAAGGGGTATTCAATCGTGGGATCGCGCGAGTGGGCCGAACCGAGGCGCGAGTATATCCGCTCTGGAACGGATTGATCAGCGTCCTGCGAGCCGCACCGCCTCGCCAACAGCGGCGGCCGCGGCGTGCACCGCAGAGGACTGTGTTTATTCACAGCTTCCGCGTCGCGCCGCGCTGTCCGAGTTTTCCGCCGCTGCGCGCTCCATCTCCCTCCTGCGGGCGGTCGCCAGCGCCCCACGCTCCCGGTACACTCTGCAGCCGTACACAATGACTTCCGCACCGACAGACACGATGAAGCAGCACCTGGCCGTTTCGGCAATCGGCAGCGATAGAACCGGGATGGTCCATGAGCTGACCCGGGTGATCAGCGAGTGCGGCGGCAACATCACCGAGAGCCGCATGGTGGCGCTCGGGGCGGAATTCGCCATGCTGCTGCTCATCTCGGGCAACTGGCATGCGCTCGCCAAGCTCGAATCCGAACTGACCCGCCTCGCCGGCACCGGCACGTTCAGCGTGCACATGAAGCGCACCGAGCCGCGCCCCTCGCGCACCGACATGCTGCCGTACTCGATCGACGTCGTCAGTCTCGATCAGGGCGGGATCGTCGCCGGGCTCTCGGGATTCTTCGCCAGCCGCGGCATCGACATCGCCGAGGTCTCGACCCGCAGCTACCCGGCCGCCCACACCGGCGCGCCGATGTTCTCCGTGCAGATGATCGTCAACGTGCCGAGCCGCATCCACGTCGCGCACCTGCGCGAGGAGTTCATGGACTACTGCGACTCGCTCAACCTGGATGCCATTCTCGAACCGGTGAAATCCTGACCGATGGCCAAGATCGAAGTAGGAACCAAGGTTCCTGATTTTTCCCTGCCCGCCACGGACGCGGAAACCTTCACGCTCAAGGGCGCGGCCGGCAAAGCACTCGTCATTTACTTCTACCCCAAGGACATGACCTCGGGGTGCACCCGCGAATCGCAGGACTTCCGTGACCTGCACGCGGCCTTCGCCAAGGCCGGCGCGCGCATCGTCGGCATCTCGCGCGACAACCTCGCCTCGCACGAGAAGTTCAAGAGCAAGGAACAGCTGCCCTTTGCGCTGCTGTCCGATACAGACGAACGGGTGTGCAAACTGTTCGACGTGATCCGAGAGAAGAGCCTCTACGGGCGCAAGTACCTCGGCATCGACCGCAGCACCTTCCTGATCGACAAGCGCGGCGTGCTGCGCCAGGAGTGGCGCAAGGTGAAGGTGCCCGGGCATGCGGCAGAAGTCCTTGAAGCGGCGCGTGCGCTCTGAGCCGCCGCTTGCCGCGGGCAGCGACGCCGCACCGATGACGGCGCACGCCGAGAGCAAATCGCGGCAACACCGGGCGCGGCGCGTGTTCGTGCTCGACACGAACGTGCTGATGCACGATCCGACCTGCATCTTCCGCTTCGAAGAGCACGACGTGTACCTGCCCATGGTCGTGCTCGAGGAACTCGACGCGCACAAGAAGGGCATGTCGGAGGCCTCGCGCAACGTGCGCCAAGCGAGCCGTTTCCTCGATGACATCATCCGTGGCGCCACCAAGGAGCAGATCGACCGCGGCCTGGCGCTGCCGAGCGGTTTCAGTGGCAACCACGGCAAGAGGCCCAGTTCCGGACGGCTGTACTTTCAGACCCGCCCGACCGTGAGCGTCACCCCGGCGCTGCAAGTGGCCGGCAACGACAACGCGATCCTCGCACAGACCCTCAGCCTGCAGCGCGACCTGCCGGACGCCACCGTGATCCTCGTCTCCAAGGACATCAATCTGCGCATCAAGGCTGCGGTGCTCGGAGTGAATGTAGAGGATTACTACAGCGACAAGACCCTCGACGATACCGACGTGCTGTTCGGCGGCATGAGCGAGCTGCCGGCGGATTTCTGGGAGCGCCACGGCCAGGACATGCGCTCGTGGAA
>JAKBCE010000113.1 GCA_021808195.1 Pseudomonadota bacterium
TCGAGATCGGAGGCGGGGAGGCGCGCGCCCTCGGCATCACCGTCGGCTCGCTCGTCCGCTGGACCCCCACCGTCGCAAAATAGCGGCATTTCCCGGAGTTTCAGACGCATCGGCATCGACCGCCGGCCCGCCCGTGCCGGGCGGTTCCTGTGCGCCCTCCGGCACGCGGGGCGATGTGTCCGACTGCGTCCGCTCCAGGCTAAAAAGGGCGTTCAAGCCACAGGAAAAGTCATATGTGTTGCGAAAACACAACGACGATCCGCGCGCGAAGTGCGCAAAAAACACATTAATAATCAGCAAATTAGAAGTTTTTGGCACACCCCGCGACGGCGCGTTTCGCATTCACGCTTTACTTGCACAGGCCTGTCGTTTAGTGTCCGCCACAAGCCTTCTGAGGCACAGAGACCTGTGCCCTCAGGAGCGGTTTTTTTAAGGAATCGCTCAAAGGCCTCGGGCCAACAATCAAATGCGAAGGCGAGCCTTCGGGTCGCCGCGGAGAACATTCATCGTGGAAAATTACACTGTCAGACATGCTGTCAGACGCGCGCTCGCCATTGGCGCGATCGTTGCGGTGGGCGCAGGTGCGATGCTCGCGAACGCGAATCCCGCGCCGACGCCGAAGCCGCAGTCGGATTCCCAGTCGGTGCCTGCACCGACGAATTCGGCGAAGAAGAATTCCTCGGCGTCGGTGCTGCAGACCATCGTGGTCACCGGCACCATGATCCCGAGGAGTTCGGCCGAAACCGCGCAGGCCATCACGATCATCAAGTCTTCGACCCTGAAGGACCTCGGTGTGACGAACGTCGAGCAGGCGCTCGGCACGGTGACCTCGAATACCCCGGCCCTGAACATCGCGCAGTCCGTCGGCACCTTCTCCGGCGGCGGCACCTACGCCGACCTGCGTGGGCTGGGCACGGGCCGCACGCTGGTGCTGCTTGACGGCCACCGGCTGGCCAACAACGCGTTCACCGGCAACGCGGTCGATTTGAGCGGTATCCCGTTCTCGGCGATCTCGAGTGTCCAGGTGCTGCGCGAAGGCGCCTCAGCGCTGTACGGCTCGGACGCCATCGCGGGTGTCGTCAACTTCATCACAAAGCGCAATTACCAGGGCGCCGACGTCCAGGCGCAGCTCAATCACCCGCAGGGTGCGGGCGGCGGCTCGGGCAACGTCAGCTTCACGTTCGGTCACGGTGACCTGGTGCGTGACGGCTACAACTTCATGATCACGGGCAGCTACAGCCGCCAGCAGGAGCTGCGTGCCACGCAGCGTTCCTTCTCGGCTGAAGGCTTCTACCCGAATCGCGGCGTCTCCGCGACGAACAATCCGGGCACGTGGCCCGCGACCATCATCGATGGCAACGGCAACTACTGGCAGCCCGATTATCCGGCCTGCACGGGCAATCCGTATCTGACCACGTATTTCGGAAACTGCGCCTACCGGTATTCGGCTGCGACAGACCTGCTGCCGAAGTCGTACGAGGCGTCCGCGCTGGTCTCCTTCACCAAGGAGCTGCCGTACAACAACACGTTGAAGATTCAGTACTTCTACAGCCGCTCCAAGGTCACCGCCTGGTCCGGCCCGATGTTCTATTTCTTCCAGATGACGCCGCAGGCTGACCCGACCTACTACCCGACCGGTGCTGGGCTCACCTGTGAGGCGCAGTACCAGGGCGCCCCGTGCACTGCTGCGCCGGCGCTGAGTCAGGGCATCTATGCGGTCTGGAGTGATCCGAACAACAACCGCTACGGTGACAACATCAACACCGAACAGCGAGCGTTGGTGACATTCGCGGGCGACAATGCGGGCTGGAATTACCACTTCAACCTGAACTTCAGTCAGAACCTGAACTCCGACGGAAACGTCGGTGGCTATCCGAACGAGGCGGTCCTCGCCCCGGGTGGCGTGCTGAGCAATCTGATCAATCCGTTCGGTGCGCAGAGCGCGGCCGGACAGGCGCTGATCAATAGCAGCTACGTCAATGGCGTCTACCAGAACGGCAAGATGCAGCGCTGGAGCGTCAGCGGCCACGCCAGTCATCGGCTGGGCGATGCGTTCCACGCCGGGCATGATGCCGTGCTGGCGCTCGGCTTCAGCGTGCGTGGCAACAAGTTCCAGACCGCCACGACGCCGTACAACAATCTCGTCCAGGCCGCGACGGGTCTGACGGACTTCGCGGTGGCGGGCAGCCGCACGGCGCAGGCCGTGTTCGCCGAGTTGAACGTGCCGATGTCGAAGAGCCTCGATGTCGACATTTCGGATCGCGAGGATCGTTACAGCGACTTCGGCCGTACCAATAACGGCAAGGTCACGGTTCGGTATCAGCCGTCCCGCTACGTAACGTTCCGTGGAGCGGCGTCAACCGGCTTCCGCGCGCCGACTCTGTACGATCTGTACGATCCGAACACCATGTCCGCTTCGAGCTCAGGCTCCATGGGCAGTGGCAACCCGTTCTGCACTCCGGGGAATTACAATTCGGAGTGGACTCCCAGCGTCTGCAACACGCAGGGACTGGGCCTTTTCGGCGGCAACAAGAAGCTGACGCCGGAAACTTCCGAGAACTTCGATCTGGGTGTCATCGTGGCGCCGGTGCGTAACCTGGGCATCACGCTCGATTACTACCGGATCCTCCTGAAGAACACCATCGGGTCGGTTCCGGCGAGTGCCATTTACGGCAACCCGACGCTGTTCTCGAACTACATCGTGCCGAACGATCAGGGTACCCTTACGCCGTCGATCGAGGAGTCCACGTACTGCAATCCGTACTCGGCGCCGACCTGCGGGTACATCGTCGTGAACTTGCAGAATACCGGTCAAATCACGACCGACGGGTTCGATCTGAGCGTGCAGTACTCGCAGCAGACTCGCTGGGGCGTGTTCCACGAGGACCTGGAAGGTACTGCGGTCACTCAGTTCCGGTTGCAGCAGTACAACGGCGGGCCGGTGCTGAACCTGGTCGGCTGGTATAACGGCGGCAACGAGCCGGCGATGCGCTGGCAGCACCTGCTGCGCGTCGATTGGACCAGCCCGCAGGGTCTGTGGGGCGCTGGTATCAGCAATCGGTTCTACTCGTCCTACATCGACGAGTTCGGCACTGGTCCGAGCAACAACGGTCCGCAGCGCACAGTGGGCAGCCAGTCGACTTGGGATGCCTATGCGTCCTACAAGCCGGTGCGCGGTCTGAAGGTGCTGTTCGGCATTCGTAATCTGCTCAACACGAATCCGCCGTTCACGAACTCCGCGCAGGGCAACTTTGCGGCGGGCTACAACTCGCTGTACTCGAACCCGATCGGGCGGGACTTCTATCTGAACGTGGACTACAAGTTCCTCTGATCCTTCGACCCATTCGTGCCACCGTCGGGGACTCGCCGCTGCGGCGGGTCCCCGCGAGCGGCGAGACGGACACAGCAGCTGAAGGCTGAGCCTCTTGCCGCGGTTACGTTGACGGTTGATTCAAAGCCCCGCCCTGTGCGGGGCTTTTTTATGTCACGTGACGCCGCCGACCTGCGGTGGCGGCGTATAGTGCCGTGCAGCGCTCGTGACTCCGCAGGATTTCGATGAAGGCCTTTGGCCCTATCCTGTGCTTGGCGGCATTCCTGCCTGCGGCTGCAATGGCGGCGGCCCATCCCCGTGGGACGACGCCGGCGCATCAGCCGAGCCTGCTGTCCTCGGCGCCGTCCCGACTCAATCATCTCGGCCAAATCGTCGTTCCGGTCATGATCGACGGCCGCGGACCCTTTCCGTTTCTCGTCGACACGGGTGCGAACGGCTCGGTCATCGCGCCGCGGCTGGTGAAGGCGCTCGGCCTGACCCCGCGCGAGGGGCGTGTCGAGCGCGTCGAAGGGGTGACCGGGACGCAGCCGCTGCCCTGGGTGAGCGTCCGCCGGCTGCAGGTGGGGCGGATCGTGAAGCGCGATGTGCGCATGCCGGTCTGCTCCACGCCCATCATGACCGAAGTCGACGGTATTCTCGGGATGGCCGGGTTCGGACCGGTGCGGATCGCGGTGGATTTTCGTCACGACCGGGTGGCGATCGACCGCTCGAGCCGCGGCCCGATGTGGGGCTTCCTCGATATCCGTGCGGTGCGTACTCCGGGCGGGCTGCTCATGATCCCGGCGCAGGTAGGCGGTCTCGCAGTTGAGGCGGTGATCGACACCGGATCGCCGGTGACGTTGGGCAATCCCGCGCTGCGCAGAGCGCTGCTGTCGCGCGCCCGTTCGGGTACCACGACGCCGATCTACGGGGTGACGCGCCAGGTGTCCACGGGCTCGACGGCCGTGGCACCGACGCTGATTCTCGGGCCGGTGGCGATTCAGCATCTGCCGATCGTGTACTCCGACGTCCCGATCTTCAGAGAATGGCACCTGCAGAGCAGGCCGGCGGTGATCATCGGCACGGATGTGTTGAGCGTCGCGGATTCGCTGGTGCTCGACTACCCCCGCTCCCGGGTCTACATCCTGCCCGCGCCGCCACCGATTTCCATGCTCGCGTCGGACGGCTTTCAGCCGGGCGGGTGACCGACATGCGGCGCGCCCGTCCAGAGCCCTGACGGCGCCTGGCCTCGCCCGGATCCCCGGCGCAGCTATACTGCCCGAGGACCCTCTCCTGACGGGCGGACCTGCGATGTTTCTGCAAATCGAAGATTTCCTCACCGGCGCCGAGCTCGACTCGGTGCGCGAGCTGGCGCGCCAGACCCGATTCATCGACGGCCGCAGCTCCAATCCCCACAATCCGACCAAGCGCAGCCTGATTCCAGACCCGGCCGATGTGCACGCACAGCGCGCCGGTCAGCTCGCCCTCGGGGCCTTCCAGCGCAGTGAGATGGCGCGCAACTTCGTACTTCCGCGGCGCATTGCGGTGCCGCAGGTGGTGCGCTATGGACAGGGCATGGGCTACGGCGCGCACGTCGATGTGCCATTCATGGCGGTCAGCCAGCAGCCGTTGCGTTCGGACGTTTCGTGTACGGTCTTCCTCTCAGAGCCGGGCAGCTATGGTGGCGGTGAGCTCGTGATCTACCTCGGGTCGCAGGAGGTGCGCATCAAGGGGCGGCCCGGCGAAGCCGTGTTTTACCCGTCGACCACGCTGCACGAAGTCGCGCCGGTCACATCCGGGGAGCGGCTGGTGATGATTACGTTCATCGAAAGTCAGATTGCGGATGCGGCGCGACGCGAGCTGCTGTTTACCCTCAATGAAGTCCGGGCGCTCGAAGGCACGAAGCTCGAGTGGGGCAACCGCATGCGCCTGGAGTATGTCGCATCCAATCTGCAGCGCATGTGGGCCGAATCTTGAGCCGCGATCCGCAGGCCGACCGCGAGCGCCTGACCGCGATTCAGCGTGCGGCGCAGGGCGGGGAGCTGCCGCACGCCATCGGGCTCGCCGAGGCGGCGCTCGCCGAGGGACTCGAGCATCCGCTCATCCTGAACTTACTCGCGCTGCGCCATGAGCAGGCGGGCGATCTGACCGCGGCCGAAGCACTGCTGCGCCGTGCCGTGGCGCTCGATGGTGCGGACAAGGCGGCCCGCAATGCCCTCGGCCTGTGCCTGCTCAGGCTCGACCGGCATGCCGAGGCGCTCGAGCAGTTCGAGGCGCTCGCCGCGTCGGATGCGGCGCTGCCGTTCGTGCATGCGAGCCGAGGAACGGCGCTGTTTGCCCTGGCCCGCGTGCGCGAGGCCGAAGCCGCCTTTGAGCGCGCGGTGCAGCTCGATTCGCGTCAGCCGGTCGCGCTTGCCGGCCTGGCGCGCATCGCGAGCTACCGTGGCGCGTTTCGCCAAGCCCGGCAGTGGGCCGAGGGCGCGCTCGAGCGTCTGCCGGGCTATCCGGATGCCGAGCTCAGTCTCGCGGCGACGGACCTTGGCGAACAGGACCCGCTCGGCGCCGAAACCCGTCTGCGCGCGCTGCTCGCGCGCGCAGACCTGAATCCCGAACAGCGCGCATTCGCTGGCGGTCTGCTCGGAGACGCGCTGGACGCCCAGGGGCGCACGCAGGATGCGTTTGCGGCCTACACCGACAGCAACGAGGTGCAGCGCGTCGCCTTTGCGTCCCGGTTCGCGTCGGCGGATCCGACCGCCCGACAGTATGCCGAACAGCTTGCCGGGTATCTGCGCTCCGCGCAGTCGGCGCGCTGGCGGGCAGCACCGCCGTCTGCCGCGGTGAACCCAGCGGCCGGTCACATCTTCGTGCTCGGATTTCTGCGTTCGGGGACCTCGCTTCTGGAGGTCATTCTCGAGGGCCACCCGCAGGTGGTCAGCGTCGAGGAGAGCGAGTCGCTGATCGATTCAGTGCAGCAGTTCATGCAGCAACCGCAGGATCTCGAGCGCTTCGTACACGCGCCACCGGCGACGCTGGAGGCGCTGCGCAGTGCGTACTGGCGCCGGGTCGCTCAGGCGGGTGCCGATGTCACCGGCAAGGTCTTCGTCGACAAGAATCCGCTCAATACCCTGAAGCTGCCGCTCATCGCGCGGCTGTTCCCGCAGGCGAAGATCCTGTTTGCCTGCCGTGATCCGCGCGACATCGTACTCAGCTGCTTTCGGCACCGCTTCCGCATGAGTGCCCCGATCTACGAACTGCTGACGCTCGAGAGTGCCGCCCGGTACTACGATGCGGTCATGCGCGTGTTTCTGGAGTGCACGCGCCTGCTGCCACTGGAGTTCTGTCTGGTCCGGCACGAAGACGTCGTGAGCGGCTTCGCGCGCGAGATGCGCCGCGTGTGCGACTTCCTGGGCCTCGCGTGGGATCCGGCTATGGGCGATTTTGCGCTGCGCACGCAGGGGCGTGAGGCCCTGACGCCGAGCACCGCGCAGCTCGCCAAAGGACTGAACACCGAGGGTGTCGGCCATTGGCTGCGCTACCGCGAACAGCTCGAGCCGGCGGGGGCGATTCTCGCGCCCTGGGTCCGGCAGTTCATTTATGACGAGACGGGCGCCTCGGGCAGGTTGAACCAGCAGTTGAACGCCACGGTGATCCGCTCCCCGGTGCCTTCGAACGGCGTCACGTGATGCAGCACCCATGAGGGGAAGATGACGAGCTGACCGGGCTCGAGGCGAAAGCGGGGTGCCTGGTGCCCGAAGGGCAGGCGGATGTTGGCGACCGCCGCATCCATGTGCATTGCGCTCGGGGTGCTCGGGTTGACGAACGTGAGCAGTCCGTTCTCCGGCTTGTCTGGATCACTTTGGCCCGGATCGACGCAGTACACCCCGCTCCAGGAGGCGTTGGGGTGATTGTGTACACCAAAGAATCCGCCCGGGCGGGTGACGTGGAACCAGCAATCGTTGAAAATCTGCAGTCGCTGCAGCGTCGCGAGGTCATAGCCGTTCAGCCGGCCGATCACCGCGAGCAGTTGCGACCAGCAGAATCGCTTCAGCTCTTGCACCGCCTCGTGCTCGACGCGAAAGAAGTTGAAGTGACTCTCGAACAGCGCCGCATTGCGCGGGGTGAACGGCTGCGGATTGGTCGCGCCGCGGGCCTCCAGATCGAAGATCACCGGTTTCAGGCGCGCATTGAGCTGCTCGGGTGCCGGATAGCGCGACATCGCGAACGGCACCGCGAACATCGTGATCAGTTCCGGAGGCGGCAGGCTGGCGGTCGACATGGGGGCGCCCTTCAAACTCAGCGTATAGTATATGCAGTTTCAACTTCT
>JAKBCE010000114.1 GCA_021808195.1 Pseudomonadota bacterium
TGATCGACAAGCTGCAGGAGCTCGGCATCCGCAAGGATTTCATCGTGCTGGTCGGTGGCGCACCGCTGAACGAGGAGTTCGGTAAAGCCGTCGGCGCCGATGCGTACTGCCGTGACGCCGCCGTAGCGGTCGAGACCGCCAAGAGCCTCATCGCCCAGCGCCGCGCCGCGCGGGCTGCCTGAGCGAGCCGCGGCGCTCAAGATGAACTCAGGCAACGGCACGCTCATCATCGCCTGCGGCGCGCTCGCGCACGAGGTTGCCGCGCTGCGCCGTACCAACGGTTGGGCGGTCGATGTGCAGTGTCTGCCGCCTGAGCTGCACAACCGGCCGGAGCGGATCGCTCCGGCCGTGCGTGAGCAGATCCGCGCTCACCGCGCGCAATACCGCAAGATCTTCATCGCCTATGGCGAATGCGGCACCGGCGGTGCGCTCGACAAACTGCTTGCTGAAGAGGGCATCGAGCGGCTGCCTGGGGCGCACTGCTACGAATTCTTCGCCGGGCCGCAGGCCTTCGCCGCACTGGCCGATGCCGAGCCCGGCACGTTTTATCTGACTGACTTTCTCACCCGGCACTTCGAACGGTTGGTGATCCAGGGGCTCGGGATCGACCGGCACCCGGAACTCGAGCAGATGTATTTCCACAACTACCGCAAGGTGGTTTATCTGGCCCAGACGCGCTCGAGTGCACTCTCGGAGGAGGCGCGGCGGATCGCCGCGCGGCTGAATCTGCAGTTCGAAGAGCATTTCACCGGTTTTGGCCTGCTCGGTGAGCGCCTTGCGGCCATGGCACCCGAGGCAATCCCCACGTGGCAAACCTGATCATCATCTCCTGGCGGGACATTCCCGCGCAGGTCATCGTCAAGCGCGGCCGAGAGACGGCCAAGGTACAGCTGTCCCAACGATTTCAGGAGGCCGTCGATCGCGCTGCGATGCGCGCCGGACGCGGGACCTCGAACGCGTACCTCGCCGACTGGCGGCGCAGCGAGCCCCGCCCGTGCGGGGATGATCTGCAGGCCGAGGCCAATGCTGAGGCCGCGCGCCTTGAGAGTCTCTACAGCGACGAGCGGCTCGAGCAAATGATCCGTGCCAAGGGCCTCGATCCGACCTCACCGGCCGCAGCCGAGTCCACCTCCGACTGACCCCTCCTCTCACTCGCAAGAGAACCGATGTACACCCTCAGATTGTGGTCGGTGCGTCATGCGCGCGGCCTGAACTCGCTCTACCGCGCAATTGAACGCGTGCTCGTCGCGCTCGACCCGCTCTGGCGGCGCATCGGCTACGAGCGGCTCGATCGCCCCGTCGCCGCCGTCGAGCGCACGGTCAAAGGCATGCTGTTCGACTGCAAGATGTGCGGCCAGTGCGTGCTCAGTTCCACAGGCATGTCCTGCCCGATGAATTGCCCGAAGAACTTGCGCAACGGACCTTGCGGCGGAGTGCGCGAGAACGGCCATTGTGAAGTGCGGCCCGAAATGAAGTGCGTGTGGCATCAGGCCATTGCCGGCAGCGCGCGCATCAATGGCGGGGCGGCGGCGATCCGCACGGTTCAACCGCCGGTCGATCGGCGCCTGACGGGCCACTCCTCATGGCTGCGCGTGGCGCGCGAGCGCGCGGGGTCGAAGGTATGATTTTCGAAGACGAACCGGTACCCGGTTATCCGCTGCCGATCCTCCCCGGGCACACCTCGCCGGGGCGACTCGAGCGCATCCTGCGCGCCGGACAGTTCGCGATCACCACCGAGTTGGCGCCACCGGACTCAGCCGATCCCGAGGAAGTCTATCAGCGCGCCAAAATCTTCGACGGTTATGTCGACGCGATCAATGCAACCGACGGCAGCGGCGCGAATTGCCACATGTCGAGTGTCGCGGTATGTGCGCTGCTCACCCGGATCGGGTATGCGCCGGTAATGCAGATCTCCTGCCGGGACAAGAACCGCATCGCGATCCAGGGCGACATCCTCGGCGGCGCTGCGATGGGCGTGTGCAACATCCTGTGCCTGAGCGGAGATGGGGTGCAGGCGGGCGATCATCCGCAGGCACTGCCGGTATTTGACCTCGACTGCATGTCACTGCTCACCACGGCGCGCACGCTGCGCGATGAGCAGCGCTTTCTCAGCGGACGCAAGCTCACTTATCCGCCGCGGGTGCTGCTCGGTGCAGCGGCCAACCCCTTTGCTCCGCCTCTCGAGTGGCGCGCCGAGCGGCTCGCCAAGAAGGTGGATGCGGGCGCCCAGTTCATCCAGACCCAATATTGTTACGACGTGCCGCTGCTGCAGCAGTACATGCAGCGCGTGGAGGACCTCGGCCTCATCGGCAAGGTTTTCCTGCTGGTTGGCGTCGGACCGTTGCGCTCGGCCAAGACCGCCGAGTGGATGCGCAAGAACGTGCCTGGCCTGCACATCCCCGATGCGATCATCAAGCGCCTCGCCGGCGCACAGGATCAGGCCCGCGAGGGTCGCGAGCTGTGCATCGAGATCATTCAGCAGTTGCGCGAGATCCGCGGCGTGAGCGGCGTGCACATCATGGCGTACCGCCAGGAAGAAAGTGTCCCGGAGATCGTCGAACGGTCTGGAGTGCTCGCAGGGCGCGTGCCCTGGTACCCCGGTCGCGATCCTCAATCCAATTCACACAGGAAAGCATCATGACCGATACCGTCATCAGCTCCGCAACCCGCGAAGTGCTCATCGGCTTCGATCGACCGTTCGTGATGATTGGCGAGCGCATCAATCCCACGGGTCGCAAGGTGCTGGCCGCCGAAATGGCCGCCGGAGACTTCTCGCGAGTCGAGGCGGACGCGCGGGCACAGGTGGCCGCCGGAGCGCATATGCTCGATGTCAACGCGGGCATCCCGCTCGCCGATGAGCCGGCGATTCTCGCCAAGACGGTGCAGCTGGTCCAATCAATCACCGATGTGCCGCTGTCGATCGATTCCTCGATCGTCGCCGCCCTCGAGGCCGGCCTGGCGGTTTACAAGGGCAAAGCCCTGGTCAACTCGGTCACCGGCGAGGAAGAGCGGCTCGAGGCCGTGCTGCCGCTGGTGAAGAAATACGGTGCGGCGGTGGTGGCCATTTCCAACGATGAGACCGGCATCTCCGAAGACCCCGACGTGCGCTTCGAGGTCGCTAAGAAAATCGTGCACCGCGCAGCCGATTACGGCATTCCCTCAAGCGACGTGGTCGTCGATCCTCTGGTGATGCCGATCGGCGCGATCAACCAGGCCGGCGTGCAGGTGATGCATCTGCTGCGGCGACTGCGCTCGGAGCTGAAGGTCAACACGACCTGCGGCGCATCGAACATCAGTTTCGGTCTGCCGGCACGCGAGGGCGTGACCAGCGCATTTCTGGTCGCGGCGATCACCGCGGGGATGACCTCCGCGATCATGAACCCGCTGCACCTCGAAGTGGTGCGCGCCATCATGGGGGCCGATGTCATGATGGGACACGATCCGGACTGCGCGCGTTGGATCCGCCGCTTCCGCGAGGTGCCGCCCGCGGGCGCTCCCGGGACGGAAGGCGCCGCCCGCGGTCGACGCGAAGGGGGGCACCGCCGCCGTGTCAGCTGAACAGATGCCGCTCGTCGTGTTCACCCCCTCGGGCAAGCGCGGACGCTTCCCGAGCGGCACGCCGCTGCTGCAGGCGGCTCGCTCCCTAGGGGTGGACATCGATTCGGTCTGCGGCGGCCGCGCGATCTGCGGCCGCTGTCAGGTACTGGTCATGGAGGGCGAGTTTGCCAAGCAGGGAGTGAACTCCTCCACTGAACACCTCTCGGCGCGCAGCAGCGCCGAGGAGAGCTACGCGCGGCGCCGCGCGCTCGCCCCCGGGCGGCGCCTGTCCTGTCAGTCGCGCATCGAAGGCGATCTGCTGGTTGACGTTCCGCCGAGCAGCCAGGTGCACCGCCAGGTGATCCGCAAGGCCGCCGACGCACGCGCCATCAACCTCGATCCGGTCGCGCATCTGTACTATGTCGAGGTGCGTCAGCCGGACATGCACGATCCGGCCGGGGACCTGCAGCGCCTGAAGGAAGCGCTCGAGCGCGAATGGCAATTGCGCGATCTCGGCTGTGATTTGTCAGTCCTGCAGACTCTGCAGCCGACACTGCGCAAGGGCGAGTGGAAAGTCACCGTCGCAGTGCACGCCGGCCGGCAGATCATCGGCATCTGGCCGGGCTTTCACGAGCGGCTGCTCGGACTCGCCGTCGACATCGGCTCGACTACGATCGCCGCGCACCTGTGTAATCTCACCACCGGGGAGGTCCTGGCCTCAAGCGGCATGATGAATCCGCAGATCCGCTTCGGTGAGGATCTGATGAGCCGCGTGTCCTACTCGATGATGCACCCCGATGGTGCCGAACAGATGACCCGTGCGGTGCGCGAGGCGCTCAGCACGCTCGCTGCCGAGGTGGCCCGCGAGGCGGGCGTCACGGCACAGGACATCCTCGAGCTCACTCTGGTCGGCAACCCGATCATGCACCACCTGCTGCTCGGGCTGAATCCGGACGAGCTCGGCGGCGCACCGTTCGCGCTCGCGACCGATGAGGCCATGTCGATCACCGCCGCTGAAATCGGCATCGCCGTACACCCGAACGCCCGGGCGTACACGCTGCCGTGCATCGCTGGACACGTCGGCGCGGACACCGCCGGCATGATCCTCGCCGAACGGCCGGATCTCAGCGAGGCGATCACTCTGTTGGTCGATGTCGGCACGAACGCCGAGATCGTGCTCGGCAACTCCACGCGTCTGGTCGCCTGCTCCAGCCCCACCGGTCCTGCATTCGAGGGCGCGCAGATCAGCTGCGGTCAGCGTGCCGCCCCGGGCGCGATCGAGCGCGTGCGCATCGATCCAACCACGCTCGAGCCGCGCTTCAAGGTGATCGGTTCGGAACTGTGGTCCGATGAACCCGGGTTCGCCGAGTCGATCAAGTCAACCGGTGTGACGGGCATTTGCGGCTCCGGGATCATCGAGATCATCGCCGAGATGTATCTCTCCGGGGTCATCAACCAGGACGGGGTGATCGACGGCCGGCTCGCTGAGCGTAGCGGACGCATCGTCGCCCAGGGCCGCACATTCGGCTATCTGGTGCACCAGGGTACGCAGACCCTGACCATCACCCAGAACGACGTGCGCGCCATCCAGCTTGCCAAAGCGGCACTGAATGCGGGCATCACCTTGCTGATGGAGCGCTTCGGCACCGAGCGCGTCGACAACATCCGGCTCGCCGGGGCCTTCGGCGCTCACATCGACGTCAAGTACGCCATGGTGCTCGGCATGATCCCCGATTGTGATCTCGAGCACGTTAAGTCGGCCGGCAACGCCGCCGGCACCGGGGCGCGCATAGCTCTGCTCGATTACAGCGCCCGGCATACGATTGAAACGCTCGTGCACCGGGTCGAAAAAATCGAAACGGCGATCGAGCCGCGCTTCCAGGCGCACTTCGTCGAGGCCATGGGCATCCCCCACTCGAGCGCACAGTACGTTCAATTGCGCAAGGTGGTAAACTTGCCGGCCCCGAAGGCAAGTGCGCCTCGGGAAAATACGCGTGCCCGGCGGCGGCGACCGGACGCGGTCGAGAGTAACTGACATTGAGTCACGCACTCTTTCCTAAATTGTTTTGCCTGGAAACGAACTGATGCAACGGATACTGGTCGGCATTAAGCGCGTTGTGGACTACAACGTACGCATCCGTGTCAAACCCGACGGCACCGGCGTGGTCACCGACGGGGTCAAGATGAGTGTCAATCCGTTCGACGAGATTGCGCTCGAGGAGGCACTGCGGATCAAGGAGCGCGGTGCAGCCGAGGAAGTCGTTGTCGCCAGCGTCGGTCCGGCGGACTGCCAGCAGCAACTGCGCACGGCGCTCGCCATGGGAGCCGACCGCGCGCTGCACGTGCAGACTGACGCCTCGATCGAGCCACTGGTGGCCGCGCGTGTGCTGCTGAAGCTGGTCGAGCGTGAGCAGCCCTTCCTCGTCCTGCTCGGCAAGCAGGCCATCGACAATGACAATGGCCAGACCGGGCAGATGCTGGCGGGGCTGTGGAACCGGCCGCAGGCCACGTTCGCCTCCAAATTGCAGCTCGAGGGCAGCAAGGCGCAGGTTACCCGCGAGGTCGACGCCGGACTCGAGACGATCGAGATCGACCTGCCGGCGGTGGTGACGGTGGATCTGCGCTTGAACGAGCCGCGCTACGTGAAGCTGCCAGACATCATGAAGGCAAAAAAGAAGCCGCTCGAGACGCTCGATCTTGCCAGCCTCGGCCTCGAGGCTCGCGAGCAGCTGAAGGCGGTGCGCTTCGAAGCACCGCCGCAGCGTCAGAAAGGAATCCGGGTCAAGGATCCCGCCGAGCTCCTCGCCGCACTGAAGCAGAAAGGGCTGCTGTAACCATGAGCCACTCCATCCTGATCCTCGCTGAGCACAGCCAGAATCAACTGAGTGTCGGCACCGCCAAGTGCGTCGCCTGCGCCGCCGGCATCCCGGACGCTGACATCACGATTGCCGTGTGTGCCGCCGATGCTAGCGCAGTTGCCGCGCAGGCGGCCCAGCTGCAGGGCGTCGGCAAAGTACTCGTGATCGAACAGGCCGTCCATGCGCACCCGCTGGCGGCACTGATTGCCCCACAGATCGCCGCACTCGCCGGCCCGTACAGCCATGTAATCGGCCCCTCGAGCACGTTCGGCAAGGACGTCATGCCGCGCATCGCAGCCCTGCTCGACAGCCCGCAGATCAGCGACATCATGGCGGTTGAGAGCGCCACGCGCTTCCGCCGGCCGATTTACGCGAGCAACGCTCTGGTCACCGTCGAGGTCGCCGCCGGCACCAAGGTGATCGGCACCGTGCGTACCGCCTCGTTCCAACCGGCACCGCTCGGCGGCAGCGCAACGATCGAGACGGTCACTTCGAGCGTCGAGCTGCCGACCCACACTCGCTTCGTGTCCGTCTCGAGCAGCAAGAGCGATCGGCCGGACCTGCAGACTGCGGCCAAGGTGGTCTCGGGTGGGCGCGGACTCGGCAGTGCCGATGCGTTCAAAATCCTCTACAGCCTCGCCGACAAGATCGGCGCGGCCGTCGGCGCCTCGCGGGCGGCGGTCGATGCCGGCTACGCGCCGAATGAGCTGCAAGTCGGGCAGACCGGTAAGATCATCGCACCACAGCTGTACATGGCGGTGGGTATCTCCGGGGCCATCCAGCACCTCACCGGCATCAAGGATGCGCGCACCATCGTCGCGATCAACAAAGATCCGGAAGCGCCAATCTTCGAAGTGGCCGACATCGGTCTCGTCGCCGATCTGTTCCAGGCCGTGCCGGAGCTGGAAAAGCTGATCAGCGGCTGATGACGGTTTGCTGTGCGCGGGCACGGTGCCCGCGCACAGACCCATCACCTGTGCGCTAAGCCCCCCTCAATCGAGCGCGGCGCGCAGCGCACTGAGATCGGCGTCGATCTCCTCGAACTGGCTCGGCCGCTCGTACAGCTCGGCCAGCTGCGCCGGCACCGGTACCGGGCGACCGATCAGCGGCTCGATGCTCTCG
>JAKBCE010000115.1 GCA_021808195.1 Pseudomonadota bacterium
GCGCTCGAACCGGCATCGGCCTGCGGTGGATCCGACGCCGCGCGGACGCCGGCCCCGCCGAAAGTAGTGCTTTGGGCGTGGGGCGCGTCACTGCTGGAATTCGCGGCCGGAGGATCGCCGACCTTTGGATCGGACCCCGGGGCCGCACCGGGCGCGGGCGGGTCGGCGGCCACCTGACCGGAGACGGGCACGATCGTGATCGTATGCACATCGATATAGCGGAACGTCAAACCGGTTCCGGCGAGCGCGTGCTGGAGTGCCTCAGAGAGCGTATAGCTGCCCACGACCCCGGGACTGCGGCGGTTCGCGACATCCTTCGACGGATAGACGATCTGGAAACCAAATTCCTGCGCCAGGCGTCGCAGGGCCGGCCGCAGCGGTTCCGGCGGAATGTTCGTGCTAACCCGAGTGGCGGCCGATTGCGCTGCAGCGCCCGCCGAGACCCCCAGCAATGCCATACCCAACGCAACGGCGATGACATCGGACCGCATGACCCGTCCCCCTAATTCGTTGTAATCGGTAATGATGGGTGAGCGTCCTGCGATACCCCATGACGCTCCCCCTCTGGGCAGAAAGAGCGTCGACACCGCCGCTTTATACCCCCCGGGCGGAAAATCCTATCGCGGCGCCCGCCGAAAGATGAGCACCCGCCCGCCGGCGTCCCGCACCTCGATGCCCGGGTATTGGCGCAGGAACGCGATCAAGGAGTCCGGATTGGTCGAGGAGAACACCCCGTCGATCCTGAAGGTCTCGAGCGAGGGGGACGCGATCACCATGTGCCGGGCGTTGTAGCGGTTGAATTCCTGCACCACATCGCTCAAGGCAGTCGAAGCAAAGATGAGGTTGTGGTGCACCCACGCAATCGCGTCCGTGGTATTCGCCGACACCGGCTGTAGGCGGCGCGTCGGGGACACCGTGATCTGCTCCCCGGCGGTGAGGTAGACCAGCGAGAGATCTCCCGCACGGTGACGGGCGGGTGGGGGGAGCCGATCGGGCGCGCTGATTCGGGGCGGGTGTGGCCGCGCAACCGCAACTTTGCCCTCGATCACAGTGACGATGGCTTCGGAATGCAGCAGGTTCACATCAAATTGCGTGCCGATTGCGCGCACGACGGTGGCGCGGCTGCGCACGATGAACGGGCGATTCGGCTCGAACGTGTCGGCAAAGAACGCCTGGCCGCGCACCAGCTCGATCTCGCGCTCCCGCTGGGTGTAGCGCACGATGATCCGGGAGCGGGCGTTCAACTCGACGACCGAGCCATCTGCCAGCGTGATGGTGCGTTTCTGGCCGATCCCCGTGGAGTACGTCGTCGCGCCGGCGTGCATCCACAGCGCGATCAGCCCTGCCCCGATCAGTGCAAACACCCCCGCGGCCCAGGACACACGTGCAGGCGTCAGCGCCCGCGACCGGCGCCGATCCTGCGGCCGCACAGCGACGCCCGGAAACGCGACCAGATTGTCGGCGTCGCACGCCTCGGCGATGAGCGCTTCCTTGGAGAATTGTGCGCCGACATCCAGCGCTCCGGCCCGCCTCCAGCTCGAGGCGACGTCCAGGTAAGCCGCCATGTGCGCCGGGGCCTGCTGCAACCAGGCGAAGAACGCCTGCCGCGTCGCCTCCTCGGCGGCGCTCGCGCGGAATTCCGCGAACCATTCGCAGGCCTGCTCGTAGACCTCCTCGGAATACCGCTTGCCGATACGTGCGCTCACGGGCTGCCTACTGTGCATCCAGGTGCTGGTGAATCTGCTGAAGTGCCTTGGCCAGGTACTTCTTGGCCATCGGAAAGGAAATGCGCAGCTCGCGACTGATGTCCTTGAGGGTCATGCCATATTGGCGATGCAGCACGAATGTCGCGCGCGCCTTCGGCGACAGGCGCTCGAGCGCGCGGGTGAAGGCGTCGAGACATTGCTGACCGTGGGCCTGCAGGAGCGGATCGGCGTCCGGGGAGGCCGGCAGCTGCGCCAGCAGTTCCTCCGCCTGCTGCGCCGGCGGAATGAGCGAATTCTGCAGCGCATGCTGCTGGGCCACATGCAACGCGACCGTGAACAGGTAGGCCTCCGGAGAACGAATGGCGTCGCCATTGGGGATGCGCAGCATCCGCAGAAACACCTCTTGGGTCAGGTCCGGGATGTCCGCAGGATTGCGTACTCGAAGTGAGAAGAAGCGCCGCAACCGCTCGCCCTGCGAGACTGCAAGCGTGGCAGCGAGACTGGATGACTTATCCGGCGGCATGGGTGATCGACGGCGCAGACCTGTGCATTCGTTGTCCTAAGATCGCACCCGGCCACCTATTTATACCCTCCTTCGCGGAAAAATATCGCGCCCCCGCCCAGGGTGAGCCCTCCGGCCCTCATGCGGCCCGCACACCCGTGCGCGAGCATTGGACAGCCGTTTGGCCTTCCGCATTGAACGCGCGGGACGCCATTTCCGAAAGGCCGGCGCCCCTGCACCGATAATCATAACTTAAACAATTATTTATGGAGATATTTTCAGGTTGATGGTTCGAAGTGAATCGCCCTGTCCCGCGGCGCAGACTCGGCGATTCACCGAGCCGCAAAGCCGTGAAGTCCCCGATCGCTCAGCGACTCAGAAGGTCCCCGGGCGTCGGCGGCAGGCGCGGCATGGTCTGCACCGGGAAAGGTCCGGTCAGCGCGGTGAGGAATGCCACGATGTCGCGCACCTGCACATCGGTCAGCGTGCGGTTCAGCTGCGTCGCCGCCATCACCCGCACCGCCTCGGGCAGAGTCTTCACCGAGCCGTTGTGGAAATACGGCGCCGTGTACACGAGGTTGCGCAGCCCCGGGACTCGCCAGACGTTCTTGTCCGCATCGCGATGGGTCACGTCATAGCGTCCCAGATCGCTCATCAGATCGTATTTTTTCACATAGGGGTTATTGGTATAGATCGGGAACTTCATGAAGAACCCCGTCCCCATCGGCAGCGGCGGCCCGCTGAAGTTCGGCCCCTGGTGACACCCGGTGCAGCCCACCGAGGCAAATGTCTCCATCCCGCGCACTTGCTCTGGCGACATCGCACTGTGGTCGCCCTGCACGTACCGATCGTACGGGCTTCCCGGGGTGATCAGCGTGCGCTCATAGGCAGCAATCGCCTTGGCGGCATTGTCCATCGTGATGACATTGCCCGGTCCGAACGCCTCATGGAAATACGGCGCGTAGCCGGGAATCTTCTCGATCCGGGTGACTTCCGCCGTGAGGTTCTTCATCCCCATCTCGATGGGGTTGGCCGGCGGACCTTTGGCCTGCTCCTCGAGCGTCGGCGCACGACCGTCCCAGAACTGCACGGACAGGAACGCCGCGTTCCACACGGTGGGGGCGTTTCGGCCACCTCGCTGCGCCTCGACACCGATGGAGACCGGCCGATGATCATCACCGCCTTCCATGATGTTGTGGCAGGAGAAGCACGAGACCGTTCCGGTCGAGGACAACCGCGGATCGAAGAACAGCATCTTGCCGAGTTCGATCTTTGCCGGCGTGGTGGGATTATCTGCCGGTGCAGGTGCCACCGTCGGGAGCGCCTGCCAATGCACTGCCGTCTGCGCGGCGGCCGTCCCGCCGATCAGTAAACCTGCGACGACAAGCAGGTTGCGAACCTTCAGGATGCTCATTGCTCTACCCTCAGCGTATGCGCGCGCCTTCGCGCCGCTTCTCATGACCGTGCCACAGAGCGACGGAACGTGGCCCCGAACACTCGCCACCGTGCATTCTTTGTACGCCGCCGCCCGGGATGATTGGATTCGGACAGATACTTACGGGGTGGCCGCATAGAGGCGTGCGTGTAATCACCGCGCAGTCTTCCAGACAAAGTTTTTTGTCGCCTACGGCCATGAGGATGAGCCTGCCACCACGAGAGGACGCATGACCGGTCCGCGCATTCTGCTGCACCCGACACATCGGATGTGCCGGGGTTCTTGCGCCCAGCAGTTCGCCCAGCTTGCGCGCAGGCTGGGCGGCTGCACCCGGCGGTCCTGTCGCATACCGGCACACATGCCGGGGATACGCCGCGCACTCATCCGTGCCGAACCGCAACCGCGGTGAGTATTTCCGCGATGCCAGCGCCGCCCCCTGGGTCGCCGGCCCACCGGAGGCGTCCCAGTTTGGAACAGTGCCCCCGGCCCACGTCATCCCGGGCGCAACGGCCGGCCGCCCGGCGTCGACTGTGCTATACGCGACCGGGACATGTGACCCCGCATTCGGCCGTTTTCACCGGATCCGACTGCCTCGAGCGTGGACGGAAGCGCGAACAGACACCGTTGCGCGCGCGATCCACGATGCGTCTTCGATTGAGATGCGAGCCCCGCGTGAACGTCACTCTGCGCGAGATCACCGCCAACGACCCATCCCTGGAGGCCGACCTGTATCCGCTGCTGGCGGCCTTACGGCCCGGCCTCAGCGTCGATACGTTCGATACGCTGTTGAGTGAAGGTCGTGAACAAGGTCTGCGCGTGCTCATCGCCGATCAGGGCGCGGATCGGTGCATCGGTGCGGCCCTGTACCGGATCGTGGCCACGAGCCGCGGTCGGGTCACGTTCCTCGACGACCTGGTCACCAACCCGGCACGCCGCTCCAAAGGCGTCGGCGCCGCGCTGCTCGCTGAAGTCGAACGGCGCGGACGCGCTGCAGGCTGCGAGCGGCTGGAACTCGACTCCGGCGTGAACAATCAGGGCGCGCACCGCTTCTATCACCGCCACGGCCTGCACATTCTCGCCCTGCACTTCGCCAAGGAATTGGAGTCCGCGTAACCGGTGCGGCGGCGCGCCCGTGCTACGAGCGCCGCCTGCCGGCGAACCCCGTGGTGTACGCGCACTTCAGGTTCCACCCTGCCGTCACGCACCAGAACAGCAGCGTCGCGTAGGCGGCGCCGACGCCGAGGGTGCTGAGCAGGAGCACGTGCAGCACGCGCCCAGCCTGAAGTGCGCCGAACGCGAACACGGCGGTGGAGAATGTGGGTGGCCACGATGCCGCAGTCCGGAATTCACACTTCAACAGGAGAAACCGCGCACTCAGCAGCAGTACCGGCACGCTGAGCAGAATGGCCGCACTCACCGACATCGCGGTCGCATCGGCCAGCCACTGCGCGGGCAGCCCCTGCGGCCGGCTGTGCAGCACCTGACCGAGCGCCGCTGCGGCAAGTCCTGCGCACCCCATCGCGATCCACCAGGGCGCGAGCGCGCCGGAGCCGAGTCCGTGCCGCCAGATCCGCAGCCCGGCCAACACGGCGACCAACCAGTACCCGAACCAGCCGAGGACGGCGCTGCCGGCGGTGAGCACTTGGAGCGCGTCGATCCACTGTCCCCCGACCTGCGCCGTCAGGCGGTCGGTCGCGATCGCCGCCCCGAGCAGCACCGCAGGCACGAGAAACCATGTTCCGTCGAGCGAGTGCAGCTCGACACCCCGGACGGCCAGCGATCCGCCGAAGCGACCGACGGCGATCATCGCCGTCAGCCAGGCCGCGCCGAGGCAGACCCCGGCGCACAGCAGCGGCCAGCGGGTCACCGCCGCCGCACCGAGGGCCAGCAGCCCGCTCGCGATCACCGCCAGACCCAACGGGACGGTGTGGAATCCGGAATGCTCGTGGGCCGGGCCCAATGCCCACCTCGAGCGCCACCCGAGTGGAAAATCCGCGCAGCAGCGCGCCACGGCGCGCACCGTCACCCACCCTGCCTGGAGGATTGCGAGGCCGAGCAGCGGGCGCACCAGGGGCGTCATGCCGCACCGCCCCGCCAATGCCGAGGCACCGGCGGTCGCCATCACGGCACCAAACGGCAGTCCGCCGCGCCCCGCAACGTCTCGCGCACGGGCCGGGGTGGGGGGCCCGCTCACCGGAGGCACCTGTGCCGATCCGCCGTGCACCGCTACGCTCTGTCCGCTCACCCCTGTGATGAAGCGCGGAGCGTACACCCCGGATCGGACTCCAGAGTCAATCTCGCGCGAGGCACACCCCATGGCAGGCGCTTCGGCGCCCGCCGCCACCGCCAAGATTTCGCTTCACGGCGCACCGTGGCGTGAAGCGAGCGAACGGATCGCGACACGACCGGGGGTCAATAAAAACTCATCAGCTGTGAGCGTTCGCGCTCGAGTTGCCCCGCATGCGCCCGCACCCGCAGCAGATCACGCCGGGCCACCAGACCCACCAGGACACCCGAGGTCCGCTCGACGATCGGCACGCGTCCGACATCGGCCGCAATCATGCGGTCTGCTAATTCCCCCACCCGATCCTCGGGATGCCCGACGAACACCTCCGGGGCGCCCAGCCGCTCGCCCAGCGTTTCCTCATCCTTCCAGCCCTCCCGGGACCAACGCAGCACCTCGGAGCGCGACACCATTCCGACGACGCGCCCGGCATCATCGACGACCGGATAGCTCCTGTGTCGCTTGACGTCCGGTTCGGCCTCGAAGAAGGCCAGCGTGTCCGGCATCGATAGGCTCGCCACCAGGGTGTGCACCGGATGCGCCATGATGTCCCGGACGCGCATCACCTCGAAAGGATCCACGGTGTACTCGTACGTCAGATGCCGTCCGCGGCGCGCCAGACGTTCGGTGAGAATGGAGCGGCGCATCAGCAGCACCGTCACCGCAAACGATGCCGCGCACGCAACAATGACCGCGGGCATGACCCGTAAGTCGCCGGTGAGCTCGACGGCGAACACCGTGGCAGTGAGCGGACAGCGCAGCGTCCCGCCCAGCACGGCCGCCATGGCGATGAGCGCCCAGAACCCCGAGCCACCGAACGGCAACACGTGCGCCTCGAGCACCCCGACGGCCCCGCCCATCATCAAGAGTGGCGCGAGCGTACCCCCGGAGGTTCCCGACGCCAGCGCCACGACCCAGATGATCGACTTCACGACGAGCAGCGCAATCGCGGCATGCATCAGCACGTTGCCGCTGATCAGCGCCTGGATGTTGTCATACCCGACGCCGAGCGCGGCCGGATCAAACAGCCCGCCGATGCCGACGACGATGCCCCCGAGCGCCGGCCACCACATCCAGTGCATGGGCAGCTTCTCGTACAGTTCTTCGACCCAGTAGAGCGCCCCCGTCGTAAGCGCCGACTGCAGGCCGGCGATCACCCCGACCAGCGCGCAGACCGCCAGGCCCCACCAAGGCATGAGCGGCGCACCGGTGTGTGCGAACAGCGGCCATGCGCCGACCAGCCAGGGCCGCCAGGCGATCGCCACGACGGCCGAGATGACCACGGGCACGAAGCTGCGCGGCTTCCACTCGAACAGCATGATCTCGATTGCCAGCAGCACCGCCGCCACGGGTGTGCCGAAAATGGCGGTCATGCCGGCAGCGGCGCCGGCGGCGAGCAACGTCTTGCGTTCCGCGGCGCTCAGCTTGAAGAACTGGGCGAACAGCGAGCCCAGCGCCCCGCCGGTCATGATGATCGGCCCCTCGGCGCCGAACGGACCGCCGGTTCCAATGGCAATGGCCGAGGACAGCGGCTTCCACAGCGCGACCTGCGGCTG
>JAKBCE010000116.1 GCA_021808195.1 Pseudomonadota bacterium
CAGGGTAAGGCGCTGTTCGACGCGGTCGTGCTGTGGAGCCTGGGGCGCTAGCCCGCCCGGTCAGTCCGCGGCGAACAGGCCCCGCAGCCGCTGCGGTTCGCAACGCAGGTACTGCGGCGCCGCGTGCACCTGGCCGCCGAGTGCGGCGGCGGCATGCCAGGGCCAGCGCGGGTCGTAAAGCGCCGTGCGCGCCAGGGCCACGAGATCGGCATCCCCGGTTGCGATGATCGCTTCGGCCTGCTCGAACCCGGTGATCAGCCCGACGGCGACCACCGGAATCCGCACCGCCGCCTTGACGGCGCGGGCCAGCGGGACCTGGTAGCCGGGCCCCACCGGGATGCGCTGCGCGGCGTGCAGGCCGCCGCTCGAGACATGGATCGCATCGCAGCCGTGCGCCTGCAGCTGCTCGGCGAATGCGACGGTCTGCTCGCAGTCCCAGCCGCCGTCGACCCAGTCGGTCCCCGAGACCCGCACCGACACCGGTCGATCGGCCGGGAAGGCGGCGCGCACCGCATCGAACACCTCGAGCGCAAAGCGCATCCGGTTCTGCAGCGATCCGCCGTACTCATCCTCGCGATGATTGCTGAGCGGCGAGAGGAACTGGTGCAGCAGATACCCGTGTGCGGCGTGGATCTGCACCGCATCGAGACCGATCCGGCCGGCGCGGACCGCGGCGGCCGCAAACGCTTCGCGCACGGCGCGCAGGCTGTCACGATCGAGCGCCGCCGGGGGCTGCTGGCCCGACGCGAAGGGCAGGGCGGACGGGGCGAGTGTCTGCCAGCCGTGCGCATCGCCCGGCGGCAGCTGCTGGCCGCCTTTCCACGGCACTTCGGTCGAGGCCTTACGCCCCGCATGGGCCAGCTGCACCGCAATCGGGATCGATGCGTAACGCCGGATGCGCTCGACGGTGTCGGCCATCGCCGCCTGCGTCTCGTCGTTCCACAGGCCGACGTCGGCATACGTGATGCGCCCTTCCGGCAGGACCGCCGTGGCCTCAATCGTGAGCAGCCCCGCTCCGCTCAAGGCGAGCTGGCCGAGATGAATCAGGTGCCAGTCCGTCATGCGCCCGTGATCCGCCGAGTACTGGCACATCGGGGCGATCACGATACGGTTGGCGAGTTCGAGATTGCGCACGCGCAGGGGCGTGAAGAGAGCGGGCGTATGCATCGCGGTCCTGGAATTCGCTGAAGGGAGCGCCCGAAGACTCGGGCGAGGGGAATTTTACCAGCCGCCGCGCGGCGCGACGACGCCCGCGGACATCGGCAGGCGGCGGCTGCCGCGACCGACCTCAGCGGCGCAGCCGATGTTCCCGATCCTGCTCGCGCGCCACGATGTCCGCGAGCACCGCGGCATCGGCGGCCAGCCGCTTCAGCAGATCATCGAGCGAGAGAATGCCGACGAGCTGCTCACTGTCATCGAGCACCGGAACGCGGCGCACGCCGTGCGCGCGCATGCGCTCGAGCGCATTTTCCGCCTCTTCGGAGGTACGGGCGATCACCAGGGGCACACGCATGATCTCGCGCACTGTGGTTGTGGCCGGATCGAGGTCCTTGGCGAGAACCTCCACGATGATGTCGCGGTCCGTGACGATGCCGATCGGCGCGTGCGTCTCCTCGCTGTCGTCGATCACGACCAGGTCGCCCACGTGCCGTTCGCGCATCAGGCGCGCTGCATGCAGCGCACTGATCTGTGCCGTGCAATACACGACATCCGGTGTGCAGAGCTCTTTCAGCTTCATAGTGCGCTCTCCTCGCTACGGTCCGAACCGACCTCGATGGTGATGATGACTGTCGCGCTGCCCGTTCAGCGCGCCAGGACCTGCGCCAGGTGCAGCCATTGCGGCTGCAGTGGCTTCGGACGTGCCACCGCCTCGCGCAGCAGGCTCACCGTGAGGCGCGCGCCGGAGAGTCCGAGCAGAACGCCATGTTCGCCGGCGCACCACCGTTCGATCGCCTCAGCTCCGAGCAGCGTGGCGCTCAGTCGGTCGAATGCCCCGGGGCTGCCGCCGCGCTGGACGTGCCCGAGCTTGGTGACCCGCAACTCGAAGTTCAGTCGCTCGGCATGTTCAGTGAAATGCCTGGCGAGCGCGTCCGCATTGTGTTTCGCGCCTTCGGCGACCACCACGATGGCGTGACTCTTGCCCCGCCGGTACGCATCCTGAATGGCGATGGCGATCTGCTCGGGCGACTGCTCCGCTTCCGGGATCACGATCGCCTCGGCGCCGCCGGCGATGCCGGCCATCAGTGCCAGATACCCGCAGGCGCGACCCATCACTTCGACGAGAAAAACCCTTCCGTGCGCTGCAGCAGTCACGCGCAGCCGGCTGATCGCCTCGAGCGCCACATCGACCGCCGTAGTCGCGCCAAGCGTGACATCAGATCCGGCCAGATCGTTGTCGATGGTCGAGGCAATGCCGATGACGGCCACGCCGCGCTGCGCGAGTGCCAGCGAACCGCGCTGCGAGCCATTGCCGCCGACGACGACCAGTCCGGCGATCTCGTGCTCGGCGAGTCGACGCACGGCCGTCTGCTGGCCTTCGTCGGTGAGAAAATCCGGGCAGCGACTGGTGCCGAGCATGGTGCCGCCGCGATCGATGATGCCGCCGACTTCGCGAGCCCCAAGGCGGCGGAAGTCTCCCGCGATCAGCCCGGTGTAGCCGTGTCGGACGCCGAACATGTCCAACTCGTGAGCAAGACCGGCACGCACCGCCGCACGGATCGCCGCATTCATGCCCGGGGCGTCGCCTCCGCTGGTGAGAATGGCGACGCGCTGGGTCACGGCGCACCGCGCGCGCCAGAGCTCATCGCGGCGCGACGTGACGAGTCGCAAGGGTGCGGGCTCACCGGGCTCGATCCTCGCTGTGCCGGGCGCCTCGGACCGTGCTGGAGACTTCGCTGAGTTCTGCGGAGAGAACGTCCAACACGTCATCGAGCGAGAGCACCCCGCTCAGCATCCCGCCGGCGCCGACCACGGGCAATCGGCGTACGCCCATGCGGCGCATCGTGCGCAGCGCTTGTTCCAGCGAATCCGTCTCGTCCGCCATCGCCGGATACTGCTTCATCACATCTGCGACCGTGAGCATCTTCGGGTCCGCCTCTCCGGCGACGACTGACACGACGATGTCGCGGTCCGTCAGTACGCCGACGGGTCGGCCGTAAGCGGTATTCGGTTGCGGATCGACGGCCACCAGAAATCCCACGTTCCTCTCCCGCATGCACCGCGCCGCGGTGGCCAGATCGACGTGAGGCGTCACGGTGACGACCTCTCGGGTACAGATGCTGCCGACGTTCGTAGTCATGACGCCTCCATTGGGGGTTTCACGTTCCGGTGCGTCCCGTTGCACCCGCAGGAGCAGTGGCGCAGGCGAGCTCGCGCTCGAGCGCCAGGACGCGCATCGTGGTGGGGATCAGCGCATCGGGGTTCAGGCCGATCGAATCGATGCCGAGGCATACCAGCTCGGCGGTAATCTCCGGGAAATCCGACGGTGCCTGGCCGCAGATCCCGCTGTGCCGGCCATTGCGCCGGCACCCTTCGACCGCCTGCTTGAGGAATTTGCGCACACCCGGGTCGCGCTCATCGAAATCGAAGGCCACCGTCGCCGAATCGCGGTCGACGCCGAGCGTCAGCTGGGTCAGATCGTTCGATCCGATGGAGAAGCCGTCGAACAGCCTGCTGAACTCATCGATGAGCAGAATGTTGTTCGGAATCTCGCACATGACGTAGATCTCGAGCCCGTCCTTGCCTCGCTCCAATCCGAGTTCGCGCATGCGCGCCACGACCGCGGCACCTTCCTGCACCCGTCTGCAGAACGGAATCATGGGCGTGATGTTGCGCAGCCCCATCACTTCCCGGGCCCGTTTGATCGCAGCGCATTCGAGTGCGAAGCCGGCCGCATAGGACGGATGGATGTAGCGGGCCGCTCCGCGCAGGCCGAGCATCGGATTGTCCTCCTTCGGCTCGAACCAGCGACCACCGAGCAGTCCCGCGTACTCATTGGTCTTGAAGTCGGACATGCGCACGATGACCGGCTTGGGGAAGAAGGCGGCCGCAATGGTGCCGAGGCCCTCGGCG
The DNA here is from genome assembly GCA_021808195.1 of Pseudomonadota bacterium. The sequence continues at coordinate 4,072 of JAKBCE010000116.1, forward strand.
AGCTGCGCGATGAAGAACTCGCGCGGATCGCCGTAGTGGCGCGTCAATTGCGCCAGGGCGCGCCGCTCGGCTTCATCGGCGACCCGCTCCGGATGCAGCAGCGCCATCGGGTGTGCCTTGATGTGCTCGGTGATGATGAACTCCATGCGCGCAAGCGCCACACCGTCATTGGGCAGGAAGCTCATCTGAAAGGCAGTCGCGGGATTGGCCAGGATCAGCATCATTCGGGTGCGGGGCCGGGCGAGGCGTGCCAGATCGGTGCGCTCGACTTCGAAGGGAACGTCCCCGGCGTAGACCTTGCCCGTCTCCCCTTCGGCGCACGACACGGTGACGCGCTCGCCGTCATGCAGCACGTCAGTCGCATTTCCGGTGCCCACCACCGCGGGAACCCCGAATTCGCGTGCCACGATCGCCGCATGACAGGTCCGCCCGCCGCGGTCGGTGACGATGGCTGCGGCGCGGCGCATGATCGGCTCCCAGTCGGGTGTCGTGCTCTCGGTCACGAGAACCTCACCGCTGCGGAACTGACCCATCTCGGCGCTGCTGGCGATCCGGCGCACCACGCCGCTCGCGACGCGTGCGCCGACGGCATGCCCGGTCACGAGCGGCGCCGGTGCGGCGCCGAGCCGATAGGTCTCCAACAGAGCCACGCTGCGCCGCGAGGCGCTGGTCTCGGGCCGAGCCTGTACGACGTAGAGCTGCCCGTCGAGGCCGTCCTCGGCCCACTCGATGTCCATCGGCACCGGCGAACCTGCGCGTTCGCTGTAGTGCCATTCGATCTTCAGCGCGTAGTCGGTGAGTGTCAGGATCTGCTGATCGCTGATGCAGTAACGATCGCGCTCCTCGTCGGTCGTGGCGACATTGCGGGTTGACTCCGCGGCCGAGCCGTCCGCGTAGATCATCTTGATCTTTTTGCTGCCGAGCGTGTGGCGCAGCACCGTGCGCAGGCCGTTGCGGAACGTTGGCTTGAAGACCAGGAACTCATCCGGCTCGACCGCGCCCTGGACGATATTCTCCCCAAGCCCGTAGCTGCCGGTGATCAGCACCACGTCGCGAAAGCCGCTCTCGGTGTCGAGTGTGAACATCACGCCGCTCGCGCCGCGGTCGGCGCGGACCATCTTCTGCACTGCGACCGAGAGGGCCACCTTGAAGTGGTCGAATCCGTTGTCGACGCGGTAATGGATGGCTCGGTCCGTGAAGAGGCTGGCGAAGCAGCGTCGGCACGCTTCCAGCAACCGCGACTCCCCTTCGATGTTGAGAAACGAGTCTTGTTGTCCGGCGAAACTCACCGTCGGCAGGTCTTCGGCGGTGGCCGAGCTGCGCACGGCGAGGCTGGTCGTTGCGGCGGACTCGCTCATCAGGCGCCGGTACGCGCTGAGAATTTCCGCCTCGAGATCGGCGGGAAGCCCCGCCGAATAAATCATGTGGCGTGCCTGGCGCCCGCGCTCGGCGAGATCCTTGGGATCCTCGACGCGAAGCGGCGCCAGGAGCGCGCGCAACGGTTGCCAGAGTCGGGCCTGCTCGAGCAGGTGCCGATAGGCATCAGTGGTAATGGCGAAGCCGTTCGGGATCGGTACGCCCTGCGGCCGCAGGGCCTGGTACATCTCCCCGAGCGAGGCGGTCTTGCCGCCCACGAGCGGCAGATCCGCGGAGGAGATCTGCGCGAAAGTACGGATGAAACGATCTGCGCCGGCCATCTTCGCCCCTGTGGCTGCAAAGCGGCACCGAGCACGCCGCAGCGCGGCGCCCCAGGGCCCTCGGGCAGACGTTACGCGTCCGGTGGACGGCGCGAATCCGCAGTTGTGCCTATCGGCCGTGCGCCTGGCTCCCCCGAGGCGCTCTCGGGGCACGAGCGCCCGTACGCGACGGTACGGGCGCCCGGTTCAGGCAGCGGCGCTGCGCAGGTGCTGCGGGTCGATCGGCAGTGAGCGGATGCGCTTGCCGGTTGCCGCGAACAGCGCATTGCACAAGGCGGGCAGCACGGGCGGGAGCGCCGGTTCGCCGAGGCCGGTCGGCGGGTTGTCGCTGCGCACAAAGTGCACCTCGAGGGGTGGCGCTTCCTCGATGCGCAGCAGCCGGTACGTATCGAGGTTCTTCTGCAGCACGCGGCCCTTGTCCAGGGTGACGAGCAGGTGTAGCGCCTGGCCCAGGCCGTCGAGAATCGCGCCTTGAGCCTGGTTGTAGGCGCCCGCCGGGTTGATGATCTGGCTGCCGATGTCCACCGCGGCCCAGACTTTGTGCACGTGTGGCACACCGTCGGCGGCGACGCTCGCCTGGACGACTTCGGCGACATAACCGAAGTGGCTGTAGTAAAACGCCAGGCCCATGCCGGTCCCGGACGGGAGGCGTTCTCGATTCGCCCATCCGGAGCGGCGCGCGACTTCCTCCAGCACGCCGCGGACGCGGCCGGTGTCGAAGGGTGGAATCCTCAGTCCGTAGCGCGGTGGAGGCGCCGGCAGCACGCGCGCCGGACCGTACAGCTCCAGGCGCAGCGCGAGCGGGTCGCGACCGCCGGCATGCGCAACTTCATCCAGAAAGGACTCGAAGGCGAAGGCGAGTGCGTTGCCGCCGGGATTGCGCATCGGCCCGGTGGGCACAGCGAGTTCGATCAGTGACTGCCCATACTGCAAGGCGGGCACCAAGCCGGCCGGGAAATGATCGCGCGGCAGATCGGCCGAGGAGGCGACCCGGCCGTTCTGACCGAAGGTGATGAAATGATCCCGAAACGCCGTCAGCCGTCCTTCGGCATCGAGCCCCGCCGTGAAGTGATGGAAGCCTCCGGGGCGGTACGAGTCGTGCTGAATGTCCTGCTCGCGGTTCCAGAGGAGTTTGACCGGACGGCGGGCATGCTGCGCGATTGCCGCGGCTTCGACCATGTAGTCGTTGTTCAGCCGCCGGCCGAATCCGCCGCCGACCCGCGTCATGTGCACACGGATCTTGCCGGGATCGATCCCGAGCGTCTCGGCGACAAGCTTCGCCCCCGGCGCCGGGTTCTGCGTGGGCGCCCAGATCTCCAAGCTGCCGTCGCGCCCGAGGCGCGCGGTGCAGTTCTGCGGCTCGAGCGTCGCGTGCGCCAGAAACGGATAGGCGTAGGCCGCGCTCACCGTCTTGTGGGCCTGCGCCAACGCGGCCTCGACATCGCCGTCGCGTCGCAGGACCGTCTGCGGGGTCTGGTGCGCCAGGCGATCGGCCTCGAGGGCGAAGGCGTGCGTGCTCTGGTTCGAGGCGGCACGCGGTTCCCATTCGGCGCGCAGCTTGCGCAGCGCCTTCTGTGCGTCCCACCACTTGTCGGCAATGATCGCAACGCCGTCGACCAGCCCCATCCTCACCGCAGCATCCGGCTGCGAGGCGTGCAGCACGAACG